>NZ_JBXENJ010000001.1:0-935381 GCF_056836725.1 Priestia sp. 3CA3
GGAGAAGTACTCAAGTGGCTGAAGAGGCGCCCCTGCTAAGGGTGTAGGTCGTGTAAGCGGCGCGAGGGTTCAAATCCCTCCTTCTCCGCCAGTCGTTTTAAATTTAAATATGGCCCGTTGGTCAAGCGGTTAAGACACCGCCCTTTCACGGCGGTAACACGGGTTCGAATCCCGTACGGGTCATCTTAAAAAGGTTTGCATATATGCAAACCTTTTTTTATTTGCGCTTTTTTAAAGATTAAGTAAACAGGAATAATAGTTAGGAATAATTACTATGAATTTTCAGAATAAAAAGTAAGTTTTAAGCAGGATTTTCCCTATATCATATGGAATTATTCATAAAGTAATAAAGTATGAAGAGTATGGAATAAAGAGTAATTTTAAAGAACATTTATTCTATTATATTTGTAGAAAAGGTTTATGTTTTTACTATAAAAGGGAATGAGTGGTAAGAAGCGTATATTATGTGCGTATATTATGTTTGAAGTTAAAGGGGTGGCAAAAGTGAATCTAGCGGTTCAGCCTACTGAATTTGATGTTCATTTGTATCACGAAGGAAACTTATTTCGCAGTTACTCTATTTTCGGTGCGCATCAGGTAACGGTAGAAGGAATTGAAGGCGTACGATTTTGCGTGTGGGCACCTCATGCAAAGGGTGTAAGCGTTGTAGGTGATTTTAATAAATGGAACGGTTTTCAACATTCAATGGTTAAAGTTAATGAAGAAGGTATTTGGATGACATTTATCCCTGAATTAGAACAAGGGACTATTTATAAATATGAAATCATCACACAAAGCAATCAAAAAAAATTAAAAGCAGATCCATACGCTTTCTTCAGTGAAGTGCGTCCAAACACTGCGTCTATTGTTTACTCATTGGATGGGTACAAATGGAACGACCAATATTGGCGTAGAAAGAAAAAACAGCAAAATATATATGAAAGACCACTGTGTATTTACGAGCTGCATGCAGGGTCTTGGAGGACTCATGAAGATGGCAGCCTTTATACATACAGTGAATTAGCACAGGAGCTTATTCCTTATATTGCTGAACAAGGTTTTACACATATTGAGTTATTACCAGTCATTGAGCATCCGCTCGACCGATCCTGGGGATATCAAGGAACTGGATACTATTCTGCTACCAGTCGATACGGTACACCTAAAGATTTGATGAACTTTATAGATGAGTGTCATCAAAATAATATAGGCGTTCTTTTAGACTGGGTACCCGGGCATTTTTGTAAGGATGAACATGGTCTGTATATGTTCGATGGAGAACCTACTTATGAATACAAAAAAGAACCCGACCGTGAAAACTATGTTTGGGGAACAGCTAATTTCGATTTAGGCAAGCCTGAAGTACAAAGTTTTCTCATTTCGAACGCTTTGTTTTGGTTGGAGTACTTCCACATAGATGGATTTCGAGTAGATGCTGTAGCTAATATGCTTTATTGGCAAAATTCTTCTGGAAAAGCAGTAAATGATGGAGCTGTCAGCTTCTTAAAAAAATTGAATGAAGCTGTTTTTAAATCTGATGAAACGATATTAATGATGGCAGAAGATTCAACGGATTGGCCCCTTGTTACAGCACCTACGTATGAGGGCGGTTTAGGCTTTAATTATAAGTGGAACATGGGATGGATGAATGACGTTTTAACGTACATGGAAGCTGGAGTGGAAAGACGTCCCTATCTTCACGATAAAATGACCTTTTCACTAATGTATGCGTTTAACGAAAACTTTATTTTGCCGCTTTCTCATGATGAAGTCGTACATGGGAAAAAATCATTGCTTAATAAGATGCCAGGTGATTACTGGCGCAAGTTTGCACAGCTTCGACTGCTATATGGATATTTCTTTGCACACCCTGGAAAAAAGCTTTTATTTATGGGCGGAGAGTTTGGCCAATTTGATGAGTGGAAAGATTTAGAAGAGTTAGACTGGATGCTTTATGACTTTGACATGCATCGCAATCTTAACGGATATATGAAGGATCTCATCAAGATTTATAAAAGAAGCAAGCCTTTATATGAATTAGACCATAATCCAGATGGATTTGAATGGATTGATGTTAACAATCATCATCAACAAATTTTCTCCTTTATTCGCAAGTCGAAAGAAAATCAGGAGATTTTTATAGTTGTTAGCAATTTTTCTGAGCATCCATATCATTCTTACAAAGTTGGAGTTCCAGTTGAGACAGAGTACATTGAAGTTATTAACAGTGATGACGAAGTGTACGGCGGTTCAGGCATTGTAAATAAAAAGGCATTAAAATCAGTGGATGAATCGTTTCACGGTCAACCTTTTTGCATTGAAATGAATATTCCGCCGTTTGGCATTAGTATACTACGAGCAAAGAGAAAACGAGGGGAGAGAAAACAACATGTTAAAAAAGAAATGCGTAGCGATGTTATTGGCAGGAGGAAAAGGTAGTCGGCTAAGTTCGCTTACAAAAAATCTAGCAAAGCCAGCTGTACCATTTGGTGGTAAGTATCGAATTATTGATTTTGCTTTAAGTAATTGTACAAATTCAGGTATTGAAACAGTGGGTGTATTAACACAATATCAACCGCTAGTTCTCAATTCATACATTGGAATTGGAAGCGCTTGGGATTTGGACCGACGGAATGGTGGCGTCACAGTATTGCCTCCATACGCGGAGTCAGATGGAGTAAAGTGGTATAAAGGCACGGCTAGCGCTATTTATGAAAATTTAAACTATTTGACACAATATGATCCTGAGTACGTACTGATTCTATCAGGTGATCACATTTATAAAATGAACTATGAAAATATGCTTGATTATCATATAAACAAAGAAGCAGATGTAACGATTTCTGTTATTGAAGTACCTTGGGAAGAAGCGAGCCGTTTTGGTATTTTAAATACAAATAGTGACCTAGATGTAATGGAGTTCGATGAAAAGCCACAGCGTCCTAAAAATAATCTAGCTTCTATGGGGATTTATATTTTTAAATGGAGTATTTTAAAAGAATATTTAGAAATGGATGCACGCAATCCATACTCAAGCCATGATTTTGGTAAAGATGTTATTCCGCTTTTACTAGATGAAAAGAAAAAGCTAATTGCATATCCATTCCAAGGTTATTGGAAAGATGTAGGAACTGTAAAAAGCTTATGGGAAGCGAATATGGATTTGTTATGTGATAAAGACGAGCTTAATTTATTTGACTCTTCATGGAAAGTATACTCTGTTAACCCTAATCAGCCTCCTCAATATATTGCGCCAAACGCCTGCGTGGTGGAGTCATTAGTAAATGAAGGGTGCGTTGTCGAAGGAAACGTAGAGCAGTCCGTGTTATTTCCAGGTGTACAAATCGGTTCAGGTTCTGAAGTTAAGAAAACGGTTGTCATGCCTACTGCAAAGATAGGCTCTAACGTATATATTGAAAACGCAATTGTTCCATCGGACATTGAAGTTCCAGACGGTACTATCATTCGACCGACCAAAGGAAGCGAAGAAGTAATTCTTGTTACTCAAGAATTGATTGAATCAGTTGCTAAATGCATTTAACGAACAGAGAGGATGAACGACATTGAATAATCAAATGCTTGGTATTATTGATGCTTGTACAAATACAACAGCGCTGCAGCCTTTAACCTTTTATAGATCGATTGCTGCCATTCCTTTTGCAGGGCGCTATCGATTAATCGATTTTACGCTTTCTAATATGGTGAACTCTGGAATTTCGAGCGTTGCCATTTTTCCTCGTGATCGCTATCGCGCATTGATGGATCATATAGGTTCAGGAAAAGAATGGGATTTGGATCGGAAGCGAGATGGATTGTTTATCTTCCCTCCTATGACAAGTGATTTACACTTAGAGAGTCCATCACTATTCACGCAGTTCCGTTATCATATTGATTATTTCTTAAGAAGTAAGCAGGAATACGTATTAATTGCTAATAGTTATACGATATGTACAGTTGACTTTGAGCACGTGCTGCAGCGTCATATTGCTTCAAATGCAGATATTACTGAAATGAAGCAGGGTGATAAATCGCTTAATATGTATATTATTAATAAATCTATTCTAGTTAATATTTTGCAAAATGAATCGCATGATTTTTATACGATTAAAGAAATGGTTCGATATATGGCACAATCTCATCGTGTAGAAAAGTACGAACACCACGGATATACGGCTGAGATTTCTAGCTTAGATGCCTACTATAAAACAAGTATGGAAATTTTATCTCCAGATGTTTGGAAGCAGTTATTTATCAACGAACGTCCTGTTTTCACTAAAGTAAAAGATGAACCGCCTACTCGTTACGCAAAAAAAGCGGTTGTGAAAAACTCAATGATCGCAAACGGGTGCGTGATTGAAGGACATGTGGAAAATAGTATTATCTTCCGAGGCGTTAAAATTGGAAAAGGTACGGTCGTTAAGAATAGCATTGTGATGCAAAAAGGCGTTATTTTAGAAAATAGTGTATTAGAAAATGTTGTTTTAGACAAAGATGTGAAAATAGGAAGTAATGAAACGTTGCTAGGTGAGTCAGGTCTACCTAGAGTCATTGCTAAAGGAACAACTCAAGGAGCGTTGATGAAGTCGTGAATGTATTATTTGCTGTATCAGAATGTGTACCTTTTATTAAAACAGGAGGATTAGCAGACGTAGCAGGTGCCCTGCCTAAAGAATTAAAAAAGTTAGGAACGAACGTATGTGTAGTCATGCCAAAGTACGGAACCATTCCTCAACATTATCAAGATGAAATGGTGCTTGAAAAAGTTATTCATGTGCAGGTTGGGTGGAGAAGACAGTACTGTGGGATTGAATCGTTAACGATGGATGGCGTTAAATATATTTTCATTGATAATGAATATTATTTTAAAAGAGATAGCTTATATGGGCACTACGATGACGCTGAACGATTTGCTTTCTTCAGCAGAGCTGTGCTTGAAGCTATCCCATTTTTAGAGAATGAGCCTGATATCATTCATTGTCACGACTGGCATACGGCTATGATTCCATTTTTACTTCGTGCTAATTATGATATGTATGATCATATCCAGACGGTCTTTACGATTCATAACTTGCAATTCCAAGGAATTTTCCCTAAAAGCAATTTATATGAGCTATTAAATTTAAATGATTATTATTTTACTACAAGCCAGCTCGAGTTTTATGGGAATATTAATTTTATGAAAGCGGCTCTTGTATCAGCTGATAAAATTACCACGGTAAGTCCTACATATCGAGATGAAATTCAAATGCCCTATTACGGAGAAAGTTTAGATGGATTATTGCGTCAGCGAAATCAAGATTTAATTGGGATTGTAAATGGAATCGATGAAGAAGCTTATAGCCCAGACGCAGATCAGCTTATATCTTATCCTTATTCTGTAGAAGAGATTGAAGGAAAATATAAAAATAAAAAAGAGCTCCAGCGCTATCTTGAATTAGAGGAAAATAAGGATGTTCCAATCATTTCGATGGTTACAAGGTTAACCCAGCAGAAGGGATTGGATTTAGTCAAGCACGTTTTCCATGAGACGGTTAACTTAGGAGCCCAAATTGTTATTTTAGGAACTGGCGAACACGAGTTTGAGCAGTTTTTCCGTGAGATGGAAGATACGTACCCGCAACAAGTAAAAGCCATTATTGGTTTTAATGAGGAACTTGCTCATAAAGTTTATGCCGGTACGGATTTATTTTTAATGCCTTCCCGTTTTGAGCCTTGCGGACTCGGACAATTAATAGCCTTAAAGTATGGAACCATTCCAGTCGTGCGTGAAACGGGCGGCCTGAATGACACGGTCAAAGCTTATAATGAATATAGCGGAGAGGGAAATGGCTTTTCTTTTAAGAATTATAATGCTCATGACATGCTTCATACGTTAGAAAGAGCTGTTTCATTTTATCACCAGAAAGATGTATGGAAAAAATTAATGATGGATGCTATGAGTCAGGATTATAGCTGGGGGCAATCGGCATTTAAATATAATCAATTGTATTCAAATTTGACATCTACTCCATCGTGAAAGGGTGAGCAGATTGTTCTCTGATAAAAAAAGCTTTCAAGAGGCTTTTTTAAAAAAGCTGGAAATGACATATGGAAAGAGCTTTAAAGAATCTACTGTTCAAGATCACTATCATACATTAGGAAATATGGTGCGAGAGTATATTAGCAGCGATTGGATTTCAACCAATGAAATTCATAGGTCTTCACATACAAAGCAAGTGTATTATCTTTCTATCGAATTTTTATTAGGCAGACTGTTGGGGCAAAATCTGTTGAACTTAGGAATTCGGGAAGTTGTAAAAGAAGGATTAAGTGATCTGAATATTTCACTTGAAAATATTGAGGAAATCGAAGTAGACGCAGGATTAGGAAACGGGGGATTAGGCAGGCTTGCTGCTTGTTTTTTAGATTCTCTTGCTTCACTTAATCTTCCTGGTCACGGTTATGGGATTCGCTATAAACACGGTTTGTTTGATCAAAAGATTGTAAACGGCTTTCAAATTGAGCTCCCAGAACAATGGTTAAGGCATGGGAATTCATGGGAAGTACGCAAATTAGATCAAGCAATCGAAGTGAACTTTTGGGGCGAAGTTGAAATGGTACAGGAAGACGGAACATTCTCTTTTCGTCATGTAAAAGGAGAACCCGTCTCTGCTGTTCCTTATGACATCCCGGTTATCGGGTATAAAACAGATACAGTGAATACACTTCGCCTTTGGAATGCGGAGCCTTCATCATTTCCAGTACATAAAGATGTGATGGAGTATAAGCGTCAAACAGAGGCTGTATCAGAATTTTTATATCCGGATGATACACATGAAGATGGTAAAATATTAAGGTTGAAACAGCAATATTTTCTTGTGTCAGCTAGCTTACAAAGTATTATCAGAGCACATCGAAATACCTATCAAACACTTACAAACTTTCACGAAAAAGTAGCCATTCATATTAACGATACGCATCCTGTACTTGCGATTCCTGAGCTAATGAGAATTTTACTGGATGAAGAAAAAATGGAATGGGAAGATGCATGGCATATTACGTCCAATACCATTTCATACACAAACCATACGACTCTTTCTGAAGCCCTTGAGAAATGGCCGATTGATTTATTTCAACCCTTGCTTCCACGAGTGTATATGATTATTGAAGAAATTAATGAGCGCTTTTGTAAAGAATTATGGGAAGCATATCCAGGAGACTGGAAGCGAATTGAAAATATGGCTATTTTAGCGCACGGGCTAGTAAAGATGGCTCATTTAGCAATTGTGGGAAGTTATAAAGTAAACGGCGTGGCAAAGATTCATACTGATATTTTAAAAGAACGAGAAATGAAAGATTTTTATCAGTTTTATCCTGCTAAATTTAACAATAAAACGAATGGAATTACCCACCGGCGCTGGTTGTTAAAAGCTAACCCGCAGCTTTCCTCTCTTATTACCGAGGTGATAGGAGATAAATGGATTAAACAGCCGCATTCTCTTATAAAGCTCCAAGAGTATGTGGAAGATCTAAGCTTTTTACAAGGACTAAAAACAGTAAAACAACAGCGTAAAAAGCTGCTTGCCGATATTATTCAAGAGCAAACGGGAATTAAAATAGATTCACATTCTATTTTTGATGTACAGGTTAAAAGGCTTCATGCTTATAAAAGACAGCTTTTAAATGTACTGCACATTATGTATTTGTACAATCGATTAAAAGAAGACCCTAATTTTCAAATCGTGCCTCGTACATTTATTTTTGGTGCGAAAGCTTCTCCCGGCTATTATTATGCAAAAAAAGTCATCAAGCTAATTAATTCTGTAGCTGATGTTGTCAATCATGATCCACAAACATCAACGTTTTTAAAAGTCGTTTTTTTAGAAAACTATCGAGTGTCACTTGCTGAGTATATCTTTCCTGCAGCGGATGTCAGCGAACAGATTTCAACCGCCAGCAAAGAAGCTTCGGGAACGGGAAATATGAAATTCATGATGAACGGAGCGTTAACTCTTGGTACGATGGACGGAGCGAACGTCGAAATTAGCGAGGCAGTAGGAAAAGATAATGTCTTTATTTTTGGGTTAAAAGCCGAAGAAGTATTGAGCTATCAGCAAAATGGAGGATACCGTGCCTATGATTATTACCATCATGATAAGCGGATTCGACAAGTGCTCGAGCAGCTCACAAACGGCTTCTTACCTGACACATATGACTTATTCGAGCCTATATATGATTCATTATTAATGCAAAATGATGAATACTACGTACTCCGTGACTTTGACTCATACGTTACGGCACAGCAAAAAGTAAACGAAGCTTATGGAAATGAAAATAAATGGCTTCAAATGAGTGCGACGAACATTGCACATTCCGGCTTTTTTTCTAGTGACCGAACGATTGAGGAATATGCATCTGATATTTGGGGAATTCATTCCACTAAAAATTTATTAAATCAATAAATAAAAAAGGTGTAGTCAACGACTACACCTTTTTTATTTTATCTGTTGTCACCGTTTAAGAAATCACCTAAAGAACCAAGGATACTGCCTTCACCTTTACCTCCCGTTGGTGAAACTGCACTTGATAAAACGCGATCGGCTAGTCGACTAAAAGGAAGAGATTGAATCCAAACTGTTCCCGGTCCTGACAGAGTAGCAAAAAACATGCCTTCTCCTCCAAATAGAGCTGTTTTAATTTTCCCTACATATTCGATGTTGTAATTTACATCACGGGTCATGGCCACTAAACAGCCAGTATCCACACGAAGGCGTTCACCCAGCTGCAGCTGTCTCTTATGAATGGTGCCGCCTGCATGCAAAAATGCGAGGCCATTGCCTTCTAATTTTTGCATAATAAAACCTTCACCGCCAAAGAAGCCAGTTCCTAGTTTTTTTTGAAAGTCAATACCAACGGATACGCCTTTGGCAGCGCATAAAAAGGAGCTTTTTTGACAAATAATTTTATGATCGAGCTGCTCTAAATCGACAGGAATAATCTTACCTGGAAAAGGTGAAGCGAAAGATACTTTTCGCTTGTGATATCCGTTATTTGTATATACCGTCATAAATAAACTTTCACCAGTTAATACGCGTTTCCCAGCACCTTTTAGTTTATTAAAAAGTCCGCTGCTGTTGGAGGAAGAACCGTCACCAAAAATGGTTTCCATCTCAATATCATCTTCCATCATCATCATTCCTCCAGCTTCTGCTATCACACTTTCTGAAGGATCTAATTCAATTTCAACAAACTGCATGTCATCTCCATACAATTTATAATCAATTTCATGTGCATTCATTATGTTCACCCCATTATTAATTCTAATCTCCTATTCATTCGATGTCATCTCCCATAGCTCCTACTAAAAATAGAAAAAAGAGTAGTATGAAGAACTACTCCTTTTCAGTGTATGGATCTTTCTCATAGGCCGGTAAATCTCCAAATATGGTCATCGTACCTTCTTCATCCAGTGCATTTTCATATCGCTCATGCTCTTTTGAAGGATAAATAGGAAGAGGCTGTCCATATAAATCGGTAGCGGCAAAGTTTTCATAATCTTCAACGTACCCAATAGCTTCATCCGCCTCAATATAGGTTTCACTATAGTTAGACGTATCTTCTATAAAATCAGAAGGAGATTCAGACGTCCCGTAACGCGCAACGTCTTGCCAAGAATCTTCTGCGTCGTATCCTGTCGTCTCGGTATCGTCATAGTCGTATTGACCAAATGGGTGATGGAGAACATTTTCTTCTACAGGTCTGTGCTTTGGAATATCCTGTGATGGGCTATGTTCTCTACAGTATAAAGTAGTTGGTACAGCCTGAAGTCTTTCAAACGAGATATCTGCTCCACATACTTTGCATGTTCCATACGTGCTGTGAGCGATTGCCTGCAGTGCTTCTTCTATTTCATGTAGCTCTTGTTTTGCATGTTCATTTAGTGCAAGGTCTTTTTCACGCTCGTATGTTTCTGTGGCTGTGTCACCAGGGTGGTTATCGTAGCTTGAAAGTTCTCCTACAGCATCGTGAGCGTCGCTTCGAGTTAGACCAAAATGATCATTTTGATCAAAGTGCGATTGAATATCAGCCTGCTGCTGCTGTAAATTTTGTTTTAACTGACTGATTTCTTGTTTTGAAAGTGTCATGAAGCTCCCCCTTAAAAATTTAGTGTGCTTTTGTAGTATGTGTTAAAAATTCAAAAAAACACGATTCATATTAGGAGGATTTGGGGTATTCATGAAGCTAAGAGAGAAATGGAGTGGAAAATTAAAGAAAGGTAAAGGTTATAGAAAAGGGTATGATAAAAATAACGTTCTTGAGGGCTAAAGAGTACTAAATAGATCATAAAGATTTTTTTATTGGTTTACTGAAAAGGCGTAATTTAGACAAGCGAAATTAATTTTTGCTCATGAATCGCGATGCTAGATTTTTTTGAACTGAAAGTTTATAATAAGTTAGTTACAGACTTAAGAAAAAAAGATGAACGGGGGGACGTAGTGTGATTGCAACGACCGAACAGTTAGTACAAGAATACATTAAAGATGCGATTGAGTGTGCAAAAAATGAAAATCAGCCAAAATTGGTCAGTTTAGTGAAAAAAGTAAGACCTATTGACCCCCTTATTTTTTATGCGAACGGACATGACCAGTTTTATAAAGAACGCTTTTTTTGGAAAGATCCCAACAGTTATTATACATTTGTTGGATTAGGATATGCGCATACTATTTGCATCAATGCGGCAAAAGAACGTTATTTCCACATTGAAAATGAATGGAAGCGCTTTATAAAAGAAGACTTTTATAAAAATAACCAAATTTCCCCTGATGGGACAGGTCCTCTTTTATTTGGAGGATTTTCATTTGACCCAAATCAGTATCGAGAAAACTATTGGAGTGATTTCCCGAGTTCAAAATTTATGATTCCAACTGTGTTATATACCCAGGTAAATAAAGAAGGATATCTTACCGTTAATATGATGGTTAACGGACAAGATTCTGTAAAAGAGCACATCAATTATTTCGAAGAGGTCCAAAAACTTGTTCTTTGTGAAGAGTACGACGGGGAATCTCATATTTCACCTTTGCTGTTGGAAAAAGAAGAAATTGGGGTAGAGAAATTTAAAGGAAATATTGAAAGAGCTACTACTTTAATTAAGCAACAGGTTATAGAGAAAGTGGTTCTTGCTCGCCAATTAAAAGTAAAATTTAATGAAGATATTTCTACTGAATACGTGCTTCAGCGTCTGTTAAAGGAACAGCCAACTAGCTACACATATATTTTAGAGGGAGAGCATCAGCATTTTATCGGCGCTTCCCCAGAAAGACTAGTACAAAAACAAGGAGATTACGTGTTTTCCACTTGTTTAGCGGGTTCGATTCCAAGAGGAAAGACAAGGCAGGAAGATCACGAACTAGGTGAGGAATTGCTTCAGGATCCTAAGAACTTAATTGAGCACGATGTTGTTGTTCATATGATTAAAGAAGCGATGAATTCTTATTGTTATGAAGTAGAAATTCCAAGTAAGCCAAGTTTATATAAAACAAAGCATATTCAACATTTGTATACACCTGTGAAAGGGCGTATAAAGGAAGATGTGACGCTATTTTCATTTATTCAAAAGCTCCATCCAACACCAGCGTTAGGAGGATATCCTCAACAGGAGGCCTTGCCTATTATTCGAAAGCTAGAATCCTTTGACCGAGGGTGGTACGCAGCTCCTTTAGGATGGATGGATATCAATGGAAACGGTGAATTTATAGTAGGAATCCGCTCGGCTGTTATTCAGCAAAAAGAAGCTGTTTTATTTGCGGGCTGTGGAATTGTAGCAGATTCTACGCCTGAAAGTGAATATGAAGAAACAAAAATTAAATTCAACCCGATGCTTTCAGCTTTAGGAGGGATTATGCGTGGAACACATTAAATCATTAACAACGTATATTGCGTCATTCGTGGATGAATTAGTAGAAGCAAATGTTGAAGAAGTAGTGGTCAGTCCAGGGTCACGTTCAACGCCTATTGCGATGCTTATGGCTGAGCACCCTGATATTCATGTGCACTTAAACATTGATGAACGTTCTGCCGGCTTTTTTGCTCTAGGAATAGCAAAAGCAAAGAAAAAACCAGTGGCGCTTGTATGTACATCTGGAACAGCTGCAGCGAATTATTATCCTGCAGTAATTGAAGCTCACTACTCACGCATTCCTTTAGTCGTTATCACAGCCGATCGGCCGCACGAGTTAAGGGATATAGGTGCCCCGCAGGCAATTAATCAGAATCATCTTTTCGGTCAGTATGCGAAGTGGTTTGTAGATACAGCTTTACCAGAAGAAAGTGCAGATATGAATCGTTATATTCGAACAGTAGCTTCAAGGGCTGTTCATACAGCTCAAGCTATACCGAGCGGTCCTGTACACATTAACGTACCTTTACGTGAACCGATTGTACCAGATTTGTCTATTGAAGATTTATGGAGTCAGGGGAAACGCGGTAAATCATATGTGGCTGCTATTCATGGAGAAGCATCTCTATCTGAAAAAGGATTCGAAGAAATTGCGAAGCGCCTAGAGGGAACAACAAAAGGACTTATTATATGCGGAGATCAAATGTCTTTAAAAGCAGTAGACAGCGTATGCCGTTTAGCTGACGCTTTAAGCTTTCCGGTGCTCGCAGATTCGTTATCACAATTAAGAAGCGGCAAGCATTCAAAAGAAAATGTAATAGAGACATATGATACATTTTTAAAAAGTGATAAGGTTGATGAGCGTTTTTACCCCGAAGTTGTCATTCGTTTTGGCGCGATGCCGGTATCGAAACCGCTATTGCAATTTTTAAAAGCACACGAGCCGAAAGAAATGTTTGTAGTTGACCAAGGTAAAGGCTGGAGAGATCCTACTTTGCGTTCAACAGTGATGATTGAAGCCAATGAAACATTATTTTGTGAAGAACTGATCAAGCGCCTTTCAGCGAATCAAGAGGAGTCTACTTCATGGCTGAGTCTATGGAAAAAGATTAATGCTCAAACTGCACAAGCTCTCAAAACATTAACTTCTGGCCAGGAATGGTTCGAAGGACAAGTAGTTCAAGAAATTGTGGATGTAGTACCTGAAGGCACGGCTTTGTTTGTTGGAAATTCAATGCCTGTTCGAGATATTGATTCTTTCTTCTTAAATACGGAGAAAGATATTCCGCTTTTTGTAAACCGAGGAGCAAATGGAATTGATGGTGTGGTTTCGTCTGCTCTAGGCGTAAGCACGGCTTACGATCACACCGTTTTATTTATTGGTGACCTATCTTTTTATCACGATTTAAATGGTCTGCTGGCAGCTAAGATGCATAATTTAAATTTAACCGTTGTGCTAGTTAACAATGACGGCGGAGGAATTTTTTCATTTTTACCGCAGTCAAAACAAGAAAAGCACTTTGAATTTTTATTCGGTACGCCAACTGGATTGAATTTTGAGCATGCCACTCGTCTGTATGATGGCACATTTTCTTCAGCAAGCAGCTGGGAAGAATTTCGACATGCAATGAACCATGCTTTCACAAAAGGCGGGTTACATGTTGTAGAGATTCGCACAACTCGTACAGAAAATGTAGAGACTCATCGCAGTTTGTGGAAACTTGTTTCCGAGGAAATAAATTTGTCAAACGGTGAGGAATAAGCAATGATGTATCAATTAAATGGTGTATCTTACTATGTGCACACCGAGGGAAAAGGAGAGCCGCTGCTGCTTCTTCACGGCTTTACCGGTTCTTCTCAAACCTGGCGTACCTTTATGAAGAAATTCGTTAAAGACTATCAAGTGGTTGCTGTTGATATTATTGGTCATGGGCAATCAGCAGCTCCGAAAGAAATCAAACCATATTCAATGGAAGCAGTTGTTGAAGCACTGCATGAGCTGCTTCAACAGCTATCTCTATCACAGGTGAATGTAATTGGATATTCGATGGGAGGAAGGCTTGCTCTCTCATTTGCTCAGCGATATCCACACCTTGTGAAAAAGTTGGTATTAGAAAGCGCATCGCCTGGTTTAAAAACGCGAGAAGAACAAAAGCTAAGAAAAGAAAAAGATGAGCAGCTGGCGAGCCGCATTGTGAAAAATGGAATTGAAGAATTTGTGAACTTTTGGGAGGAAATCCCTCTTTTTCGTTCTCAAAAGCAATTGCCTAGCTATGTTCAAGAAGCGGTGCGTCAAGAAAGACTTTCGCATACAGAAATCGGCCTTTCCAACAGTTTGAAAGGAATGGGAACAGGAGTCCAGCCGTCCCTTTGGGAGAAGCTGGACGATCTGTTGATGCCGGTTTTGCTTATTACAGGAGAAGTAGATCAAAAGTTTTGTTTAATTTCCAAAGAAATGCAAACATTAATACCAAATGCTACTTCTAAAATTATTTTAGGGACAGGCCATGCAATTCACGTGGAACAACCCGAGATTTTTGGTAGAATAGTAAGTGAGTTCTTAGCTACTACATAATTAGGAGGAAATAAAGATGACAGTTGAATGGACATCAGTACGTCAATATGAAGACATTTTATACGAAACATATAACGGAATCGCTAAAATTACGATTAACCGTCCGGAAGTGCACAATGCATTCCGTCCAAAAACAGTAATGGAATTGATCGATGCATTTGCTTATGCTCGTGACGATGCAAGCGTTGGAGTAATTGTATTAGCAGGTGCTGGGGATAAAGCATTTTGCTCAGGCGGAGACCAAAGAGTTCGCGGTCACGGCGGCTATGTAGGAGAAGATGAAATTCCACGTCTAAACGTTCTAGATTTACAGCGTTTAATTCGCGTAATTCCAAAGCCGGTTGTTGCAATGGTATCAGGCTATGCAATTGGTGGAGGCCACGTTCTTCACGTTGTATGTGACTTAACAATTGCAGCGGATAACGCAGTCTTTGGACAAACAGGTCCTAAAGTTGGAAGCTTCGATGCAGGATATGGCTCTGGTTACTTAGCTCGCATCGTAGGCCATAAGAAAGCGCGTGAGATCTGGTTCTTATGCCGTCAGTACAACGCTCAAGAAGCACTAGACATGGGATTAGTAAACACGGTCGTTCCATTAGAACAGCTTGAAGCTGAAACAATTCAATGGTGTGAAGAGATGTTAGAAAAAAGTCCAACCGCTCTTCGTTTCTTAAAAGCAGCATTTAATGCTGATACGGACGGCTTAGCTGGTATCCAGCAATTTGCGGGTGACGCAACGCTTCTTTATTACACAACGGACGAGGCAAAAGAAGGTCGCGATGCATTTAAGGAAAAACGCAATCCAGACTTCCAACAGTTCCCACGTTTCCCTTAAACAGCTGAAACAGCTTGGTGATTATCATCAGGCTGTTTTTTCAATTTGATTTAGTTAATTAGTATAAAAAGGAGAGAAATTTATGAGTGGCCAAACGATTCCTAATGGGCTTATGCAAAGAGCATATTTGACGCCAAACCGAGTGGCGGTAGAAACACTGCAAAAGTCGCTTACGTTTCAAGAGCTTCATAAGCGTGTTCAAAAAGTAGCGCAGCAGCTTTCGTTTAACGGTGTAAAGCAAGGTGATACCATTGCTTTATGCATGAAAAACAGCGTGGAGTTTATTGAGATTTTACATGCGGTTTCTTATATTGGCGCTCGGGTGCTGCTCGTCAATACGCGTTTGACAAATGAAGAAATCAATTATCAGCTAACAGATGCAAACGTGTCGTTGCTTATTACGGATGAAGCATTTTTAACGAGAGAGTTCCAAAGTTCCATTACTCAGCTTCCTTTATCTTCTTTAAAAAGTTCTCCAGAAACAGAAACGTATTTTCAGAAAACGTGGAATCTCGAGGAGACGTTCACCATTATGTATACGTCTGGAACAACAGGTAATCCAAAAGGAGTGCTGCAGACATATGGAAATCACTGGTGGAGTTCCATTGGTTCAGCGCTTAATTTAGGATTAAATGAAAAAGACTGCTGGCTTATAGCGGTTCCTTTGTTTCATATTAGCGGATTATCCATTTTAATGCGGAGCGTCTTTTACGGAATGAAAATCATTTTAGAAGAACGATTTGAAGCAAGAGCGGTGAATGAAGCCATTGAAAACAAAGGAGTAACAATTATTTCGGTTGTCACTTCCATGCTATCGAATATGCTGGATGAATTAGCTGAACGTAAATACCCAAATACATTTCGCTGTATGCTTTTAGGAGGAGGACCCGCACCGCTTACTATTTTAGAGGCTTGTGTGAATAAAGAAATTCCTGTTTATCAAACTTATGGAATGACAGAAACATCTTCACAGTTCGTTACGCTTTCACCTGAAGATAGTTTGCGAAAACTGGGATCAGCAGGTAAACCATTATTTCCGTGTGCAATGAAAATTGTAGATGAGAATGGAAATGAAACACGTGAAGCAGGAGAAATCATTGTTAAAGGTCCAAATGTTACAAAAGGATATTTAAATAAACCTGAAGCTACTAAAAAAGCCCTTCAACAAGGCTGGTTCTATACAGGAGATATCGGGAAAGTGGATGAAGAAGGTTTTCTATATGTATTAGACAGACGTTCGGACCTTATTATTTCAGGTGGAGAAAATGTATATCCAGCTGAAATTGAAAATGTTTTGTTGAAGCATCCCGCTGTTAAAGAGGCCGGTGTAACGGGAGTAGCCGATGGAAAATGGGGACAAGTTCCTGCAGCATGCATTGTTATAAACGAAGACGTTTCAGATGAAGAGTTATCTTTACACATTCAACAATTTTTAGCAAAGTACAAACTTCCAAAGTATTTCGTTCGAGTAGAGGAGCTGCCGCGAACGGCCTCTAATAAAATCATACGCCGGAAGCTATCATCGTTCATACAGAAAGGGATTTAATCGATGATTATCAAAAAAGTACATCTTTATAAAATTGACATGAAGCTTCTTTCTCCTTTTTCAACAAGCTATGGTACGGTCCAGGATCGAGAATTGATTTTGCTTGAAGTAGAAGATGAAAAAGGATTTACAGGATGGGGAGAAGTCGTTGCTTTTTCATCTCCTTGGTATACGGAAGAAACGATTCAGACATGTTTTCATATGTTAGACGATTTTTTAATTCCTTCGCTTCTTCACCAGCAGCTTCAAAAACCAGAGGATGTTCAAAAGTTATTCAAACCTCTAAAGCGGAACAACATGGCTAAAGCAGCTTTGGACTGTGCTGTATGGGATTTGTATGCAAAGCGCCAAAATAAGCCCTTAGCTGAAGTAATTGGCGGAATAAGGCCTGCTGTAGAAGCTGGAGTGGTAGTTGGCTTAAATGATATTTCCATCATGAAAGAACAAATAAAGACTTATATGAAAGATGGTTATAAGCGCTTTAAAGTGAAAATTAAGCCAGGCGCTGACTATGAGCTACTGAAACAAATTCGAGATGAATTTCCAAGCATTCCTCTTATGGCTGATGCCAATTCAGCCTATACGTTAAGCGATAGTGATTCATTGAAAAAACTAGATGAATTGAATTTAATGATGATCGAACAGCCGTTAAGTTCGGATGATATCCTTGATCATCGATTATTACAAAAGCAAATGAAGACGCCGATTTGCTTAGATGAAAGTATTGTGAGCTATGAAGATGCACGTCATGCAATCGAACAAAAAAGCTGCAAGATTATCAATGTGAAAATCGGTCGAGTTGGCGGAATGTCTGTAGCAAAAAAAATTCATGATTTATGCGCCCTACACGGTGTAAGGCTTTGGGTTGGCGGAATGTTAGAAGCCGGGATTTCACGAGCTCATAACATCGCCCTTGCCACACTGCCTTCTTTCACGATACCAGGTGACATTTCTGCGTCGTCTCGCTATTGGGAAAAAGATATTATTAAGCCCGAAGTAGAGGTAGAAGCCGGAGTAATAAAGGTGAAGGAAAAACCGGGGATAGGATACGATATTGATAAAAAGTTTATCAAAACAATCACAGCATTTGAAAAAGAATACAAATAATTAAAAACCGTTTTTTATGAAAAACGGTTTTTTTATTGATGTTGGCAATGTTTAGTAGAAAAATAGGACAAATTTTTTAAAAAGAGCACATTGTTCCATCAAGCGTGTCAAAACATGTTATGATGGAGTAGTTTGATGAAAAAAGTCGAAGGATTTTATCGTAAAAAACAAAATTATTTTTGAAAATAGGTTGATAGTTTTCTAAGTTGTCCTATATAATGTGTTTATAACATAACACAATATGTTGTTTGTTAAACAATAATAAAATACTATATTTTGTGTTTTCCAGTGAAAAAGGTGTCTGATAAAAAGACTTAAAAGGGAATTTGGTGAAAATCCAAAGCTGTCCCCGCAACTGTGAATGCTGATGAAATAAGGAGATCCACTGTGAGTAAACATCATGGGAAGGCCTTAAAGTAAAAAGAAGCATAAGTCAGGAGACCTGCCTTTTTTATGTCGTTTTATCTTCTTCGGGAGGTGAGAGGGTAGAGCGAGGATTGAGAAAAGACTTAGTGTCTTCTTCTATCTTCGTTCTATTCGCTCACCGAGGTACGGTGAGCGATTTTTTATTTTGAAGTGAAGAGAGGAGCCATATTTATGGTGAATACATTAAAGCCTACAATTCTACATGAATTAACTGCATATATTGAACGTTTAAAAAAAGAATTTACGCAACTTGATTTTTCTTTGTATGAGGAAAAGGTTATTCAAACTGTTACAGTAAAGGAAAATATGACGGACGAAAAGGTTGCAAACGTACTAATTTTGGCAGCCCTAGAGCGTATTTCAATGGAAGAACCAGATTGGACGTACGTGGCGGCAGACGTCTACTTAAACGAACTATATCGAAAAGCAGCGGACAACCGAGGTTATGATAAAAAAGAGAAGTACGGTTCGTTTTATCAGCTTATTCAAGAACTAACAAAAATCGGCATTTATAATAAACAGCTATTAAAAACATATACAGAAGAAGAAATTAATGAAATTGCTTCAGTCATTATTCCTGAACGCGATCGTTTATTTACATACATTGGATTGCTGACATTAGCAGATCGCTATTTAGCGACATCACATGATAAGCGTGTATACGAATTACCGCAAGAACGTTTTCTTATCATTGCTATGACGCTGATGTCTCAAGAAAAGAAAGAAAATCGAACAGCATTAGTAAAAGAAGCGTACTGGGCGCTTTCTAGTCTATATATGACGGTTGCCACACCAACACTCTCAAACGCAGGAAAGAGCTACGGACAGCTATCTAGCTGCTTTATTGATACGATTGATGACAGCTTACGCGGTATTTATGATAGCAATACAGATTTGGCCACGCTTAGTAAAAATGGAGGCGGAATTGGTGTCTACCTCGGTCATATTAGAAGCCGAGGAAGTGATATAAAAGGTTTTAAAGGCGTATCATCAGGAACAATTCCATGGATGAAACAGCTAAATAATACGGCTGTAAGTGTCGATCAGCTAGGTCAACGACAAGGAGCTATTGCTGTATATTTAGATGTTTGGCATAAAGACATTTTTTCATTCTTAGACGCGCGTTTGAACAATGGTGATGAACGCCAGCGCACGCATGATTTATTCACTGGCGTATGTTTGCCAGATTTGTTTATGGAAAAAGTAGAAGCACGTGAAGACTGGCACTTATTCGATCCTCACGAAGTTCGTACGCTGATGGGCTACTCGTTAGAAGATTTTTATGATGAAGAAGAAGGCAGCGGTTCGTTCCGCACTCGTTACGCTGAGTGTGTAAACAATGAACAGCTTTCAAGAGAAACAGTGCCTGCTATTGAGATCTTCAAGCGCATTATGCTTTCGCAGCTTGAAACCGGAACTCCTTATATGTTCTATCGTGATACGGTTAACCGAGCTAATCAAAACCGACACGCGGGCATGATTTACTGCAGTAACTTATGTACAGAAATCACGCAAAACCAAAGTACAACGGTCGTAACAGAGGAAATTACGGAAGACGGAAAAATTATTATTACAAAGAATCCGGGCGATTTTGTTGTATGTAATCTTTCTTCTATTAACTTAGCGAGAGCCGTAACTGAAGATGTACTTGAACGTTTAATTCCAATTCAAGTACGCATGCTTGATAATGTTATTGAGTTAAATGATTTGCCGGTACTTCAAGCAAAGCTAACGAATCAAAAGTACCGCGCAGTAGGGCTTGGCACATTTGGCTGGAACCATTTGCTTGCCTTAAAGAAAATAGCATGGGAGACAGATGAAGCGGTAGCATATTGCGATGAATTGTATGAACAAATTTCTTACTTAACCGTGCAGGCAAGCATGAACTTAGCTAAAGAAAAAGGCGCATATCCATTATTTAAAGGCTCAGATTTTGAGTCAGGCGCTTATTTTGAAACACGTGAATACACGAGCGAAGCGTGGAGTGAACTGCGTAGCGAAGTTCAAAGCAATGGGATAAGAAATGGATATTTAATGGCTGTAGCACCTAATTCATCAACATCTATTATCGCGGGTTCTACGGCAAGTATTGATCCGATTTTCCGTAAGTTTTATTCAGAGGAAAAGAAAAACTATAAAATCCCAGTGACGGCACCAGATTTATCGCCAGCAACAAACTGGTATTATAAGTCCGTTTATTTAATTGATCAGCACTGGAGCATTAAGCAAAACGCCAAGCGCCAGCGTCATATTGATCAATCTATTTCATTCAATTTATATGTACAAAATGATATCCGAGCAAAAGAGCTGCTGGATCTTCATATGACGGCATGGAAAGAAAAATTAAAAACGACCTATTACGTACGTTCAACATCAAGTGAAGTCATTGAAGAATGTGAAAGCTGTCATAGTTAAAAGGAGTGAATAATTGATGACAAGCATGTTAAAACGAGAATTAATGAACGAAACAGCTCCGAACCGTTCGACAGGAATCATCAACGGCAAGAGCTCCAATATTCTAAACTGGGATGACGTCCGATTTTCATGGGCGTTCCCTAAATACAAGCGTATGCTAGCTAATTTCTGGACGCCGTTTGAAATTAATATGGGTCAAGATATTAAACAGTTCCCTCAGTTAACCGCTGACGAACAAGAGAGCTTTCTAAAAATTATTGGCCTGCTGGCGCTACTGGACAGTATTCAATCAGATTATGCTAGCAAAGTAGCTGACTATGTAACCGATTCTTCGATTAACGCTCTAATGATTATTTTAGCGCAGCAAGAAGTGGTTCATAATCATTCGTATTCATATGTTTTATCAAGTCTTGTACCAAAAGGAAAACAAGATGAAGTATTTGAATACTGGCGTACAGACGAAAAGCTTCGCGCACGAAATGACTTTATTACAAACGGATATAAAGCATTTAGCGAAGAAGCAACGGTTGAAAACTTTTTGAAGTCTATGGTATATGATGTTATTTTAGAAGGACTTTTCTTCTATAGCGGATTTGCGTTCTTCTATAATCTTGCGAGAAATCAAAAGATGGTGGCGACATCTACGATGATTAATTATATCAATCGTGATGAACAGCTTCACGTTGGGTTATTTGAAAAGATTTTCAAGGAAGTACTAAATGAAAATCCAGCTTATCGTACGGAGGAGCTAGAAACGTTTGTAGTTGAAACGTTCCAAGAGGCAGCTCGTCTTGAAATTGAATGGGCGGAATCTGTTATTGGAGAAAAATTCGACGGCATTACGATGAAAGAACTGCAGCAGTACATTGAATATATGGCGAATAAACGCTGTAATCAGTTAGGCTTCGGTCGAGCTGCTTTCCCAGAAGCACCGATTGAAAATCCTCTTCGTTGGATTATTGCTTATCAAGAGGTAGATTTAGGGAAAACCGATTTCTTTGAACAGAAATCACGACAATATACAAAAGCATCAGATGCAAATGGATTTGATGATTTATAAACACAAAAGCTGACTAATTTCCTTATTGATTAGTCAGCTTTTTTTAAGTGAATAAGTCCAAGTTCTAACGCACGTGTGGTAATTAAGTCATCAATTTCTTCTGGAATGTTTTCAAGTGTTCCCCATTTGTATGTCCATAAATGAGTAAATGATTGTACATAGATTGGAAAGGTTTGTTCATTTGCTTTTATGGCTTCTTCTTTAAAAAAATGAATCAGTTGTTCAGTCTTCATACTAGTCTCCTTTTTTATGATCTTGAAGAGAGAAAAAAGACAACCCAGAGGCTGTCCTTTTGCGGGTTACGCTTCAGTTGGCTTGAACGTTTTACAGTCTGTTTCATAGCTGCTTGCTGCATGTTTTCCGCTATGACTTACTACGTAAATTTCTTCTGCACTGCAGTGATTTCCATTTTTCCAAAAGTGACAGTTATTTACTTCACAAAGAATGTTTTGTTCCAACGTTAACCCTCCTTTGTATGTGATAGCTATAGTATGGTCAAAATTCAACTAACTTATAAGAAAGGTGGTAGACTTTCATTTTAATTGAGAATTTTTATCAATTAAACATTGACAAAGAGAATCATTCTCAATTAAACTGTATATATAGTAAAGAATACAGGTTGTTGTCAAATCATTAAATGAATAATTAATTGGGAGGGAACAAACATGTCATCAGTCATGGTTGTAGGAGGAGACAGGTTAAAGCATATTACAGATCGTCTAGCGGGAGAAGGGTTTAATGAAGTAATTCATTTAGATGGCCGTAAAAGCAATATGGTGAAGCGAGAAATTCCCGAACATATTGGGTTTGTATTAGTTATTACGGATTTTATTAATCACAATATGGCAAAAGTCATTAAAGAGAAAGCAAAAAAACAGCAAAAACCAATTTATTTCGTCAAACATTCATGGAGTGCTATTCGTAAAGTGATTGAGCAAATTTCATGATTTAATTTTTGATCATTATTGAGAATGAATTTCAATTAGGGTGGTGAGACATAGATGGAACCGATAAAAGTGCATATAAAGACACTCTCCAATAACCACATCGAACAATTTATTCGATGTCCGTACAAATTTTATCAGCAGCAGCTTCTTTTGAAAAAGACATCTATAGATTGGAAACAGCATGTTCAAGTAACCGTCCATCAAATCATTAAAACATACTATAGCAAGCCAGTTGAGTATCGCTCAAACCTCTATGTTTTACAGCTTATTGAAAAATATTGGCGCCTAAAGCCAAATATGTTTTCATCACCCATTCACTATTACGATGTGTTAGCTAAAGTAAGTGATTATTTACTGAGGTTTTTAGGCGAGAAAACACATGTGGAGCTACCACTTTTTGTGTTTGAAAAATACAGCGTTTATGTAGAAGAAATTCAAAGCAACCTTTCTCTGACCATTGATTTTGCTGCATGGACAGAGAAGTCTTATACGGTAACAAAATTCATTCTAGATGACCATGAAGAAGTGAAGAACGCAATGAAAGACTTTATTATCGTTTTTTCGAAACAAGCTTTTCAAAAGGTTCCTGAACAAATTCGTTTTTATTCATTATTAACCGGAGAAACAACAACTTATTATATTGCAACAGGCGATTATGAAAAGGCCATACTTCAACTACATATTGTCAAAAGTGTGTTAATGGAACCAAAACATTTTCAAAAGAACTATGCATCCAGTGAGTGTGAAAACTGTCCTCTTAAGCAAGAATGTGATGAAGAAGGGGATGTGCGGCCCACACTGCTGGTGTAAAGGAGCGTCATTTACATGAAGGAAATCTTACTAGCTTATGCGAGTATGTCAGGCAACACAGAAGCGATAGCCGATTTGATCGAAGAAGAATTAGTCAAGCATGGATTGCATGTGAAACGAGCAGAAGTATATGACATTGCTGCTTCGGACCTTGTATTGGCAGAATCTATTATCTTTGGAGCTTATACGTGGGGAGATGGAGAGCTGCCAGATGATTTTTTAGATCTTTATGATGAAATGGATGATATAGATCTCAGTCAAAAGCAGATGGCTGTATTTGGTTCAGGTGATTCATCATATGATGTTTTTTGCGGAGCAGTTGATTTAATTGAAGAAAAAATAAAGGGACGCAACGGAAATATAGCTGTTCCTGGTTTGAAAATCGAGCTTTCTCCCTTTGGAGAAGATGTAGAAAAATGTAAGGTATTTGCTAAAGACTTTGCTGAAGTAGTGGCAAAATCTGCTGCTTCATAAGAAAACCCGGTCAAGTGCTGACCGGGTTTTTAATATGGCTTCTTTTTGCTGTATTCTTTATTATCTTTCATAAATAGACGCCAGAAATAAAAGAATCCAGGAAATAAAATCGCAAAGCCAACAATATACACAATAAATAACGAATGGAACGCATCGGGATGTGTAAATCCATTCTCAATCGTTACGTTTGGATACACGACATACGGTAAATGACTTCGTCCGTATACGTAACTTGCTAAGAAATATTGAAGGACGATTGATACCACGGCTAAACGAGGCATTCCTTTTCCTTTTTGAGAAGGCAGCAGCAGAGCAATACCAGCTACTACAAATAGACCTACAGACCCGTAAAGAAGAGGCTTAAACTGCATCATTTTATCATATAACCAGCTGGCTTCTGATTGCATTGTAATCATAATAAAGATAGCCATTAGCAGTGAAAGAGGTCCTGTAATGAGCGCATCGCGCCGATAGACCGCATAAGCTTCCATTTCGTCAGATGACTTCGAGTAGTCTGCTAATAAAAGAGACGACAGAAACAGGGAAGAAGTAATGGCAAAACCAATAAATGAATAGACGTGCGGACTTGAAAACACTCTTGCTAAATTTAATCGCTGCGTTCCGTCAATTACATCAATAAATCCACCTTGACTTACGGGCAGTACGGAGATTAAAAAAGCGGGAATTAATACGCCAGATATACCAGATACGTAAACCAACGCTCTCCGATATTTGAAGCTGCCAGCATAGTGTGAAAACACTAAAAATCCGCTTCGAATAGATAAGAGAAGTAAAATGATACTCCCCGGTACTAGTAGCACTGTTCCAAGCGTAAATGTAGCTCGCGGAAAAAAGCTAAACAGCGCAACAACAATCGCAACGATAAATACATTGGTTACTTCCCAAGTAGGCGATAGATATCTGTTTGCTACATCTGTAGCATTTGTTTTCGTACGGTTAATATAGACCATCGACCAAAAACCAGCTCCAAAGTCCATCGTTCCCATTACAGCATAGATAAAAATGAAGCCCCATATTACAGTAATTGCTAGTAATGAATCACCCATATTCTCACATCCTTTTTAATCTGCTTGCGCAGCAAGCTCTTTAGAAAGCGGATTTCGTCTAAAATAAAACACCAGTACAAGGGCGACTGCGGCCACGAGTACGATATAAACAAGCAAAAACAAGAAAAATAAAATATGCAAATTAGCAGAAGTAGTAACGGCTTCTGATGTACGCATGATGCGGTAAATGACCCAGGGTTGTCTGCCTGTACATGCGAAAATCCATCCGAATTCAATGCCCATGATCGCGAGAGGGCCCGTTGCGACAAATGCCCACATGAAAACTTTAGGGAAGCTTTTCTTCTTTAAAAACTTGTACCAAACAACGCCCACTAGCGCCACTAAAATTAAAATCGATCCGATAATGACCATACCGTTAAACAAGGTATGCACAAAAAGCGGCGGCCAATAATCTCTAGGGAAGTCATTGAGTCCAGTAATCACTGTATTAAAGCTATTACCCGACAAGAAGCTGAGCATCCATGGAAACTCAATGCCATACTTGACTCGCTGTTCTTTTTCATCTGTAAATCCGCCTAAAGCTAATGGCGCATGATCTTGCGTTTCAAATAGACCTTCAGCTGCTGCAAGTTTTTCGGGTTGATATTCGTATACTTTTTGCATCGATTCATGTCCATTCAAAGCTGTTACAAAAGAAAAAATCCCGCCGATTACTAATCCCATCATCAATGCTTTATGATGAAATTTATATTCTCTTGGATTATGTTTTCGCGCACGAAGCATTTTAAAGGCAGCGACTGAAGCAATGACAAAGCCTCCGGTTGTATAAGCAGAAACGGCTACGTGACCGGACGTTACAAAGAAACTCGGATTAAAGAAAGCTGCCCAAGGATCTACGCTTACAATTTCGCCATTTAAAATTCGAAAGCCAGCAGGTGTTCCTTCAAATGCGTGCACGTTTGTAATTAAAACGGCAGAGGCAAGAGCGCCTATTGCTACTAAAATGAGACTGATAATCCTCATTTTTCGAGAAATACGGTCCGCTGCGTATACGTAAATAGAGAGAAAAAGAGCCTCAATAAAGAAAGCATAAATTTCAATTTGAAAAGGAAGAGCCATCACTTTTCCTACGATTTCCATAAAACCCGGCCAAAGCAACGCTAATTGCACACCAGCAATCGTTCCCGTAGGAATAGCGACTCCAAGCAGGACAGCAGCTCCTTTTGTCCAGCGCTGTGCCATAAGTTCATAATCTTTATCTTTTGTTTTGTAGTAAAGAATTTCAGCCAATAAAATCATGAGAGGAATGCCGACGCCAAGAGTGGCAAAAATGATATGTACTCCCATGTTCAGACCAAACATTGAACGTGCAGTAACTAAATGATCCATTCATTTTTCAACCTTTCCAGTAAAGTATTGATAAACCTTATTGTCCACTTTTTACCACGCTTTATGCATCAGAATTGGTAAAACATATAACTTGAAAATAGTAATCATTACGATTATAATAAGTATATATTGTTTTAAAGGAGAGATATTTAATGAAAACAAATATTCATCCAGACTATCGTAAAGTTGTGTTTATGGATACAAATAGCGGAACATCATTTTTATCAGGATCTACAAAACAATCAAATGAGACCGTCCAATGGGAAGATGGCAACATATATCCGCTTTTAAAAGTTGAAATTAGTTCGGATACACATCCATTTTATACAGGAAAACAAAAATTTGCTGATAAAGGCGGCCGCGTAGAACGCTTTAAGCAAAAATATAAATTACAATAAAAAAACTAGCCGGGAGGCTAGTTTTTTTATTAATATAATGCTTTTTTCAACGTATCAATGTTGTGTTGCATAATGGAGAAATAATCTTCTTTATTTTTAACATCGTTTTTTGTTAATGACTCTAAGTTATGAAGTGTTAAAGCTTGAGCTCCCACTTCATTTTTTACAAGCGTAGACACTTTAGGCTTTAAATTTTGGTCAAAGATAAAGTATTTGATATGGTCTTTTTTTGCTTGTTTTACGATGTTTTCTAATTGTTTTTGAGACGGCTCATTTGTAGGAGATAAACCGGCTACGCTAATTTGCTTTAAACCGTATCGTTTTTCCCAGTAGCCATAGGCTGCATGTGATACTAAAATTTCTTTATGAGGTGCGTCGCCAATCGTTGTTTTTAACTCTTGGTTCACATCTTCAAGCTGAGTCTTTAACGATTGGAAGTTCTTTTCAAACTCTGCTTTTTTATCTGGTTTTAATTCAATAAGTTCGTCTTTAATATTTTCTGCTAATTGAATAGCTAAAACAGGATCAAGCCAAACGTGAGGGTCTGTATCTCCGTGGTGATGCTCTTCTTCATGGGCATGTTCGTCTTCGTGGGCATGCTCATCTTCAGAGCTCTTTGCTAGTTCAATTCCTTTTGCAGCTTCTACTAAAGCGACATCTTCATTCTTTAGCGTAGACTGTGCTTTATCTGCAAAGCCTTCAAGCCCAATTCCTGAGTAAACGAATGCGTCCGCGTTTGCGATTTTGACCATTGTTTTTGTGGTAGGTTCAAATGAGTGAGCATCTACACCTGTTGGTAAAATGCTTTTAGCTTCTACATATTTTCCACCGATTTTTTCAGTGAAATCCTGTAAAGGGTAAATTGTTGTGTAAACTTCTAATTTTTTATTTTTATTATCAGATGCGTTATTTGCACTGCTTGAACTGCACCCTGCAAGGGCTGTTCCAATTCCTAATGCCAGCACCATTAAAAGTGGTTTGAATTTCATTATGTTGCTCCTTCCGTTCGTATCGTAACCATTTATGACCTATGTTATTATATCGTAATTATTACGATTTGAAAACTAAAAATTTATGCACTTACTGTAAACTTAGGAAGGGGGTCTTTGAAAGTAGCCCAATCTTGATTCATTTCCTCATTTGTCAGCAAACAGTGGTCTAAAGTTTCAATTATTTCAGCTTTGTTCATATCAATACCAATGAATACAAGCTCGTTAATACGGTCTCCAAATTGTTCATCCCATTTTGCTCGTAATTCAGGTTCTTCCTTTAAGGTTTGTTCCCTTTCCTCTGCTGTGTAAGTTGCGACCCATTCACCCGCTCCTTGAATCATAATGGACGTACCTGCTTGAGAAAGAAGTCCTGCCATATGGTTACGTGAAGCAAGCCAGAAAAATCCTTTTGCACGTACAATATCAACCGGCCAGTCCTCTAACCATTTCATAAAGCGTTCAGGATGAAGGGGACGATTCCTTCTATATACAAAAGAAGAAATACCAAACTCTTCTGTTTCAGGCGTATGGTGTTCTTCATTTAATTCTTTAATCCACCCGGCTCCTTGACTAGCTTTTTCAAAGTCGAATAAGTTGGTATGAAGTATGGCTTCAAGTTTTACCTCACTATTAATTGTTTGGATAACAGTGGCCTCTGAGTTTAATTTGTGAAGAACAGCCTGCAGCTCATCTGCATCATCTTTTGTTAACAAATCAACTTTGTTTAATAAAATGACGTTTGCAAATTCAATTTGATCGATTAATAAATCAACCACTTCTCTTTTATCGTTTTCATCCGTTCCTTCTTTGCGGTCTAATAAGCTTTCGCCTGATGAAAAGTCTTCCCAAAAGCGATTAGCATCTACTACAGTGACCATCGTATCTAATGAACATTTCTGAGTTAAATCAATGCCAAGCTCTTCATCAATATAAGTAAATGTTTGAGCAACAGGGATAGGTTCGCTGATTCCGGAAGATTCAATGACAATATAATCAATATCATCATTGTCAGCGAGGCGTTCTATCTCTTTCATTAAATCATCCCGAAGCGTACAGCAAATACAGCCATTTTGCATTTCAACAAGTTTTTCTTCTGTTCGAGAAAATCCGCCTTGTTTAACTAAGTCTGCATCAATATTTACTTCGCTCATGTCATTGACAATGACTGCGACCTTCAACTTTTCTTTATTTTTTAAAATATGGTTCAAAAGCGTTGTTTTACCTGAACCAAGGTATCCGCTTAAAACGGTAACGGGAATTTTTTTCACTGTTTTAACCTACTTTCTTGTGTTTAAATAATAATTATTACGATTTAGCACTTTTCATCTTATAGGAAAAAGTATTATAATACAAGAAAGAATTTTTTTATGAAGGAGAAGACAGCAAATGAGCTTATTACAAGATGTTTTAGAATTCAACAAAAAATTTGTAGAAGAAAAGAAGTATGAACTTTATGAAACAAGCAAATTCCCTGATAAAAAAATGGTTATTTTATCGTGTATGGACACAAGATTGGTAGAATTGCTTCCGCACGCTTTAAATCTGCGCAACGGAGACGTGAAAATTGTTAAAAATGCAGGAGCACTTGTTTCACATCCATTTGGAAGTATTATGCGAAGCATTTTAGTAGCTGTGTACGAGCTACAAGCTGATGAGGTATGTGTAATTGGTCACCATGACTGCGGAGCAGGTAAACTTCAGGCGGAACCTTTTTTAGAGAAAGTAAGAGCAAAAGGCATCTCAGATGAAGTGATTAATACTATTGAATATTCTATGGACTTGAAACAATGGTTAACGGGTTTCGATTCAGTAGAAGAGACTGTTCAGCATAGTGTAGAGACAATTCGTAATCATCCTCTATTTTCAAAAGATACTCCTGTACATGGACTAGTTATTGATCCAAATACAGGAAAGCTAGATGTTGTTGTAAATGGGTATGAAGCAATCGAAAACAACTAAAGCTTAGTGTGATTTTTTCTCAGGTACTTCGTCGATGCCACCCGGATGGAACGGGTGGCATTTTAAAATGCGTTTTACAGTCAAATAAGATCCCTTTACGGCACCAAAACGTTTAATGGATTCAACTCCGTACTGGGAGCAAGTAGGATAAAACCGGCACCTTGCCGGAAGAAAAGGTGAAATTCCTTTTTGGTATCCTTTTATAAGTAAAAGCAAAAGCTTTGCAATCATTTATTATCACGTTCTTTCTTTCGTGTTTGCTCATACTATAAGGGATAGAAGGAATAAAAAGCAACTAAAAGAAATAAAGGTTATTAAATGGATGAAATATATCGGAATTGCATGTTATGATAGGTGAAAGAAGAAAAAAGGAGTGGTATTATGCCATCAGTAGAAAGTTTTGAGCTAGATCATAATGCGGTTAAAGCACCTTACGTAAGACACTGCGGTGTTCACAAAGTGGGAAGCGACGGCGTTGTAAATAAATTCGATATTCGTTTTTGCCAACCAAACAAACAAGCAATGAAGCCGGACGTTATTCATACGTTAGAGCATTTATTAGCTTTTAATATTCGTACTCATGTAGAAAAATACGATCACTTTGATATTATTGATATTTCGCCTATGGGATGTCAAACTGGGTACTACTTAGTAGTGAGCGGCGAGCCAACTGTACGTGAAATCATTGACTTGTTAGACGATACGTTAAAAGATGCAATTAATATTACTGAAATTCCAGCAGCAAACGAAAAGCAGTGTGGTCAAGCGAAACTTCACGATTTAGAAGGAGCAAAACGCTTAATGAAGTTCTGGTTAGAACAGGACAAAGAAGATTTAGAAAAAGTATTTGGCTAAAAATAAGCAGTCCGCTGGGCTGCTTATTTTATTTGGAAAAGATAAATGATTAAAGAAAGGGAAATGTCTCTTTTTATGAAAAAAATGTTTTAATCAACTAAAAAAGGGTACAACTATACTATACAAAGAGTTCACAAAGGAGCGAAAAACATGGCAGCAAATGTAAATGAAATTGTTAATAAACAAGTGGCAAACTTTAGTGTAATGTACATAAAACTTCATAATTTTCATTGGTACGTGAAAGGTGAACAATTCTTCACTCTTCATGAAAAGTTTGAAGAGCTGTATACGGAAACAGCTACAATTATTGATGACCTTGCAGAACGCCTCTTAGCATTAGAAGGAAAACCTGTGGCAACAATGAAAGAATCGTTAGAACTTTCTTCTATTAAAGAAGCGGATGGAAGCGAAGCGGCTAAAGACATGGTTGCTTCTTTAGTAAGCGATTTTGATACGCTAACTGCTGAATTAAAAGAAGGAATGGATGCAGCCGGTGAAGCGGGCGACGAAACAACAGGAGACATGCTGTTAGCCATTCATCAAAGCTTAGAAAAACATACGTGGATGTTAAAATCATTCCTAGGCAAGTAAGTAAAACCTGCGAGTACTCGCAGGTTTTTTTTATGATAAGATGGACGAACACTTTTTTTTCACTGGCATATACTGTAGGGATATGACTGCTTATGACTGCTGAAAGGGTGAAAAAAGTGGATATGCAGAAGCTTTCTGTCTTAATAATCTCAAGTTTAGGTTCACTGGCTTTTTTTTTATTTGGAGAGTGGGACTATTTACTAATGGCTTTAGTAGCATTAGTGGCAATGGATTACTTGACGGGTACAATTGCAGCTTTTATAAATAAACGTTTATCTAGCAAAGTAGGTTTTAAAGGAATTGCCAAAAAGATTTTTATTTTTGCCATGATTGCTGTAGCAAACTTTATCGATTCTGTATTTTGGGAAAACGGTCATATTATTCGAGATGGAGCTATTTTGTTCTATATTTTAAACGAAATGATTTCAATTACAGAAAACGCAAGAATTGTAGGGGTTCCGATTCCAGAGCCGTTAAAAAAAGCAATAGCGATTTTAAAAGACCGCTTTAAATCGTAGAGTGTATAAAAAAAGAATAAGATACACATAAGAAAGATAAGTTGGCACTAGAAAGAAGGAGCTGAATATCTTTCATGACAAAAAAATATTATGTATCTCTGAGTTCAGGAGAAATCAATCAGTCAAATACTGCTTCAGATTGGAATTATGCGATTGAAGCAACAGATGAAGAAGTGGAGCAGCTGAGAATCTATTTAGATCAGCGCGCTTCAAGCGATTGGTCAAGCTTTTGGCGATCACATATTCCGTATCTGGAATATCATCATGATTCTCAAAATGATATGTACGATAAAACAACAGTTGAGATATATGCCATGCTTTATAAGCTGGGAGACGATGAAACAAAATCACATATCAAACAGATGAATATTTTATCTTCAGATAGAACGGAATAAGGGGTAAAAAGCAAAGAAAAAAAGTACGAGCATACTTTTCTTATCAGGTATGGCCGTAATGTATGATAAAATAAGGGAAAAATCAAATGGAGTTTGAGTCGACCATGTACACATTTAAGGATGCATATCATAATCAAGTATTTTTATCATTTGAAAAAAATCCATTCTCGAAAACTCCACGTCATGTTTGGGTCGTATGCAGGTATGAAAATCAATGGTTGCTAACGAATCACTCAAAACGAGGTTTAGAATTTCCCGGAGGAAAACTAGAAGGCAATGAAGTACCAGAAGAAGCAGCGGTTCGAGAAGTGTTTGAAGAAACAGGCGGAGAAGTCTCTTCTTTAACTTATATTGGTCAATATAAAGTAGTAAGTAAAGGAAAGACTATTATTAAAAACATTTATTTTGCTACGATTGGAAATGTAATTAAAAAAGAAGACTACATGGAAACAGATGGTCCCGTAATGATTGACGAACTACCTTCGGGCATTCAACAAGATGATGCGTACAGCTTCATCATGAAAGATAATGTTTTACAATATGTAATGAAATATGTAAAGCGAACATTTTTGTAAAAGCATCATATCAACGAAAATACCCCCGTTTGTACGGGGGTATTTTTTATGAGCGTCGGATCAATTTCTTTTCTAAATAAGCCACGCCTTGGTACATAATCGTAGCGAAAATGGCAATTAATAATAAGCTGAGAAGAACAAGAGTAAAGTTGAAGACTTGGAAACCATAAATAATCATATATCCAAGCCCTTTTGAAGAAACTAAAAATTCTCCTACGATGACGCCTACCCAAGATAAACCGACGTTTACTTTAAATGTGGAAATAATGGCAGGCATGGAAGCTGGAAGAATTGCTTCTTTAAAACAGCGGGTTTTCGTTGCCCCGAAGCTTTTTAGTAATTTAATATAGTTTGGATCCACTTCTTTAAAGGCTGTGTAAACGACGATGGATGTAATAATAACGGATATAATCGCTCCCATCGTTAAAATTGAGAAAAATCCTGGACCGATCGCTACTATTAAAATAGGGCCCAGCGCTACTTTAGGCATGGCGTTTAAAATAACGAGGTAAGGGTCTAATATGTTTGCAAGCCTAGTTGAATACCAAAGGGCCGTTGCAAGTAAAATACCTAGCAATGTGCCTAAAATGAAGCCAAGAACCGTTTCAAATAATGTAAAACCAATATGTTCTGCTAGCGAGCCGTCGGCAAGTTTAATTAAAAATAAATGCCACACTTTAGTAGGGGAACTGAAAATTAAAGGATCAATCCACTTTAAACGAGAAGCTAGTTCCCAGAAGCTAAAAAAGGCTAAAAAAATGACCATCTGCACGCTCAGTACTAATCGTTTTTCGCCCCGAACCTTGCGAAGGTAGCTTTCGTGAAGAGTATCTAGGGAGCTAGTGGGTTTCAAGTTGATCAAGCTCCTTCCATATGTCCATAAATAAATCGTTATAGACAGGATGCTGTCGTGCTTCAAACGGAGAGAGGGTTCGTAAAATAGAAGGAACCGTAAATGTTTTTGCGATCTTCCCCGGCTTGGCTGAGAATAAAAAGATTCGGCTGCTCATAGCAATGGCTTCGCCGATATCGTGCGTGACCAAAACGGCCGTTTTTTGATAGGTCATCAGTGTTTTGGAGACAAGTTCTTCAAGCTTGAGTTTTGTTTGAAAATCAAGTGCTGAAAAAGGCTCATCCAAGAGTAAAATAGCGGGGTCAATGGCAAGTGTTCGGACTAAAGCGACGCGTTGTCTCATGCCTCCGGATAACTGGTGTGGATATAGGTCATCTACGTCCTGTAAACCAATTTCTTTTAGAAGTGAAAGTGCTTTACTCTCTGTTTTATCTGTTAGCTGTCCGCGAATTTCAAGCCCAAGTAAAATATTTTCTTTAATGGTTTTCCACGGAAACAAATAATCTTGTTGAAGCATATAACCGATGTTGGGGACTGATGTTCCGATATTTTCACCGTCTATTGTGACAGAGCCGGACGTTGGTTCAATCAAGCCTGCAATAATCGATAGAAGCGTCGTTTTTCCACATCCGCTTGGGCCGAGAAAGGAAACGAATTCTCCTTCTTCAATAGACAAATTAATATGTTCAAGTGCAGTGGTAGCAGACTTTGTCGTAAGGTACATATGTTGAATATCTTGAATGTGAAGTTTTGTCATATTACTCCCTCATTGCATCTTTTGCGAATTTTGTGTTGACTAGCTTGCTGTGATCAATGTGTCTTGGAAGTTCTCCAGATTCGTCCATGATTGTTTGTAAATGATCCCACTCTTTCTCATCTAATAAAGGGTTAGTTGCAAAGGATTTTTGCGATTTATAGCGGTCAATAACAGTTTTTAGCGTGTCTTTAGGTGTATCTTCAAAATACGGTGCAACCACTTCAGCAATTTCATCTGTGCTATGTGTATTCACCCATTTTTGTGCTTTGTAAATAGCTCGAGTAAATTTAGCTGCTGCTTCAGGGTTATCTTTTAAATAGCTTTCTTTGGCCATAAATGTTGTATAAGGAACTGTTCCTGATTCTTTTCCGAAGGAAGCAACGATATGTCCTTTTCCTTGTTTCTCTAAAATACTAGCCGTTGGCTCAAATAATTGAACGTAATCTCCAGTACCAGAAGCAAAAGCATTCGCAACGTTAGCAAAATCAATGTTCTGAACGAGTTTTACATCTTTTTTAGGATCAATATTATGCTGTTTTAACACATATTCCCCTACCATTTGCGGCATGCCGCCTTTGCGTTGACCAAGAAACGTTTTGCCTTTAAGCTGATCCCATGAAAATTGATCGACCTTTTTACGTGCTACTAGAAATGTTCCGTCGGTTTGGGTTAGCTGTGCAAAGTTGATGACGGGATCACTAGACCCTTGTGCATATACGTAGATTGACGTTTCCGAGCCGACTAAGGCGACGTCGATGCCATCAGATAAAAGTGACGTCATTGTCTTATCTCCGCCCCAAGTTGTTTTTAAATCTACCTTTAGTCCTTCTTCTTCAAAAAAGCCTTTTGAAATAGCGACGTACTGGGGAGCATAAAAGATAGAGCGAGTTACTTCGCCGACACGAACCGTTTGTACAGATGTTGTTTTGCTGCAGCTAATTAGTGGAATGAGTAAAATCATAATAGCAAGCAAAGAAAAAAGCCATTTAATTGGTTTCATAAAGCAAACCTCCTTAAAGTAATAAAATATTTTATGATAATGTATGTAAAGAAGTGGAAGAAGGTGAGTGCCTATATAACTATGTGGAAAATCAAAGAAGTAGTAGTCAACGACTGAAAGTAAACCTTAGCGGAAGAAAGTAGGCTAGTTATATAAAGAATGGAGGAAAAAAATGAAAGATGGAACAATTCTTCATAAACAGCGTTTCCCATCATCAAATCCTCGCGTGACGCTGTGGGTGATTACATATGCATGTCAAGGGCTTAAGATTAAAGGAATGCTTGCAGAGCCAAAAGAAAAAGGAATGTATGACGGCTTTTTATACTTAAGAGGAGGTATTAAGAACGTAGGAACGGTTCGCCCTGCTCGACTCATTCAATTTGCTTCACAAGGTTTTATTGTGATGGCTCCGTTCTATAGGGGAAATCAAGGAGGCGAAGGAAACGAAGATTTTGCAGGAGATGATCGTTACGATGCTTTTGCTGCTTACGATTTACTGAAACAGCTCCCTAACGTCCACCATGACCGCATTCATATTTTTGGGTTTTCACGAGGGGGAGTGATGGCTTTACTCACAGCCATTGAAAAAAAAGACAGCCGTTCTCTTGTGCTATGGGGAGGCGTCACGGATATGGTGCTGACATATGAAGAAAGAGAAGATTTAAGAAGAATGATGAAGCGGGTGATTGGAGGAACTCCTTCTAAATATCCTGAAAGATACGAATGGAGGACACCTTTGCATCGTGCTCATCTCGTCGAGCCGCCGGTCTTGCTTATTCATGGTTTAGAAGATAAAAACGTCTCAATTGATCATTCCTATCAGCTCGAATCTAAACTAAAGAAGTCCAATAAAAAAGTTACCAGCTGGTATTTTGAAAACTTTCCACATGCTTTTCCACCAAAAGAAAACCGAGAAACGGTAAAGAAGTTAACGAAGTGGATGAAAGCGCAATAAAAGATATGCTACGATAGAAAAAACAAGTAGAATAACAGTGAGGAGTGAGAGAAAATGGGGATGCCGCTAGAATTAAATACAATGATTGTGACAAAAGGCAACGAAAAGCGTGTAACAGATAACATTTTTCAAGTTGAGAAAAAAGGATATCGTTTGTATCCGTTGGATATTCCATTAAACATTCACAAAACGAAAAATGGAGAATGTATTGGAACTGCTGTTGTGCGTAAGGTAGAAATGGAGCAGGAAAAAACCATTGTCACATATGAACTGACAAAATTACATTCGACTAACTAAAAAACCGATCGTCTATAAGACGATCGGTTTTTTATTAGACTCTAGGTCCGCCTAATGTTGAAATGTCCGATGCTACATCATTAAAACGCTTGAAGTTCGCTTTGAATTTAGCGGCAAGTTCAGTTGCTTTTTGGTTATAAGCTGTTGCATCGTTCCATGCTTTAGAAGGCTGAAGCACTTCATCAGGAACTCCCGGAACATGAGTTGGAATCGATAAACCAAAAATAGCATCTGTTACTGTTTCGGTATTAGCTAGTTCTCCTTCAAGAGCTGCTTGAACCATAGCTCGAGTGTAACTTAACTTCATTCGTTCACCCACGCCGTATTCACCGCCGGTCCATCCAGTGTTTACAAGGTAGACATTTACGTTATGTTCATCGATTTTCTTTCCTAGCATTTCTGCATAAGTTGTTGGAGCAAGAGGTAAGAAAGGCTCACCAAAGCATGTAGAGAAAGTAGCCTGTGGCGATGTTACGCCGCGCTCTGTTCCAGCTAACTTACTAGTGTATCCGCTCAGAAAATGGTACATCGCTTGTTCTTTTGTAAGCTTGCTGATTGGAGGTAAGACGCCGAAGGCATCAGCAGTTAAAAAGACAATAGCTGTAGGGTGCCCAGCAACGCTTGGCAATACCGTATTATCAATAGAGTCAATTGAATAAGCGGCACGAGTATTCTCTGTTAAACTATTATCATTGTAATCTGCTACTTTCGTATTTTGATTCAACACTACATTTTCCAGTACTGCGCCGAAGCGAATTGCATTAAAAATTTGCGGTTCTTTTTCTTCGGAAAGCTGAATGCACTTCGCGTAGCAGCCTCCTTCAATATTAAATACACCAGAGCTTGACCAACCGTGCTCGTCATCTCCGATTAAACGACGGTTTGCATCAGCAGAAAGCGTTGTTTTACCCGTTCCAGATAAACCAAAGAATAATGCAACGTCACCTTCTTCTCCTACGTTAGCAGAACAGTGCATGGATAGAATATTGTTTTGAGGAAGCAAGAAGTTCATCACTGAGAAAATGGATTTTTTCATTTCACCAGCGTATTCAGTTCCTCCAATTAGCACAATGCGTCGCTCTAATGAAAGAATAATGAAGGTTTCCGAATTCGTCCCGTCTGTTTCAGGGTCAGCTTTGAACGTTGGAGCTGCTACAATTGTAAACGGCTTCACATCATCATTTGTTTTTTGTTCAGCTGAAGGGCGAATGAATAACTGCTGAGCGAATAGGTTGTGCCATGCAAATTCATTAACTACTTGAATTGGTAACTGATACTTTTTATCAGCTCCAGCATATCCATTAAAAACAAAAAGTTCATCCTGCTTCTTTAAGTGGGTTAAGACTTTTTTGTATAGCGCATCGAATCGCTGAGCAGAAATTGGCTGATTGACGGGTCCCCATTCAACCGTTTTTGAAGATACAGCATCGCTTACAATAAATTTATCCAAAGGAGAGCGGCCTGTATATTTTCCGGTTTCGACTGACACAGCACCTGTAGAAGTCAGCGTTCCTTCGCGTCGAGCTAGAATTTTTTCAACAAGTTGTGGAACAGATAATTGGTGTTTTGTTGTTTTTAATTGAAGCAAACCATTTAATTCGATAGACATATCAACAGTACTCATGTGCACTACCTTCCTTTTTTAGCTATTATTTATTCATTAATGTTTGAAATTTATAATTAGTATAACACATTTATTTAATTATTCTATACTATTTAACTAAAAATGTTTGTGTATTATAAAAAAATGTACGTTATACCTATTTTAGACACATGTATATGTGCTAGAAGCGAAAAAAGTGAAGCTATTTCAAGTGAAAGCCTTTTTTTGGTCTGTCTTGTTAACCAAACTTCGTGATCATTCTTAATAAGGTATACTATTTTTAAATTTGAGTATGTTACATTAAAACAGATTCAAACATAAAGAGATGATTTCCATTTGAATGTTGTTGACAGTGAAGCGCTTTTTCATGTATTATATGTCCTTGAACGGATACTCTCTTATCCCGAGCTGGTGGAGGGACAGGCCCTGTGAAACCCAGCAACCATCGTCATTTTTTTGTGTAGACGATAAGGTGCTAACCTGATGCAAGGGCACAACCTTGATCGATAAGAGTGAAAGGCTTATGTAGAATTTGATACCTTTCCTCGATACAAGGAAAGGTTTTTTTATATTTTTTAACGTGTAATGAAAATAAGGGAATGAGTACCGTATCACAATGTATCGTATTTATAAGGAGGAAAACTGATGTCAACACAACGTCGTCTGTTCACGTCAGAATCTGTTACAGAGGGACATCCCGATAAAATTTGTGACCAAATTTCTGACTCAATTCTTGATGCTATCCTAGCAAAGGATCCAAATGCTCGTGTTGCTTGTGAAACAAGCGTAACAACTGGTTTAGTTTTAGTAAGCGGTGAAATTACAACTTCTACTTACGTGGATATTCCTAAAACAGTTCGTGAAACAATTAAAGGAATTGGCTATACTCGTGCAAAATACGGATTTGATGCTGAAACTTGTGCAGTATTAACATCTATCGACGAGCAGTCAGCTGATATCGCTGCTGGTGTAGACCAAGCGTTAGAAGCACGTGAAGGTCAAATGTCCGATGAAGAAATCGAAGCAATCGGAGCTGGAGACCAAGGGTTAATGTTTGGTTATGCATGTAACGAAACAAAAGAATTAATGCCTCTTCCAATTTCATTAGCTCATAAACTTGCTCGCCGTCTAACAGAAGTACGTAAAGAAGAAATTCTTCCTTACCTTCGCCCGGATGGTAAAACACAAGTAACAGTTGAATATGATGAAAACAACAAACCTGTTCGCATCGATACAATTGTTATTTCAACTCAGCATCACCCAGAAGTAACGTTAGAGCAAATTCAACGTAACTTAAAAGAATATGTAATTAATCCAGTTGTTCCAAATGAGTTAATTGATGAAAATACAAAGTATTTCATTAACCCAACAGGACGTTTCGTAATCGGCGGCCCTCAAGGAGATGCTGGTTTAACTGGTCGTAAAATTATCGTTGATACTTACGGCGGATATGCTCGTCACGGCGGCGGTGCATTCTCTGGTAAGGACGCAACAAAAGTAGACCGTTCAGCAGCTTATGCAGCTCGTTATGTTGCGAAAAACATTGTAGCAGCTGATCTTGCTGATAAATGTGAAGTACAACTAGCATATGCAATTGGTGTTGCACAGCCAGTATCTATTTCAATTGATACATTCGGTACAGGAAAAGTTTCTGAAGAAGTACTAGTAGATGTAGTACGCAAAAACTTTGACCTACGTCCAGCAGGCATCATTAAAATGCTTGATTTACGTCGCCCAATTTATAAGCAAACAGCAGCTTACGGTCACTTTGGTCGTACAGATGTGGAGCTTCCTTGGGAGTTCACAGACAAAGCTGAAGCATTAAAAACTCAAGCTTTAGCTAAATAATAAAAAAATCTCCGTGAAAACGGAGATTTTTTTTATGCCCATTGAATACCTTCAGCAGATTTTTCTACGACATCTTCATATTCTGAAAGCAAATGCTGAAAAATGGCGTCCCATGATTGAGTAAGAGCATAGTGTCTCGCTGCATGGCTAAAGTGAAGCCGCTGGTGCAAATCATCAAGTAAACCTGTAATAGCCGAACTGAATTCTTCTAAGGAGTGAGGTTTGCAAAGGTAGCCGTTTCGCCCGTGCTGAACCATCTGTTTAACTCCTCCTGCATTTGCTGCCACCACGGGAGTTCCAGAAGCAAGAGACTCCAGTACGACATTTCCGAACGTTTCTGTTTCTGAAGGGAAAACAAACAAATCAGATGAAGAATAGATATGAGCAAGTTGCTTACCTTCAAGAAAGCCTGTAAATGTCATATGCTCAGATGCTTGCTGTTGCATTTGTTCTTTTAAAGGACCATCTCCCACAATAAGCCAGTGAACTTGGTGGCGGATATGATCAGGTAAAGATCGGGCAATTTTTAGTAAAAAATCAGCGTTCTTTTCTTTAGCTAACCTTCCTACATACGTTAAGATGTAGGGTTTTTTTATATTATATTTAATACGAATATCAAAGCGGTCATAGTGGGGATGGAACAATTTGTGATTTACCCCTCGCGACCAAATAGCTACGTTGTGAAACCCTTGTTTTTCTAGCTGCTGTTTGGTCACTTCGGAGGGAGCGAATAATTTTTGTACAGGTTTATAAAACCATTTCATATATTTTTGCAGTGGTACACGCATTTTTTCAAGTTCATAGTGAGATAAATAATCATCAAAATTGGTATGATAAGAGCCGACAAGAGGAATACCTAATCTTTTTCCGTAATAGGAGCCGCAAAGCCCCATTGTAAAAGGAGTGGCCAAATGAATAAGAGAAGGGTTGAATTCCTGCAGCTGCTTTTTAATTTTTAGAACGTTTGGCAATGAAAAGCGGCTGTTTGGATAAAGGAAAAACGGCATGCTAGGCGAGCGGTGAACATACGGTGAAAACGACCGATTATGAGCAAATTCAGGAGCAAATACCTGGATGGGAATTTGCTTTGATTTGACATACTGAGTAAATTGATAAAGTGTTTTAGCAGCTCCGTTAACTTCCGGAGCAAATGTATCTGTAAATAAAGCAATTCTCATGAGTACTCCTCCTATCAATTAGACTAAAAATATGTTCAGTGAAACAGCACCTGAAAAGATGCCGAGTATCAGGCCTACCATGACATCCGTCGGATAGTGCAGACCGAGATAAATTCTTGAAATGCCTACCGTTACTGCAAGCGGCAAAAGAACGGCAGCGAAGGCTGGGTAAGTAATCATCAGAGGGGTAACTAACGAAAAAATAGCCGTTGTATGCCCCGATGGAAATGAATGATCTTTTAATGGATTTTCTAATACTTTTGTATGCTTTAGTTGAATATAAGGCCGTTGTCTCGGATATAGCTTCTTAGCAATGGCAACAGGAATATGGCTAACGGCTAGAGAAAAGGCACAGGCGTAAGCGACGGATGAAGGATGCAGAAATAGCAGCAAGCACGCTATCACAATGGTAAACGTGGCTCCGCCGGCATGAGTTAGTAAACGTAAAAATCTATTTAAGTGCTTTCGATCAAAATGTTGATTTACACTTTTGAATAATCGGCATTCGGCATCGTATACATACTGAATTAACTTGGCTTTCATAGAGTCGCTCCCTTTTTAATAAATACGTCTTTATTATTCAGTTTAATCTTTAATTGTGGAGGCAGTACTAAAACGATGTAAATTAATATGGAAATTTCTTTACAATTGTGGAGAGAATAGAACATGATTAGAGAGTTTGTGGAGATACTAAAAAAATTCCCTCAGTATGACTTTCTGAGGGAACGTTTCCTTTATAATGAAGAATCAGATTTCTTAATAGACTTATAATACTGCCCTTTTTCTACATATTCTGTACGAATGCGCTGCATATCTTTTAAATCCTCCTCAGTCAGAGTGCGGATTACTTTAGCAGGTCGACCGAGTGCGAGAGTATTAGGTGGTATTTTTTTACCGGGAGGCACTAAACTTCCTGCACCGATAAAAGCACCTTCACCAATTTCCGCACCGTCTAAAATAATAGAGCCCATGCCAATGAGCGCGCGTTTGCGGATGATGGAGCTGTGTAAAATAACTTGATGTCCTACTGTCACATCATCCTCAATAAGCAAAGGAGCATTTGGGCTTTGATGGAGTGTTGATTGATCTTGTATATTTACTCGTTTCCCGATAATAGTAGGCGAAACATCTCCTCTAATAACGGTGTTAAACCAAATGCTGCTTTCTTCACCAATGGTGACATCTCCAGTAATCGTGACATAGTCTGCGAGGAAGCAGCTGGGTGCAATATTAGGCATTTTTTCTTTATACGGATAAATCATCAAATCATCTCCCTTTATTAGTTGAAAAAAAGTAGTAAATCTTCTAATGTAAGTGTACAAAGGTTTTTAAAGCAGGTAAACAAAAAAAGGAAGAAGGAGTAACTCAAATGCATAAATGGGAAGCAGTAAATCCAAAAGGCGTTATTGTCATGGTCCATGGAGCAGCGGAGCATCACGGGCGCTATCGCTGGCTGATTGAGATGTGGCGTTCGGTTGGAATGCACGTAATCATGGGAGACCTTCCTGGCCAAGGCTTAACAACGAGAAGAAGAGGACATATCCTATCCTTTGATGAATATGTATATGAAGTGGAAGAATGGGTACGTGAAGCGCAAAAATATGATTTGCCTATTTTCCTGTTAGGACATAGTATGGGAGGACTGGCGGTTATTCGTACGCTGCAGACAAAAAATCTTCCTATATGGGGTGCGATTCTTTCCTCACCTTGTCTAGGATTAAAAGAGCAAGTACCAGCTTACTTAGATATGTTATCTAAAGGATTAAATAAAGTCATGCCGAACAAACTTTTTGATTTGGGTCTTACTGTTGAAAAAGCAACAAGAAATCAAGAAGTTCGAGATGAAGATGAAAACGACTCACTGTACGTTACAAAAGTTTCTGTAAGATGGTACCGAGAATTGATTCAAGCTGTTAACTTAGCTTTTAAAGATATCGATCGTTTGCCGGATGTTCCGCTTCTTGTGATGCAGGCCGGAGAAGATAAAATTATTGAAAAGCTGATTGTTAGACAGTGGTTTGATGAAATAGAGCTAAGTGAAAAAATCTACAAAGAATGGTCTCAGCTGTATCACGAAATCTTTAATGAGCCTGAAAGAGAATACGTTTTTACATACGCGAAAAGCTTTGTTGATCTTCACATTTAATGAGTGCTGTCAGAAATTGAGGTGAAAATAAATGAAGATTCCGTCTCGTCCTATTTCATTAATGAGAAAAATTTATCGAGAAGTGTTTCCCGTCGTTCATCATGAGCTTAACCATTGGCGGGAACGGGCAAAAGAGATTCCTAATAAAGAATTACGCACTCAAGCATTGGCAAGTATCGATACAAAAACTTTTCATTGTGAAGGAGGCGGTATCCTATCGATTTTAGCGAAAGAAAACATGATTGAATGCGTAAAATTTATCGTTGCCTACCAAACAATCAGCGATTACTTAGATAACTTATGTGACCGCAGCAATTCGCTCGATCCTAAAGATTTTGCAGCCTTACACGAATCGATGCCAGATGCGTTGACTCCTCATGCACCTCTTGGGGATTACTATCGTTTTCGAACGGATAAAGACGATGGAGGATATTTAGCGGAACTTGTCCAGACTTGTCAGCAGTCCTTGCGAAAAGCCTGTAATTACCATATCGTCTCTTCACATTTATTAGAACTAGCTACTTATTATTGTGATTTGCAAATACATAAGCATGTTGAAATCAAGGAAAGAGTTCCACGATTAGAGAATTGGTTTGATGCTCACCGGCACAGTGTTCCTGAAATGGAGTGGTATGAATTTTCAGCGTGCTCTGGTTCAACGTTAGGCATTTTTTGTTTGGCCGCTTACAGTTTTCAAGAAGAGATGACCAAAGAAATGACGGAGAAAATAAAAGCGGGATATTTTCCTTATATTCAAGGTTTACATATTTTACTCGATTATTTAATTGACCAAGAAGAAGATAAAGCAGGAGGAGATTTGAACTTTTGTTTTTATTATCCTCACTATCAGCAAATGATGGACCGCTTTTTGCATTTTGTTGTAAAAGCGGACGAATATGCTAAAAAACTACCGGATTATCACTTTCACTGCTTTATCTATAAGGGACTCCTGGGCGTTTATTTGTCCGATCAAAAAGTGAGGGCACAAAAACATGTTCATGTGAATGCACGTCGATTAATCAAAGCGGGGGGAGCACTCAGCTACTTTTTCTATATCAACGGACGCTTGTACCGAATGTTAAAAAGATAAGCCATATGCGGCTTATCTTTTTTCAATAGCAATGATGAACGGAGGATTGTTTTGCTGATTCATGAAGCGGTATTGTAAAACATGGACATCTTTTTGATCTAGATTTTGGACGTACGTTAGTAAATCGTCTCTTTCTTGTTTCCCTTGTTCGTGTCCGTGATAAATAACGAGCACAATCACTCCTTCAGGTGCTAGCAAATCAAGTAACTGCTCAATTGCAGAAATTGTTGTTTCAGAAGTGGTGACGATGTCTTTATCTCCACCTGGTAAATAACCTAAATTAAAGACAGCGCCCGTCACTCGTCCATTAATAGAAGTAGGAAGCATGCTTATATTGCTATGGCTTTCTTGGATAAGCGTGACTCGTTTTTCTACATGATGTTCTGTCAATCGCTGCTGAGTTGCTTGAATGGCTTGGGGCTGAATGTCAAATCCATATACATGACCTGTATCTCCGACTAAGTTGGCTAAGAACAATGTATCATGTCCATTTCCTGCTGTAGCATCAATCGCGACATCTCCTTCGGCCACAGCATTAGTGAGCAACGTGCGGGCAAAAGGCAGGATACGTTCTATTTTCATCTTTCCATCAACTCTGTTTCGTAATATTTTCCTTGATAGCTTTGGCGACGTTCGAGCTCTTGATCAATGGCATTTAATACGCTCCACTTATTTACGCTCCACATCGGTCCGATCATGAGGTCTATCGGTCCATCACCGGTAATACGATGAACAATCATCTCAGAAGGGATTACTTCGAGCTGATCGCATACAAGCTTTACATATTCTTCAAATGAAAGAAATTCAACAAGGCCCTTTTCATACTGTTTGACCATAGGAGTTCCTTTTAGTAAATGAAGCAGATGAATCTTAATTCCTTGAACGTCTAATTTTGCTACTTCCCGTACCGTTTCCATCATCATCTCAGGTGTTTCTAAAGGCAAACCATTAATGATGTGAGAACAAACGCGAATACCGTGTTTTCGAAGCTTTGCTACACCATCTACATAGCATTGATGATCGTGTGCCCGGTTGATAAGCAGTGAAGTTCGTTCATGAACAGTTTGCAGTCCAAGTTCTACCCATAGATAAGTTCGTTCATTTAATTCAGCCAAGTACTCCACCACATCGTCGGGGAGACAGTCAGGGCGCGTGGCGATAGAAAGCCCAACAACTCCGGGAAGCTTTAAGACCGCTTCATATTTTTCACGAAGCTCCTCAACAGGAGCGTGAGTGTTAGTGAATGCTTGAAAGTAAGCAACGTATTTTCCGTCTTTCCATTTATGATGCATTTTTTCACGGATTTCGTTAAATTGTGTCACAAGATCATCCGCTCTGTTTCCAGCGAAATCTCCGGAACCGGCAGCGCTGCAAAACGTACAGCCGCCGTGAGCTACCGTGCCGTCTCTGTTTGGACAATCAAATCCTCCATCTAAGGCTACTTTAAATACCTTATGGCCAAAGTGGTTACGTAAGTGGTAATTCCAGGTATGATAACGTTTGTTTTCAGATTTATACGGAAATGGGTTTGTCTGATTCAAATCAGCAACCTCCTTTTTACATGCAATATACATCAACAAATTGTATCAAAAACGTGAAAAAGTGCCAAACAAATTTAAGGATGCTTATATTTAACAGGTTCTTCTTGTCGTAAAGGGGAGTAAAGTTGCGCAAAATAAGACAGAAATGAACGAATAGGAGGAATAGACAATGACAACTCGTCAAGCAGTGGATCAACTTATGCAGCAGTGTGAAGATGCTATTCGCTTTGGACAAGGTCAGTTACAGGAAGGCATGAAACAAGAACATTACAATGACACTGAATATACAAAAGCACAGGAAAAATTAGAAAATGCTTATAAAGAAATTGAAGAGTTTTCTCACAGTGCAAATGCACAGCAAAGAGAGCAGCTATATCGCATGCGCCTGCAAGTTCAGCAGCTGCAAAATAAATTGATTACAACTCAGCATTAAGGAGAGGATTTTATGGCAACTCGTTCAAATCAAAATAACCCGGAACAAAAAACAAAAAACGGGATCAACAGCAATGATATTGAGCTAGGAAAAGATTTTGATCCTGTAAAAGAATTAAAAGCACGGAACAGCAAGCGTGCCCAGCCGGTTCGTTCGAAGCAAAAATAAGCGGTAAAAAGGTGATTTTGCATGATATTGTCATGTGAAATCACCTTTTTAAATAGTCAGCGAATTTCAAATAAATTGTCTATATGTAAAAGCATTGCGAACCCTTTAAGAAAAGACTAGAATGTACGTTGGCATTCGAATAGATAGGGGGGAGATCAATGCCCAAGTCACTTTGGTTTTTGATTATTGGTATGCTTGTAAACGTAACGGGAGCTTCGTTTTTATGGCCTCTCAATACAATTTATATAAATGAACATTTAGGAAAGTCGTTATCCGTTGCAGGAGTGGTTCTTATGCTGAACTCTGCTGCAAGCGTAGTGGGTAATTTACTAGGGGGAACGCTTTTTGACAAAATTGGAGGATATAAATCCATTTTATCAGGAATTATTATTACCCTTGTTGCATTAGTGGGACTGGTGTTTTTCCATGGTTGGCCTACATACGTTGTTCTCTTGGTTATTGTAGGGTTTGGATCTGGTATTGTGTTTCCATCTATGTATGCAATGGCGGGCTCAGTCTGGCCACAAGGCGGAAGAAAAGCATTTAATGCGATGTACGTTGCTCAAAATGCAGGAGTGGCTATTGGCGCAGCGGTAGGGGGCGTTGTAGCATCCTATTCATTTACGTATATTTTCTTAGCTAATACAATTTTATACGTTATTTTTCTTCTTATTGCTATTTTTTCATACCGTCATATTTCGGTTACAGTTGGGCAAACGAATGTCCTTAATGAAGCCGGTAGTATTCAGCACAAAACGAAACTGACGGCCCTTCTTATTTTATGTACAGGATACGTATTATGCTGGGTCGCGTATGTTCAGTGGCAAACAACGATTGCTACGCATACGCGTGAGTTGAATATACCTCTTTCTAGCTACAGTTTGCTTTGGACGATTAACGGCATTTTAATTGTAGTCGGTCAGCCTTTGATTGTGCCTATCATTCAAAAAGTAGCAAAGACATTAAAAGTACAGGTTCTAATTGGAACGGTTATTTTTGTGGCTTCTTTCATCATCGTGGTGAATGCCACAACATTTTCGCAGTTCTTAACAGCAATGATTGTGTTAACAGTTGGAGAAATGTTTGTTTGGCCAGCAATTCCAGCTGTCGCAAGTCAGTTAGCTCCATCAGGAAAAGAAGGATTTTATCAAGGCGTAGTCAACAGTATGGCTACTGCAGGTAAAATGATTGGCCCTCTCTTTGGAGGCGTTATTTTCGATGCGTTTAATATGTCTACCCTGTGCTATTTATTAATTGCACTATTGTTATTTAGCATGTGTACAACATGGATATACGATTATAAATTAAAAGAAAAACGTCAGCGTTCACTAACCATCTCTAAATAAATAGAGGTGGTTTTATTTTTGACTGTTCAATAAACGTAGGAATGTCTTCAGTATTCCTTTAATAATATAGTAAGGGTCGTGACAAGCAAAGAAAGGAGTATATACCTGTAAAAATGTAAGCGTTTTCTAATTATATGACTTCTTGGGGGGCTAGAATATGCTTAGTATGATTGGATTAATTGGAGGATTATTGCTGCTCATTGTATTAACGATGAGAGGCATGAATTTATTTATAGCAGGTCCGCTTAGTGCTTTAGTTGTTGCGTTAACAAGCGGAATGCCTTTATTTCCACAGCTGGTGAAAGAAGGAGAAGCAAATTTTGTTGGGAATTATATGTCTGGTTTCACAGGATTTATTGCTTCTTGGTATTTAATGTTTCTATTGGGCGCCGTTTTTGGAAAAGTGATGGAAGACAGCGGGGCCGCTGATAGTGTTTCTCGCTGGATTGTCAGTAAACTAGGAATGAAAAGAGCAGTGTTGGCGATTGTACTTGCCTGTGCGGTCTTAACATATGGAGGAGTCAGTCTGTTTGTAGTAGCATTCTCTGTCTATCCAATGGCTTTAAGCTTATTCAAACAAGCTGATTTGCCGAGGCGGTTTATCCCTGCTGCTTTAGCATTCGGTTCCGTTACGTTTACGATGACCTCGGCTGGATCGCCTGAAATCCAAAACTGGATTCCAATTGAATATTTAAAGACTAGTCCGTATGCAGGATGGGAAGTTAGTTTAGTTGTAGCGGTAGTGATGGCTGTATTCGGCTACTGGTGGTTAAAGCGCTTGATTTCAAAAGCAGTTAAAAATGGAGAGCGTTTTATATCACGCGAGAAAGATCCAGCAGTAACGGAAAATCAGTCTCTTCCTAATCCGTTATTAAGTTTGCTTCCGCTTGTGGTCGTGCTCATTATTTCTTTTGCACTTCATAAGCCGCTTCAGCAATCTGCGTTGATTGTCGCACTTTTAAGCGGTATCATTGTCACATACATTGTGAACCGAAAACACTTTAAAGGATTTTGGAATGCAGCATCAGAAGGGACGCTTGGAGCGTTAATTGCAATTGGGAATACAGCTGCTGTCGTAGGTTTTGGAGGGGTTGCTAAGGCTGTTCCCGCGTTTGGAGTGGCTGTAGATGCCATGACGCATATTCCAGGCAGTCCGTTGATAGGGGGAGCTATTGCGGTGAGTGTTATCGCGGGGATGACAGGTTCGGCTTCAGGAGGTCAGGCAATTGCTTTGCCAATTTTAGCCCCTCACTATCTAGATGCTGGTGTAAATCCAGAAGCTCTCCACCGTGTAGTAGCTATATCTTCTGGCGTATTAGATTCCTTGCCTCATAATGGTTATGTCGTCACCACAATTAATTCTATTTGTGGAGAAACTCATAAAGATGCGTATGGATCAGTTGCAGCGATGACGGTAATTGTTCCGCTTGTTGGTCTCGTACTTGCGATTATCCTGTTTTCTTTTGGATTTGGTATTTAATAATAGCTGTTAAAGAAAGTAGAGGCGGGGACAAAAGTATTTTAGCTGAAGGAAGATCCGAACGATAAATCGTTCGGATCTTTTCATTATTATGGTGAACTCGGCTTTTATGTGTTTAGTTGCTTTAAGCTGTTGATTGGAGCGCAAGATGAAGCCTTGCACGGAAATGAACAGTTTTGTAGCAAGGAGTCCAGATATCCTATTTATTCAGCTTTAGATAGGATTAACTTAGTTATGTCTAAATCTCTTTGTTTGGCGTTGTATGTATGTTTTTGGGAGAAGTTGTTCATATATAAGAATGAAAGAGGGGATTTAGCAACAAAGCAGTGAGGCAGTGTAGAAACTTTTACAAAATCCGTTGAACAACTTGCAGTTTGCGAACATATTATTTACAATACAAGGTAGTATGATGTAAAAACTATGATAAGGAATAGTAGTGAACGAAGCGAGCTAAGAGAGCTGACGGGTGGTGCGAGTCAGCAAACGGGCGTTCATGAACTCACCTTGGAGTTGTAAATGTGAAGTAAAGTAACATTTACCGTCTATCCGCGTTAAGGAAAATGAGTGAGTACATAATTGTGCTAATTTGGGTGGTACCGCGGGAAGTTTATTCAACCTCTCGTCCCTTTGTTTGAGGGATGAGGGGTTTTTTAGTTTAATTAAATACAGCTGGAGCGTACAAGGAGGATTATGTATGGCTTTTAATCATGAAAAGATCGAACAAAAATGGCAAAAAGTTTGGGAAGAAAATAAAACATTTAGAACAACAGAAGATGAAGGAAAGCGTAAGTTTTACGCATTAGATATGTTCCCTTATCCATCTGGGGCGGGTTTACACGTTGGGCATCCAGAAGGTTATACAGCAACGGACATTTTATCTCGTATGAAGCGTATGCAAGGATACAATGTACTTCATCCAATGGGATGGGATGCATTCGGACTACCTGCTGAGCAGTATGCATTAGATACAGGAAACGATCCGGCTGAGTTCACTGAACTTAACATTAATAATTTCCGTCGTCAAATCAAATCGTTAGGTTTCTCTTACGATTGGGAGCGTGAAATTAATACAACTGATCCTAACTACTACAAATGGACGCAGTGGATTTTCTTACAGTTATATAAAAAAGGCTTAGCTTATGTGGATGAAGTAGCTGTTAACTGGTGTCCTGCGTTGGGAACAGTACTTGCAAACGAAGAAGTTATAGATGGCAAAAGTGAGCGCGGTGGGCATCCGGTTGAGCGTCGTCCAATGAAGCAGTGGATGCTTAAAATCACAGCTTATGCAGATCGTTTACTAGAAGATTTAGATGATCTTGATTGGCCAGAAAGTATTAAAGAAATGCAGCGAAACTGGATTGGCCGCTCTGAAGGAGCTCACGTTCACTTCACAATTGATGGATATGACGAAACATTTACTGTGTTCACAACGCGTCCTGATACGCTGTTTGGGGCAACGTATGCCGTTTTAGCACCTGAACATCCGTTTGTGGATAAAATTACGACAGCCGAACAAAAAGAAGCGGTAGAAGCGTATTTAGATCAAATTAAAAGCAAAAGCGATTTAGAGCGTACAGACTTAGCTAAAGACAAAACGGGCGTATTCACAGGTGCTTATGCAATTAACCCTGTAAACGGTGAGAGAATGCCAATTTGGATTGCTGACTATGTTCTAATGAGCTATGGTACAGGTGCAATTATGGCTGTTCCTGCTCATGATGAGCGTGATTATGAGTTTGCTGTTAAATTTGAACTGCCGATTAAAGAAGTAGTAGCGGGTGGAGACGTTTCAAAAGAAGCTTATACAGGCGACGGCGAGCACGTTAATTCAGACTTCTTAAATGGTCTAGATAAAGAAGAAGCAATTTCAAATATGATTCAGTGGCTTCAAGCAAATGAAAAAGGTGAAAAACAAGTAACATACCGTCTGCGTGACTGGTTATTCAGCCGTCAGCGCTACTGGGGTGAACCGATTCCTGTTATTCACTGGGAAGATGGCACAACAACTGCAGTTCCTGAAGATCAGCTTCCGCTTGTTTTACCAAAAACAACTGAAATCAAGCCGTCAGGTACAGGTGAATCTCCATTAGCAAACATTGATGACTGGGTGAACGTTGTAGATCCGGAAACGGGCAAAAAAGGGCGCCGCGAAACAAATACAATGCCTCAATGGGCAGGCAGCTGCTGGTACTACTTACGCTACATTGATCCAACGAACAGCGAAGCATTAGCAGATGCAGACAAATTAAAAGAATGGTTGCCGGTTGATATTTATATCGGTGGAGCTGAACACGCTGTTCTTCATCTATTGTATGCTCGTTTCTGGCATAAATTTTTATATGATATCGGCGTAGTTCCAACAAAAGAGCCGTTCCAAAAACTGTTTAACCAAGGTATGATTCTTGGAGAAAACAATGAAAAAATGAGTAAGTCAAAAGGTAACGTTGTAAACCCAGACGAAATCGTAGAAAGCCACGGTGCAGATACGCTTCGCCTTTACGAAATGTTTATGGGACCGTTAGATGCATCCATTGCTTGGTCAACAAAAGGGCTTGATGGTGCACGCCGTTTCTTAGATCGTGTATGGCGTTTACTTATCGAGGATAATGGTGAATTAAGCAGCAAGGTTCAAGAAAGCAATGATACTACACTTGAACGCGTATATCACCAAACGGTGAAAAAAGTAACGGAAGATTACGAAGGTCTTCGTTTTAATACAGGTATCTCTCAACTTATGGTATTCATCAACGACGCATACAAAGTTGATGTGCTGCCAAAGCAATACGTAGAAGGATTTGTGAAGCTATTAGCACCAATTTGTCCTCATACAACTGAGGAATTATGGAGCAAACTAGGCCACGAAGATACGATTTCATATGAAGCTTGGCCTGCGTTTGATGAAGCGAAACTTGTAGATGATGAAGTGGAAATTGTCGTTCAAATTAACGGTAAAGTACGTGCAAAATTAAACGTACCTGCTGAGGCATCTCGTGAAGAGCTTCAAGATATTGCAATGGCTAATGAAGATGTTCAAGAGTTCATTGAAGGTAAGACAGTACGCAAAGTGATTGCTGTGCCTGGTAAATTAGTAAACATCGTAGCTAATTAAGTATTGATGTAGAACAGCCCCCCTGACTAAAGAGCAGTCAGGGGGGCTGTTCTAGACCTAAGGGTCTGATGTCCCCCTTTCGGGGTTGACATCAGGCCCTTAGTTAAACCTTTAACTACGATTGGAAAAGCTTAGGTAGGCTGCTGCTTAAGCTTTTCTTATTTAGTGGCATAAAGGTATTTGAATTTGCTACAATAGCGATAGCAAGCTGAATGAAAGAATAGAGAGGAATGACGAAGATGGAAGAAGTAAAAGTGATTACGCCTGAAGAGCTTCAAAAACGCGTTGAAAATGGAGAAGAGCTTCATTTAGTTGATGTTCGCGAAGATGAGGAAGTAGCAGAAGGAATGATTCCAACTGCTAAACACATTCGTATGAATGATATTCCAACTAATGTGGATTATTTCGATAAAGAAAAAGAATATATTTTCATTTGCCGTTCTGGACGCCGCAGTGAAAACGTATGTTACTACCTTCAAGAACAAGGTTATAAAGTAACAAATATGGTTGGCGGTATGTTAGAGTGGGAAGGAAAAACGGTTAATAAATAAGAAAAAGCGCCTTTGACAGGCGCTTTTTTCTTTTGGAATGAAACTTCTACCATTCGACTAAAATGATAGTAGCAAAACAAATGATGACTAAATCTATAAAAGTCTTCATAAAAATAGAGGTAGGAAGAAGTTGAAAATCAGTACGAAAGCCATCATTGAGAGAAGCAGTCCATTCTGATTGAAACAAATTTGATAGGACAAGGTGGTAGAAGCTATGATACAGGTGAAAATGTTTGATAAAGAGCATGAAAAAGATTTAGAGTTTGCGGTGAACCGATTTTTACGCAAATTAGAAGATGAAGACGTCGTGGATATTAAGTACCAAGTCACAGTGGATGTTGATCGTGATGAGCAGGTGTACTGTTTTTCAGCCATGGTTATGTATAAAGCCTAGCATATTATGCTAGGCTTGTTGCAAATTCTCCTGCATTACTGCCAGCCAAACGGCCTGTTACAAGGGCAGAAGTAATATTGTATCCTCCAGTATATCCGTGGATATCAAGAATTTCCCCGCAGAAGTAAAGGCCTTGCATAAATTTAGAAGACATTTCTTTTGGGTGAATTTCTTTAACGGATACTCCGCCTCCTGTGACGAATGCTTTCTCTAAAGAAAGTGTGCCGTTTACAGCAAATTCAAATCGTTTGCACATTCTCGAGAATTCTCTCAGTTTTTCATGCTGAAGCTGTCCCGCTAGCGCTTGGCTATCAATGTCTGCTTGCTCGAGTAAAAATAATAGATAGCGTTCAGATACAAAACCTTTTAAAACATTTTTAATCGCTTTTTTCGGCTCTTCTTTTGTTGTTTTGACTAATTGTTGAAAAATCTCTTCTTCGTTTTGGCTAGGAAATAAATCAAGAGACATTTGAACAGTGTTGCTTTTTTGTTTCTTTAACTCTTTAACAACATATTGGCTGCAGCGAAGAGCGGCAGGGCCAGAGATGCCAAAATGAGTGAAAATCATATCCATCTGATGAGTGATGACAGGTTTGCCTTTTTTATTAAGTACGCTTAGTCCTACGTTGCGAAGCGATAGACCTTGAAGCGTTTTTGTTTTAATAAAGTGTTCGCTAGATGTAATAGGAACTTCTGTTGGGTAAAGTTCAGTAATTTTATGACCTGCATCTTTTGCCCATTGATAACCGTCTCCTGTCGAACCCGTATGAGGCACTGATTTTCCGCCTACTGCAATCACAACGCTTTTCGTTTGGATTGCTTCTCCGTCTTGAAGCACAACTTCTTTCACGGTGTTGTTTTCATAGTTTACGCGTTTAACGGCTGTGTTTGTGCGAATTGTTACACGAAGACGGTGAAGTTCACTAATTAATGCATCAACAACAGATTGTGCTTTATTGCTAACCGGAAACATACGCCCGTGATCTTCTTCTTTTAATTTAATTCCAAGGCCTTCAAAATAGGAGATGATATCTTCGTTATTAAAAACAGAAAACGCACTGTATAAAAAGCGTCCGTTTCCTGGAATGTGTTTAATAAGTTCATCAATCGGAAGGCGGTTTGTTACATTACAGCGGCCCCCTCCAGAAATGGCAAGCTTTCGTCCAAGTTTATTGCCTTTATCAATTAATAATACGTTTGCACCTGACTCACCAGCTGCAATCGATGCCATCAAACCAGAAGGTCCTCCTCCGATTACGACTACATCATATATCATACTTTCACCAACCTGTCTATTCTTAAAAAATTTTAGTTTGTTCACTGACAAATCTCTCAACATTGGATAAAATGGGCTATAGTCTTTGTTTTTTAGCTTGTTGACGAGTGTGAGTGAGTATAAGACCTTTCTTAGTGTATACTCTCACTTGCTTCTTTTCAATTCTATCATTATTATCAGTATGTAACATTAAGTATCGGAGGCAAACGTATGTCTGATTCAAAATTGTTAAGAGGGACCTTTGTGCTAACGCTTGGCACTTATGTATCCCGAATTCTGGGAATGATTTATTTATTTCCATTTGCGATCCTTGTTGGAACCGTAGGGGGAGCACTGTTTGGTTATGGATATAACCAATATGCTATTTATTTAAGTATTGCTACAGCCGGTATGCCAATGGCCGTATCGAAATTTGTATCAAAATATAATGCACTCGGTGATTATTATACGAGTAGAAGAATGTATCGGGCCGGCATGAAATTAATGCTTGTCACAGGAATACTTGCATTTTTACTTTTATATTCGTTAGCGCCTGTTATGTCTAGAATTACACTTGGAGGTTCTGATTTAAATAACTCCTTAGAAGATGTAGTAATGGTTATGCGAATGGTTAGTGTTGCGTTAATTGTAGTACCGATGATGAGTTTAATGCGAGGATTTTTCCAAGGTCACCAGTCTATGGGACCCACAGCTGTTTCACAAGTAGTTGAACAACTTGTGCGGGTTGTCTTTTTATTAGCATCCACTTATATCGTCATCAAAGTTGTACATGGGAGTCTTGCGCTAGCCGTTGGATTTGCTACAATGGGTGCTTTTGTAGGAGCTCTTGCTGGACTTGCCGTATTAATTTGGTACTGGAAAAAACGAAAGCCTCATCTCGATAAAATGGTGAACGAGCAGACGGTAACGCCTACGCGTATTTCTACCGTATCCATTTTTAAAGAGCTGCTTACGTATTCATTGCCCTATGTATTTGTCAGCTTAGCTATTCCGCTTTATCAGTATGTGGATCAATTCACATTTAACCGTGCGATGGTAGCGGCTGGACAAAAAGAAATAGCGGAGTCCATGAACGGAATTGTTCAGTCTTATGTTCCAAAGCTTGTGATGATTCCTGTTTCATTAGCTACTGCATTCGGTTTGACTCTTGTACCAACGATTACACGTTCATTTGTGAATAAAGATTATAATGTATTGCAAAAGCAAATTGATCAAACATATCAAACGATTATGTTTCTTGTGCTGCCAGCATCTGTAGGGTTAATGGCTTTAGCTGGTCCAGCATATACGTTTTTCTTTGGAACAGATGCATCGGATGCGGGTGGAAATGTCTTGCTTTATTATGCACCCGTAGCTTTATTGTTCTCGTTTTTCACGGTTAATGGAGCTATTTTACAAGGGATCAACAAACAAAAATATGCTGTTTTAAGTCTATTATTTGGATTGATTGTGAAAATTGTCGTGAACGTGCCATTTATTCTTATGTTCCACGAGATCGGTTCAGTTTTAGCGACAGCACTAGGCTATATCGTATCTCTTGTTTATATGTTTGCGCTTATTCAAAAACACGCAAAATATAACTACAGTGAGTTTATAAAACGCTCTGTGCTCATTCTCATTTTTGTTGCGATTATGGGAATCAGCGTAAAAATTGTTTCAGTAGTAATTGGTCTGTTTACAACCCCAGGACGATTCTCTGCCACGGTTATTACGATTATAGGAGCAGCAGTAGGCGGCCTTATTTACTTTATTATTACCTATCGTTCAAGCCTGCTTGAAAAAGTAATGGGAGCGAGGGTAACAGGTGCAATTGAACGAAAGATACTGCGCCGAAATAAACAGCGCAGTGCATAAGAAGATGACTCGTTAGAGTCATCTTCTTTTCAAAAAAAGGAGGATATTACATGCGTTTGGATAAATTGCTTTCTACCATTGGGTACGGAAGCCGAAAAGAAGTTAAAGGTCTTTTAAAGACTGGAGCTGTTAAGGTAGACGGTACAGCGGTTAAAGATGCTAAGGTACATGTTAATCCAGATGAACAAGAAATAACTGTGCATGGCGAAGCCGTTTCTTACCGAGAATTTGTTTACTTTATGCTGCATAAGCCGCAAGGTGTCATATCAGCGACGGAAGATTCTCTTCATGAAACAGTTTTGGACTTATTGGAAATTGACGATGCTGTGTATGACCCATTTCCGGTAGGGCGTTTAGACAAAGATACAGAAGGGCTCTTGCTGCTGACAAATGATGGTCAGCTTGCACATCAGCTGCTATCTCCTAAAAAGCACGTTCCTAAAACGTATTTTGCAAAAATTAATGCGCCGGTGACTGAAGAAGATGCTGAAGCATTTAGACAGGGTGTCACTCTTGATGATGGATACGTAACAAAATCAGCAGAGTTAAAGGTACTAACAAGCGGTGTGGAATCAGAAATTGAATTAACGATCGTTGAAGGGAAATTTCATCAAGTGAAGCGTATGTTTGAAGCAAGAGGAAAAAAAGTAACGTATTTAAAACGTTTATCTATGGGAGCTTTGCTATTAGACGAGTCGTTAGATTTAGGAGAGTACAGGGAGTTAACGGAAGAAGAACTAGCTTTATTACAAAAATCAAATGCCTAAGAAGAGGCGAAAGAAAAAGGAACCTAAGTCTAAAATGGTTCCTTTTTTTGTCCACTTTATTCGACAAGTGAAACATTTCACGTTAAAGCACTTAAACGAGTACCAACTCTGCTTGACGTGCAAATGGAGCGGGGGACTATGCACTCGTCCAAGTCTTGACTTTCTACTGCGTAGAATTTTATCTCTATATATAAATCACTTACTACCCTTGAAATAAACTTACTAGGATGACATCTTGACCTTCTTTTGCGTAGTCGTCCATGTACCGCGACTTGGGCTGCGAACTAAATCATTATATGCTAACACATTCAAGTCACGCTGAATGGTTCTTGGTGTAATACCAAATTCGTCTACGAGCTCTTGCGTTGTAACTGTTCCATTTTTACAAATGAACATATAGACCGATTTGATACGAGTTAGCATTCGATTAGTTGAAGGTTTCAAAAAACCACTTCCTTATTCGTTTTTCGTAAGGCACAACTTCTTTATAACTCTGAGATGTCAAGCACTATTTCAGTCCTTATCCTTATTGTACACAAAATCGACAGAAAAATAAAAGAGAAAACGCAAATTAACACAATATTTACAAAAAATGATATAAATATGTAATCCTTTCGTAACATCTCCTTCCTCTATTTGCACATTTTTTATAGTATATGTAAACAATAAACAAATAGAATCCGTTTTTATCGATTGTGCCTACAAATTATTTCCCGGAATTTTGACTCTGTAAACCTTTGATATGAAAGGAAAGAGACAATTATTTCTTTCTATATAAAGGTATGATAAAGTTAAATTTACCAATAGTAATGATAGATACAATCTGTAAAAGCAGGCAAAGGAGGCACACAGATGACAGCAATTAATTGGAAAGAGGAAGTGCAAAAAAGAGAAGCTGAAATTCTAGCTGAGACGCAGCGTTTTTTGCAAATTAAAAGTGTTTTGACAAGCACAGAAAAAAAAGAAGAGCCATTTGGACCTGGAGTTGCTCAAGCGCTTCACTTTCTTTTAAACAAAGGAAAAAATGACGGGTTTTCCGTCAAGAACGTAGACGGATATGCAGGTCATATTGAAGCGGGAGAAGGAAAAGACCTTCTTGGCATTTTGTGTCACGTAGACGTCGTTCCTGAAGGAGACGGGTGGTCGGTTGATCCATACGGCGGTGAAATAAAAGACGGGAAAATTTTTGCTAGAGGAGCAATCGACGATAAGGGCCCGACGATGGCTGCTTATTATGCGATGAAAATTGTGAAAGATTTAGGGCTTCCTCTATCTAAGCGGGTTCGAATGATTATTGGAACGGATGAAGAAAGTGACTGGAGATGTGTGGACCACTACTTCAATCATGAAGAGATGCCAACGATGGGATTTGCGCCGGATGCGGATTTTCCTATCATTTATGCTGAAAAAGGCATTACAGATGTAGAAATTCGCCAGCAGCCCATTGAAGGAACAAAGGGAAGCGTCCAGCTTACATCATTTGTCTCTGGGCGACGCTACAATATGGTTCCTGATCTTGCAACAGCTGTTCTTGAATTCCATAGTGAAACCGATATTAAAAATAAATATGATCAATTTTTAAAAGATAAGTCTTTAAAAGGTTCAATAACCGAAAAGAGCGGTGCGTATACACTTACTCTAGAAGGAGTTTCAGCACATGGAAGCGTGCCTGATAAAGGGAAAAATGCTGGGCTTACACTTCTTCGCTTTTTACACACATTAGAACTTGATGAACAAGCTAATCAGTTTGTAGGTTATGCAAATGCGTATTTAGTCCAAGATGCACTAGGAGAAAAAATGGGCTTAAATCGCAAAGATGAGGTCACGGGTGATTTAACGATAAATGTGGGAATCATGTCTTACAATCAAGAAGAAGCGGGGCACTTTGGCTTAAATATTCGCTATCCTGTATCAGCTCATATTGACGATATTATTGATACGATTAAAGAAAAAAGTGAATCTTATCAAATGACTATCAAACATTTTACAGATTCTAAACCACATCACGTCGATCAAAAACATGAGCTTATTCAAACGCTTCAAAAGGTTTACCAAGAACAAACAAATGAAGAACCTACGCTTATTTCAATTGGAGGAGGAACATATGCCAGAGCATTAGAAGCGGGTGTGGCATTTGGACCTCTTTTCCCAGGCCGTGAAGAAGTAGCGCACGAAAAAGACGAGTACATGGTAATTGAAGATTTGCTTCGTGCAACAGCTATTTATGCACAGGCTATTTACGAATTGGCTAAATAAAAAGAGGTTGAGACATAACGAAACGAATCCAATTTAAAGGTGAATAACTAGGATACATGAGCTGGACTGTTTGTGACACCGCAGTTGATTTCCATGCAAGGCTTCGCTTTCCGCGGGCGGCCGCTGAGTCTCCTCGTCGCCTGGGCTCCTGCGGGGTCTCACCTGTTCTGCTTTTCCCGCAGGAGTCTTCGCCTTGCCCTCCAATCAACTGCTAGAAGTAACGAAACCGATGAACCTACATTCACCATCACAAAAAAACGAACCATGAATCAAACATGTTGATTCATGGTTCGTTTTTCATTTGGGCTAAAATCCTTTTGTTCCAGCCTCTTTATTATTCATATGAGAATAGGTCGCTTGATAAATAACGTTCACCTGTATCGCAAGCAATACATACGACCACTTGATCAGGAGATAATTTTTTGGCTACCTCGATAGCAGCATAGCACGCAGCGCCAGATGAAGGACCGACTAAAATCCCTTCTTCAGAAGCTAGGCGTCGCGTAATATCGTAGGCTTGTTCATCTTTAATTTTTAAAATTTCGTCGTAAACCTCTATGTTAAGCGTATCAGGAATAAATCCAGGGCTTGTTCCTACAAGCTTGTGCTTTCCAGGTCTTCCTCCAGATAATACAGGAGACCCAGCTGGTTCCACAACATGAACGGTCATATTTGGGTAGTTTTCTCTTAGGACTTCACCTGTGCCCGTGATCGTTCCGCCTGTTCCAGCAGTAGCAACAAAAGCAGATAGGTCTTTTCCTAAATCGTTCATTGCCTCAATAATTTCCTTAGCAGTCGTTTTTCGATGTGCGTCAGGGTTTGCATTATTTTCAAACTGCATGGGCATAAATGCATTTGGAATTTCTTTTGTAAGCTCTTCTGCCTTACGGATTGCGCCAGGCATTTTTTCATCGCCAGGTGTTAGAACAACTTCAGCACCATATGCTTTTAACAAGTTAATTCGTTCTTGAGTCATCGTATCGGGCATGACTAAAATAGAACGATACCCTCTTGCTGCTGCATTCATAGCTAAGCCAATACCTGTATTTCCGCTCGTTGGTTCAATAATGGTGGAATTTTCATTGAGCAAGCCTGCTTTTTCAGCTTCCACGATCATATTAAAAGCAGCACGGTCTTTTACACTACGGCTCGGATTAAAAAATTCTAGTTTTAAGTAAACGGATGCTCCATCTGCTGGTTGAAGACGATTCAATTTAACAAGAGGTGTCTCGCCAATCAAATCAGCCATATTGTTAACAACTTTCATTTTTCTCATCCTTTTCTTATAAAAATTCTCTGTATTATTTCTATGATAACACAATTTCTTATTTTTTAAGCACATGACAAATTTTCAGAAAAACCTCTCTATTTGATCCAGAAAACCTTTAAAATAAATCTAGCTCTTTTTGAACATGACAAATTGGGGAAAGATAATGAAAAGAAAAGGAGGGATTTGATGAAAAGTGATCAACACTATTTTATTGGAATCAACGTGCCAGTCTCCATTGCATATCAGGCAGAAAATTGGGCAAAAGAATTAACACCTTTTCCTTTTAAACAATGGACATACCCTGACGATTATCATATAACACTACAATTCTTAGGATTTGTAGATAACAAAAAGGAAAAGCTGATTAACCGCTTAAAAGAAGTAGCCTCCCGTCATTCAAGTTTTTCACTGCAGACCGTTCAGTACGATGTGTTCGGTGCGTATAACAAGCCTAGAGTGCTTTATGTAAGCCTTAAGCCAAATGATAAGCTTGTGAATCTACAAAGGGATATACAAGCTGTATGGGGAGACCTAAGCGGCTTATACGAAAAACGTCCTTATCGTCCTCATATTACGATTGCAAAGAAGTGGGGAGGGGAAGCCGGGCTTTCGGAAGAGCAGTTAAAGCAAACGTCGGTTGAAGAACAGTTTCAAGTAAGTTCATTTGCCCTTTTTGAAGTTCACCCTGCTAGCAAACCTAAATATAAAAAAATACTATCTTTTTCATTGCAGTCACAGTAGCATATGAACATACAAGCATGGAGAGAGGTTATTTAAAGATCACTCTTATTAAAGGAAAGAAAACGCCGATGATAATAGAGAAACAATCGGTGAACCAAGTGTTAGAGGAATTTTAATTAGGGGATTGATGTAAACGTGGCGCAGCTAATTAAGGTGCAAGATTATATTTCCCGTTATGAAAAAGACGTTTATCACTACACGTCTCAGTTTAATCATTTAAAAAAACATAATTGGAAGAAAGCAAAGCAATTGTTTGAACAAGGGCTATTACATGGCCCTCCTGTAAAAGAAGAAACAAAAGCTCAACGTTCATTTTTGCAAAAAGCAAAAGAGCGGTTTACAAGGAAAAAAGAAACGCTTGAAGTGGAAGAAGCGTTCTCTAGCGATAGCATGGAAAATCAAGAGCTATTGAGGTTTACAACTCTTCCACAAACAGCGGAAGATTTGAAAATATTGTTTTTAGAAAATGTATTTGATCTTCAAATGAAATGGGCTACATCCACTTTATTTGAGTTCTCGCAAGCAGATCGTAAATATTACCATGATGAAGCTCTCCGTTATTTTATTCAGCGCTTTCCTGATACGTATCTCGTGATGTACAAGCCAGTTTTCCTGATTAATAAAGCTCCGGTAGAAGGGGATATCATTATTGTTACTCCAACGGAAACCCTCTGTATTTGTTTAATAGAAACATATAAAAGTGCTGTTTTTCAGTATTCAAAAGAAAATTTTTGGACAGAGTTAAGAGGAAGAGATCAAAAAAAGATATTAAATCCGTTAATTGGGTTAAATCGAATGGAGCAAATTGTCCGAAGTATCTATCGTACTCACGATATTGAACATAGCGTAAAGAAAATATTACTAAGCAGAAATGGATACATTGACTACGCTGCGGAGCCTTATCAGGTTGAATTTGTAGATGCTAGAAAGTATGAAGAATGGTTTTATGAACTTAGGAAATCTAAAGCGCCTTTAAAGTTTAAACAGATGAAAGCAGCTCAGGTACTGCTCGAACACAGCCAGAGTATTTATTTTGACCGGGAATTCGAAGCAGGTGAATAATCCGAACATTCATGCTATGAAAGTGCTTTCGTTTTTGCGTTTGCTACATATAATGCTACTAAAGAGGTAATTGGCATAAGGAGGAGAAAAGGATGACTGGTGATAATAAGTTTCAGGCTTATTTAGATCAAATAGATCGTATTACTGTTTTAGTTCCAACTTCTTATCATGAAGGTCAAATTGATTTTTTTGTGATTAAAGGTGCACAAATGCATGAGACCATCTCTATTGAAAACGTACATGAATTAGAAGGTTTTATCAAATATGAAGGTAAGGTTGAAGAGAGCATAGAAATTGGACATTCGTACGTTATCTGTGATAACCACGGGGAGAAAGTTCCGTTGCAGGTAGGGGCTGTTATACGAACAAAAGAGTTTGATGAAAGATTTTATTATAATCAAAATGATTTGGGTGCAGCCTTTTATTCAGATCATATTATGATAAAAGTCTGGGCCCCGACTGCATCAGCAGTGGTTTTAAAATTAATACATGCAAATAGCGGAGAAGAAGAACTGTACGTTATGACTCGTCAAAGAAAAGGCGTATGGGAAAAGGAACTTCCCTTAGATAAAGAAGGGTATTATTATCGATTTTTAATAGATGTAAACGGTCGGACAAATGAAGCGGTGGACCCTTATGCCGTTGCAGCTACAGCAAATAGTGAATACGGAGTTCTGATAAATCTTCATACAGCCTATGTTCATCCCCATGAAAAGCCGCCTTTCCTTCAGCCAACGGATGCCGTTATTTACGAAATGCATGTTCGAGACTTTTCTATTCATCCTTCAAGCGGGATAGAAAAAAAAGGTACGTACCTAGCTGTTACTGAATCAAGCGGTCAGCCAGGCAAACCAACAGGCCTCCATTATTTAAAAGAGCTAGGAGTGACCCATCTTGAATTTCTTCCTATTAACGACTTTGGCGGAGTAGATGAATTAAATCCTCATGCTTCTTATAATTGGGGGTATAATCCATTGTTGTTTAATGTGCCGGAAGGAAGCTACTCTGCTGACCCTTCAAATCCCACCACTCGTATTGTTGAAGTGAAGCAATTAATATCAACGCTTCATCAACAGGGATTCCGTGTTATTATAGATGTAGTTTATAATCACGTATTTGTACGAGAAGAATCACCTTTTGAAAAAATTGTTCCGGGCTATTATTTTCGACATGATGAGTTTGGGATGCCTTCGAACGGGACGGGAGTAGGAAATGATTTTGCTTCTGAACGGAAAATGGCGCAAAAGTTTATTATCGATTCAGTATTATTTTGGATAAAAGAGTACGATGTTGATGGTTTTCGTTTTGACCTCATGGGGATTTTAGATATAGAAACGATGAAAATCATTCGGGAAAAAATAAATGAAATTGATTCTACTATTTTGGTGTTTGGCGAAGGCTGGGATTTAAATACGCCTCTTCCCCACACTCAAAAAGCAATGATGGCGAATGCCCGCCAAACACCTCAAATCGGCTATTTTAATGACCGCTTTCGAGATTCTGTAAAAGGAAGCACGTTCGATGTGTATGAAAAAGGTTTTATCAGCGGGAATATTCATCAAAAAGAAGCAGTGCAATCTGTGATAGCGGGTAGCATTCTGGATAAAGAAGACAGTCCCGCTTTATTTATAAATCCAGCACAGTCAATTAATTATGTTGAATCACATGATAATCATACGCTGTGGGATAAGTTAACGAATTCAAACGGAGAAGAAGACGAAGACACTCGTAGAAGTCGTCATCGCCTTGCTACTGCTATTGTGCTTCTTTCACAAGGCATACCGTTTCTTCATAGTGGTCAAGAGTTTTACCGCACTAAAAAAGGCGTAGAGAACAGCTATAATTCACCCGATGATATTAATGCACTCGATTGGAATCGAAGAAGGGAATTTTCTTCTGATGTGAATTGGGTTCAAGAGCTGATTCGTATTCGCAAACAGCACGATGCATTTCGCTTGGGGGATGCTTCAGCGATTAGGCAGCATGTCTCTTTTCTAAACACGCCGCAATCCGTTATTGGCTATTGCTTATCAAACGTATTGGCTTACGGTCCGTGGAAGAATATTATTGTGTTTTTTAATCAAGGCCTAATGGAAGAAAAAGTAGTTTTGCCAGAAGGACCATGGAAAATAGCACTTGATCATTGTAAAGTATATAAAAATGGGTATCCTACTATAGAGGATAATGCTATAAATGTTCCAAAGCTTAGCGTTCTTATTTTATTTCAAACGTAATTATTGTCTTCAACCACTTGACGAAAAAAGTGTGATGGAGATAATATTTATAAAGGATGGCTATTGATACATATCCTCAATAGCCGTCTTTTTTATTTACTAAGAAAATAACGTCATGATGTCTTAATAGATTGCTTTATTGAGTGAAATTTTTAAACGAAATGTGTGTGTTGAAATTGAAGGTGAATTGGTTGGAAGATATATTAGGAAGCGAATGGGAAATTACTCCTGCTGGCGGAGCGACAGGAGAAGCTTATTTTGCAAAATTTCAAGACCGAAAGCTTTTTTTAAAGCGTAATTCATCACCTTTTTTAGCAGTATTGTCAGCTGAAGGAATTGTACCGAAGCTCGTGTGGACAAGACGAATGGAAAATGGAGATGTGATCACAGCTCAGCACTGGCTAGATGGTCGAGAATTAAAACCAAAAGATATGGATTCGAGTCGAGTGACAGAATTGCTTAGTAAAATTCATCATTCAAACGAGTTATTAGATATGTTGAAAAGGTTAGGGAAAACACCGCTTCTTCCCGAAGACGTGCTAGCCGATATTCTAGAGAACGTGGACGAGCGACTTCAAAAAGAGAGTATTGTAGAGCAGGGAATCAGCTATTTACAAGCAGAGCTTCCGTCCATTCAGACAGATAAATATGTGGTATGTCACTGTGATGTGAACCACAATAACTGGATGCTTGGAGAGAATACGCAGCTATATTTAATCGATTGGGACGGAGCGATGATTGCAGATCCTGCTATTGATTTAGGTTTATTGCTTTATTGGTACATCAATCCATCTCAGTGGGAAGAATGGCTTGATCATTATGGGGTTGAACTAACTGAGAACTTGAAAAAGAGAATGAAGTGGTATGTGATAAGTCAAACCATTTTATTCATTGAATGGCATCGTTCGAAAAATGAACATTCTGAAATGAATTACTGGCTTGAATATCTTCGGATGTTGCTCGTCAACGACATTCAAGCACAGTAGCAAAGGTTATGACAAGGTAGATAGTTCTTGGACCCATTGTGATAAATTTTGTTGATTGGTTTGAATATGTTCGTCTAAATGAGCAGCACTTTTTGCATCTTGCGTGTATTTATAAACGTTTTGTAGTGTTGCTTGTACGTCTGTGCTAGCATATCCTTTTGCTAACATTGATTGAATTAAACGTTCAACCTGTTCACATTCCGCAACCGTTCCGCAGCAATCACTTTGATGATTAGATAAAATATCTTTTACTATATTCATTTGGTGTTCGGCATTTAAAGGCATTAAGCATCATCCTTTCTCGTATGATGCTCTTATTTTTTTCTATCTAAACACAATTATGCATGAAAATGTCGGTTGTTTCGAATAACCGACATTTTCAATGCGTCAAAATAAATTAAAGAGGTGCAACATGAGATTACGAAACAAACCTTGGGCAAAAGATAAAATTGCTGAAAATCCCCAATACGTGGTTCCAAATCCAGCGGAGTATAAAGGAAACTGGAAAGAAGTTTTTGGAAATGAACATCCTCTTCATATTGAAGTAGGAACAGGAAAAGGCCAATTTTTAGTAGGGATGGCTAAACAAAATCCGCATATCAACTATATTGGAATTGAAATGTATGAAAGTGTCATCTTAAGTGCTCTAGAACGATTGATTGAAGAAGAGCTTCCAAATTTAAAGTTGTTGAATGTAGATGCTAACCATCTTAGTGAGTTTTTTGCAAAAAATGATGTGGGTCGCGTTTATCTCAATTTCTCTGATCCATGGCCAAAAAAGAGACATGCCAAGCGCCGCTTAACATACAAAACGTTCTTAAGTATGTATGAAAATCTGCTGGTTGATGGTGGAGAAATTCACTTTAAAACAGATAATCAAGGGCTATTTGAGTATTCATTGACAAGCTTTTCAGAATATGGACTTCTTCTCAAGTACATTAGCTTAGATTTGCATAAAAGCGATTTTGAAGGCAATGTTATGACGGAATATGAAGAGAAATTTTCACAAAAAGGCAGCCGCATTTACCGCTGTGAAGTAAAATACCTGAATGAAAAAGACTGAGTTCCTCAGTCTTTTTTTGTTCAAAAAGAGAAGGGGATAGTGATAAAATAAAAAGGAATATAATGGAGGTGTAAAATGGAAACGCTAACAATAGGCGAATTAAAAGTTACATGGCTTCGTGGAGGGAATAATCATTTAGATGGAGGGGCAATGTTTGGTGTTGTTCCAAAAGAGCTTTGGACAAAAAAATATCCCATTTCAGACGGGAATCGAATTCCCATGAGGACTGATCCTTTGCTCGTTCAAACTGAAAAACACCTCATGTTAATTGATGCAGGTATAGGAAATGGGATGTTGGATGAGAAAAAAAAGCGTCATTTTGGCGTAACGGAAGAATCATTTATTGCTGAAGACTTACAAAAGTTAGGGTTCACGTGCGAAGATATTACTCATATCATTATGACGCATCTCCACTTTGATCATGTGTCAGGCTTAACAAAATGTATCAACGGAAACTTTTCCCCTGCTTTTCCAAATGCAAGAATTTTTGTTAGTGACATCGAGTGGAATGAAATGAGGAATCCTAATATACGTTCTAAAAATACGTATTGGAAACAAAATTGGGAATTTATTCAGCATCAAGTAATAACATTTAGCGACAAAGATGAAATTGTGCCTGGAGTAACGGTTCATCATACCGGCGGTCACAGCGATGGTCATGCTGTAGTTATATTAAAAGGAAACAATGACATCTTAGTGCACATGGGCGATCTTTTGCCAACACATGCACATCAAAATGTCTTATGGGTAATGGCATATGATGACTATCCAATGACTTCGATTGAACAAAAGCAGCAGTGGTTAGCTTATGCCTATGAGCATCAAGCTTGGCTAAGTTTTTATCATGATGCTTTTTATCGAGCTGTAAAATGGGATAACAAAGGAGAAATAGTTGACGAAATTAAACGGGTGTATTCAGCGTCAATTCAATAATAGCACCGCTTTTTTTATCAATGAAAAACTCGTAATGTTCCTGTTTTGCATCACGTGTTCTGATAATTCCACCTGTATAACCATAAAAAGAGAGACCATGCTTTTGAATGACCTTAGTCGTCGTTTCAATCCATGAGCCGTCGATTGCCCCATTTTGTTTAAAAGCGCTTTTAACAATCGTAAGGGCTTCCGATGAGGAAATTGACGACGTTCTTTTTTGAATAATATAAGCGCTTGCAAATCCGACTGCAGCTCCTGCTATTAGTTGAGTCCATTTCACGTTATTCACCTGCTTTTTAAGGATATGTTTTCATCATTATATCAAATTGTCGAATGCTTTGTTAAGTTGAGTCATAGAAGAGAAGGACGGAACTAGCAACTATTTCCGGTTTTCGATACAATAAAGAAAATGATACATAAAGGAGAGTATATATGAACAATGAAACGCTATCTCTATTTAAAACATTAACGGAGTTACCAGGTGCCGCTGGAAACGAACATCAAGTACGTTCATTTATGCGCTCGCAAATTGAACCCCTTGTAGATGAAGTCATTCAAGATGGGTTAGGAAGTTTATTCGGCGTTCGCTATAATGAAGAAAAAGGTCCTAAAGTAATGGTAGCAGGACATATGGACGAAGTAGGATTTATGGTTACGTCTGTAACTGATAAAGGAATGCTTCGTTTTCAAACTCTAGGAGGATGGTGGAGTCAAGTACTTCTAGCTCAACGCGTCCATGTTGTGACAAAAAAAGGTCCTATCACCGGCGTAATTGCTTCTATCCCTCCCCATTTATTAGACGAATCACAGCGCAACAAGCCAATGGCCATTAAAAATATGATGATTGATGTGGGCGCAGATAGCAAGCAGGAAGTAGCAGAAATGGGCATTCGTCCTGGCGATCAAATGGTACCGATTTGTCCGTTTACGCCAATGGCAAATGAAAAGAAAATACTGGCAAAAGCATGGGATAACCGCTATGGGTGCGGACTTGCGATTGAATTATTAAAAGAAGTAAAAAATGAAAAATTGCCAAATATCTTATATTCTGGAGCTACTGTTCAAGAAGAAGTAGGACTTCGCGGTGCTCAATCAGCTGCGAATATGATTAAACCGGATTTGTTTTATGCACTAGATGCTAGTCCTGCTAACGATACGTCAGGCGATAAAAATGCATTTGGACAATTAGGAAAAGGCGTATTACTTCGTATTTTTGACCGTACGATGGTCACACATAGAGGAATGAGAGAATTTATCTTAGATACAGCTGAGACAAACAGCATCCCTTATCAATACTTCGTTTCTCCAGGAGGTACGGATGCAGGGCGCGTTCATACTTCTAATAACGGAGTTCCTTCTGCAGTGATCGGCGTATGTTCACGTTATATTCATACCCATGCATCTATGATTCATGTGGATGACTATGCAGCTGCAAAAGAATTATTAGTCAAACTTGTACGCTCTACAGACCAAACAACGCTTGATACGATTAAACAAAACGGATAAAGAAGAACAAAGCAGCTGCTTTTGCGGTTGCTTTGTTTCATCATGACAGGAGAAAAAAATGAAAATTGCAATCGGAACGAAGAACCCAACAAAAGTAAATGCAGTAAAAAAAGTATTTGGAGATACTTTTACATATGTAGAGGTAGACGTGCAGTCCGGGGTGTCACCACAGCCTTTTTCTGATGAAGAAACCATCCAAGGAGCGATTAACCGCGCGCGTGCTGCTGTTAAAGAGACAGGTGCTGATATTGGCATTGGACTTGAAGGAGGGGTACAGGAAACACCTCATGGCTTATTCCTTTGCAATTGGGGAAGTCTTGTTACCTCTAAGGACCTTGAACCGATTTTAGGTGGAGGAGCTCGTATTCGGCTTCCTGAAGCGGTAGCCGACATGCTTCGTCATGATAAAAAAGAATTAGCCGAAGCTATGGAAGTGTATACAAACCAAAAAAATATTCGAAAAAAAGAAGGAGCAATCGGCATTTTCACCAATGGAAATTTAGATCGGACTTCTATGTTTTATCAGGTTGTTTTAATGCTAAAAGGACAGCTAGATTTTAGGACAAATCAAGCTGTTCAATAGGAAATTCCTTTGTAACCCTTTATAATAGAAAAGCATCAGTGTATGATAGTTGCAACAACTCATATACTATGTTTTGATGTAGAAGGATTAAAAAATGTATGGGGCTTTAGCCGTTTAAATACGAAAGTAAAAGAAAAAGTGGAGGAAAGAAAAATGGAAAAAATGCAAACAATTGAACAATACAAAGAAGTCATTAAAGAGGGAAAGCATATCATGATGTTTTCAGCAGACTGGTGCCCAGATTGCCGAGTAATCGAGCCTGTGCTTCCAGAAATTGAGGCGAATCATAGCGAGTATACATTTCACTATGTGGATCGCGACGACTTTATCGATCTTTGTGCAGAATTAAGCATCTTTGGTATTCCAAGCTTTGTTGGTTACAGCAACGGAGAAGAAACAGGACGTTTTGTCAGCAAAGACCGTAAAACAAAAGAAGAAATTGAAGAGTTCATTAACGGCTTAAATGCATAAAACAAGTGAAGACTGATAGCGATAAATTGCTATCAGTCTTCATACATAAAAATGAGAAAAGGAGGCGTAAATATGGCGAAAATGAATAGTCAAAAGATGAGAAAGCTACTTGAAGAGCGATTAACGGGTGCGGATTGGTCATTTTTATTTGACCGTGAAAAAGATACGCTTCGCGTTGAACATAAGGAAACGAAAAAAGGTGTAACCATTTCTTTACCCGGGCTAATTGCAAAATGGGAAGAAAAAAAGGAAGCGGCTCTAGATGAAATGGTATATTATATAAAAGAAGCTCTTCGTGTTATGAACGATGAACAGCAGGTAACGGGAAAAGAAAAGCGCATTTATCCAGTTATTCGCTCAACGTCTTTTCCGGATAAATCGAATGAAGACGTGCCGTTGATTTATGATGAACATACAGCTGAAACACGCATTTATTATGCGCTTGATTTAGGCAATACATATCGTCTATTAGATGAGAAACTAATTCGTAAGGAAAATTTAGATCTATCCGCAGTGCGGGAAATGGCTAAATTTAATCTTCGCTCTTTGCCGATTTCACATAAAAAAGATACGGTAGCAGGCAATGACTTTTATTTTGTAAATCAGAACGATGGATACGATGCAAGCCGAATTCTTAACGAGGCATTTTTGCAAGATTTTGCTTCTAGTGTTTCGGGCACAATGGCTGTAGCAGTACCTCATCAAGATGTGCTGATTCTAGCTGATATCCAAAACGAAACGGGTTATGATATTCTTGCGCAAATGACCATGAGCTTTTTTGCAAGTGGACGTGTACCCATCACAGCTCTTTCATTTTTATACGAAAACGGTGAGCTAGAACCTATTTTTATTCTAGGAAAAAATCGCAGTAAAGGACGGGACTAATTATGAATCTTTTTTATAATAAAGAAGGTATCGGCGATACGTTAATCGTCAAGCTAGAAGATATTGCAATTGAAAATCGCACGTTTGAAACAAAAAGCGACGTTGTGCGTATCTTTGATCAAAAATCAAATACAACGGCTGGCTATAACATCTTTCATGCTTCTTCTAAGTTAAAAGTAGAGGGAAATGGTTCTCTTGAATTAACAGAAGAAATGGTGGAAGAAGTAAATCGTGTACTTAGCGAAAGCGGTTTTGAAGGTAAACTTGAAGTGGATTTATCTCCTAAGTTTGTAGTTGGATATGTTCAAGAAAAAGAAAAGCATCCAAATGCAGATAAGCTAAACATCTGTAAAGTAGATGTTGGCACAGAAACACTTCAAATTGTATGTGGAGCACCAAATGTAGACGCAGGTCAAAAAGTCGTCGTAGCAAAAGTAGGAGCGGTTATGCCAAGCGGTATGATCATTAAAGATGCAGAGCTGCGCGGTGTACCTTCTTCAGGCATGATTTGCTCTGCTAAAGAGCTGGCGCTTCCGAACGCTCCTCAAGAAAAAGGGATTTTAGTACTTGAAGACAAATATGAAGTAGGTCAGCCTTTTCAAGCATAAAAGCAGAGTGTGATACTAATTTATAGGGCAAAAGCAGGATGTTTTTTTACACGTATATTTCAAAGCGTTACAGTTGCTGAAAAGCAATTGTCAATTCTTAAAAAGGTTTGATAAAATTAAAAGCCACTAGTCTAGACTAGTGGCTTTTTTCGCGTTTAATTATGAGTGCTAATTAAACATGAAAAAATATTTTTGCAAAGAGGAATTTTACTGTATAAATAAGGGAAGCAAAATAGTAGATTTTATAGTAAGAGTTCAAGCATACGTGATAGAATGATAAATGAAAAGATAGTATATATATCCATCTCAGAGAATACTTTGAGGCCAAAGGTAAATAAAGGATGCATGGATAGCTTTTTGTAGATGTCGCAGCACTGCGATATAAGAGGCTAAACGAAGTAAGATAGTCTGATAGAAAGAGTGATAAAAATGGGTTTTGTACGAAAAGTAATGGATTATTTACTAGGATACGAAGTGAAAGAAATCGTTGTAGACGAACATGGAAATACAACGGAAGAATACCCTTTAAATAGAGAAAAAACAATTCCTAAAAAGAAGGCTACTAAGCCTAAACAAATGCAGTCAGTTCATCAAAAGCCAGTGATGAAAGCAGCGCCAAAACCTTCTGTTCCACACTCGGCCAGAACGCAAAAGCGGAATTACAGTGAAGAGCAGCAAGATGTTCATACAAAAGTAGCTTATCAATACCCAAAAGGAACGTTTCGTTTCCCTTTAATTGATGATACGGGAGAAGCAAAAAAGGCAGCAGCTCCTAAAAATGAACCAAGGCCTGTAGCAAAAAAGGCACCGGCTCCGTTTTATCAAGAGCCTGTTCGCAAGTCGGCGCTAACGCAGCCTAAGTCAGTATCTCAGCCGTTAAAAGCGGTATCTGAAAAGAAAGAAGCGATTCCGCAAGTAAGAAAACGTCCGTTCCGTCCGACTGAAATCCCTTCACCTGTTTATGGGTTTAATAAGCGGCCTTCTAATGTTGTACAAAACGGAAGTGAGGAAGTAGTAGAATATGAGCTTCCGAGTACACAGTTATCAAAAGCAGCGTTTGAAGATGAAATTTACCGACGAGCGATGAATACGTCTGTTGTAGAGCCGTTAAGAAAACCAGTTTCTAAGCCTATAGCGGAAGAAGCCCAGATTCAAGAAACGGAAGAAATGATGCAACTGTCTTCTCAGCGTTTTGCTCAGTGGAAGCAATATGAGGAAAATCAAAAAGAGAAGATATCATTTCCTGAAGAAAAGCCAAGTTCTTCAGTAGCCGTAAAAGAACAGGAAGAGGTTCCAACTTTTGAAGAATCACATGCGGTCGAACCGTTAGTGGCAAAAGAGAAAGCTACCGACTGGGATTTGGCGGAAGAAACAGCAGTAGCTGAAGAGGCTCCAATTTCAAAGGAAACGCCTCCGTTTGAATCATCCGTTTCTTTCCAACAAGAGATCGGAAATGAAGCTGAAGAGGCAGAAGCAGAAACGTTGATGGAAGAAAGCCCAGCGTTTTTACAAGCAGAAGCAGAAGAAGTAGAAGCACTAAAGCCTAGAAAGAGAGAAGAAGTTCCAGCCGCTGAAAAAGAAAGTCACGTCATTCTAGAAGAGCCAACAAACAGTGTTCATGTTGAAGCAGAACATGAGCTGAATTCTGAAAGTTTACATCCATCGCAACCCGCAGCTGATGAATGGCAACCAGAAGCGGTATCCGCTGTTGTGCACCGAGAGCTTGAAAATTCAGTGATAAAAGAGGAAGAGAGCAGGATGCAAGAAAGTCAAGAGTTACAAGGACAAGTACAGCAAGAGTCAGCTGTAGAACCTCTTGTACCTGCAGAACAGCCAGGGAATGCTGAACGAGCTCGCGGTAAGCGATTAGTGCCTTTTAACGTAATGATGCTGAAAAAAGACCGCACAAAGATGGATAACAGCGCTCGAGAAAAAAGTCAGCCGTCCCAAGGTTCATACCAAACGCCGAAGGCAGAAGCTCTGCAAAAAAAAACGGAAGTAAGTAGGCAAGAAGAAGTTCACGGTGAAAAAACCGAAGAAGCGGTTCCGCAGGCTTCATTAAAATCTGAAGAACCTGTAAATGTAAAAGCTTCTTCTCCTTATACATTTCCTGGAATGAACTTGCTTAACATTCCTCCAGCTGCTATTGAAGAAGATAATCAATGGGCGGATGAGCAGCGTGAGCTTTTGGATATGACATTAAAAAACTTTAACGTTCGAGCTAAGGTCGTAAACGTCACGCAAGGTCCTACCGTAACCAGATTTGAAGTACATCCTGAGCCCGGTGTGAAAGTGAACAAAATTACGAATTTAACAGATGATATTAAACTGAGCCTAGCCGCGCGTGATATTCGAATTGAAGCGCCAATTCCAGGGAAAAATACGATTGGAATTGAAGTGCCAAATCGTCAAAGTAAGCCGGTGTTAATTCGCGAAATTTTGAGGCATCCTTCTTTTAGAAAAGATAACTCTCCTTTAACGGTGGCGTTAGGGTTAGATATTTCAGGAACGCCGGTTGTGACTGACTTGAACAAAATGCCTCACGGTTTAATTGCTGGAGCGACGGGGTCTGGTAAAAGTGTGTGTATTAATACCATTATCGTCAGCTTGCTTTATAAAGCTGCGCCACACGAAGTCAAGCTTATGTTAATTGACCCTAAAATGGTTGAGCTAGCTCCTTACAACGGCATTCCGCATTTAGTCAGCCCGGTTATCACGGATGCGAAAGCAGCTACTACAGCTTTAAAGTGGGCAGTAGAGGAAATGGAGCGCCGTTACGAACTGTTTGCACATGCGGGCGTACGTGATATTACAAAATACAACGAACGTGTAAAAGAACATAATGAAAAAAGCGGGGAGCTGCCGTATCTAGTTATTATTATTGATGAACTTGCCGACTTGATGATGGTATCTCCAGGGGAAGTAGAGGAAGCTATTTGCCGTATTGCACAAAAGGCAAGAGCGTGTGGCATTCACTTATTGCTTGCAACGCAGCGTCCTTCCGTAGATGTTATTACAGGCTTAATTAAAGCAAATGTGCCAACGCGTATCGCATTTTCTGTTTCTTCGCAAGTTGATTCACGTACAATTATCGACACAGGAGGAGCAGAGAAGCTATTAGGTAAAGGTGATATGCTGCTTCTTGAAAACGGATCTTCTAAAAGCGTTCGAATTCAAGGGAACTTTGTTTCAGATGAAGAAATTGATCGCGTTGTAGATCATGTCAAAAAGCAAATGAAGCCAACATACTTATTTGATCAAGAAGATTTGTTGAAAAAGCAGCAAAGCTTTGCTTCAAATGAAGAAGATGAGCTTTTCTATGAAGCATGCGAGTTTGTGCTAGACCAAGGCGGTGCATCTACTTCCAGTCTGCAAAGACGCTTCAGAATGGGGTACAATCGCGCAGCGCGCCTAATTGATATGATGGAGCAGCAAGGAATTATTTCAGAAGCAAGAGGAAGCAAGCCGAGAGATGTGCTCATTACCGAAAACGAGCTTCAGGAAATGGAAAGTCAAACAGCCACTTCTACATTTTAAGCTGTTTTTCTGCATGTAGGTTAAAAAAAGAGGCTATGCAAAATCAGCAGGATACAGCTTTATGTGAGCTAACGCTCTGTCACTGTATCCGCCGCCTCTTTTTTTCCTGCTTTAAGTTCGTCTATACAGAATTTGAGTAGGGATTTTGGAAGAAATCCATCAGGAAAAAAAGGAAAAGGTTTGTCAGAACTAGTAAAATGATTTACTATATGTAAGGATAATGTGTGTTTTGCTTTTTTAGCATGTGATAGTTTGCTATCATTTCTCACCAGCTGAAACATATGAGCTGAAGGCGTTTAAAGAGGACAAACCAAAATAATTAGAGTACGAGTGAAGAGTAATGACAGAAGAAAATCATGAACTGATTAACTTTAATGAAATTCGTGAACAAAAGCAGCTTCAGTCTGATAATGCTATTTGCGACTTTTACAATCAATATTTCTTTTTTGTGAACCGCTATACGAATATACGAGAAAAAGTGCGGGCTTCACATCTATTTAAAGAGTTAGTAAACTTGCCTCATGAGGCGGCTCTATCTGATTCCCATGAACAATTATTTTTTCAGTGGTTTGCATTTGAATATGTAACCATTCAGGGGAAAACCCTGCTGCAGCTGTTTTTAGCTGATCAGGCGAAGCAGAAAACAGAGTCGTTTTTAATTCAAGGAGCCTTTTTTTTGACGAGTGTACTAGAGCCAATTATTGTGTCTAAAGTACCTAATTCGTTTTTCTTAAAAGGATATACCCCATTGACAAATGAGCAGGTTATCATCAAAGATGTAAGAGGAAGATTTGCAAATTTAGAGGAACAACAAGTAATTTGGATTCGAAAAATAAAATCAATCGGATATGACGTGTTAATTGACTCTTTCTTTTTAGGACATAAACAACGCATTGAACAGTTAGTAACCCAATATAATGACAAAAAAAATGCAATGACATGGCGATCGTTTTTAAAACAGCAGGCTATATACTATGTGATGAAGCCAAAATAAAAGGCCGTTTCGCAAGGGAAGAGAGTAGAAATGGAGTCATGGAGTTATGTTATAAGAAGTGATATAATGTACGAATGTTATCGTGAAATCAGCAATCAAACGACATTTATATACGTTTGTAAGAGCAATTCTAGATAACCGTCATATACTGTCTTACAGATAGACGAATGTTGGAGGTTCTTTATATGACAGTTTACCATTTTGTAGGTATTAAAGGAACAGGAATGAGTGCGCTTGCGCAAATCCTAAACGATATGGGCTTTCAAGTTCAAGGATCGGATATTGAAAAAGAAATTTTTACGCAAAAAGCACTAGAACAGCAGGGAATTCCTGTTTTACCATTTGATAAAAATAATATTAAAGACGGCATGACTGTAATTGCAGGAAATGCTTTTCCTGATACGCATGAAGAAATTGCAGAAGCAGCTTCAAAAGAAGGAGTCAAGCTTGTACGCTATCACCGTTTCTTAGGTGACTTTATGAAACAGTATACGAGTGTAGCCGTAACAGGAGCACACGGAAAAACATCCACAACGGGTATGTTAGCGCATGTGATTCAAGGAGCTGAACCTACTTCATATTTAATTGGAGACGGTACGGGTAAAGGTGTAAAAGACAGCAAGTATTTTGCGTTTGAGGCATGTGAGTATCGCCGCCACTTCTTATCTTATACGCCAGACTATGCAATTATGACGAATATTGATTTTGATCACCCTGATTATTTTGCCAATATCGATGATGTATTCAGCGCGTTCCAAGAGATGGCACTTCAAGTCAAAAAAGGAATTATTGCCTGTGGAGACGATGAACATCTGCAGCAAATTCAAGCGAAGGTACCTGTTCTTTATTACGGATTAGGCGAAGAAAATGATTTCCAAGCACGTAATATCGTAAAAAGCACAACAGGCACAACATTTGACGTGTTCGTTCGAAATACATTCCACGCATCATTTGAGATTCCAGGGTATGGCGACCATAACATCTTAAATGCACTTTCCGTTATTGCACTTTGTCATTATGAAGAAATTGACGTTGCTGTGCTGCAAGAGCGTTTTAAAACATATCAAGGTGTAAAGCGTCGTTTCAGCGAAAAGAACGTTGGCAAACAAGTGCTAATCGATGATTATGCACACCATCCAACGGAAATTAATGCAACGATTTCAGCTGCTCGTCAAAAGTATCCAAACCGTGAAGTTGTGGCTGTTTTCCAACCGCATACGTTTACGCGTACACAAACGTTCTTAGAGGACTTTGCAGCAAGCTTACAGCACGCTGATAAAGTATATCTATGTGACATTTTTGGATCAGCCCGTGAGCATCAAGGTAAATTATCAATTGAAGATCTACGAAGCAAAATCAGCGGAGCTGAATTAATTAATGAAGAAACAATTGAATCGTTAAAAGACCATAATGAAGCTGTATTAGTATTTATGGGTGCTGGAGACATTCAAAAGTTTGAAAAACTATATCAGCAAACCGTATCATAAAAAAAAGGCACTCTCCTGAGTGCCTTTTTTTTATTTCAAAACTCATTTTAAATTTTCAGGGTTTAACGCTTTTAATTCTTCAATGACAAATAGCCCGTCTTTACGAATCAACACGTCATCGAAATAAATCTCACCGCCACCGTATTCTGGGCGCTGAATCATCACCATATCCCAGTGAATATTTGACTTGTTTCCGTTATACGCATCTTCGTAGCACTCGCCAGGAGTGAAGTGGAAGCTTCCGTCAATTTTTTCATCAAATAAAATGTCTTGCATTGGATGTTGAATATACGGATTTACGCCAATCGCAAATTCGCCAACAAAACGTGCGCCTTCATCTGTATCAAAAATGCCGTTGATGCGTTCTGTATCATTAGCGGTTGCTTCAACAATCTTACCGTTTTTAAATGTTAAGGATACATTCTCAAACGTAAAGCCTTGATAGTTAGAAGGAGTGTTGTAAGAAATTGTTCCGTTTACAGAATCACGTACAGGAGCCGTGTATACTTCACCGTCCGGAATATTCATTTCTCCGGCACACTTCACTGCAGGAATATCTTTAATAGAGAACGTTAAGTCTGTATTCTCACCCGTTAAACGCACTTTGTCCGTACGGTTCATGAGCTCAACCAAAGCATCCATCGCTTTGCTCATTTTGCCATAGTCTAAGTTGCATACATCAAAATAAAAATCTTCAAATGCTTCTGTACTCATTTTAGCAAGCTGCGCCATTGAATCGTTTGGGTAGCGAAGAACGACCCATTTTGTTTTTGGAACGCGAATTTCTCTATGTACTTTTTTACCGATCGTATTCCCTTGGATTTTCATTTTATCTGCCGGAACATCTGATTGTTCAAAAATGTTTGAACCAGAACGTAAGCCAATATAAGCATCCATTTCTTTCATCACATTTGCTTCGAAGTCTGCCATCATATTGTACTGCTCTTCTTGTGCACCGTTTAAAAGAGCTCGGTCTACCGAATGATCTTTTAGCAGTACAAACGGGTAGCCACCGGCCTTGTACGCTTCATCTACAAGTGCTGTCACAAGCTCGCGCTGAAGTCCAAAGTTTTCGATTAATACTTTTTCTCCTTTTTGAAGGCGAACAGAATAATTAATTAAATTTTTAGCTAATGTTGCAATTCTAGGGTCTTTCATAAATAGTGCCTCCTTAAAATAACAATGATTGATGATTCACTTTCTATTGTACCCCACTGAGCTTATTTTGTTTGTTTTTATGCTTTAAAATCCTTTTTTTCTTTAGGAAGGGAAATAACTCATATATCGCGAAATAATGTAGGAATCTTCCCTTTTTATGAATAAATGCAGAGAGAATATGGTAAAGTTAAAGAGTCTATAGGGAATAGAAGGTTTAATTGTTTATAAAATTGGGAAAGTAGTTATAACAAGAGAGATGAAAATAGGAGGTGCCTTGCACAGATGGTTATTATTCTTTATTTAAGCGCTGCTATTGTTGCCATTGCGATTTTTTACCTGGTGGTTTCCGTGTCAAAAACATTGAAATCCGTTCAGCACACATTAAATTCAGTGGCAGGTACTTTAGACGGTGTAGAAAAGCAAATGACAGGAATCACAGCTGAAACAACTGCACTTTTACATAAGACTAATCTGTTAGCTGAAGATATTCAGCGTAAATCCGAAGCGCTGAACACAGTCGTGGATTCTGTTAAAGGCGTAGGTGACTCAATCCAAGACCTAAATAAGTCGATTAAAAGCGTATCATCAAGCGTTTCAGAGAAAGTAGAAGAAAATAAAGAAACTGTTGCTCAAGTCGTTCAATGGAGCAATGTTGCATTAGACGTATGGGAACGTATAAAATTAAGAAAACAGAAAAAAATTGACGCGGAGCCTGTACCTGTTGAAGTAAAAGAAAAATCGGTTCAACGCTCACGCTCATTTTCATAAGGATGAACTTTAAAGGAGGAGACGCATATGTCAAACAAACCAAATAAACCAAACAACACTTCAAATAAAGGCTTTTTAGTAGGAACAGTGATTGGAGGAGTTGTAGGAGCTGCAACGGCATTATTACTTGCTCCAAAATCAGGTAAAGAGTTCCGTTCGGATTTAAATGAGCAGGCAGCTTACGTTCGTTTAAAAACAGAGCAAGCGAAAAACAGCGCTGTTGAAAAAGGACAAGGGTTTGCTCAAACGGCTAAAGAAAAAACAGCTGGTTTATCACAAACATTATCTGAGCAATCTTCACAAGTAGTGGACAAAGTGAAAAACTTCCGTAAAGTAGATCCTGAACACGAAGCATTACCTCCAACGAGCTTAGAAGTGCTTGCTGATGAAGTGGAGTCTCAAAGCAACGAAGACGTTCAACAGAAGCTAACAGAAGCTCAAAAAGCATTAGATGAAGTGGAAAGCACAGTGCCACGACCATAATAAAGAATCAAAAGCGTTTAACCTATAGGGTGAACGCTTTTTTTGTATGTAATTTAGGTTGAACGGCAAGTAAATGTTAGTTTCATCAGAGGGATTTTAATTTAACAAGTTCTTTTCTTTCTATGCTGAAAATAACTTCACCTTATAAATAAATTCATTAGCATTATACATAAAGCTGAGCACTCTTTTTGTATGGAAACGGTCAAACCATGTAAACTTAAGAGTAAGTACAGAAAGGGTGAAAAAAATGAAAAAGATTTCAACAGTTGAAGAGTTCGAACAAGTTATTAAGGAAAACCATCGCTTTTTATTTTTAAAGCACAGCACGACGTGTCCAATTAGTGCAGCTGGTCATGAGGCATTTTCAGCGTTTGCTTCTAGTCATGAAGACATTCCTTCTTATTATCTTCATGTGCAAGATTCACGAGACGTATCCAACTATATTGCTGAAACGTATGAAGTGAAGCATGAATCACCTCAAGCGCTTCTGTTTGAAGATGGAAAAGTGAAGTGGCACGCTTCTCACTGGAACATTAACGAAGAAGAATTAGCGAAAAATGTAGCTCATTAATTGAAAGAGGCTGGTACAAAAGCAGTTTAGGTGAAGGAAGATCCGAACGATTAATCGTTCGGTTTTTTTTGTAAGCTGATTGCGGTTTCATCCACTTTTTCGTACAATAGATGTAGTTTAGCACATAAAAGCAGAGAAGCCCCTTACATATATCCTCCATCACCTATCATCTTATGTAGTAACCCTGCTAAACGGATTTTTTAAAATCAGTGAAAGGGTGGACGTACATGACGAATTCAGATCTTCAGCATTTGCGATCTCAAATTGACGAAGTAAATATGAAACTGTTAAAGCTTATTAATGAGCGAGGCGAGCTTGTTCAAGAAATAGGAAAATTAAAAGGAATGCAGTCAACCAAACGGTTTGACCCTGTTCGTGAACGAGCAATGCTTGATGCGATTTTAAGCAAGAATGAAGGACCGTTTCAAACATCTACGCTTCAACATATTTTCAAAGAGATTTTCAAAGCTCATTTAGAGCTTCAAGAAGATGATCATCGTAAAGCACTTCTTGTATCCCGTAAAAAGAAGCAGGAAAATACAATCGTTACGGTAAAAGGAGAAACAATTGGTGACGGACTTCAGCGTTTTGTAGCAGGACCTTGTTCCGTTGAAAGCTATGAGCAAGTAGCAGCCGTAGCAAATGCCGTAAAGCAGCAGGGTGTGCGGATGCTTAGAGGCGGAGCCTACAAGCCAAGAACATCTCCTTATGATTTTCAAGGCCTCGGCTTAGAAGGACTGCAAATTTTAAAAAGAGTAGCTGACGAATATGATTTAGCCGTTATTAGTGAAATTGTCGACCCCGCTGATATTGAAACGGCTGTAGAATACGTAGATGTGATTCAAATTGGTGCTCGTAATATGCAAAATTTTGAGCTGTTAAAAGAAGCGGGTGCGGTGAAGAAGCCTGTCTTATTAAAGCGGGGCTTAGCCGCTACGATTGATGAGTTTATTAATGCTGCTGAATACATTGTATCAAAAGGAAATGATCAGCTGATTTTGTGTGAACGAGGAATTCGTACGTATGAGCGAGCAACGCGAAATACGCTGGATATTTCAGCCGTTCCCATTTTAAAACAAGAAACTCATTTACCTGTTTTAGTCGACGTCACGCATTCAACAGGAAGACGAGATTTGCTTGTTCCAACGGCTAAAGCGGCTCTTGCCATTGGTGCGGATGGAATTATGGCAGAAGTTCATCCAGATCCGGCGGTAGCACTTTCTGACTCAGCTCAGCAAATGGATATTCCACAATTTACAGAATTTATGAAGCAGCTAAAACCTATATGTAACTTAAATTTATAAAAAAACGTAAAAAAGAAAAATTCGTATACTTTTATGACAAGTTTGAGGCACTTAATGGTTTCAAGCTTGTTTGCCTTTCGTTATAATAAAGATAAGCGAAATTATCACGTATTTTGAAAACAGTCGATAACTTTTGTCAAAATAGGAAAGAATAAGTGCAAATCCAAAAAACAAGAATTTATGAAATTCTCGTGAAACTTGTCGGAAAAAGGCGGTAAATACGTTGCGGTGAAGCACATAGTATCGTATAGTAGTTACAGATATTCGCTATCATTCTGTGAGTGCATATGATATAAATTCGCGATTCACTTTTTTTATTTACTTACTATACATCGTCTTTTACATTGTTACATATAAACTGGTAAAATTGTCTTTGCACACGTAATAATAAGGGCATAACAGGAATGATTTAGATGCATACAGGGTATCTAAGCTGTATGTAAGAGTGAAGGAGCTAGAAATAGCCATTCTATAAAGGAAGATGGATTTATATACGTAAATACAAGAAATGAAATAAGGATAAAATAAACGAAATGTTTTTCGATAAGGAGTGTTTGTTGTGAACGTAACAATTTATGATGTAGCAAGGGAAGCAAGCGTGTCGATGGCAACGGTTTCTCGTGTGGTAAACGGAAATCCAAATGTAAAACCATCAACTAGAAAAAAAGTATTAGAAACAATTGAAAGACTAGGCTATCGTCCGAACGCAGTAGCGCGTGGATTAGCCAGTAAGAAAACAACGACAGTAGGAGTTATCATTCCTGATATTTCAAATATTTTCTATGCAGAGTTAGCGCGTGGAATCGAAGATATTGCAACAATGTACAAGTATAATATCATCTTAAGTAACTCCGACCAAAATCAAGATAAAGAACTTCATCTTTTAAATAACATGCTTGGTAAACAAGTAGACGGAATCATCTTCATGAGTGGGAATGTAACGGAAGAACACGTAGAAGAGTTAAAAAAATCACCGGTTCCAGTTGTACTTGCAGCATCAATCGAATCAACTAACCAAATCCCATCTGTAACTATTGATTATGAACAAGCAGCTTTTGATGCAGTGCAATCACTAATTGACAGCGGTCATAAAAATATTGCATTCGTTTCAGGTACGCTAGAAGAACCGATCAATCATGCGAAAAAAGTAAAAGGGTACAAGCGTGCTCTTACTGAAAGCGGATTGCCTGTACGCGATTCTTATATTGTAGAAGGAGACTACACGTACGATTCAGGTATTGAAGCAGTTGAAAAACTATTAGAAGAAGATGAAAAGCCAACTGCTATTTTCGTTGGAACGGATGAAATGGCATTAGGCGTTATTCACGGGGCACAAGATCGCGGGTTGAATGTACCAAACGATCTAGAAGTTATCGGTTTTGATAACACAAGACTTTCAACAATGGTTCGTCCTCAGTTAACATCTGTTGTACAGCCAATGTATGATATTGGTGCAGTAGCGATGCGTCTCTTAACGAAATACATGAACAAAGAAACGGTAGACAGCAGCATTGTACAGCTTCCTCACCGCATCGAGTTCAGACAATCAACAAAATAATACCTGTGAATGAATAAGAACGAATCCAAAGTTCAGACACGGGGAGATAGAATATGAAAAAAATTGATATGCTCACACCTATAGGGATACTAATTGGTATCTCTATGGTTGTGTTTGGGGTTATTTCAAGTGGAGGAATGAGCGGTTTTTTAGCTTTTATTGATGTGCCATCGATTTTAATTGTACTGGGAGGCGTTTTTGGTACGCTGTGCGTGAGCTTTCCGTTAAAACAATTAAAAAATATGGGAAGAGTAGGGACACAAGCGTTTCAATCGAAAGAAATAAACGTAGAAGAAATTGTAGGAACATTTGTACATTTATCGGAAAAAGCGCGTCGAGAAGGGCTTCTATCGCTAGAAGCAGAGCTTGAACAAATCGATGATTCATTTGTGAAAAAAGGTATTTTGCTAGCCATTGATGGAGTAGAACCAGAAATGATTCGAGAGCTGCTTGAAGCTGAAATAGCTGCAGTAGAAGAAAGACATACGAGAGGTAGAAGTATGTTTGAAAAAGCAGGCGATTATGCCCCCGCTTGGGGAATGATTGGGACGCTCGTTGGGCTAGTGCTAATGCTTAAAAGCCTTAATACCCCTTCATCGCTTGGGCCTAACATGGCAATTGCTCTTTTAACGACTTTCTACGGGGCGCTGCTTTCAAACTTGTTTTTTCAGCCAATCGCAGCTAAATTAGCTGGTAAAACGGAGCATGAGCTTTTTGTTAAAGAAGTGATTATTGAAGGTGTCATCGGCTTGCAGGCGGGGCAAAATTCTCGCTTTGTGCAAGCAAAGCTAAAAGTATTTGCCCCTGTTGAAAAACGAAAGCTGGAAGAAAAGAGAGAACACGTTCGTGAAGCGTAGAAGAAAAAGGTATTCGGCACAGTCGCCAAAATGGATGGTAACATTTGCTGATTTGGTGACGTTAATATTAGTTTTTTTTATTTTACTATTTTCAATGTCTAGCGTTGATAATCAAAAGTTTCAGACCGTTGTCAATTCGCTTACAAGCGGTGGCTCATTAGCTTCTGTAGAAAAGAGCCAGCAGTCTCAAAAGCTGGATAACATTTTAGCGAAAGTGCAAAATTACCTGAAGGAAAATAAGCTTCAGAATGTTATTACTGCTAAGCGAGATGAACGCGGAGTTGTGCTTATTTTACAAGAACAGGTGCTGTTTGAAACAGGACAGGCAGACATTTTGAAGAAAGGCACCCCTTTCCTGGATGAATTAGGAAGGTTATTCAGTACTATTCCAAATGATATTAAAGTAGAAGGTCATACCGATAATCGACCTATTCACACCTATCGTTATCCATCTAATTGGGAACTATCGGCAGCGCGTGCCAGCGGCGTCATACGTTATTTAACGAACCACTTTTCTCTTTCTGCTAACCGCTTTGAAGCACTTGGATACGGAGATACAAAGCCGCTTGTTCCGAACACGTCTAATGACAATTTACAAAAAAATAGACGCGTCGAAATTATTATTTCAGATCCCGAAGCACAGTGAAAAAGGCCATACGTTTGTATAGCCTTTTTTTAAGAATGAGATGTATGAGAACGAATAGGATAAAGAGCGCGCTCAAGAGTTTGAGCGTTTTTTTCTGTTATTTCTGGTTTTCTTGGAATTGGCTGATAGATATTAGGTTCATCATCCCACTGCGTGCAAATGGGGTGAGGCGATACTTTTGTCCATTTTTCAAGCCATGATAGAGGAAGCATGCCTTCTGCCTTTCGTTCAATCATTTCAAGCCAAATGAATGACCAAGCCCGAGGAACAACCCGCCAAATATCATAACCTCCTCCGCCAACCGCAATCCATCTTCCCTGACAGTATTCATGGGCAATTTCATGAGCAATTTTAGGAATCTCACGGTATATTTTCGTGGTGCCGCATAAATGAGTGAGCGGATCGTAATAATGAGAATCGGCTCCATTTTGTGTCAAGATAACATCTGGTTTAAAAAAAGCAGCTACTTCTTTTAAAGAGGTCTTATAAACGTCGAGCCAAGACTCATCTTCCGTATAAGCATCAACAGGCACATTAAATGAATAACCATAGCCTTCACTGTGCCCGCGTTCGTTAACGTTTCCCGTGCCTGGAAACAAGTAGCGTCCCGTTTCATGAATGGAAAGAGTACAAACGGAAGGATCGTCATAAAATGTCCATTGCACGCCGTCACCATGGTGAGCATCTGTATCGACATAGAGGACGCGCGCGTTGTACTTTTGCTGCATATATTTGATGGCTACCGCGCTATCGTTATAAATACAGAAGCCGGAAGCTTTTCCTCGAAAGCCGTGGTGCAATCCTCCTCCTAAATTTAGAGCATGCTTAGCTTTTCCAGTCATCACATAATCTACAGCCGTAAGTGTACCCCCAACTAAAAACGCACTGGCTTCATGCATGTTGGGAAACATAGGTGTATCTTCTGTTCCAAGACCAAAATCTGCTGCTTTTTCAACAGAAAGCTCGCCGCTTCCTGCTAATTTTACCGCTTGAATATAGCTAGTATCATGGACAAGCTGAAGTTCTTCATCAGATGCCATCCGCGGTAATACAATATCTTGATTGCCTAAAGCGCCAAATTCCCGTAACAGTTCATATGTTAGTTGAACACGAAGCTGGTTAAACGGATGATTATTGCTGAATTTGTACGAAAGAATATCATCTGAATAAATAAATACAGCATTACTAGTCATTACGTCATCTCCGGTAATTTAGGCCATAGCACCTCATAGCCGTTTTCTTTTAATGTATTTATACTAATCAATGGATTAATAGCTTGAATGCGAAGCACAAGGATTTTATATCGTTCATCTACATCAGGGTAGACAAGTACGCTTAAGATGTTTGTTCTCTTTGAACCAAAGAGGGATGTAACTTCAGCGAGCACGCCAGCCTTATTTTCTACTTTTATTTCAATTTGTGAACCTGGCTTATTAGTGCCGGTAAGCTGAATAAACGTATGTAGTAGATCTCTTTCGGTAACAACTCCTACTAACCGCTTGTTTTTTGTGACGGGAATACAACCGATTTGGTGTTCATAAAAAATGCTTGCAATTTCTTCAACAAAATCAAGAGGGTGAGCTGTAATGACTTCTGTTTTCATAATCATCCGCACGGGTTCGGATAGAAGAGCAGATGTATAAGTATTATCTAAAATAGATGGACTTGCATCTCTTACGTCTCGATCAGAAATGATGCCAACTACGTGATGAAGGTCATTAACGATAGGAATATGTCTAATCTTATGTGTATCTAAAAGTTTCATAGCTTCAGCAATCGTATGGTCGGGGGTTAAGGTAACGAGATCGGTTTTCATCATCTCTTCAACAATCATCAGACACAGCTCCTTTTCTTAAAGGTCAGCTCAATACATAAAGCGATTTCGAAAGCGCAGGCTATCAAATTCTTGTATGCTTTCTTGAGGGACTCTGCTCCCGATTCTTACCATCAAACAATTAGCAGGGTGGGAGCTAATCTCCGGATCATCTGTGGCAAACCACGTCAGTCCGCCTTTATTCATCATTTTCTCCATAATTTTGCGGTAATCCCACACATTTAGCCCTGTTCCTTTTAAATCCCAATGCCAGTAGTATTCTGTCGTAATGACAATATAATCTTCCATTGCATCATCCATCATAGATACGATAAGCAAGTTTTTGCCAACAGCGTAGCTGCGAAACGGGGCAGCTACCTCTATAGCTCCTAATTCGATTAAATTCTCCATATTTCCTTCCGACCATCGTTCTAGAGGATCGGGATATAAAAAGGTGACATAACCAATGATTGTATGATGATGACGAGCAATAATGATTCTACCTTCAGGCAAGTTGGCAATCTCGATCAATGCTTCTTTTTGCTGTTCAGGTGGACGAAAGGCCGTTAGTTGCTCATGAAAATCAAGTTGTTGCAAGGTTTGTGAGGAGACAGGTCCTTCAATAACAATTGCTCCAACCGCTGTTTTTAGTTCTTTCATATTGTATGTTTGGGAATGTTTCACATGAATCACCACCTTCAAGCAGTCTTATCTGTATTATAATACAAAAAAAACTCTACATTAAAGCGTTTTCAAAAAATTAAATAAAAGAAAAGGAGTTTTTTCAAAAACATAGAATAGGAAATTAAAAGAGATTCTTGTTAATTCGACACTTATATAACAAAGGTTGTCATATAACAAGGGAGACTATTATCCCAATTCCGACAAATAATTTTTATAAAATTGTGAAAAGTCTATTTTTGTTATATAATAGGTTTGTAAATTTTATACATAAGGGGGAGTTTGTGATGAAGGTGGAAGCGCTTCCTGTAATTGAAGGGGTATACAACTTACAGGACTACGATAAAACGTATCAAACCTTTGACTGGTCACAAGTGGAGAAGGAATTTTCATGGCATGAAACAGGTAAATTAAATGCAGCTTATGAAGCAATTGATAAGCACGCAAACTCTACGCGTAAAAATAAAGTTGCGCTTTATTATCGAGATGCGCAGCGCAATGAAAAATATACATTCAAAGAAATGAAAGAATGGTCAAACAAAGCCGCAAACGTGCTAAAACAAGCAGACGTAGAGAAGGGAGATCGTGTGTTTATCTTTATGCCTCGCTCTCCGGAACTTTATTTTGCATTGTTAGGCGCGGTGAAGCTTGGCGCTATTGTTGGTCCTTTGTTTGAAGCATTCATGGAAGGTGCAGTAAAAGATCGTTTGCAAGACAGTGATGCAAAAGTGTTAATTACAACGCCTGAACTGCTGAGCCGCGTTCCGGTGAAGGATTTGCCAGCTTTAAAACACATTCTCCTTGTAGGGGAAAATGTAGCAGAAGAAGGCATTCAACTAGATTTTCTGAAGCGATTAGAAGCGGCGAATAAAGAGGTGGAGATTGAGTGGGTAGATAGAACAGATGGTATGCTGCTTCATTATACATCAGGTTCAACTGGAAAACCAAAAGGGGTGCTTCACGTTCATAATGCAATGCTTCAGCATTATCAAACTGCTAAGTGGGTGCTCGACTTAAAAGATGACGATGTGTATTGGTGTACAGCAGATCCGGGTTGGGTAACGGGAACTTCCTACGGAATTTTTGGTCCTTGGCTTGCTGGAGCAACAAATGTGATTGTAGGAGGACGCTTTAGTCCAGATGCATGGTATCAAGCACTTGAAGATTTTGGCGTAACGGTTTGGTACAGTGCGCCTACAGCATTTCGTATGCTAATGGGTGCTGGCGATGACTTAGTTAAACGCTATGATTTAAGCAGCCTCAGACATGTATTAAGCGTGGGAGAACCATTAAATCCTGAAGTGGTACGCTGGGGAATGAAGGTTTTCCAAAAACGTATTCATGACACGTGGTGGATGACTGAAACTGGAGGTCAGACGATTTGTAATTACCCGTCTATGAAAATTAAACCAGGATCTATGGGAAAACCTATTCCGGGTGTACAAGCAGCAATCGTTGACGATCAAGGACAAGAGCTTCCACCTTATCGAATGGGTAACTTAGCAATTAAAAAAGGCTGGCCATCTATGATGCATGCAATTTGGAACAACAAGGAAAAGTATGAGTCATACTTTATGCCAGGCGACTGGTACGTATCAGGTGATTCCGCGTATATGGATGAAGACGGTTATTTTTGGTTCCAAGGCCGAATTGATGACGTTATTATGACCGCAGGAGAACGAGTTGGTCCATTTGAAGTAGAAAGTAAGCTTGTTGAACACCCTGCTGTAGCAGAAGCGGGTGTCATTGGTAAGCCTGATCCTGTGCGTGGGGAAATTATTAAAGCGTTTATCGCACTTAGAGATGGGTATGAATCTTCAGATGAACTGATTGAAGATATTCGTCAATTTGTGAAAAAAGGGTTAGCTGCTCATGCAGCTCCACGTGAAATCGAGTTTAAAGATAAGCTACCTAAAACACGAAGCGGTAAAATTATGCGTCGCGTTTTAAAAGCGTGGGAATTAGATTTGCCAACGGGCGATTTGTCGACGATGGAAGACTAAGGAGTAAACGTTTCAATCTTTGTAGGGAAAATAAGTGATTTTTATAAAGTTCAAACAGCCAGCTGTTTGAACTTTTTTTTGGACTTGAATTTTAAAATGAAATCATTCATAATTGTGGGGTGTAAACTTTTAAATAAAATAAACTGCAGTGATAGGAAGAAGTAATACTTGTCTCCCTGTTTAAGAGAGCTGATGGTTGCTGAAAATCAGTACATAGACAAATATGAAATACGTCCTTGAGCATCTTTTGTGAACTTACAGTAGCAAAAGACGGGTAGACCGTTACATCATTTAAGTGGGAAATAATTTATTTCCAAATAGGGTGGTACCGCGATATTTTCGTCCCTTCTTTTTTAAGAAGGGGCGTTTTTTATGTTGTTCAACAAATTGTAACGAGCAATTAGATAAAGGAGAGAATATAACATGGATATTTTACAAGATCTTGAGTTTCGAGGGCTCATTAATCAACAAACGGATGAAAAAGGTTTAAATGAACTTTTGAGTAAAGAGTCTGTTCGTTTGTACTGTGGATTCGATCCAACAGCCGACAGCCTTCACATCGGCCACATGCTTCCTGTTTTAATTTTGCGTCGCTTTCAACAAGCTGGACACCAACCGATTGCATTAGTTGGTGGAGGTACGGGTCTTATTGGAGATCCAAGCGGTAAAAAAGCAGAGCGTACGTTAAATGAAAAAGAAACGGTTGCTATGTTTAGTGAGCGTATTAAAGGTCAGCTTTCACGCTTCTTAGATTTTGAAGAAGGTGAAAATGCAGCGGTTATTGCGAATAACTATGACTGGATTGGCACGTTAGATGTTATTACATTCCTACGAGATATCGGTAAAAACTTTGGTATTAACTACATGATGGCAAAGGATTCTGTTCAATCTCGTATCGAATCAGGCATCTCATTTACGGAATTCAGCTACATGATTTTACAATCATATGATTTCTTGAACTTATACCAAACGTATAACTGTAAGCTTCAAATTGGCGGCAGCGACCAATGGGGAAATATTACAGCTGGCTTAGAATTAATTCGTAAATCAGAAGAAGATGCAAAAGCATTTGGATTAACAGTTCCGCTTGTAACAAAAGCAGACGGCACGAAGTTCGGTAAAACAGAAGGCGGAGCAATTTGGTTAGACGCTGAAAAAACAAGTCCGTATGAATTCTACCAGTTCTGGATTAATACAGATGATCGTGATGTTATAAAATATTTAAAATACTTTACATTCTTATCACATGAAGAAATTAATGAATTAGCAGCATCTGCAAAAGAAGCGCCTGAAAAACGCGAAGCACAAAAAGCACTAGCAGCGGCGATGACTACGCTTGTACACGGTGAAGAAGCTCTTGAGCAAGCCATTCGTATTTCGCAAGCTTTATTTAACGGAAGTATTTCAGAGTTAACAGCAGAAGAAATTAAGCAAGGATTCAAGGATGTTCCTTCTTACACGCATACAGGTGAAGATATTGGTTTAATCGATTTACTTGTAGAAAGTAAAATCTCTCCTTCTAAACGTCAAGCGCGTGAAGATATTTCAAACGGTGCGATTTACTTAAACGGTGAGCGTGAGCAAGATTTGCAAAAAACAGTAGGAGCAGAAGACCGTATTGAAGGTCAATTTACAGTAATTCGTCGAGGCAAGAAAAAATATACGCTTATTCAATACGCATAAAAAAAGGCCGAAAGGCCTTTTTTTGTATAAAGACAGTAAAAAAGCCGCTCCATAGGGAACGGCTTTTTACTATTAACGAGAGTAGAACTCTACGATTAGTGCTTCGTTGATTTCAGCAGATAATTCAGAACGCTCAGGTAAGCGAGTGAATGTACCTTCTAATTTCTCAGCGTCTACTGTTAAGTAGTCTGGTACGAAGTTGTTAACTTCAAGCGCTTCTTTCACGATTGAAAGGTTGCGAGATTTTTCGCGAACACCGATCACTTGACCAGGTTGTACACGGTAAGATGGGATGTCAACGCGTTTACCGTCAACTAAAACGTGACCGTGGTTAACTAATTGACGAGCTTGACGACGAGTGCGTGCAAGACCCATACGGTATACTAAGTTATCAAGACGAGCTTCTAAAAGAATCATGAAGTTCTCACCGTGCTTACCAGTTAATTTACCAGCAGCAACGAATAAGTTACGGAATTGACGCTCAGTTACACCATACATGTGGCGTAATTTTTGCTTTTCTTGTAATTGTAAACCGTACTCAGAAATTTTCTTACGTTGACCTGGGCCGTGTGGACCTGGAGCGTAAGGGCGTTTTTCTAATTCTTTACCTGTACCACTTAGAGAAAGACCTAAGCGACGAGAGATTTTCCAACTTGGACCTGTATAACGAGCCATGATGACTCCTCCTTGTTTGTGTTTTTATTTTATGCAAAACAAAAACAGACACATTCTAGCGATATGCTCATTTTGTTTTCATGTACCATCGCTCTAGCAGCAGAGAGTTACACGATACACCATCTTTTTAAAAGAATTGCTACTTCTGTAAAACAACCTTTTAATGAGGAACAAAATGAAAAAACATAAAGAAGATTGTATAAGCTGCAATATTTCACACAACGATTATTATAGGTGTTTCCTCGTATAAAGTCAAGGAAGATTGAAGATTAAAAGAATGTAAAAGAAAGGATATATTCATTTGAAGTATGAAAAGAGAAGAAAGAACCTAAGAAAATGGTGGTGATGGCTAATCAAACGTTTGTTTAATAAGCAAAAACCGCTGATTTGCAGCGGTTTTTTTTTGCTTATTCATATTTAAAGAAAAGAAGTGAGTTCTTTGACGAATTCTTCAAGATACTGTTGATCGATTTCATCAAAGCGATTTTTGATTGGACTGTCAATATCAAGAACACCTAAAAGCTGACCGTCTTTTACAATTGGTACAACGATTTCAGATTGAGAAGCGGCATCACATGCAATGTGGCCAGGGAAGGCGTGAACATCTTCAATTCGCTCTGTTTTTTGATTTTGAGCTGCTGTACCGCATACGCCTTTTCCAAGTGGAATACGAACGCAAGCCGGCAGTCCCTGGAAAGGTCCAAGCACTAACTCCTCGTCTTCCATTAAATAAAAACCTACCCAGTTTACTTCATTTAAAAATTGATTTAGCAGAGCTGAAGCATTTGCTAGATTAGCAATCGTATTGCTTTCTCCTTCTAATAAGGCGCGTAATTGCTTAATTACTAACTCATAATCTTTTTGTTTTGAGCCGCTGTAGTTTTCGACATTAAACAATGTATTCTCCTCCATTCAACATAAGATTTAATGAATTTTTATCAGGAAACGTCAGTTTTAACGCTACTTTGTCGATAAAAGATTACAGGAACTAAAAAGCCTATCACGAATTATGTAGAGAGGCTACTAAAATCCTTTTTAAATACTGTAACGATTTCTACACAATTTTGCAATCATATGTGTTTTGTAAAAATAAATCGAAATGAGGTGTAGATAGATGGCTGTACAGTCAAAAACGAAAGAGAAAATTATTGATGCGGCTGTTTCTCTTTTTAACGTAAAAGGTTTTGATGGTACGTCGGTGCGGGAGATTGCAGGAAAAGCGAAAGTGAACGTAGCGAATATTTCATATTATTTTCATAGCAAAGAAGGATTACTTGAAAGTTTAGTGATTTCTTATTTTGAAGGTTATATTGGGGTGCTGGAGCAAGCATTCCAAGAAATGAAAAAGCTGTCTTCAACAGAAAGTATGATCGTAATGATTCGAGCTATCTTACATTACCAGCACGAAAATAGGCATATTGCCCGTCTTGTATATAGAGAAATCTCTCTTGACACGATTTTAATTCGAGAAGTTATGACTACGTATTTAACCAAGGAAAAATACTACTTAAAAACAATTCTTGAAAGAGGGATGAAAGAAAAGGAGTTTCGAAAGCTGCACGTTTCCTTTACAATTATTGAGCTTAAGGGAATGCTCTCTATGCCTTATCTTCATCCTCAGTATCTAAGTGAAGTTCTTCATATATTGCCTCACGAACCGTATTTTGTTCAGCAATATGCGATTGAGCTTGAGCAATGGGTGCACACAACGGTATGTTTGCCATATGAACGGACAAACAAACTGCGCGTTCAATTATCCTAAATGGAGCTCTCCATAGCCTTGGCCTAAATCCTTCGCACAGTGGGCGTCTGACCCATATACGAGAGGGATTTTTTTCTGTTGGGCTGCTTTTACGACAAAGGGAGATGGATACGCTTCCTTGCACAAAGGTTTAAACAACCCTGCACCATTATAATCCAACGCCAGATCTTTCATTTTTATTTCATCGAGTATTGATAAAATAATAGGGGAAAGTGTGTCTTCATATGGAAAGCGAGTTTGAAATTTATGTACGAGTGTCATATGACCAATGCGCTTGGGCTTATAAACGCCTAAATTGGCCTGTACAGAACGTAATACCGTGTTGTAATACTTATCATATACTTTGCTTACGCTGCCGAATTTCTGTACAATATGTGCAAATACGTCAGCGCTAAAATCCAGGCAGTCATATTCTTCTTCATATTTTAAGAAGTGAACCGAAAGGATGCTGTCATCGAGATAAGGACCATATTCGTTTAAGAACTCTGTTGTTTCGTGTTCAAATCCTTCAATAAAGTCAACTTCCAACCCGATATTAATACGAATATCGCGCTCAAATTCTTTTTTTACTTGCTGTACGTTTTGAATGTAGCGATCAAGTTTGTCAGGAGCCATTCCGCTGTCTCGATCAGGCGTCGGATCAATGAAGCTTTTTGGTAACGGAGCATGCTCTGTAAACGAAATCTCGCCAAAGTTCAGGGAAATCGCCTGTTCAACATATTGTTGCAATGAATCAGGCGAACCGTGTGGGCAAAATGGAGTATGAATATGTTTGTCAACTTTCATAAAAAATGCCTCCTTTTTTCTTCTTTTTCCATTGTAACGACACAAAGTGACTCCATGCCAATATTTTGTATAAAAAAATTTAATTTTTTGCTCAAAAGTTGGGCTTTACATGGTATCATAAAAACATTGACGCAAAAAAATTTAAAGGATTAAATTCACCCTTTTTATAAATAAGAAACTTGTCATGTAGAACGCACTGTAAGGGGGCTTAGTATGGAATTCATTATAGCACTAATCATACTCATTATCGGATTAGTTGTGTACGGAATGTTTTCACGTAAAAAGATTTATCAAGAAATTGATCGCCTGGAAACGATCAAAGTCGAATTAGCAAATACGCCAGTTGCAGAGGAAATTTCAAAAGTAAAAGAATTGAACATGACAGGTCAAACTGAAGAGCTATTTGAACGTTGGCGTGAGCAGTGGGATGAAATTATATCAACTAATCTCCCCAAAATTGATAAAGAACTGTTTGAAACGGAAGAAGCAGCAGATAAATACCGATTTAAAAAAGCGAAGCAGTTATCTATACATATTGATCAAGCCTTAGAACAAACCAAGATAGATATTGAAAACATACTTACTGAACTTCAAAATTTAATTGGTAGCGAACAAGATAATCGATATGATATTGAGGAATTAAATCAGCTTCACCGCCATGTGAAGAAAAAATTGCTCGCACATCGGTATTCCTATGGAAATGCTGAAAAAACGTTAGAATACGCAATTAATACATCTAAAGAGCAGTTTAAAAAATACGAGGAAGAGACGATTAACGGAAACTATCTTCAAGCACGTGAGATTGTTCTTCAATTAAAAACTGATTTAACAGCTATTGATTCGTATTTAGAACAAATTCCGAAAGTGTTAGTTGAGTGTCAGACCACTCTTCCTGTTCAATTCAATGAGCTGCTTGACGGGTTCCGCGAAATGAGTGAGCAGGGATATGTGTTAGATCATCTGCAAGTAGAAGAAACGGTAGAGCTTTTAAAACAAGAAACTGCTGAAATTATTGCAGATATTGAAGAATTATATGTGGAAGAAGCGATTACAAAACTAGATGATGTTAACGAACGCTTAGAGCAGTTATATGACTCACTTGAGCATGAGGTTTTCTCCTATCATAAAATGAACCGTGAATCTCATACGGTATCTAACTTCCTTCGTATGCTTCAAGAACGAAACCGTGAACTTCGTGAAGAAACGCTATTTGTACAGCAGAGCTATCATTTTAAAGAGCGCGATTTAGACGTATATTACAAAATGGATCGCGAACTAAAACGATTAACTAACTTGTACTATAATATTTCGGACAAGGTAGCGGAGCACAATTTAGCCTACAGTGTGATCCAAGAAGAACTCGAAGACGTTTCCAAACAGCTTAATCAATTAAAAGAATCTCAGGAATCCTATAGCGATATGCTACAAGCTCTTCGCAAAGATGAGCTCTCAGCTAAGGACAAAATAGAAGAACTGAAGTCTCAGTTGATTGAAGCACGACGCCTTATTCAAAAAAGCAACCTTCCCGGTGTTCCTGAAGAATATAAAGTGCAGCTTGAAAAAACGGTTCATATCTTAAATGAAGTAACCGCTAAGCTGAAAGAAAAACCGCTTAATATTCAAGCTGTTCAATCTTTACTTGAAGATGCTGTTGGTTTTGTTCAAGATACATTTGATGAAACAGAGGCAATGTTAGAGGAAGCGCGACTCGTTGAAAGAGTGATTCAATACGGGAACCGTTATAGAAGTACTCATCACTCGATTGCACAGTCTTTAGAAGAAGCAGAAGAAGCATTTCGTCATTATGAATACAAAGAAGCGTTAAAACAGGCATCTGCAGCTATTGAGCAAGTGGACCCTGGTGCGCTTGATCGTATACAGCGTATTGTATCTTCACAGAGTTAAAAAGCTCGTGTCCTTTGGACACGAGCTTTTTTATGATGCTTTTCTTTGTATACTATCCGTGTGATGTGTACCTCTTGCAATGCTAATAATATAGCCTATGAAGGCAGCAGCAACTGTTGGAATAAGCCAGCCAAGGCCTTGGCTATAAAGGGGCAAATAGTTTTTGAAAAAATCGTCTATGCTTGTTAAGATAATTCCTGCTGCTTTTAACCCGTCAAAAATGCTCAGAATCGAGCTAATGATTACGGCTGTCACATATACTTCTCGACCGAACGAAATGGCTCTTTCAATTAATGATAAAGCAATTAGCGTAATGGCAATAGGGTATACAAAGGTCAAAATAGGTATGGAAATAGAAATTAATTGAGTAAGCCCTACATTTGAGATAACAGCACTAAACAGCATTAAAATGACAACAAATGTTTTATATGACATGCTTGGCACCAGCTGCGTGAAAAATCGTGCGCAAGCAGAAGTTAATCCGATGGCTGTCGTTAGACAAGCAAATGTAATAGCAAGTCCTAAAATAATGGTACCAAACGAACCGAATAATGTTGTAGCTACAGCTGTTAAAATAGCTCCTCCATTTTCTTTCATACCAATTGCTTCTACGCTTGAAGCGCCGACATACGCGAGAGAAAGATAAACGATAGCTAACCCAGCAGCAGCAATCAACCCGGCTTTGATACATACCGAAGCGAGTGTTCGTTCGTCCGTTACGCCTTTTTCCTTAATACTGTTGATAACAACGATGCCAAATACGAGAGCTGCAATTGTATCCATTGTCAAATATCCATCAATAAAGCCGCCCGTAAATGGAGAGGCTATATATTTGGCGTGAGGTTCTTGAAAAGAACCCATAGGTGTCATTAAACTTTTGATAGCTAAAAGAGCTAATACTGCGAGCAGTAAAGGAGTTAGAATTTTTCCTATGCGATCAACAATTTTAGTTGGATTCAATGATAAATAAAGTGTTAGTCCAAAGAAAATAACGGTATAGACCATTAAAGGAATCTTGCTTGCAACCGCATTTTCTGATAAAAATGGGGTCACACCGATTTCAAACGCTACTGTATCCGTTCTGGGTATACCAAAAAAAGGGCCAATTGCTAAGTAAAGCAATATAGTAAAAGAAATCCCGAAAATAGGGTGAACTTTTTTAGCTACTTCGGTAAAGTTTCCATTGCTTTTAGAAACAGCGATTATCCCCATAAGCGGAAGTCCTACCCCTGTAATGAGAAAACCGATAATGGAACTCCAAGTGTGTGTTCCGGCTTGCTGTCCGAGCAAAGGAGGGAAAATCATATTTCCCGCTCCGAAAAAGAGAGCAAACAGCATAAGACCGATGGCGAGTATTTCTTTGTTAGTGAGTGCTTTGGTTTTCATAATGCCTCCTAGTGTTTCTTATGTTGATGATTAAATTTTCTGACTTTTTAAAAACTAAAAGTACGTGATACATACTACCACATTTATGGAATCATATATAGGTTTTTTTGAAAAAATCTAAATATTTTATCAATAATAAAAGGAACGCCTAATTTAAAAAAATACCAAGGTGTGGTATGATAATACGTTGTTCCGAAAAAATGAAGAAGGGGGCGCGCATCCTTGATTTATTTAGATAATAGCGCTACAACAAAACCCTATAATGAAGTCATAAAATCTTTTACCAAAGTAGCTACAACTTATTATGGCAATCCATCGTCCCTCCATCAATTTGGCGTACAGGCGGAGAATTTGTTGAGCCGTTCACGTGAGCAAGTAGCAGAATTGCTGCACGTATCGTCAAATGAAATTATCTTTACATCAGGAGGAACGGAAGGGAATAATTTAGCTATTAAAGGCGTAGCGATGCAATATAAAAGCCGAGGTCAGCATATTATTACGACAAATATTGAACATGATTCTGTTCATGAACCATTTAAGCAGTTAGAAGCACTAGGGTTTCATGTGACGTATGTTCCGGTAGATTCAAATGGATTTGTGTCACCTGCGGCTATTGAATCAGCTATTACGGATGAAACCATTTTAGTATCCGTTATGCATGTAAATAATGAAATTGGCACCATTCAGCCAATTGAAGAAATTGGACAGATGCTCACGAACTATTCGAAGGTGCTTTTTCATGTCGATCATGTGCAGGGGATTGGAAAAGTTCCGCTTTCTTTAGCAAATCATAAAATTGATTTATGCACATTATCAGGACACAAAATTCACGGCTTAAAAGGAACGGGGATTTTATATAAACGGAATGGAGTTCAGCTTCATCCGTTGCTTAGCGGAGGCTCTCAGGAAATGCAGCATCGATCAGGCACGGAAAATGTTCCGGGAATCGTAGCATTTGCTAAAGCACTTCGTTTAACACTTGAACATGCAGCTCAGAATCAGCAAAAATTGCAGAAAATAAAAGCAGAACTGATGGACAAACTTTCTGCTCACGAAAGAATCACGATTAATACGCCGAATGAGCATTCAGCTCCCCATATTATAAATTTTACAGCGCAAGGTATTAAAGGTGAGGTTTTTGTTCACGCTCTTGAAGAAAAAGGAGTGTTTGTATCAACTACATCTGCCTGCTCATCAAAACGAAAAAAGCCAAGTAAAACGCTTTTAGCTATCGGTAAAAATTACGAAGAAGCCGATCAGTCCATTCGTTTGAGCTTGTCAGGATTAAATGACTATAATGAAGTAACGCCCATTATAAATGCTATTTTCACAGTAATTGAAGATCTAAAGAAAGTAATGAGGTAAATAACTATGATATATAACCATATTTTAATTCGATACGGAGAAATTTCCACTAAAGGACAAAATAGAAAAAAATTTGTTGCGCAGCTAAGAAAAAATATTGTAACGGCTCTTAGTGCATTCCAAAACATTCACGTAAAATACACAAGAGACCGCATGTATATTCACTTAAATGGTGAAAATCACGAGCCTATCATTGAACGTCTTCAGCAAATCTTTGGTATTCAAAGTTTTAGTTTAGCATTAAAAGTTGAAAATGAACTTGAAGCCATTCAAGAAGCAGCGCTAGAAGCAATGAAAGAATTTGATATAGAAGGAAAAACGTTCAAAGTATCTACTCGAAGAGCGTACAAACAATTTCCTCTTGATACAAACGAATTAAATTATGCAGTAGGAAGTCATATTCTACGAAATACAGAGCATCTACAAGTAAATGTAAAAGAGCCAAGCGTAAATGTACGAGTAGAAGTGAGAAGTGAAGCAACGTATATTACATGTTTTGATTATCGCGGAGCAGGGGGTCTTCCAGTTGGTACGAGTGGAAAAGCGATGCTCATGCTTTCTGGAGGAATCGACAGCCCGGTTGCAGGATACTTAGCTATGAAGCGCGGTTTAGAAATAGAAGCGGTTCATTTTTATAGTCCGCCTTTTACAAGTGAACGTTCTAAGCAAAAAGTAATTGATTTAACGCAAAAATTAACGGCTTATCACGAAAAAGTAAAGCTGCACATTGTACCGTTTACAGCTGTGCAGCAAGCGATTCAAAAACAAATTCCAGAGAATTATACGATGACTTCTACACGTCGTATGATGCTTCGAATTACGGACCTCATTCGTGAAAAAAATGAATCGTTAGCTATCGTAACTGGAGACAGCTTAGGGCAAGTAGCTAGCCAAACTGTTGAGAGCATGTATGCGATTAATGAAGTGACGAATACGCCAATTTTGCGTCCGCTTGTGACAATGGATAAAACGGAGATTGTTGAAATTGCCCGTAAGATTGATACGCATGAAATTTCGAATCGTCCGTATGAAGACTGCTGTACCATTTTTACGCCAAGCTCACCTAAAACGAAGCCAAAGCGTGAAAAAATCAATCGATACGAACAATTTTATGATTTTGAAACATTAATTCAAGAAGCGGTAAATAATGTAGAAACGCTTGAAATGACTGCTTCTTCGGCTACAAATACGGCAGAGAACGTCGAAGATTTGTTTTAAAAGTAAAATTTCATAAAATTACCAAAAGAGATCATGTATGAAGCCATGTGTTTTGACACAATCTATATTCAACAAGGAGGTGAAAACACATGGCAAACACAAACAAATTAGTAGCTCCTGGTTCAGCAGCTGCTATCGACCAAATGAAATACGAAATCGCTTCTGAATTCGGTGTAAATCTTGGACCAGAAGCAACAGCTCGCGCTAACGGATCTGTTGGTGGAGAAATCACTAAACGCTTAGTTCAAATGGCTGAGCAACAACTTGGTGGTAAATAAGTCATATTAATTAAATAATGATGGCTAAAAAGAGTGGGGGAAACCTCACTCTTTTGTCTTGTTTGTTTTGTCACGTATAATAGAGACAAGATCAAGCTTTATAAAGTAAAGGAGATGTTGGCGATGGGGACTTTATTTTACGGCGGCAAAATATATACGATGCTAAAAGAAGGTGAGCATGTAGAAAGCGTATATGTTGAAAAAGGATTCATTGAAGATATAGGCGCAGAAGAAGATCTAAGAATCAAATGGGGTGCTGAGATTGACAAAGAAGTACACCTCAAAGGACACCCAATGTATCCGGGCTTTGTCGATAGCCACCTTCACTTAATTGGTCACGGTGAAAAGCTTCTTCGGCTTGATTTGTCTCAAGCTACTTCTCGGGAAGAGGTGTTAAGGCTCGTTCGGAAAAAAGTAGAGAGTACGCCAAAAGGAGAATGGGTAATTGGAGAAGGGTGGGATGAAAATCAGTGGGAAGATTCCTCTTTGATTCAGTATCAAGATCTTGATCAGCTGTCAACTGAACATCCTATTATGTTGAAGCGAGTCTGTCGTCACGGATTAGTAGTAAACGGGACTGCTCTTAAAATAGCCGGGATTACAGCTGAAACACGTGACCCGGAAGGAGGTATTATCCAGAGGGATGAAGCTGGAAATCCTACCGGTTTTTTTGCTGATCAAGCGCAAGAATTAGTAACGGCTCATATTCCTAAAGTATCAGAAGCATACATTCGACAAGCGCTTTCAGTAGCCATTAAAGATTGTGTTCAGCACGGATTAACGGGTGGACATACGGAAGATTTAAATTATTATGGAGGCTTTTTGCGTACATATCAAGCATTCCAAGACGTTATTCATAAAGAAAAGCAGCTGTTTCGTGCTCATTTACTTGTTCATCATGAAGCTGTAGATGATATGTATACATACTGTGAAGAAAAGAAAGACACATCCGATTTTATTGAAATAGGGCCAATGAAGATTTTTGCTGATGGTTCGCTCGGCAGTCAATCTGCGCTTTTAAGCTTTCCTTACAAAAGCGACCCTTCTACAAGAGGTGTAGCTATTCAATCACTAGATGAATTAAAGCAGCTAGTGAGGAAAGCGAGAGAATTGGGCATGACCGTTGCAATTCATGCGATTGGGGATTTAGCGTTTCAATACGTAGTGGAAAGCATCGAACAATATCCTCCTCAAACAGGGCAAAGAGATCGTATCATCCATGCGCAGATTTTACGAAAAGATTTAGTTGATCTTGTAAAAAATCTTCCTGTTGTATTGGATATTCAGCCTCGATTTTTAGCCAGTGATTTTCCATGGGTCATTGAAAAAATTGGAGAAGAGCATTTGGATTATTGCTATGCGTGGAAAACGTTATTGGACGAGGGCGTTATGTGTGCAGGGGGATCGGATGCGCCTATTGAACCTATCAATCCAATGTTAACGATTCATGCAGCGGTTTCAAGAAAAACTTCTCCAAACAGCTCGGTCGTTTACATACCTTCTGAGCGACTGACTGTATTTGAAGCTGTTCAGCTGTTTACGTTAGGAAGCGCGCAGGCCATTCATCAAGAGCATAAAAAAGGATACGTTCAAAAGGGTTATGTAGCTGATTTTACCGTATTAGAAAGAGATCTGTTTGAGATACCTGCAGATGATATTCCAGGGGTACGGGTGCAGATGACTGCTATTGATGGAGAAATTGTATATCAAAAATAAAAAGCGCCCAAGGGCGCTTTTTGTTATAGAAATGTACGCTTAACTCGTTGCCAGAAAGAGTTATCTTTCAGCTTAACCGTTTTAATTTGACGGTCGCTTAAACGAATTTGAACTTGATCAACTTGACGTGCATTTAATGCTTCGTTATCTATTCCAATAATTGGATTGTGGTTGTTGTCATTGGATAGTTTTAAAGTGAGCGTATGCTCAGCGCTTAGGATGAATGAAGATCCTAATGTACGATAGTTATTATTATTTAACGATGCCAATTCGCTGACTTGCATACAAGGAATTAACGGATCAACTACGGCTCCATTTACTGATTTATTATAAGCCGTACTGCCTGTTGGTGTTGAAATAATCATCCCATCCCCACGGAATGTTTCAAAGTGATTTTCGTTAATAAAAACATCTAGACTGAATGTTTTTATAACACCTGATCGAATGGAACATTCATTTAAGCAATAAAAAGAAGTTCCTTGATCAATTTGAGTTTGTAAAACGGGAAATCGACGTACTTCTATATTTTCTGTTGTAATAGCTTCAATCATTTTATCCGTTTCATCAATATGAAAATCGCAGTAAAAGCTTAGCTGATCTGAAGTTGTGACACCAGCATATAAGCAGTCATCTCGAAAGCCAGATTGACGGACAGCCTGCAAGAAAGCTCCGTCACCGCCAATACTTACAATGATGTTAGCGCTGTCGAAATGGTCTACTACATGAAAATCATATTGTTTTGCAAGTTCAATAAGTGGACTTACGAGCGCCTTTGTTTCCTGGTTTTTTGGATGAAAGAAATAAACGTTGCGACGATTTGGCATAGATAGTTCCCCCTTGTTTGTCTGATATGTAAAATATTAGCGATAAAGTAAACTTTTTAAAAAAAGTTTGTTACAATAATTATAGCATTATTGCTTTAAAAATTAAAAGAATAATCTTTTAATTCTGACACCTAAAAAGGAGGATTTTCATGAACAAAAAAAGGTGGATTGCTCTTTTGATTGCGGCCTGCTTATTCATTTTCTCTGCGATTGTTAATGTTGGTTTTTCAGTCAAAGAAGAAAAAGATGACGGTCTGGCAGGCATATTTGGAGGAGACGACAGTGAACTATCAGAAACAGTTATCGAAAAAGGGAATGCAGCTAAGAAAATTGCAGTACTAGAGGTCAATGGAACGATTCAAGATACAGGAAGCGGTTCCTCTCCGCTTATGTCTCAAAATGGTTATAACCACCAAGCATTTTTAAAGCAGCTAGAGGCTGCAAAAAATGATAAGGCAGTTAAAGGAGTCATTATTAAGGTGAATTCACCGGGCGGGGGCGTCGTTGAAAGTGCTGAAATACATAAAAAAATTGAAGAGCTGAAGAAAGACACGAAAAAGCCAGTTTATATTTCAATGGGATCAATGGCTGCTTCAGGAGGCTATTACATTTCAACAGCTGCTACTAAAATCTATGCAATCCCTGACACTTTAACAGGTTCACTAGGTGTAATTATGCAAAACGTTAACTATGGCAAGCTGGCGGATAAACTAGGAGTAGAATCTGTTGTTATTAAAAGCGGGGCTCATAAAGATATTATGTCTCCAACAAGAGAAATGACCGGAGAAGAAAAAGAAATTATGCAAACACTTGTAGACAACTCGTATGATGGTTTCGTCAATGTTATCTCTGAAGGACGTCACCTTTCTAAAGAAAAAGTGCGTTCTATTGCAGATGGACGAGTGTACGATGGACGTCAGGCTAAAGAGCTGAAGCTGGTCGATCAACTAGGCTATTTTGAAGATACGGTAAAAGGAATGGAGAAAGATTACAAGTTAAAAGGTGCACAAGTAATTCAATACAATCAAGGATTCGGACTGCCTTCTTGGCTTTCAATGAGCATGCAAAAAGTAATTGGTGGAGATGAACAAGTTACCGCAATGTTAAAAACATTTGCGCAGCCAAGCTCTCCGCGCTTGATGTATTTATATGCAGAATAGAGGTGGGAACATGGAAAATCAATCTCATTCAACCGAATCAAACGACACTATAAAACATGAGCCAGCGGTAAGTGCTCCAATAGGTAGTGAATTCCATTATGCAGGCTTTTGGATGCGCTTTTGGGCATATCTTTTGGATCTAGCTGTAGTAGCTAGCTTGAACTCCCTGCTGATCAAACCCATTTTCCATTTAGCAGATATTCCTCAAGGGGATGGATTTTTTTCTCCCTATACGATTGTGACGGTGATTATCTTTTATGGTTATTTTGTTTTAATGACCAAGTATTTTGGACAAACGCTTGGAAAGATGGTGTTTGGGCTTAAAGTAGTATCACTGAAAGACTCCACTTTAACTTGGCCTGTTGTGCTGTTTCGTGAAGGAATTGGACGTTATATTTCTAAAACAGTTTTTTTACTTGGCTATTTGTTAGTTGCTTTTTTACCTAAAAAGCAAGGAGCGCATGATTACTATGCAGATACAACCGTTATACATGAAGGTACAATAAGCAGATAATAAAAAGAGGCTGGGGCAAAAGTATTTAGACAAATTGAAAAACGAACCATTGATCAAGGTGTTTGATTAGTGGTTCGTTTTTTTGGTTATGGTAAACGTAGGTTTCATGTGTGTAGGTCTTTCTTGCAGTTGATTGGAGGGAAAGCGAAGCCTTGCACGGAAATCAACTGCGGTGTCGCAAGCGGTTAAGCTCATGTATACTATTTGTTCGTCTTTAAATTGGATTCATTTCGTTATGTCTCAACCTCTTTTTATTGTTTTCATAAGGTTTAATATTCTGTGTGTTGGAGATAATGTGAAGCTAAGAAGGAGTGAAGGATGTGCTATGGCTTTTATGGATATTGCTAGCACTTTTAATTGTTATTGTACTTATTGTATGGACAAAAATCACGCTATTTGTAGAGCTTCATCATGTCCGAGATAACGATTATTACAGAGTGAGACTCAGGGCTTGGTTTGGTCTTATTCGCTATACATATGAAATTCCGGTAGTGAAAGTAAAAAAAGATTCTCCTCGTTTGCTTGTTGAAAAGAAGAAAGGAATGGGTGATCAAGGAAAAGAAGACGAGAATTCATGGAGTGATTATTCTGTAGAAGACGGATTAAGCATGTTAGAAAATGCGAAGCAATTCCTTGAACAGGTAGTCGGTTTTCATAAAATTTTTCGTCGTTTCTTACAGAAAGTGACGGTAAGGGATATTAAATGGCACAGCCGTTTCGGCTTAGGTGATGCTGCGTTAACAGGCGTACTTACCGGGGCTGTATGGTCTGCAAAGGGGGGCATAGTTGGTATAATCAGCCGTTATATGAAACTAAAAGATATGCCTGTAATGAGCGTTACCCCTGTATTTCAACATCTTTGGTCAGAAACGGTATTTGAGTGCATAATTTCTTTTCGAGTTGGTCAAGCTATTCTAGTAGGTTTACGGACCTTGAGATACTGGCGGCATACGTCCAAAAAGCGTCGCAAAAGATGGAAGTCGTCAAATAAGAACAAGACACACTCTGTGAAAACATAAGGAGGTTATCTTAATGGCAGAACATCCAATTAAAAGTTTAATGTCGACAGCTATGGAAAATTTAAAGGAAATGATTGATGTTAATACAATCATTGGTGATCCCGTAGAAACACCTGATGGCAGCGTTATTTTAACTGTCTCAAAAGTAGGTTTTGGCTTTGCAGCGGGCGGAAGCGAGTTTGGAGTAGAAGGGCATGCGCCATCTTCTCCAGGGCAGCATCAGCAAGAATCAGGTCATCCATTTGGCGGAGGTAGCGGTGGCGGTGTATCAATTACGCCAATTGCCTTTTTAATTGTGAGTGGAAGCGGAATTAAAATGCTTCACCTTAATGAAAGTACACATTTATATGAAAAGATTTTAGATACAGCACCTCAAGCAATTGAACGCGTGCAGCAAATGTTCAAGCGAAATAACCATCAGCAGGATCATCATAATCAACAAAATCAGCATCATGACGGTGCAAATGATTTTAATTTGTAGGGATAAAATAAAGCTTTGCTTGCTTCTTTGAACGATAAAAGAAGCAAGCAAAGCCTTTTTTTATTGGGCATGTTTTCTAGCATATAGCGTTATAGTATGTATGTCATTTAATTGCAATATAGAGACAGACAAGCTAATATGAACAGTGTACATACTTATTTAAAGGAGGAATTATTCGTGACTAAATTTAAAGGTAACGATGTAACATTATTAGGAAATCAAGTAAAGGTTGGAGACAAGGCGCCAAACTTTACCGTTTTAGCAAATGATTTATCAGAAGTAACGCTTGACAGTACAAAGGGTTCTGTTCGCCTAATCAGTGTAGTTCCTTCTATTGATACTGGAGTTTGTGATGCGCAAACTCGCCGCTTCAACGAAGAAGCAGCTAAATTAGATAACGTAAAAGTATTAACAGTGAGCGTAGATTTACCGTTTGCTCAAAAGCGCTGGTGTGGTGCTAATGGCATTGATAATGTTCAAACATTATCTGACCACCGCGACTTATCTTTCGGCGAAGCATATGGTGTAGCTATTCAAGAATTACGCTTATTGGCTCGTTCAATCTTTGTAGTAGACTCAAATGACAACGTAACGTATGTTGAGTACTTACCAGAAGTAACTGAGCATCCGAACTACGAAGCAGCAATCGAAGCAGCTAAAGCAGCTAAGTAAGATTGTCTATGGCGTTCGGCAGAAGGCGGAAAACAATGTTTTTCGCCTTCTTTGTGTTTTAAGAAGCTTTTATGATAAAATATGATGTTCCAAATAGGACGTTTACTCATTTATATAGATATCATTTCATTACACAGGAGGCAGAATATGAGTCAATTAGCTAGTATGGAAAAGCTATTTGGTGTAATTGATCAAACAGCTATTATTTTAAGAAAAGAACTAAACTGCGTATATTTAGAAGCAGTAGCTGAAACGGGAGAAAACTTGTTTCAAGGAACTATTTTGCAAGAAGAGCTAGATGAGGTAACCAAAAAACGTTTAAAAAAAGAATACGATTCAATCACGCTTGATCATTTTGAAAAAGAAACGATTCGAAAAGCATATCAGCTAGCTATTTTAAAAGGGATGAAAGAAGCAGTTCAGCCTAACCACCAAATGACCCCTGATGCTGTAGGACTATTTGTTAGCTACTTAGTTGGAAAATTCATGGCAGGAAAAGATAAGTATACGCTTTTAGATCCAGCAGTAGGAGCTGGAAACTTATTAACAACCATTTTAAATACACACGCTGCGTCAATTGAACATGTATACGGTGTAGATGTGGATGATTTATTACTTCAATTGACATATGTAAATGCAAACTTACAGAAGCACGGCGTTCAATTATTTAATCAAGACAGCTTACAGCCGCTTTTTATTGATCCTGTTGATTTAGTTGTCTGTGACCTGCCGGTTGGTTATTATCCAAACGATGAAGGGGCAAAAGACTATAAAGTAAGAGCTGAAGAAGGTCATACCTATGCTCATCACTTATTCATTGAACAAAGCTTGCGCCATGTAAAAGACGGAGGATACGTAGTAGCTCTTATTCCAAATAACTTGTTCGAATCTGAACAGTCTCATTTATTACAGCCGCTGCTAAAAGAGGAAGCAATCGTTCAAGGAATCGTTCAGCTGCCGCTTTCAATGTTCAAACAAGAGCAGGCTGCTAAGAGTATTATCATTCTTCAAAAGCAAGGAGAAGGGGTAACGGCACCTGAGAACGCGCTGCTTGTGAATTTGCCGAAGTTCAGTAATCGAGAAGCAATGAGTGATATTATGGCTCAAATGGACCAATGGTTTCGCGTTAATAAAAAGTAAGTCTTTTTCGAAAATAATGAATATTTGCCGGTAGCGTTTTCATGATGTATAGCTCTTGAAATCTATTGTCGTGAATGATTAAATGAATAAGGATAGAAATCGTGTCGAAATGCATAGAATATTGTAGAGATTACACTTTTATGTTCTGTTCGTTATGTTTATGATGCACGTATAATAAAGAAGGAGCTGTTTTTTTATGTCAAAAATCATGGCAATCAACGCCGGCAGTTCTTCACTTAAGTTTCAATTATTTGAAATGCCAAGTGAGACGGTATTAACAAAAGGTTTAGTAGAACGAATTGGTTTAGATAACGCTGTTTTCACGATCTCGGTAAATGGTGAAAAACAAACGGATATTACAGAAATCCCTGACCATGCTGTTGCAGTTAAAATTTTAGTTGAAAAGTTACTTTCTCAAAACATCATTCAATCATACGATGAAATCACTGGTGTAGGTCACCGTGTCGTACACGGCGGAGAGAAATTTGCTGACTCTGTTTTAATCACAGATGAAACACTAGCGGAAATTGAAGCTTTATCTGATTTAGCACCGCTTCACAACCCAGCAAACATTGTGGGAATTAAAGCGTTCCAAGATATTCTTCCAAATGTTCCAGCTGTAGCAGTCTTCGATACAGCATTCCATCAAACAATGCCAGAAAAATCATTCTTGTACAGCTTACCGTACGAGTACTATGAAAAGTATGGCGTTCGTAAATACGGTTTCCACGGCACATCTCATAAATATGTTTCTGAGCGTGCAGCTGAGCTTCTTGGACGCCCAATTGAACAATTACGCTTAATCTCTTGTCACTTAGGTAACGGTGCAAGTATCGCTGCAATTGAAGGCGGAAAGTCAATTGATACATCAATGGGCTTCACACCATTAGCTGGTGTAGCAATGGGAACTCGTTCAGGTAACATTGACCCTGCATTAATTCCATTTATTATGGAGAAAACAGGAAAAACTGCTGACGAAGTATTAAATGTATTAAATAAAGAAAGTGGTCTTTTAGGTGTATCTGGTATTTCTAGTGACCTACGCGATCTAATCAAAGCAAGCGCTGAAGGCAATGAACGCGCTGAAACAGCACTTGAAGTATTTGCTAGCCGTATTCATAAATATATCGGTTCTTATGCTGCTCGTATGTCTGGTGTAGATGCAATCATCTTCACAGCAGGTATTGGAGAAAACAGTGATGTTGTACGTGCTCGCGTTCTTCGTGGTTTAGAGTTCATGGGCGTTTATTGGGATCCAGCTTTAAATAGTGTACAAGGAGAAGAAGCATTTATTAGCTACCCTCATTCTCCAGTTAAAGTTATGGTTATTCCTACAGACGAAGAAGTTATGATTGCACGTGACGTTACTCGTTTAGCGAATATTTAAGTTCATAAAGTGCCTCTTCAATGCATGAATTCTCATAAATTGTCAGGCAAACTAACGAAAAGCTGATTTCCTTGTTAGGAAATCAGCTTTTTTATATAGCGTAAGGAGCTGACGGTTGAAAGAAGGTTTACAACGTATAGAAGAAAGAAATAATATAGGAAGCAAAATGTAACGGATGCATTATTTGTTATAATAAAAATAAAACTACTTATTTCTTGAAAGGGTGACATGATGATATTAACGAATCGCGAAGAACAGCTTTTAGAAGAAATCTATAAATGGGAAGAGAGCTTACAGAGCGTAGAAGCAACTGAGATGGAGTTATTGTACGAAGAATGGTTAGAAAAAGGGCTTAACTTAATTCCTGCTTCTGTTCGTGAGACCTATTTACATAAAATTGATGAGGGACTCTTTCAGTTAACTGCATTAATTCAAGGTACGGAAATGCAAACTCAAGCGACAAAACGAATTATTGAAACCGCCCGTGTATTCAAAGAAGATATCACAGATCTGTCAGAAATGAATTCCCTTCAAGTAGATCAGCTTTCTTATATATGCGAACAGCAAATGGCCAAGCTGCGGTTGTATGCGCTGAGTCAAGGAGCACTTTCAGGAACCGGCCAATCGCTGCTAGTCGGTATTGATATACCCGCTGTTTTATGCATGAATATTCAAGCGGTGCAACAGGCAGCAATGAGCTACGGCTATCATATCCAGACTCCTTCAGAGCTTATGCTAACGCTAAAAGTTTTTCATGCAGCAACGTTACCTAGACACCTTCAGGCTGAGGGGTGGCATCAATTAAAGAGTGAGCTAAGCCAAGAATTTGACCCGTATTTTTATGAAGGTGTTGATCAAATTGTAGATAAGACGTGGCTGCAAAAAATCGTTGTGCAAATTGGAAAAACGCTAGCTATATTTGCTGCGAAGCGAAAAGTTTATAATCGTTTGCCAATTGTGAGTATGATGGTTGGCGGAGGGATGAATTATCGAATGGCCAAACAAGTGACAGATTATGCGAAGCGCTTTTACCAATACCGTTATTTGCTGGATAAGAAAAACGAGTCTCATTAATTTTTCATGAGACTCGTTTTTTTGTCTATCCGTGAACTTTTTTTGATATTTCCTCATTTGTTCGATACCAAATCCACAAATCATTAATAATAGAAGCAAGTTCTCCTATCTCGCTATTTAATTCACAGGAGCGGATAAAATTAGTCTCATCTTCTAACGCCGCTTGTTTTTGATTAATCCTCTTTTCTACAGATTGAATTTTGTCTGGAATTTGCCCTCGAATGGATTCCCATGTTAGGAGGATATCCTGCTGAACTTTTTCAGAATAGAATGTCCATTCTCTTTCAAGAGCAGGAATTTTTATACCGAGTCTGTTGTCATAAGTAAAAAAGCGCTCCATTTTTTCACCTCTTCCCTTCCATTTTATACAATGACAAAAGCCAGAGCTACTTTAAGTGAAAAATAAATCATTTATACTTGATTTATGCATATAAATATACAATGCATTTAAGGCAGGAATATTCATTCACGTCTATTTTTACAGTATTTTAAAAGATTTTATCCTATTAAATTAAAAAAAACGTGAATTTATATACTTTTTTTTGAATAACTATTGAAAGTAGATTAAAAAGTTGTTAAAGTAATAGTAGATTAAATGAATAAAAATTAAAACGGTTGTATTAATATATATATAATTTGTAGGAGGAATAGATGATGAGTAATCCAAAAGTTGTTTTAGCATATTCCGGAGGTTTAGATACATCAGTTGCAATTAAATGGTTACAAGAAAAAGGGTACGATGTGGTAGCTTGCTGTTTAGACGTAGGCGAAGGAAAAGATTTAAAATTCGTTAAAGAAAAAGCCTTAACAGTTGGAGCGGTATCGTCATATGTGATTGATGCAAAAGAAGAATATGCTAATACATTTGCATTAGCAGCACTTCAAGCACACACGTTATATGAAGGAAAATATCCATTAGTATCTGCACTATCTAGACCGCTAATCGCTAAAAAGCTTGTAGAAGTAGCAGAACAAGAAAATGCAGTAGCTGTCGCACATGGATGTACGGGAAAAGGAAATGACCAAGTGCGTTTCGAAGTATCAATTAAAGCATTAAATCCACACTTAGAAGTTTTAGCTCCTGTTCGTGACTGGAAATGGTCTCGTGAAGAAGAAATCGAGTATGCAAAAGAAAAGAATATTCCAATTCCAATTAACTTAGACAGCCCATTTTCAATTGACCAAAACTTATGGGGAAGAAGTAACGAGTGCGGCGTTCTTGAAGATCCTTGGGCAGCTCCACCTGAAGAAGCATATGACCTAACGGCTTCTCTTGAAAATACTCCGGACACAGCCGATGTAGTAGAAATTGAATTCGTTGAAGGTGTTCCAGTAGCATTGAATGGTCAATCTTATACGCTAGCTCAGTTAATTCTAGAATTGAATGAAATTGCAGGTAAGCACGGAGTGGGACGTATTGATCATGTAGAAAACCGTCTTGTGGGAATCAAATCACGTGAAGTATATGAGTGTCCAGCTGCTATGACATTAATCAAAGCACACAAAGAGCTTGAAGATTTAACATTAGTGAAAGAAGTCGCGCACTTCAAACCAGTGATTGAGAAAAAATTAACAGAAGTTATCTATGAGGGTTTATGGTTCTCTCCATTAACAAATTCCCTGCTTGCATTCCTAAAGGATACGCAGCAATATGTGAACGGAACAGTGAGAGTAAAACTATTTAAAGGGCATGCTATCGTAGAGGGACGTAAATCTCCTAATTCTTTATACAATGAAAAACTTGCAACATATACAAAAGAAGATGAATTTGATCACAATGCAGCAGTTGGTTTTATCTCATTATGGGGTCTTCCAACACAAGTGAGTAGCATGGTAAATCAAAAGAAGGTGACAACGGTATGACCAAACTTTGGGGAGGGCGTTTTACGAAACGCCCTGAACAATGGATTGACGAGTTCGGTGCGTCCATTTCATTTGATCAGTATCTTGTAGAAGAAGATATTGAAGGCAGTTTAGCACATGTAACAATGCTTGAGAAATGCAGCATTCTTTCTGGAGATGAAGCGTCACAAATTAAAAAAGGCCTTCAAACACTGCTTGAAAAAGCTAAGAAGAAAGAATTAACATTTTCTGCTCAATATGAAGATATTCATTTGAATTTAGAAAAGCTATTAATTGATGAAATTGGTCCGGTTGGAGGTAAGCTTCATACGGGTCGAAGCCGTAATGATCAAGTTGCTACAGATATGCACTTATATTTAAAAAAGCATGTTCAGCAAATTGTAGGACTGATCGAAAATCTAGAAGATGTGCTGCTTACAAAAGCAGATCAGCATGTCGAAACTATTTTTCCAGGCTACACACATTTACAGCGCGCGCAGCCGGTTTCTTTTGCTCATCATCTAATGGCTTATGTTTCAATGTTTAAGCGTGATGCTGAGCGTTATGCGGAATCACTAAAGCGTATTGATTTATCTCCTTTAGGAGCAGGAGCTTTAGCTGGTACGACATTTCCAATTGATCGTCATTACAGCGCGGAGCTTCTAGGCTTTAATGGAATTTATCAAAACAGTATGGATGCTGTCAGCGACCGTGACTTTATTTTAGAGTTTTTAAGCAACAGTTCTATTTTAATGATGCATTTATCTCGTTTTTGTGAAGAGTTAATTTTATGGTCTAGTCAAGAGTTTCAATTTATTGAAATGGATGATACGTATGCAACTGGCAGCAGTATTATGCCTCAAAAGAAAAATCCTGATATGGCAGAGTTAATTCGTGGTAAAACAGGACGAGTATATGGTCATTTATTTAGCTTGTTGACTGTGTTAAAAGGCACGCCTTTAACATACAATAAAGACTTGCAAGAAGATAAAGAAGGCATGTTCGATACGGTTACAACGATTGAAGGCTGCTTAACAATCTTTGCTGGCATGATTGAAACAATGACAGTAAAAACAAATGTTATGGAAAAAGCTACGAAACAAGATTTTTCAAATGCAACGGAGTTAGCTGACTATCTTGCTGCAAAAGGTATGCCGTTTCGTGAAGCACATGAAGTGGTTGGGAAACTAGTTCTCGTTTGTATTCAGAAAAATATCTACCTAATGGATTTGCCGCTCGAGCAATATAAAGAAGCGTCAGATTTATTTGAGGAAGACATCTACCATGTATTAAGTCCAAAAACAGCTGTTAATCGCCGCAATAGCGCGGGAGGAACAGGGTTTGAACAAGTGAAAAAAGCAATTCAGCTAGCTAAAGATGAATTGCATGAAAAAGCTTCAATATAAAACAGTTTTCAAAACGTCCGCAGAAAATTCTGCGGGCGTTTTTTGATGTGAGATAAATGGTATAACTAGAGCAATTAAGAAGAAAATAGAAAAGATCATGTAAGGGATTATGAAATAAAGTTCACATTCGTAAAGAAAATAGAGTGAAAAAGGAGAAGTGACATATGAAAGACAAAAAACATCCGCAGCATGTATATGAATATGATTTTGAAGGAGAAAAAGAGACATCAAGACAGCTAATGGATTCTTATTCAAGCGGCGTTATTGGCGATGCTATGGCTTCTGTAGTTGAAAATCCAGAAGCACAGAGTGATAACGAACTATATGAATAACTACATGCATATACTGTATATAGACTAAGAAAAGCAGGATTATGCTGAGCTCTATCGAAAGGTAACGTCATAGTAAATCCGGTTTTCTAAAGGATTTGGTGTGGCGTTCTTTTTTCAGTTAATCACTGATATAAGAAAAGAGGGATAAAGGTGAAAATTGGAGTGCCGAAAGAAGTAAAAAATAATGAAAATCGCGTGGCTATTACTCCAGCTGGTGTTACAGCTTTAGTTAACGGTGGGCATGATGTATATATTGAAACACAGGCAGGAGAAGGCTCTGGATTCCATGATGAAGATTACACAAATGCAGGAGCTTCTATTGTAAATACTGCAAAAGAAGCATGGGATGCTGAAATGGTTATGAAAGTAAAAGAACCGATTTCAGAAGAATACGGATATTTTCGTGAAGGACTTATTTTGTTTACGTATTTACATTTGGCAGCTGAAGAAGCGTTAACGAAAGCATTGATTGATAAAAAGGTAGTGGGTATCGCTTATGAAACGGTACAGCTTCCAAATAAAAGCTTGCCTCTGTTAACGCCGATGAGCGAAGTTGCAGGAAGAATGTCTTCTCAAATTGGAGCTCAATTTTTAGAAAAAACCAAAGGTGGCAAAGGGATTTTGTTAAGTGGAGTGCCAGGCGTACAAAGAGGAAAAGTAACAATTATTGGAGGAGGAGTAGCGGGAACCAACGCTGCTAAAATTGCGGTCGGATTAGGGGCTGATGTCACAATAATTGATTTAAACGCTGATCGCCTTCGCCAGCTGGATGATTTGTTTGGTAAAGAAGTGACAACATTAATGTCAAATCACTACAATATCGCACAATCTGTAAAAGAGTCAGATTTAGTGATAGGAGCGGTTCTCATACCGGGAGCTAAAGCGCCAAAGCTTGTCACCGAGGAAATGGTTCAAACGATGTCAAAAGGGTCAGTTGTGGTTGATATTGCCATTGACCAAGGCGGAATTTTTGAAACAACTGATCGTATTACTACTCACGATAACCCGACTTACTCGAAGCATGAGGTCTTGCATTATGCTGTTGCTAATATGCCAGGGGCTGTTCCCCGCACGTCGACCTTAGCGCTGACCAACGTAACGGTTCCTTATGCTCTGCAAATAGCAAATCAGGGATATAAAAAAGCGTGCTTAAAAAACCCTTCCCTTCTTCAAGGCATCAACACCCTAAATGGGTTTGTCACTTACGCGGCTGTTGCAGATGCACACGGTCTAACTTACGCTGATGCAACAACTTTATTAGAGCAAGCATAATAAGGCATGTTTTTGCGCAGTTTGTGATATGATAGCCGCGTATTCACTTGTTTTGTAACCAAAACAGACGGGTAGAATATAGAAAAGGTTAGTGTAAAAGGAGAGAATATATGATGCACGTTTCTTATCATGGACATTCTGTTGTTAAAATTGAAACAAAAGGAAAAACAATTTTAATTGACCCGTTTATCACTGGAAATGAATTAACAGATTTAAATGCTGAAGATGTAAAAGCAGATGTGATTTTACTGACTCATGGCCATAATGATCATGTAGGCGACACGGTGGAAATTGCTAAGCGCAGCGGTGCACTTGTTGTGGCAGTAGCAGAATTAGCTACATATCTTAGCTGGCAAGGCTTAAACGTACATCCAATGAGCATAGGCGGAGCCTATACATTTGATTTTGGTACGGTAAAATTGACACAAGCTTTCCACGGTTCAAGTTATACAGAAAATAATGAGAAAATTATTTATACAGGAATGCCGGCTGGTTTGCTTTTAACGATTGAAGGAAAGACAATTTATCATGCTGGAGATACGGCTTTATTTTCTGATTTAAAGTTAATTGGTCGCCATGAGCCTGACGTAGCATTTCTTCCAATTGGAGATAACTTTACAATGGGACCTGAAGATGCGGCTATCGCAGCGGAATGGGTGCAGGCAAAGCTTGTTGTGCCAATTCACTACAATACATTTCCTGTAATTAAGCAAGATCCTCATCAATTTGTTGAGTCTTTATCTGGTATTGAAGGAAAAGTATTAAAAGTTGGAGAAGGATTGGATCTTTAATCATAGAGGATGGGACAAAACGATTTCAGTTAAAGTTAAAAAAGAACGAGTAATCGATAATATCGATCACTCGTTCTTTTTTTATTGTTAAGGTGAACGTAGGTTTCACATTTGTTCATCTTTAGATTGAATCGATGCAGTTATGTCTTAATCTCTTTTTATTTGCAAAGAAACGTTCTGCTTTTTTTACTTTCCCGCATACGATAGTAATAATAAGGAGGGAGAGTTATGGAAAAAAATCGAGTTATTTTATCGCTTTTACTATGCGGAGTGATGCTTTACTATGCAATGCCGCACTTAGTGTTAACAACTGCGAGTTTGCAAGGGATTTTTAGTATAAGCTGGCTTACCTTTGCTCTTTTTGTAGCCGGAGGCAATTTGTCATCACTACTTTATGCACCGCGCCGTAAAAAGACAGGTATTCAAAAAAATAGTGCGAGAAAGCCTTTGCGTCAAAGAGGTTAGATTGAATCCATTTCACTTCCCCCGTATAATAAAAGAAAAGACATATGAAACGTAAAAACGTTTTAGAAGGGTGAAGTACACGTGGCGACAAAACATGAGCAAATTTTACAGTATATCGATTCGCTTCCAATTGGTGAAAAAATTTCAGTGCGCCAAATTGCCAAAGAACTGACTGTCAGTGAAGGCACGGCGTACCGAGCAATAAAAGATGCGGAAAATAAAGGATATGTTTCAACGATTGAACGAGTAGGGACTATTCGAATTGAACGAAAGAAGAAAGAAAACATTGAAAAGCTCACGTTTGCCGAAGTAGTAAACATTGTAGATGGACAAGTGCTGGGCGGACGTGAAGGTTTGCATAAAACGTTAAATAAGTTTGTTATTGGAGCGATGAAGCTTGATGCTATGATGAGGTATACCGAGGCCGGAAACCTTCTTATCGTAGGGAATCGAGTAAACGCTCATGAATTAGCCCTTGAAGCAGGCGCAGCCGTTTTAATTACGGGCGGCTTTGATACGGAAGAATGGGTTAAGAAGCTTGCGGATGATCTTAAGCTTCCTATTATTTCAACGAGCTATGATACATTTACAGTTGCAACGATGATTAATCGGGCTATCTATGATCAGTTGATAAAAAAAGAAATTGTGCTTGTAGAGGATATTTTAACACCCGTCTCTGAAGCGGTTAGCTTGCAGTTAACCGATACGATTGAAAAATGGCACGAATGTAACGATCAAACGCACCACAGTCGTTTTCCTGTAGTAGATCAGCATATGAAAGTTCATGGTATGGTTACCTCAAAAGATGTTATTGGATATGATCTTTCCACTTCGATTGAAAAAGTGATGACGAAAAATCCGATGACCGTTCACGGGAAAACATCGGTCGCTTCTTCCGCTCATATGATGGTATGGGAAGGGATTGAAGTGCTGCCTGTAGTGGACGATTACCATCGACTAGAAGGCATTATCAGCCGTCAAGATGTCTTAAAAGCGCTGCAAATGATTCAGCGTCAACCACAGGTAGGAGAAACCATTGATGACATTGTAACGAATCAATTTATGGACGTACAAGAGACAAAGGAAGCACCTGTCTATCGCTGTGAAGTAACGCCACAAATGACAAATTATATGGGAACTATTTCATACGGAGTTTTTACTACTATTGTGACGGAAGCTGCTAATCGTGTTCTGCGCTTATATAAAAAAGGTGATTTGGTTATTGAAAACATTACCGTTTATTTTATTAAACCGGTTCAAATTGAAAGTGTAATTGAAATTCGCCCTAAGCTATTAGAACTGGGTCGGAAGTTTGCTAAATTAGATGTAGAAGTCTACAACGCCGGAGTTGTAGTAGGAAAAGCGATGATGATGGCTCAGTTATTGGACAGAGTATAAAAAAAGAAGCTGGGACAAAAGTATGTTAGACGAAGTGAAAAACGAACCATTTATCAACCATGTTGATGAGTGGTTCGTTTTTTTTTGTTAGGGTAAACGTAGGTTTCACCTGTTTAGATTCTTCTAGCCGTTGGTTGGAGGGCAAGACGAAGACTCCAGCGGAAAGCGAAGTCTTGCACGGAAATCAACGGCGGTGTCTCAAGCGGTTCAGCTCATGTCTCCCATTTGTTCGTCTTTAGATTGGATTCCTCTCGTTATGCCTCAGCCTTTTTTACATTTGATCTGCTTCTTTTATTGCATAAGGCTGATAGTACTTATAAGCTTTGACACCTGCTATTATGCTACCTGAACCGAATAATACAAATAATATGCCGATGATAAGCGAAAGGTTTGTTTCGTAAATAAACCATTGATTGATCCCAAAAAATAATACAAAAGAGCCAAGACAAATACTCGACTTAGCGGAAATCCACTTTCGTTCCATTGGGCGTTTTGAACGTACGTATTTTACTTTTAAATACATGTAGAAAACAAAGGACACAACGATTAAAATCATAAAAAATGGCACAGACGCCCCTCCAGTCCGGTGTATTTCTATCCGTAATGTTTCTAGATGCTAGTAATGCGTAGTGTTGAAAGTGTTTACAGTAGTATCTATTATTTTACAGGTCAATAACAGAAAATTCTACTATTGATTGATTCTTCTTTTAAAAAGGAGAAGAGATATGATTTAATAAAGATTATGGATACAGCGCTGTGGAAATATAAGTGCATGTGGTACGTACATAAAACAAGAACAGTATTGACAGGAGAGAGAAAATGAAAGCACAAATATTAGAAGCTATTAAGCAGTTTGACACCATCATTATTCACAGGCACATTCGTCCAGATCCAGATGCATACGGATCTCAGTGCGGATTAGCGGAATTGTTAAAAACATCTTTTCCGGAGAAGAAGGTATACGTAACGGGAGAAGAAGCGGAGTCGTTAAAATTTTTATACCGTATGGATGATATCGCCGATGACACCTATGAAGATGCGCTTGTCATCGTTTGTGATACGGCGAATGAAGCGCGTGTATCAGATCAGCGCTACGCAAGTGGAAAAATGATCATTAAAATCGATCACCATCCGAATCAAACTCCTTACGGTGATTTACTTTGGGTTGAGACGTCTGCTTCTTCAACAAGTGAAATGATTTATGAATTTTACTTGGAAGGAAAAGAAAAGGGGTTAGCTCTTAATGATGAAGGAGCAAAGTTAATTTTCACTGGTATTGTCGGTGATACGGGCCGATTTTTATTTCCAAATACAAAGCCGAAAACGTTTTGCTATGCAAGTGAATTGATTCAATATGGCTTCAATTTTAAGGATGTATATGATCAGCTATACAAAACAAAAGAAAACGTCGCTCACTTACATGGATATGTGCTGCAAAACTTCACGATGTCTCCAGCGGGAGTTGCTCACATGAAAATTCCGAATGAAATTCTTCGCAAATATGATGTGACACCTGCTGATGCCTCTCAGCTAGTCGGCTCGTTAGGACAAATTGATGGAGTGAAAACGTGGGTATTTTTTGTAGAAGAAGAAAATCAGATTCGGGTCCGCCTGCGTTCAAAAGAGCTTGTGATTAATACAATTGCTAGAAAATACAACGGAGGAGGCCATCCTCTTGCGTCCGGCGCTTCCATTGACTCATGGGAAGAAGTAGAGCCTTTACTACTTGATTTAGAAGAGCTCTGCAGTCAGGAGTAATCTGTAAAATAAGCCGTTGATTTTAAATCAGCGGCTTTTTATAGTACTTTTTCCATCTTTTTAATTCGAACTTCAATCGAAAGCGTTGTATAAAAATAAATTTGATGAACTTCAACTTCATAAATCGTTTTATCGAATTCGTATTTTTTGTTTTCAATTGCTTTTTTTAAGATATCCCTGCTTCGATACGCACTTTCAATATCTTGGGCAATTAAGTGCTGAGCTTCTTCGTCGACGCTTTTTTGAATATTGTATTCCACCACAGAGTTTACTTTATAACGATGGCCGTTCACTAATTTTACTTTCACATTTTGAATAATCAAATGCTGCTTCATTTCCTTGTTTAATGCTTTTACATCTTCTTGCCATGCGCTAATTTGCAAATTTGCTTTTTTTAGCTTATCATTAGCAATTCGAATCTCCTCTAGCTCTCTATCTCTTGAAACGCCGTAAATTGTTAAAAACACTCCCCAGCTGACAATTGCTCCAATGACAATACCGGCGAAAAAACGCTGCCAGTCGGAGCGCTTGAACATTCGCTCGCTGGGTACTCTCATACAAAGTGCTCCTGCGTTAACCACTTGATGATCAGAGCCCCGGTCTGAGCTCCTCCCATAGCGGATAGAATTAAAAGAATTTGTTTGAATACATCTTTTGTCGCTCCTTCAAAGAGTCCTCGCTCAAAGCTGTAAAACGTATCAAATGTTCCTCCGATGGCTCCGACAATTGCCCAGATTTTTAAGCTATTGCTGAGGGTATGCATAACGTACAGGGGAGATTTTCCAATTAAGAACCCCGCAAATGCTCCGATTAATGAACCGCCTAAAATAATACCTAATGAAGTAAAGTAACTCCAAATGAAAAGAGACATAAAAGGCTCTTTTGTCATGACGCGTCCTCCTTTACTATTTTATTGATAACTCATGCTTCCTACATATATATGGACAAACGTTCAGAGTTATGTAATTTGTCTACGCCCGCAACAAAATTTATAATGAGAATAAAGAATTAAAGAAAGGTGGGAAGTCCTGTGCCTTTTGTTCACTTACAGCTTCAAAGTTCTTATAGCTTACTAAGCAGTTCCGTTCGTATTCATGAACTTGTAGAAACAGCTAAAAAAATGAACTATGAAGCGATTGCTTTGACCGATGAAAATGTAATGTACGGAGTCATTCCTTTTTATAAAGCCTGCGTGAAAGCGGGGATTAAGCCGATTATTGGGCTTACACTATCAATTTTGGAACATGAAGAAAGCGAGCAAGCGTATCCTTTAGTTTTGCTAGCAGAAAATGATAAAGGCTATGAAAATCTATTAAAACTAAGCAGTTTAGTTCAAACAAAGGAAAAACACGGTGTAAAGAAAAAATGGCTCCAGCATTATAGCAGCGGGCTGATTGCTATTACACCTGGCGTAAGGGGAGAAGTAGAAACTCTGCTAGCAGAAAACAAACTTCAAGATGCAAAGCGAGTGCTTCAATTCTTTAAAAAAGTATATTCTCAGTCTTTGTATATATCTATACAGCGCCACGGACAGGATGAAGCTTTGATAAATCAGCAGTTAACGGAGCTTGCTGCTGAAGAAAATGTCCCGCTCGTAGCAACGAATCAAGTGAAATATTTAAAAAAAGAAGATCGGGACGCATATGATTGCTTAGCGGCTATTCGAGACGGAGAGAAATTACATAGCGGTGAACAGGTGCAAGAAGAAAGCAGCGAGTACTATTTCAAATCACCTCATGAAATGGAAGTTCTCTTTCATGATCAGCATTTTTTAATAGAAGAAAGTATAAAAATCGCAAGACGATGCGAGCTTAAAATTTCTCTAGGCGTCATGTCTATTCCAAAATACCCTGTTCCTCCGTCCGTTACATCATCAACCTACTTACGCACTCTTTGCGAGAAAGGACTGCAAGAAAGAGTTCAAGTGATCACGGAACAATACCAGAAACGCTTAGATTATGAGCTGAACATTATTGAAAGTATGCGCTTTAGCGATTACTTCCTTATCGTGTGGGATTTTATGAATTATGCTCATGAACATGGTATTTTAACAGGTCCAGGTCGTGGCTCAGCGGCGGGCTCACTAGTTTCATACGCCTTACGAATTACAAATGTTGATCCAATTCAGCATCAGCTTCTCTTTGAGCGCTTTTTAAATCCTGAACGTATTTCGATGCCTGATATTGATATCGATTTTCCTGATAATAAACGGGATCAAGTCATTCAGTATGTGGCTCAAAAATATGGAGCGCTGCATGTAGCTCAAATTATTACATTTGGAACATTAGCGGCTAAAGCAGCCGTACGTGATGTAGGAAGAGTGATGGGATTTGATCAAGAGGCGTTAAACAAAATGTCCAAAGCGATTCCAACTAAACCAGGTACAACGTTAAAAAGTGCCCTTCGTGATTCAAGAGTTCTTCAAGACTATTTATCTGAAAATGAAGCCAGAAAACAATGGTATAACATTGCGATGAAGATAGAAGGACTGCCAAGGCATACTTCCACACACGCAGCAGGCGTTGTGATCAGTGAGAAGCCGCTGACGCAATCTATAGCTGTACAAGAAGGACATGATGATGTATATCTGACTCAATATCCAATGGAAGCTCTGCAAGACGTTGGGCTTTTGAAAATGGACTTTTTAGGTTTGCGTAACTTAACCATTTTAGATCACATTTTAAAGAAAATTGAGCGGGACATGAACCAAAAGCTGTCACTGTCTCGTATTCCATTTAACGATCAGAAAACTTTTGAACTGCTGAGCAAAGGAGATACGACAGGGATTTTTCAGCTAGAGTCAGATGGAATGAGAAGGGTTCTTCAGCAATTAAAACCTACAGAGCTAGAAGATATTGTAGCAGTTAACGCGCTGTATAGACCCGGTCCGATGGAAAATATTCCAACTTATATTAAGCGCAAGCACGGAGTGGAGAGCGTCATATATGACCATCCCACGCTTCAAGGCATTTTACAATCCACCCATGGCGTTATCGTGTATCAGGAGCAAATTATGCAGATTGCTTCAAAGATGGCCGGTTTTTCTCTTGGAGAAGCAGATTTATTGAGAAGAGCAGTTAGTAAAAAAGAACGATCCGTGCTTGATCGTGAACGAGCACATTTTGTTCAAGGAAGCGAGAAGAAAGGATATGACCTATCCGTTGCTAATCGGGTCTATGACCTTATTGTGCGCTTTGCTGATTATGGCTTCAACCGGAGCCATGCCGTTGCTTACAGTATGGTGGCCTATCAGTTAGCTTATTTAAAAACACATTATCCGCTACAGTTCTTTTCAGCGTTGTTAACGAGCGTTATTGGAAACGAAGGGAAAATTGCTCAATATATTAATGAACTCAAAAGAAAAAAAATACAAGTTCTCCCACCTTCTATTAACAAGAGCATGTATTCGTTTAATGTAGAAGGTGAAAGAATAAGATATAGCCTTGCAGCGATTAAACATATTGGTGCGGCAGCTATGCAGGAAATAACAGAAGAGAGAAAGAAAAAAAGATTTGAAGACTTATTTGATTTTTGTGCACGTGTTTCACCAAAAGCCGTGAATAAAAAAGCGCTTGAATCTTTGATTTTGTCCGGAGGCTTTGATGAATTTGGAGAAAATCGAGCAACTTTATTAGCAACCATTGATGTAGCATTTGAACATGCAAGCTTGGTGCTCCCTGATGATGACTTTGGATTTGGAGCTGAATTTTCGTTAAAGCCTAAATATATGGAAAAAGAGGAACTGAAAATAGAAGATCGGCTTCAGTATGAAAAAGATATGCTAGGTTTTTATTTATCAAGCCACCCTGCTTCTCAGTATGAAGCACTGAATTCCTTTTATTCTGTTGTTTCTCTTCACAATATGAAAGAACACGCTTCAGGAAAAGCGGTCTCTCTTTTAGTATTTGTGTTGGAAATTCGCGTCATTCGCACGAAAAAAGGAGAGCAAATGGCCTTTTTGCGCATTACGGATGAAAGTGGAGAAGGAGAAGTTGTTGCGTTTCCCCGCGTATTTGAGCAGAATCGTCTGCTGTTTGAACAAGGTAAGGTTTTACTGATACATGGAAAGATAGATGAAAGAAATGGGCAGCAGCAAATTGTTTGTCAACGTGCTGAAGCTGCTAGCGAAGCGGTTCAAAAATTACCGTCAGAAGAATTGTACTTACGTATAGAAACAAAGCAAGGTACGGAAAAGCTGCTTCACACTATTTATCAGCATTTTCAGTCTCATAGAGGGAAAATCCCCGTGAAAATTTATTATGAGGCAGAACGCCAATTGGTCAAGCTTCCTGTTCACTATTCTGTTGAGCGAAGCGATGAGTTGATCAAAACGTTAAAAGCAATGCTTGGAGAGAAGCACGTTGTGTTCAAGAAGATATAGTCTTTACAGATTTCATGTGATGTTATATGGTAAAATAGTTAAAAAAGTGGTCTGACCACCGTTTTTTTATAAAATATACGAATTAGATGCGTTTTTCTTGAAATGAAATGCAATTGGATTTATAACATCATATGAGTGTGGGAAAGAACATGGTTCAGGCGCAGTATTTGTTATCATTTTGTTTATTGGGAGTGAAATTCATTGTCTTTACGTGAAGAAGCATTGCATATGCACCGCATTAACAAAGGTAAACTAGAATCAAAGTCCAAAATTCCTGTTCGAAACGCAGAGGATTTAAGCCTTGCTTATTCCCCTGGTGTAGCAGAACCTTGCAAAGAAATATATGATGATGTAAACAATGTATATGAATATACGATGAAAGGAAATATGGTAGCTGTTGTATCTGATGGCACTGCCGTATTGGGCTTGGGCAATATAGGCCCTGAAGCTGCTCTGCCAGTAATGGAAGGGAAAGCTGTCCTTTTTAAAAGTTTTGCCGGCGTAGATGCATTCCCAATTTGTTTAAACACGACAGATGTGGACAAAATTATAGAAACTGTTAAATTGCTAGAACCAACTTTTGGAGGCGTTAATTTAGAAGATATTGCGGCTCCTAACTGTTTTGAAATTGAAGAGCGGTTGAAAAAGGAAACAAATATCCCGGTTTTTCATGATGATCAGCATGGGACGGCTATTGTTACGGTAGCGGGTCTTCTTAATGCCCTGAAGCTGACAGGAAGAAAAATGTCACAAATCAAAGTAGTAGCGAATGGAGCAGGAGCTGCTGGCATTGCTATTATTAAATTATTATACAGCTATGGAGTGCGCGATATTATTATGTGTGATTCCAAAGGAACGATTTATGACAAGCGTCCTCACGGCATGAACCGTATAAAAGATGAAGTTGCAGCCTATACAAATCGAAGCAAAGTAGAAGGTACGTTAGCCGATGCGTTAGAAGAAGCTGATGTATTTATTGGAGTTTCGGTTGAAGGAGCACTCACATCGGAAATGATTGGAAAGATGAATCCAGACCCAATCATTTTTGCAATGGCAAATCCAGTGCCTGAAATTATGCCAGAAGAAGCTAAAAAAGCTGGCGCGAAAGTAATCGGCACCGGACGTTCAGATTTTCCTAATCAAGTGAACAATGTCTTAGCGTTTCCGGGGATATTCCGAGGTGCACTGGATGTGCGTGCTACTCATATTAATGAAAAAATGAAAATGGCTGCAGTTGAGGCCATTGCTAATTTAATTACGGAAGAGGACTTGAATACAGACTATGTGATTCCAGGGCCATTTGATGCACGAGTGGCTCCGGCAGTAGCCGCAGCTGTTGCAAAAGCAGCTATGGAAACAGGCGTTGCCCGAATAAAAGTAAAGCCAGAAGCCGTAGCTGAAAATACACGCCGTTTAGCGATTATTGAATAAGGTTACATCAACTGTTCTTTGACAGGCATGATGCTTCAAGCATGCCTGTTAAAGTAATGTAAAGTGAGTGGTAATAAACTTGAAGAATGAACGTTCAAAAGTATATGTAGAAATTCTAAAACAAATTCGCCAGCTAATGGAAGATGATCGTTTAACTACGGGTGATAAAATCCCGTCAGAACGAGAGCTTTCTGAACGGTTAGGCGCAGGACGTTCTTCCGTTCGAGAAGCGCTCAGAGCGTTAGAGCTAATTGGATTGATTGAAACTAGAAGAGGTGAAGGTACGTTTATTAAAGAAGTGGGAGATCATCAATTTATTGATTTATTAGCTACTTTTTTAATACAAGACGGCAAAACAAAGTCAGACTTAATTCAGACGAGATATATTCTGGAAAAAAGCTGTTTGTTTTCTGTTTTAGCGGAACAGAACAAAATCAATGTTTCAAAAGTAATTCAAAAGCAGAATGACGATCGCTTAAAGAACTTGTTTGACTATTTGTTTTCTTTGCAGGCTAATCGGCTATTGCACCGAATTTGGCTGATTATTTGCCGTTTTTCTCAAACCTTTCAACAAAACTCAGCGCCAAGCGACACTCTTATAAATGAATTAGTAGAGGCGCTAGTTAAAAAAGATGAAGCAGCTGTATTAAATCTTCACCATCAGTGCTACAAACAAGTGTGAAAGAAGGAATTTGTCGAAAGAGACATGCCATCTTTCTACACAAAATCAAACCGTCATCTAGTAAAGTAAATAGCAACTAATAAAGTGAAGCGAATAATTCATCCAATTTTTTCTTATATGTCGCTTGTTTTTGCGTTTGAGACGGGCTTTCATAACGTGTAAAGTAGAAGAAGAGGAAGAAGAAAGGTTCTTATGTTAAAGAAAAGAACCAAAAGGAGGTTACACCTTGTTACGAGATTTATTTACAAAAAACACAAAAACTCCAAAAAAACGAAAATATGCTACGATTCCTTCTGAGCATATGAGACAAGATGTACCTGAAGGGATTATGACCAAGTGTAAAAAGTGTAAGAAAATCATGTATACAAAAGAGTTAAATAAAAACTTAAAAGTATGCTTAAACTGTGGATATCACCATCAAATGACAGCACCAGAGCGTATTGAAAGCTTGATTGACAGCGGTACGTTTGTTGAATACGACAAAGATATGACGTCAGAAAATCCTCTTGGATTCCCGGACTATCTTGAAAAGCTCGAAAAAGATCGTGAGAAAACTAATTTAAGTGAAGCGATTGTTACGGGTGAAGGAGATATTGAAGGAATTAAAGTAGTGGTTGCTGTTATGGATTCACACTTCCGTATGGGAAGCATGGGTTCTGTAGTAGGTGAGAAAATTACTCGCGCCATTGAAAAAGCAAAGGAAATGCATGTCCCATTCCTTATTTTTACAGCTTCAGGCGGTGCACGTATGCAAGAAGGTGTTCTGAGCTTGATGCAAATGGCTAAAACTAGCGCAGCCCTTAAAATGTTCAGTGACGAAGGCGGCTTAATCATTTCGATCATGACACATCCTACTACAGGAGGAGTGTCAGCAAGCTTTGCTTCGCTAGGCGATTATAATTTAGCCGAGCCGGGCGCGTTAATTGGCTTTGCTGGAAGACGTATTATTGAACAAACAATTAGAGAAGAGCTTCCAGAAGATTTTCAGACGTCTGAATTTCTGTTGAAGCATGGTCAATTAGATGGAGTTATTGACCGTCACGATTTAAAAGACACGTTAACAACTATTTTAGATATACACGTAGCAGGAGGTGACATCGAGTGGTAAGTGAATTAGAGTTTGAACGTCCAATTGTTGAGTTACGCGACAAGATTGCAGAACTGAAAGAGTTTGCTAAAAATACAGAAGTGGATTTATCTAGCGAAATTGATAAGTTGGAAAAGCGCTTAGAAAAAGTAGAAAACGATATTTACAATCATCTAAGCCCGTGGAACCGTGTTCAAATTGCTCGTCATCCTGAGCGTCCTACAACACTCGATTATATTACTCGCTTGTTTACAAACTTTTTAGAGTGTCATGGAGATCGCTTTTATGGAGATGATGAAGCAATCGTAGGAGGAATTGCCAAGTTTAATGGCGTGCCTGTTACCGTGATTGGACATCAGAGAGGTAAAGATACGAAAGAAAATATTCGTCGTAATTTTGGTATGCCTCATCCTGAAGGCTACCGTAAAGCACTGCGTCTAATGAAGCAAGCGGAGAAATTTAACCGCCCAATTATTTGCTTTATTGATACAAAAGGAGCTTATCCAGGAAAAGCGGCAGAAGAACGCGGACAAAGCGAAGCTATTGCGAAAAATCTTTTCGAAATGGCTGGCTTAACTGTACCTGTTATTTGTATTGTCATTGGAGAAGGAGGAAGCGGAGGAGCCTTGGCATTAGGTTTAGGAAATCACCTTCATATGCTTGAGAACTCGACGTACTCAGTTATTTCTCCAGAAGGAGCGGCTGCCATTCTTTGGAAAGATTCTTCTCTTGCGAAAAAAGCTGCTGAAACGATGAAGATTACAGCACCAGATTTGAAAGAACTGGGTATTGTAGATGAAATGGTTTCAGAGGTAAAAGGCGGAGCTCATCGAGATATCGATGCACAAGCTGGATACATGGAAAGCATTATTAAGAAGTCATTAAAAGAACTGATGAATTTATCAAAAGAAGAGCTAGTGGAAGAGCGTTATTTAAAATACAAAAAAATCGGACAATTTGCAGCTGAAAACGATGCCATTACTATAAAATAAAGAAACGTGCACTCTTGAAAAATAAGGGTGCGCGTTTTTGTGCGGTTTGTATAGCCCTTCTCTATTGTGTTTACAAGTTCTTCGTGGTATTTTATAGACAGCAAAAACCTTTAAGTAAAAGTAGAAAAAGAGTGTTTTTAAAAAAATTCCTATGGTTATTAGCAGCTGTGCGAGCGTTTGTCTTTTCTCTAAAACGTGAGATATATAAGACAAATCAGGCCGCAAGTATTGCTGTATGAATTGCAGGGAATAGTAAAACAAGAAGCAAACGATGAAGAAATTCATCGTTAAAGTGCTGTGTATTTGTTTGCTATTTGATTCAGCGCTATGTAGGTATTTCATAAGTTACACGTAAAGCAAGGTGAACAGGTTAAGGCAACAAAATATTTGTTCACAGCCTGCTTGTAAAAGGTTAGTAAAGGAAATAGCTGTTTGCTCTACCTAAAGAGTAAATAGTAAATATATAGGAGGAAATTTGAATGCGTAAAACTAAAATTGTATGTACTATTGGACCAGCGAGTGAAAGTGTAGAAAAATTAGTTGAACTAATTAACTCAGGCTTAAACGTTTGTCGCCTAAACTTCTCTCACGGTGACTTTGAAGAGCATGGTGCACGTATCGTTAACATTCGTGAAGCTGCGAAACAAACAGGTAAAACAGTAGGTATCTTACTTGATACAAAAGGACCTGAAATTCGTACAAACACAATGGAAAATGGTGCAATTGAGTTAGAAGAAGGCGCTGAAATCATTGTTTCTATGACAGAAGTAGTGGGAACAACTGAAAAATTCTCAATTACATATCCAGGTCTAATTGATGACGTACACGTAGGATCAAAAATCCTTTTAGATGACGGTTTAATCGGTCTTGAAGTACTAGACATCAATAAAACTGATGGTGAAATCAAAACGAAAGTACTTAACCCTGGTACATTAAAAAATAAAAAAGGTGTAAACGTGCCAAACGTAAGTGTAAACCTTCCTGGTATCACTGAAAAAGATGCAAACGATATTGTATTTGGTATCGAACAAGGCATTGATTTTATCGCTGCTTCTTTTGTGCGTCGTGCATCTGATGTATTAGAAATTCGTGAACTACTAGAAAAACACAATGCAGCTCACATTCAAATCATCTCAAAAATCGAAAACCAAGAAGGCGTAGATAACATCAAAGAAATCCTTGAAGTTTCAGACGGCTTAATGGTTGCTCGTGGTGACTTAGGAGTAGAAATTCCTGCTGAAGAAGTACCATTAGTACAAAAAGATCTAATCAAACAATGTAATGCACTTGGCAAACCAGTTATTACAGCTACACAAATGCTTGATTCAATGCAACGCAACCCGCGCCCGACTCGTGCGGAAGCAAGTGACGTTGCCAATGCTATTTTTGATGGTACAGATGCAATTATGTTATCTGGTGAAACAGCTGCGGGTTCTTACCCAGTTGAAGCTGTACAAACAATGCATTCAATCGCTTCTCGTGCTGAGCAAGCTCTAAACTACTCTGAGATTTTACAACAGCGCAGCAAACAAGTTGGCCCATCTATTACAGATGCAATCGGACAATCTGTTGTACACACAGCGCTTAACTTAAACGCTAGTGCAATCGTAGCGCCAACAGAAAGTGGTTATACAGCGAAAATCGTTTCTAAATATCGTCCGCAATCTCCAATCGTAGCTGTTGCAGCAAACGATTCTGTTGCACGTCGTCTTTCTCTAGTATGGGGTGTTACACCAGTTGTTGGTGAGCGCGTAAGTACAATTGACGATATGTTAGATCACGCTGTAAATGACGCAGTAAAAACAGGCGTTGTAGCACACGGTGATTTAGTTGTTATTACTGCTGGTGTTCCAGTTGGAGAATCAGGTGCAACGAACTTAATGAAAGTTCAAGTTGTAGGTGACGTTCTGGCTAAAGGACAAGGAATTGGTCGTAAAGCAGCAGTTGGTAAAGTAGTTATTGCTAAAACTGCTGAAGAAGCAAATGCAAAAATGACTGAAGGTGCTATCCTTGTTACAAACAGCACAGATCGCGATATGATCAGTGCAATCGAAAAAGCAGGGGCTCTTATTACGGAAGAAGGCGGTCTAACAAGCCATGCAGCTGTAGTAGGATTAAACTTAAGCATTCCTGTCATTGTAGGTGTAGAAAACGCAACAAGCGTATTCTCAGAAGATCAAGATATTACAGTTGATGCTTCACGTGGTGTTGTATACAACGGACACGCAAGCGTACTGTAAGAAACACGTAGATGATTGAAAAAAAGAGAAGGGGAAATCCTTCTCTTTTTGTTTAGGCAATTCAATAAGCGAAGAGGTGATGATGGTGAGGAAGCTTCTTCCGCTCCTTCTTATTGTACCTGCTGTTGAGGTAATGATTTTGATTTATTCAAGTCATCTCATTGGTGTAATGTCAACATTTTTACTGGTTATTGCTACCAGTTTTATTGGTGCGTTTCTAGCGAAAAAACAAGGAACATCTCTTTTTCAAAAAGCACAGCGTCAGATGAGCCGAGGACATGTTCCAAGCGGTGAAATCCTTGATGGTATGTGTGTACTATTTGGCGGTTTGTTTCTACTGTTTCCAGGCTTCTTGACAGATGTTGTAGGCTTTATCTTTTTACTGCCGTTTACACGCAAAATCGTTAAGCCTTTCCTTTTAACGTGGCTAAGAAGATTTTTTCAAGGACGTAATCGAATGACGATTATTCGTTAACTAGAAAGTGTGTGAAAGAAGCTTCTTTCACACACTTTTTCATTTTCCTACAATAAACTGCCACGTTTCTTTAAAAACTCCCGTTGTATGAAGTGTTTTTAGAATAACAAGAATAACAGGGCCAACTATTAATCCAAAAAATCCAATCAATTGATATCCTACAAATAAAGCAATTAATGTAGCAAGAGGGTCAAGACCAATGCTCGATGACAGAATCTTGGGCTCCATAATTTGTCGCTGCACAAGTACTACAGCATATAGTACCGAAAGTCCTACAGCAAATGACACATTATCTGTTGCAAACGCATAAATCATCCAAGGAACAAAAACCAGTCCTGTTCCGAGGTAAGGAAGAATATCTACTAAGCCGATTAATAAAGCGACTGTAATAGCATAATCAACCTTAAGAACAAGTAAACCAAAAAGAACGATGATGGTGGTAATCGAAATAAGCGTAAGCTGAGCTTTAATAAAACCAAACAGTGCATTTTTAAGCTCCATAACAACTGTCTGTCCATTTTCTCTTACTTTTTTAGGAATAAACACGCTGCTTTTAGCCATCAGCTTGTACCAATCTTTACTAATAAAAAAAGTAGCCAGCAATGAAAAAATAATCACAGTAGCTGCATTAGGCAATACGGATAAAAATACTGGGATGCTTTGCAATACATTTTGCAGAAAATCGCCCACCGTTTGAGCGATATGGTTGCCTACCCCTTTAATGTTCGATAAAATAGTTGCTTGCTGACCGGTATTTAAGTTATTAAACATAGAAGTAATGCGTTCATAAAACGGAAGTATTTGTTCTGTAGCAATATTTTCAATAAATATGACCACTTCTTTGAAATTTGTGGGAACAACTTTCGCTAAATACGTACTTCCTGCAATAATTTCTGTGATAAGTAACGTAATAAGTCCAGCCAAAAGAGAGAAGATAAGAACCATTGACAGTAAAACAGCTAAGTAGCGTGGTAAGCGCAGCTTTAATTCAAATAGATTAACCATAGGATTTATAAAAAAAGCGATGCAGCAGGCGATAATAAATGGATAGAGGAGAGAAGAGACATAATAACTAAGAAATACAGCTGCTGCAATAATTACCAACACACAAGCTAAGCGAAATAGGCGATGTAAATGAAGCTTGTACACAATAAATAGAGGCCTCCTTGTAAACGATAGTCAACAAAAGAAAAAGCTACTCATAAAATAGTTACGTAATACGCTTTAGAATTATCACAATAAAAAAAGAAAGGATGAGTAAAATGTTTTCACAACCGATGCTTTTTTTAGCTGTTTTACTCGTAATTGGATTAGTGGCTAAAAATCAATCATTAATCATTGCAGTTGCATTTTTACTTATTTTAAAATTAATCGGGTTAGACAGTAAGGTTTTTCCTTTTCTACAATCAAAAGGAATTAATATTGGGGTAACGGTGATTACAATTGCCGTTCTTGTGCCAATTGCAACAGGAGACATAGGGTTTAAACAATTAGGAGAAGCTGTGAAATCTTCTTATGCCTGGATTGCTCTAGGAGCCGGCATTGCTGTAGCAATTATTGCCAAATATGGGCTTACGCTCTTGGAAGATGATCCGCATATTACGACCGCTTTAGTTTTTGGCACAATTCTTGCTGTGGCGCTGTTTCAAGGGGTAGCAGTAGGTCCGTTAATCGGTGCTGGAATTGCTTATTTATTTATGAAATTAACTGAACTTTTTTCGTAGAAATTTTTGTATAATAATAATTTTTTTAAAATTTCTTCTCTCTTTTGATTCACAAAAGTCAGATAATTGTTTATAATATATTTTGAGGCCGCATCTTTTTACATACAATTGTATGTTTTACCTATAGGGCTGTAACAAAGCAATGACACATGCAGATGTTTTAATTTTGTGTGTTATTGAAACAAATGGAAATGTAAGCATTTTCTTTACGTGGGGTGAAGGAATGTTCTTCCAAGATATATATTCAAAAGAGGCGCTTCGTATATCATTTAATGTCTAGTTGAGCAGAAGCTCAATTTTGTTTTTCACGTTTTACACAGAAAGGTATGGGGAATTTTTTCTGTAAAGGAGTGGAGATTTATGACAGCAACTCGAGGTCTAGAAGGGGTAGTCGCTACAACGTCAGCAGTAAGTTCAATTATTGATGACACTTTAACATATCAAGGCTACAATATTGATGATTTAGCGAATTATGCAACATTTGAAGAAGTGGTGTATTTACTATGGCACGGAAAATTACCTAATAAAGAAGAATTATCTGTGTTTTCTAGATTACTAGCAGAAAACGCTAAATTACCCCAAGAAGTCTTAGATCATTTCAAAACTTATCCAATTCAAGATGTTCATCCAATGGCAGCTTTAAGAACAGTCGTATCACTATTGGGGTTGTACGATCCTGAAGCTGATTTAATGGATGAAGAAGCAAATTATCGCAAAGCTGTTCGTTTGCAAGCACAATTACCAACAGTGGTGACGGCTTTTTCAAGAGTTCGCAACGGATTAGAGCCAATTGAGCCAAACGAAAATTATAGCATTGCCGCTAACTTTTTATATATGTTAACCGGCGAAGAGCCAACTGATATCCAAGTAGAAGCGTTTGATAAAGCACTTGTCTTACACGCTGACCATGAGCTAAATGCTTCAACTTTTACAGCGCGTGTCTGTGTGGCAACGTTATCCGATATTTATTCAGGGATTACAGCCGCTATTGGGGCGTTAAAGGGTCCTCTTCACGGGGGAGCGAATGAAGCTGTTATGAAAATGTTGTCTGACATTCAAACAGTTGAAAACGCAGAACCTTACATTCGCGAAAAGCTCGCGAAAAAAGAAAAGATTATGGGATTTGGACATCGTGTGTATGAGCAGGGTGATCCTCGTGCCAAGCACTTGAAAGAAATGTCTGAAAAACTTACAAAACAAGCAGGAGATACAACGCTATACGATATGTCAGTGAAAATTGAGGAAATCGTAACAGGCGAGAAGAAGCTTCCGCCAAACGTTGATTTCTATTCAGCTTCTGTATACCACAGCTTAGGTATTGATCACGATTTATTTACTCCGATTTTTGCCGTAAGCCGCGTATCAGGATGGATTGCTCACATTTTAGAGCAGTATTCAAACAATCGTTTGATTCGTCCAAGAGCTGATTATATCGGTCCTGGAAAACAAACGTACATTCCGCTTGAAGAGCGCAGCTAAACAATGTGACGAAGGTGCTCACGTTCGTTGAGCACTTTTCCATAAGTGAAAGTAGACAATTTTTTAAGGAGGTCATTCTCATGACAAAAGGTGAACAAATTTCTGTAGCAAACGGCGTTTTAAACGTACCAAATAACCCAATTATTCCATTTATCGAAGGTGACGGAATTGGTCCGGATATCTGGGCAGCAGCTTCCCGCGTATTAGAAGCAGCAGTTGCAAAAGCATACAATGGTGAAAAAGAAATCGTTTGGAAAGAAGTATTAGCAGGTGAAAAAGCATTTAATCAAACTGGCGAATGGTTACCGGAAGAAACGTTAGATGCAATTCGCGAATACATAATTGCAATCAAAGGACCATTAACGACACCAGTAGGCGGTGGAATTCGTTCTCTAAATGTGGCATTGCGTCAAGAATTAGACTTATTCACATGCTTACGTCCTGTTCGCTACTTTGACGGCGTACCTTCTCCAATTAAGCGCCCAGAAGATACAGATATGGTTATCTTCCGTGAAAATACTGAAGATATTTATGCTGGTATTGAATATGCGAAGGGTTCTGAAGAAGTACAAAAACTTGTTTCATTCCTACAAACGGAATTAGGCGTAAATAAAATCCGTTTCCCTGAAACTTCTGGATTAGGTATTAAGCCTATTTCTTCTGAAGGAACAGAGCGTCTTGTGCGTGCAGCAATCAACTATGCGATTGAACAGGGCCGCAAGTCTGTTACGCTTGTACACAAAGGTAACATTATGAAATATACAGAAGGCGCATTTAAAAATTGGGGCTATGAGCTAGCTGAAAAAGAATTCGGCGATAAAGTATTTACTTGGGCTCAATATGACCGCATCGTTGAAAAAGAAGGTGCACAAGCTGCAAACAAAGCTCAAGCAGAAGCGGAAGCAGCAGGAAAAATTATTGTAAAAGATTCTATTGCAGATATCTTCTTACAACAAATTTTAACTCGTCCACGTGAATTCGATGTAGTAGCAACAATGAACTTAAATGGAGATTACATTTCAGATGCATTAGCAGCACAAGTTGGCGGTATCGGAATTGCTCCAGGAGCAAACATCAACTATGAAACTGGACATGCTATCTTTGAAGCAACTCACGGTACAGCACCTAAATATGCTGGTTTAGATAAAGTAAACCCATCTTCTGTATTATTATCAGGTGTGTTAATGCTTGAACACCTTGGCTGGAATGAAGCAGCGGATCTAATCATGAAATCAATGGAAAAAACAATTGCTTCAAAAGTAGTAACATATGATTTCGCACGTTTAATGGACGGCGCAACAGAAGTGAAGTGTTCAGAGTTTGCTGATGAATTAATTAGCAATCTAGGAAAACAAGTAACAGTTTAATAGCTATTCATTTAGGGGAGGAATTATAATGGCAAATATGCGTAAAAAAGTATCTGTTATCGGAGCGGGCTTTACAGGAGCTACAACTGCTTTTTTAATTGGTCAAAAAGAATTAGCTGATGTTGTATTAGTTGATATTCCGCAATTAGAAAATCCAGCTAAAGGTAAAGCGCTGGATATGTTAGAAGCAAGTCCTGTACAAGGCTTTGACGCTAACATTACAGGAACAGCCAACTACGAAGACACAGCTGATTCTGACATTGTCATTATTACAGCTGGTATCGCGCGTAAGCCAGGTATGAGTCGCGATGATTTAGTCACAACGAACCAAAAAATTATGAAGTCTGTTACTCAAGAAGTTGTTAAATACTCGCCAAACTGTCACATTATCGTGTTAACAAACCCGGTAGATGCTATGACGTACACAGTATTTAAAGAATCTGGTTTTCCTAAAAACCGCGTAATCGGTCAATCAGGCGTATTAGATTCTGCACGTTTCCGTACGTTCGTAGCGCAGGAGTTAAACATTTCAGTGAAAGATATCACAGGTTTTGTACTTGGTGGACATGGCGACGATATGGTACCTCTTGTACGCTACTCATATGCTGGCGGTATTCCTCTTGAAACGCTTATTCCAAAAGCGCGTCTTGAAGCAATTGTTGAAAGAACACGCAAAGGCGGCGGCGAGATCGTTAACTTATTAGGCAACGGAAGTGCGTACTACGCTCCTGCTGCTTCTTTAGTGGAAATGACAGAAGCGATCTTAAAAGATCAGCGTCGTATTTTACCAGCGATTGCTTACCTAGAGGGTGAATATGGTTATAACGGCATCTACTTAGGTGTTCCGACCGTATTAGGAGCTGCAGGAATTGAGCAAGTAATTGAATTAGAACTTACTGATTCTGAAAAAGCTGCGTTAGATCAATCAGCAAAATCAGTCAAAACTGTCATGGGTGTATTAGCTTAATACAATAAAGTAGGTTTGAGTATAGGTTTTTATAGATATTCAAACAATAGTCACAAGGAAAATTCGAGGGAAACCTCGAATTTTTCTTGTATATAAAGAAAAACTATTACTTTATACAAAAGGTGGAATGATGATGGTATTAGGTAAAAAACAAAAAATAGGTCGAAGTATTGAAGATATAAAAGTTGGAGAAAAATTAACGCTAACTGAACGAATTGAAGATAAAGATATCTTATTGTACTTAGGGCTGACAAATGATTCTAACCCTTTATACATTCAGCATGATTATGCATCTCAGACACCTTTTAAGAAACCTATTGTGCCAAGCATTATGATTACCGGTATTATGACAGCAGCCATTTCAAAGTACTTGCCCGGACCTGGAAGCCATGTTGCAGAACATACGGTTGCCTTTCCCAAAAAAATTCATCATTATAGTACGATTGAATTTTTATTTGAAGTCACAGAGGTAGATGTTTCTTCTAAAACTGTTACGATTGAAGTAGAAGCGGTCAATGAACAAAAAGAGAAAGTAGTAACGGCTCGGTTTCTTGTGTGTCCGCCGCTTAGACTTCCATCAGTAGAGACACATGACTTTGAAAATTTTTAAAACGCCCTAAATATTGATAAATATAGAAGAAGCTCTTTAGCCATATTTTCTGAAAATGTTGAAATGTATTGGAGAACGAGGCTAAAACATTGTATGATAAGAGAAGATAAATAGAAAATAATATCATTTGGGTGAAGCTGCGGTTTAATTTAACTAGATGGAGGCTTATATCGTTAATATGAGTAAGAAATTATTAGTCGTAGATGATGAACAATCAATTTCAACATTATTACAATATAATTTACAACAAGCTGGCTTTACAGTAGAAACAGCTGAAGACGGGGAAGAAGGATACAACAAGGCATTAGAAGGAAAACCTGATTTAATTGTGTTAGACTTGATGCTTCCTAAAATGGATGGAATTGAAGTTTGTAAAAAGCTTCGTCAGCAAAAAGTGATGACGCCTATTTTAATGTTAACTGCAAAAGACGATGAGTTTGACAAGGTATTAGGGCTAGAACTTGGCGCAGATGACTACATGACGAAACCATTTAGTCCTCGAGAAGTAGTAGCCCGTGTAAAAGCCATTTTACGCAGAACACAAATTATTGCTCAGGAAAATGAACAGGAGGAAGATGGCGAACGCATCATGATTGGTGATTTAAAAATTCTTCCAGATCATTATGAGGCCTACTTTAATCAAGAGCAGCTTGAGCTTACTCCGAAAGAATTCGAGTTATTATTATATTTGGCAAAATACAAAGGACGGGTATTAACTCGTGATCAGCTGCTGAGTGCAGTGTGGAATTATGATTTTGCCGGAGATACGCGAATTGTAGATGTGCACATCAGCCATCTGCGTGAGAAAATTGAACATAATACGCGAAAACCGGTTTATATAAAAACGATTAGAGGATTAGGATATAAGCTGGAGGAACCAAAGGTAGATGAATAAATTTCGTTCAAGGCTACTTTTGGCTCTATTAGTACTTATTATTATTGTATTAGTAGGTCTTGGCCTGCTGCTGGGGCAGTTGTTTAAAAACTTTTATTTTCAAACGTTTCAAGAGCGAATGGAAAAAGAAGCAAAGCTTGTGGAAATGTACATTAGTGAAGAAGGCATCACAAGTCCTGCTTTAAAATCTAAAGTTGATCAAATCAGTCATTCGCTAAGTGTACGAACGACTGTCGTTCAAAAAGATGGAAAAATATTAGTTGACTCAAATCCAGGTAGCAAGCAGCAAAGAATCGAAAAAAGTATTGTAATCCAACAAGTATTAAAAAAGCAGTTAAACAGCAAAAAAAGCTTTGATCAAATTAAAGAAGATTACGACTTATATTACTATGGTATCCCGCTTATTATAGAAGGTAAGCAAGAGGGATTTGTTGTTTTGAGTACATCGTTTGATTCATTAAAACAAGTAAATCAGCAAATCTGGGGGCTTCTTATTGGAAGCTTAGGTCTAGCTTTGATTGTGATTTTACTCTTAGGTGTAAAGATTATGGGGCGCTATACCCGTCCTATTGAATCGGCAACCAAGGTGGCTATGGAACTTGCAAAAGGGAATTATAAAGCTCGTACATATGAAGATTATGTAGATGAAACAGGGATGCTGAGTCAGTCTATTAACGCACTTGCTCGTAATCTGCAAGAGTCTATCACTAATCAAGAAATGCAGCAGGACAGGCTGCGCACGCTAATTGAAAATATGGGAAGCGGTATGCTTCTTATCGATAGTCGAGGCTATATAAACTTAGTGAACCGAGCTTATAAAGAGCAGTTTCATATACATCCGGACGACTTCCTTTATCACTTGTATTATGAGGTATTTGAGCACAAAGAAATCATTAAACTTGTGGAAAAAATATTTATGACCGAAGTAAAGGTTCGAAAACAAGTCGTTTTGCCTTTAAATATTGAACGAAGATATTTTGATGTTTACGGAGCGCCGATTATTGGCTTAAACGATGAATGGAAAGGCATTGTGCTTGTTTTCCATGATATTACCGAGCTGAAAAAACTAGAACAAGTGCGCCGTGACTTTGTAGCGAATGTGTCTCATGAACTAAAAACGCCTATTACGTCCATTAAAGGGTTTAGTGAGACATTGTTAGACGGTGCCATGGAAGATCCAAAGCTGCGAGAGCAGTTTCTATCTATTATTCTAACGGAAAGCCAGCGCATGGAGAGCTTGATTCAAGATCTTTTGGATTTATCTAAAGTTGAACAGCAAGGTTTTAAACTAAGCATTCATTCAGTAGATTTGAATACCCTTCTCTATGAGGTCATAACAGTGTTATCGAACCGAGCGAATGAAAAAGAAATCACTCTAACGTTAGATACGCTTCCTGAAGAAGCGTGGATTGATGGTGACAGTCAGCGCCTTATGCAAGTGTTCGTTAACTTAATTGGCAATGCGCTCATGTATACAATGCCTGGAGGAACCGTTCATGTTTCGCTTGAAGAGGAAGAAGAAACGATTACGGTTCATGTTCAAGATACAGGTATCGGTATTGATTCTGATGAAATTTCACGTATTTTTGAGCGTTTTTACAGAGTAGATAAAGCAAGAAGCCGCAATTCCGGAGGTACAGGTCTTGGATTAGCAATTGTTAAACATCTTGTTGAAGCTCATAAAGGAGAAATTGAAGTGAAAAGTGAAGTCAATAAAGGGACAACTTTTTCGGTGAAGCTGCACAAGTATTTGCCGCAGATGTAAAATGTTTACGTTCCTTTTACAATTTATTTAATGTAGCTTAATAATTAATTGATACAATTTTTCATGGAAACCCCTTCATCCAAGGAGCCAATATGTAAGGCGAAAATAGCTTTAACCGTGCTATTTTCGCCGATTCTTTTTGACAATTTCTATCCATTCACATGCTACACCGCCTAAAATAACCAGGCGGTGTTTTTTATTTTATGATGTATAGATCTTATCACCATATGAAAATAAAACGTTGAATTCAAGAGTACTTTTTGTTCTTAAAGCTTATTGTTTGCTAAAATAAAGGTAAGATAAGAAGAGAGCGAAATGGAGGAACATGAATGACACAAAAACTAGTATTAATTGACGGGAATAGTATTGCCTACCGTGCATTTTTTGCTTTGCCGCTTTTAAACAATGATAAAGGAATACATACAAATGCCATATACGGCTTTACTACAATGCTGACACGTATTTTAGAGGAAGAGAAGCCAACGCATTTACTGGTGGCTTTTGATGCAGGGAAAACAACGTTTCGTCACAAAACATTTACAGAATATAAAGGAGGCAGACAAAAGACGCCTCCTGAACTTTCAGAGCAGTTTCCCTTTATTCGTGAGTTATTAGATGCATATGGAATTAAGCGCTATGAACTGCCTGAGTACGAAGCAGATGATATTATCGGTACACTTTCAAAACAAGCAGAACAAAAAGGAATGGCCGTGAAAGTCATTTCCGGTGATAAAGATTTACTTCAGCTTGTGTCAGAGCATGTAACCGTAGATATTACGAGAAAAGGAATTACGGATGTGGATTCCTATACGCCTGCAGCCATTGATGAAAAATATGGAATCACGGCTGCGCAAATCATTGATATGAAGGGTCTTATGGGAGACAGCTCAGATAATATCCCAGGTGTGCCTGGAGTTGGAGAAAAAACAGCCTTAAAGCTATTAAAAGAGTTTGAAACCGTTGAAAATGTATTGCAATCTATCGATCAAGTCAGCGGTAAAAAATTAAAAGAAAAGCTAGAAGATAATCGTGAATCAGCCATCATGAGTAAAAAGCTTGCAACTATTTATTGCGAAGCGCCTCTTGAAGTATCTGTAGAAGATGCGAAATATGACGGGTTTGAATCTTCAAAGGTCATCTCTTTATTTAAAGAGCTTGGGTTTAATTCTCTGCTTGCTAAATTTGGTGAATCAGCAGAAGAGGAAGCAGATTTTGAAGAACTGACGTTTGAAATAGTGCAGGAAGTTCACGATGATATGTTAACAAGCGAAGCAGCTCTGATCGTAGAAGGTTATGAAGAAAACTATCATCACAATCAGCTGCTCGGTTTTGGAATCAGCAACAAAAACGGCCACTATTTTATTGATAAAGACACAGCTCTTTCATCTTCCAAGTTTACAGCATGGCTAGAAGATGAAGATGTAAAAAAGACGGTGTTTAATGGAAAACGTACGATTGTATCGTTAAAATGGGCGGGGCGTGAAATTAAAGGAATTGAACATGATGTAATGATTGCTTCTTACATCTTAAATCCCGCTGAAGCAAATGATGACCTAGCGACAATTGCAAAATTAAAAGGATATCATCAAGTGCAATCAGATGAAGCTGTGTATGGAAAAGGAGCTAAGCGAAGCATTGCGGAAGCTGCTCAGCTAGCTGAGCATGTTATAAGAAAAGCAGCCGCCGTAGCTTATTTAAAAGAAGTGTTGGAAAAAGAATTGGTTGAAAATGAACAGTTTGAGCTGTTTGAAAAGCTTGAAATGCCTCTTGCCATTGTCCTTGCCGATATGGAATATCAAGGGGTGAAAATTGATCGGGCGCGTTTGGATGAAATGGGCGAAGATCTTCGAGAACAGCTTGAAAAAATTGAAGCGAAAATCTACGAATACGCTGGACAAGAATTCAATATTAATTCACCAAAGCAGCTAGGAGTTGTTCTTTTTGAAAAAATGCAGCTTCCAGTCATAAAGAAAACAAAAACAGGCTATTCCACATCAGCTGATGTATTAGAGCAATTAGCTAGCGCCCATGATATTATCCCAGAGATTTTACAATACCGTCAGCTAGGAAAATTACAGTCTACGTATATCGAAGGGTTAAAAAAGGTTATTCATGAAAGCGATGGAAAAGTTCATACCCGCTTTAATCAAACGTTAACTCAAACGGGAAGGTTAAGCTCAGTAGATCCTAACTTGCAAAACATCCCGATTCGTCTTGAAGAAGGTAAAAAAATAAGAGGTGCGTTCGTGCCTTCACAGCCTGATTGGTTAATATTTGCGGCGGATTATTCACAAATTGAGCTGCGCGTACTGGCTCATATTGCAAATGATGAAAAGCTAATTGATGCGTTTAAGCATGACTTAGATATTCATACGAAAACAGCGATGGATGTGTTCCACGTCGAAAGAGAAGAAGTAACGTCGAATATGCGCCGTCAGGCTAAAGCAGTTAATTTTGGAATCGTCTATGGCATCAGTGATTACGGTTTATCGCAAAGTTTAGGAATTACAAGAAAAGCAGCGGCTACTTTTATTGAACGCTATTTAAAAAGCTTCCCGGGTGTACAGGAGTATATGGATACGATTGTGCGCGATGCAAAAGAAAAGGGATACGTAACAACGCTCTTGCACCGCCGCCGTTACTTGCCTGAAATCACGAGCCGAAACTTTAACCTCCGCAGCTTTGCTGAGCGTACAGCTATGAATACGCCTATTCAAGGGACAGCAGCTGACATTATTAAAAAAGCAATGATTGAAATGGATAAGCGCTTAAAAGATGAAAATCTTCAGGCTAAGCTGCTGCTTCAAGTACACGATGAGCTGATTTTTGAAGCCCCAGAAGAAGAAGTTAAAATTTTAGAGAAAATCGTACCAGAAGTAATGGAGCATGCTTTAGAGCTAGAAGTTCCGTTGAAAGTAGATTATTCTTACGGAAAGACTTGGTACGAAGCAAAGTAGTGGAAAAAGGATGTGACAAACGTGCCAGAATTACCAGAAGTTGAGACCGTCAGACGTACGTTGATTGAATTAGCCAGTGGTAAGACCATTGATCGTGTAACCGTTAAATGGCCTAATATTATCAAACGTCCTGAGCAAGTTGAGCAGTTTTGTGACGCGCTTGTTGGACAAACCATTCGAGATGTTGAACGCAGAGGTAAGTTTTTGAAAATTGTACTCGATGATTATACGATGGTTTCTCATCTGCGTATGGAAGGAAAATATGCTCTCCATGAAAATGCAGACGAACCAGATAAGCATGTACACGTCTTTTTTCACTTCACCGACGGAACAGAATTACGATACCGGGATGTAAGGAAATTTGGTACCATGCACTTATTTAAAAAGGGAGAGGAAGATCTGTTTCCTCCTCTTATTGGCCTTGGACCTGAACCGTTTGACGAAACATTTAATCCAAGTCAGTTAAAAATGCGAATCGGCAAAACCTCTCGAAAAATCAAGCCGGTTTTACTCGATCAAAATGTCGTGGTTGGGCTAGGGAATATTTATGTAGATGAAGCACTATTTCGCGCAGGGATTCACCCTGAACGAGTGGCCAGCCAATTAACAGACGAAGAGTATGAAAAATTGTACGAAGAAATTGTAGCGACCCTTCAAGAAGCGGTGAAACAAGGGGGCAGCACAATTCGCACGTATGTAAACACACAGGGGCAAATAGGCATGTTTCAGCAGCAGCTTTACGTGTACGGAAGAAAAGGCGAATCCTGTAAAATTTGCGGTACCCCAATTGAAAAATTTGTTGTAGGCGGTAGAGGAACACATATCTGCCCAAATTGTCAGCCGGCTAAAAAATAACAATGGATGGGCTCCTTTCATATACTACGTATAGACAGAAAGGAAAGGAGTCCTCTCATCATGATAACATTTTCTTTACTTATTCTTGCTTTTGCCGTAAGTCTTGACAGCTTTAGCGTTGGCCTGACATACGGACTTCGAAAGGTGAAAATCCCGCTGAAATCCATTTTTATTATTTCATGTTGCTCAGCATTTTCTTTAATGTTTTCTATGTTTTTAGGAAAGGTACTTACGCATCTATTTTCAGTGGATGTACTAAATAAAGTAGGCGGAGGTATTCTTGTTCTACTTGGAATGTGGATTTTATACCAGTTTTTTTGTCCGGCAGATTCATCTCGAGTGAAAGAAGAAAAAACATTAGTGAAAATTGAAATTAAGTCAATTGGCTTAGTCATTAACGTATTGAAAAAACCAACGGCAGCAGATTTAGATAATTCAGGTTCCATCACTGGGATTGAAGCATTTATACTTGGAATTGCATTATCTCTTGATGCATTTGGAGCAGGGTTTGGAGCAGCTTTATTAGGTTATTCGCCGTATGCTTTAGCAATTGCTGTAGCTCTTATGAGTTCACTTTTTTTAAGTGCTGGCATACAGTTTGGCAAAGTTTTTTCACGTTTATCATGGATGAAAATGTTTTCCTTTTTACCGGGAGTTCTGCTTATTATTTTAGGTATTTTTAGATTTTAAATAAAGCGATAAAGGAGAGGCCAATGTCAATTGTAATTGGATTAACGGGCGGAATTGCTAGTGGAAAAAGTACGGTAACCGGAATGCTGAGAGATATTAATATTCCAGTAATCGATGCTGACCACATTGCAAAAGAAGTCGTCGAACCAGGAAAAGAAGCATATAACCAAATTGTAGAGACGTTCGGCCGTGCCATTCTTCACGAAAATGCGGAGATCAATCGAGCGGCTTTAGGGGGAATTGTGTTTTCTCAAGAGGAAGAACGTAAAAAGTTGAATGCAATTGTACACCCTGCGGTAAGAAAAGAAATGCTTTCTCAAAAGGAAAGGTATATCGAGGAAGGATACGATGCTGTGGTATTAGATATTCCGCTGCTGTTTGAAAGTGATTTGACGCATTTAGTCGATAAAGTAGTGGTTGTATATGTCGATGAGCCTGTGCAGCTAGAAAGGTTAAAATCTCGTAATGATCTCTCGACGAAAGATGCCTATGCACGTATCCACGCACAGCTGCCTTTGATTCAAAAAGTAGCCTTAGCCGATGCGGTGATCAATAACAACGGACCTGTAGAGGAAACAAAACAACAGCTTTTAAGTATATTAGCCCTATGGCTAGATTAAAGAGGCTGAGATAAACGTATGTTAGCTGAAGGGAAATCCGAACGAGCTTGATTCTTGAGGTAGAATCAAGCTCGTTCGGATTTTTTTATTGAGAATATTTACGAGCTTCTAAAAAAGAATGTGTTAAATATCTGTTCTCGCTATATACATATAGTAAAACTTAATTAAAATAATTTATTAAAAAAAATTAATATTATTCACTTTTTAAATATTTATGTTATACTATTCAATATAAAAAGTTAAATAGTATAACACATATAGAGAGGGGTATAGCCATGAAAGCACGTATTGCCATTAATGGTTTTGGGAGAATAGGAAGAATGGTTTTTCGCACAGCGATTATAGAGGAGAATTTAGATATTATTGCTATAAATGCATCTTATCCAGCAGAAACATTAGTACATTTAATCAAATATGACTCTATACACGGACCATTTAATGGAGATGTTAAATGTGATGATGATGCGCTAATTGTTAACGGTAAAAGAATCCAGCTATTAAATTCACGCGATCCGCTGAATTTGCCTTGGAAAGAGCTTGGGATTGATTTAGTTGTTGAAGCAACAGGGAAATTTAATTCAAGAGAAAAAGCGCAGTTACATATTGAAGCAGGTGCTAAAAAAGTTGTCTTAACGGCACCGGGTAAACAAGAAGATATTACTATTGTGATGGGCGTAAACGAACGAGAGTTTGATGTGAATCAGCATAACATTATCTCTAATGCCTCTTGTACGACAAATTGTCTAGCTCCAGTTGTCAAGGTGTTAGACGAAGCGTTCACAATTGAAAACGGTTTAATGACGACCGTTCACGCATATACAAATGATCAAAAGAATATTGATAACCCGCATAAAGACTTGCGAAGAGCCCGTGCGTGTGCTCAATCAATTATTCCTACAACAACTGGAGCAGCCAAGGCGCTTTCATTAGTTCTTCCTCATTTAAAAGGAAAGCTTCATGGAATGGCACTGCGCGTTCCTACGCCGAACGTATCGCTTGTCGATTTAGTTGTGGATGTAAGGAAACCTGTGACGATGGAAGATGTTAATCTAGCGTTCATTAAAGCTGCTGAAGGACCATTAAAGAATATTTTAAATTTAACAATGGAACCACTCGTATCAATTGACTTTAATACAAATCCTCATTCAGCGATTGTAGATGGACTATCGACTATCGTAATGGAAGATCATAAAATTAAAGTGTTAGCTTGGTACGATAACGAGTGGGGCTACTCTCAGCGCGTAGTCGATTTGGTAAGATATATTGCTGCAGAAATGCGTAATGGATCAAAGATAAGAGTAAGCTAAGAAAGCTATAGATTGCTTTTTTAAAAAAACAGGGAGCTATCGCCCTGTTTTTTTGTTTTTATTCAAAAGAATAGGGAAAAGCAATAAGATAATCATGCAAAGGAGTGTTTCTTTTCGTCAATTTTAATAAAAAAATGAATAGTCGTTTAGCAGCTTTTACACACTGTCTCACGAGAATACAGGGGTAATTTATATAGGTCTATCTGCGGGAACAATCTTTAATAAAATCAAAACACGTATTGCAAAATAAATGTAAACAAAGTATACTATGTTTCGTGAACTTCTTGTGTACCTTTCGGTGATGTGGCTACTTAAAGGGTTAGGACCTCTTTGGACTAACTTTCCCCCGTGGTAGTTAACATGCTATATGGCGAAAGAACTTCATGTTTAACGATTAAAAATTGTTAAAGGGGGAAATATCATTATGGAAACAATGGGTCGTCATGTCATCTCAGAATTATGGGGATGCGATTTCGATAAGTTAAATGATATTGATTATATTGAAAAAACGTTTGTTGATGCAGCTTTAAAATCTGGTGCGGAAGTTCGCGAAGTAGCGTTCCATAAATTTGCACCTCAAGGTGTAAGTGGCGTTGTTATTATTTCAGAATCACATTTAACGATTCACAGCTTCCCAGAGCATGGTTATGCAAGTATCGATGTTTATACTTGTGGTCATTTAGATCCTACAATCGCAGCAGATTATATTGCAGATGCTCTAAGTGCACAGACACGTGAAACAATTGAATTACCACGTGGAATGGGTCCTGTTCAGGTAAAACAAACTAAAGCGAATGCACTTTAATAGTGTCGATTGATTACGTAAGTTAAGAGGTGTATTACACACCTCTTTTTAGTATATAAATTTTTAATATGCAAAAACAAAGGGGATAACAACATGGGGGTAGTACAAGTAGTTAAATCTTTATTTTCTAATCATGTAGAAACAAGCGATCGTCATTCAGATCCGACTCTAAAAACGCATTATTACAAAACAACGGCTGGGAATGCATTTAAGCAAGTTCATGAAATGTTGAAGCATATGCAAGGGATAGAGATACTTGCTGCGTATGAAGAGCGAGGAGAAATTAGCTTAAACGTTGTAAAAGGAAGAAAAGCTTTTGTTGTGATTACCATTATTAGCGTACGTCCTCTTGAAACCGCTATCGATTTTTCTGCTACAACAGAGTCAAAAGTGGTGCCAGTTGATTTTGGTTTTAGCAAAGAACTTGTACGTACGCTTTATAAAAGCTTTGATCAAAAACTTATTCCTCTTTCTTCGTAAATTCCTTATCATTTTTGAATTTCAGGAAATAAAATGGGGAAATTCCTTTTCCTTTACTTGTATTCAAGCCTTGTTTTCTATAAGATGGAATAAAGTAAATCCTTTAATATAGCATCGTGTTTGATAAAGGAAATGATGATGACAATCATAATAAATGGCGAATAGCCGGCTAACATAGATGAAAATTAACTTATATGAGAGAAAATAAAAAGAAAAACAAGGTTTATTATTGGAGCTGAGAATATGAAGTGCCCATCCTGTCATTACAATGGAACGAGAGTGCTGGACTCGCGCCCTGTAGAAGAAGGCCGCTCTATTCGTAGAAGACGTGAATGCGAAGAGTGTCACTATCGTTTTACAACTTTTGAGAAAGTAGAAGAACTTCCGTTAATTGTTGTAAAAAAAGATGGAGCGAGAGAAGAGTTCAGCAAAGACAAAATCCTTCGAGGGTTAATTAAGGCGTGTGAAAAACGCCAAGTAAGCTTAAAACAACTGGAAGATACCGTACACGATATTGAAACAGAGCTGCGCAGTCAGGGTACATCAGAGGTGCAGTCAGATGTGGTAGGAGAAATGGTGATGGAGCGATTAGCTGCTATCGATGAAGTCTCTTATGTTCGATTTGCTTCGGTATACCGACAATTTAAAGACATCAATGTATTTATTGATGAATTAAAAGATTTAATTAAGAAGGAACGACTGTAAAAGAGCTATTGAAGTATTCTTTAGGCTCTTTTTTTGTCATTTCTATTACTTTAAAAGTAGGTAGGGAACGACATGAAAGAACAACATTGGAAAGAAATGATACCGGTCGATCGTTATGTTGTTCGTTCGAGCGGCATACTGCAGGAATACGACCGAAAGATTTTAACAATGCTCTATCAGCCGTTGGTGGGTACGACGTGTTTTGGTTTGTATATGACGCTATGGAGCGAGCTGGAACAAGATCGTTTATGGGGAAAAGAGTCTACGCATCATCACCTAATGTCAATGATGCAAATTAATTTGAAAGCTATTTACCATGAGCGGTTAAAATTAGAAGGTATTGGTTTGTTAAAAACATATATTAAGGAAGAAGATGATGTTCGTGTGTTCATTTATGAGCTCATTCCTCCTCTTACGCCCCATCAGTTCTTTAACGATGGCGTGTTAAATGTATATTTATATAACCGACTAGGAAAATCCATCTTTCAAAAAATAAAAAATTATTTTTCGGATTCACTCGTGGATGATCAATCGTTCAAAGATGTGACGCATTCATTTAACGATGTATTTAAATCAGTTAAAGCAACGGAGCTGGCTCCAAGTTTTCAGTCTGAAAGCAAGGATGTATTTTCTCCTGATGCTCAAACGGACTTTATAGATTCTTCAAACCGTGCTTCTATTGAGATGAGCCCGGATTCCTTTGATTTTGATTTATTTTTAGCAGGCCTAACAGATTCAATGATTTCGAAAAGGTCCATTACATCTAAAGTAAAACAAGCGATTGAAAAGTTAGCTTTTTTATATGGCATTGATCCTCTTCAAATGAAAAATGTAGTGCTCGATTCGCTAAATGAGAATGATCAAGTTGATATTGAATTGCTTAGAAAAGCAGCACAGTCCTTTTACCAATTTGAAAATGGAGAAGCACTTCCCAATCTAAGCGAACAAATTCAGCCTCCTATGCTTCGTACCATGCAGGAAAAGCAGCCTCAGACTAAGGAAGAGCAGCTCATTCAACAGCTAGAAGTCACCTCTCCTCGACAGCTATTGATCGAGTTTTCAGGGGGGGCAGAGCCATCAAAAGCAGATTTGCAAATGATTGAAGAAGTGATGTTTAATCAAAAGCTTTCACCAGGGGTAGTAAATGTTCTGATTTACTATGTTATGCTAAGGTCCGATATGAAATTATCTAAGAGCTATGTAGAGAAAATTGCTGGACACTGGGCACGCAAAAAGGTACAAACTGTTCAAGATGCCATGAATTTAGCTAAAAATGAACAGAAAGAATATCAGAACTGGACCGAGGCAAAGCAAAATAAAAAAACGGCCGGACGAAAAATTGTGCGTAAAGAAATGGTGCCAGAGTGGTTGAGTGATGAAGAAAAAGAAGAGAAAAAGCAGCCTTCAAAAGAAGTGGATGGATTTGAAGAAGAAAAACGAAAGCTACAAGAAGAGCTCAAGCAGTTAGATCAAGAGCTAAAACAAAAGCATAAAGAATAAAAAGCAGGTATGATAGAGATGAGGTGAAAAAGATGAAGCCTATCAATGATTCACTAAATCAGTTAGTGAACAAAAAGGATTTTAAAGCACGTTTAGAAGCATTAAGAAACAGTATTCTGTCTAATCCCGAAGTTAAAACGTTTCTGCAAGAGCATCGCCATGAGTTAGATGAGCAAATGGTCGACCGAGGCTTGATGAAGATGCATGAATTTATCGATCAGAGCAAATGCTGTGACAAATGCCCTTCTCTGCAAAGCTGTGTCAATATGGTGAAGGGGTATCACCCTCAGCTGGTTGTAAAAGGCCGTAATATTGATTTACAGTATGAACGCTGTCCTAGAAAAGTACAAGAAGATGAGCGAAAAGAACAAGAATCTTTTATTCAGTGTATGTACGTGCCCAAAGAAATTTTACAGGCAACGATGTCTGATATTGAAATTGAGCAGGGAAGATTTGAAGCCATTAAATTAGTAAGAGATTTTGTGCGAGAATATGAGCCAAATAAGAAAATGAAAGCTTTATATTTACACGGTTCGTTTGGTGTGGGGAAGACGTATTTTCTTGGAGCAATTGCCAATGCGTTAGCCGAAAAGAAAGTGAAATCTACGATTCTGTATGTCCCGGAGTTTTTGCGTGAGTTAAAAGGTTCGTTTCAAGATCAAAGCTTCAATGAGAAAATAGAGTATGTCAAAAAAGTACCGGTTCTTATGCTTGATGATCTCGGAGCAGAATCTGTAACGAGCTGGATGCGAGACGATGTGCTCGGAACCATTTTACAATTCCGCATGCTCGAAAATTTGCCGACATTTTTCAGCTCGAATTTAAATTTTAAAGAGCTTCAACATCATTTGACTTATACCCAACGAGGCGAGCAGGAAGAGCTCAAAGCCGCTCGTGTCATGGAACGAATTAAGTCTCTAGCCATTCCCGTTGAAATGAATGGAGAGAATAAACGAAATAGATGAGCAGGTCGTTTTACATTTCTTGTAACGACTTGCTCATTTTTTTGCATGTTGCCCCATATACATTAATAAAGCGTGTCCAAAGGGGGGCTATGAGGAATGAAAATATTCTTTAAATATGTAGAAGACGCAGTCATTGTATATGAGTCTTTATGCGCGAAGCGAAGCGCTTTATCATATGGTTCACAGTGCTTGAAGTTGGTGAATAATCAGCTTTTAGTTATTGATGAGACATACAATCGAGAGGCCATTTTACAAGACATGGTGATACCGGTATTAACGCACGTGATTTTAAAAAAGAAAGAAAAAAAGATGATGGTAAACATATTAAAAGAACAATTTTTCTATTCAGAAGAGGAAGAACAAGATTTGCTGCTTCAAATTATGGGGGGGATTATGGAAGGAGAGAGAGGCGAAATTCCGCAAAAAACATTTTCCCTTCCAAGAGAATTACTTATCCGCCAGGCTCTTCAAGACTTCTTCATTCATAATGTAACATTCACCTTTGAGTCTTTTCTCCAATTCCGTTTAAAAGAATATCAAGAGCGGCTGCGCTATTATGCTGAGCTGGCGATTGATGAATATAAGCTTGAACAAGACTATCAAATTCTTATTCATCAGCTGCGTCAAGCAGCTAATGAAAGACAGTCATCTACAGGCGATGTGTATGTAATGCATTTGAATAAAAACAAATTTGTATTGTACGACCAAAGCAGTAGATATGTTCCGGAGCGTGAATGTGCAGCCCTAGCAGAGGCCTTTCTATCTGAACAAGAATCAGTATACATAGACTCAACTATCATCGCGCCTTTGCTGAGTTTATCTCCAGCTGCTATTCATCTGTATAGCGACCAGCATGATCATGATTTTGTTTATACCATTCAAAATATTTTTCAAGAAAAAGTGATGTTATACGAAAAAAATGAATTTCCGTTTGATCAAAAGCAAAATATAACGTGAAAGGTTGATTTCTATTTTGAAAATGAATATAATAAATGCATATTGAAAAACAGCTATATGTCACAAGTTATGATGAGGACATGAGTGTATATTTACGGTTTATAGAGAGGGAGATCTAGGCTGAAAATCTCCTAACACGGAATATATTCTTACCACCTCTAAACTTCAGTAGTAAACGAGCAGCGTCTCTAGTAATTACTGACGGAATTTCCGTTATAAAACCTCGAGCCGCTTCGGGTTATTTGGGTTATCCAAGATACGAAGAGGAAACAAGGGTGGTACCGCGTGTATACACAACTCGTCCCTTTTTATAAGGGACGAGTTTTTTGTTTTTACAAAAAGTTTATTAGTTATGTTAAAGGAGTGGAAAGTTGTGTCAGAAGTAATCAAAATGACATTTCCTGATGGAGCTGTTAAAGAGTATCCAAAAGGATCATCAACAGAAGATATTGCGGCTTCTATTAGCCCGGGATTAAAGAAAAAAGCATTAGCAGGTAAAGTAAACGGCGAGCTGCTGGATTTACGTACGCCAATCGAACAAGATGGCAGTCTTGAAATCATTACGCAAGATGCTCCTGAAGCGCTTGAAATTATGCGCCATAGTACAGCGCATTTAATGGCTCAAGCAATCAAACGTTTATACAAAGATGTAAAAGTACAGCTAGGTGTAGGACCGGTTATCGAAAATGGGTTTTACTATGACATCGATATGGAAGAATCAATTACTCCTGAAGATTTAGGTAGAATTGAAAAAGAAATGAAAAAAATCGTTAATTCAAATATTGAAATTGAACGAAAAGAAGTTTCTCGTGAAGAAGCCATTCAACTTTTTAAAGAAGTTGGCGATGAACTAAAGCTTGAATTGATCGATGCGATTCCAGCAGGTGAAAAGGTGACGATTTACCAACAAGGCGAATTCTTTGATCTTTGCCGAGGTGTGCACGTGCCGTCAACAGGCAAAATTAAAGAGTTTAAACTATTAAGCGTAGCAGGTGCTTATTGGCGCGGAGACAGCGACAATCAAATGCTGCAGCGTATTTACGGTACAGCATTCTTTACAAAAGCAGATTTAGACGAGCATCTTCGTCTTCTTGAAGAAGCAAAAGAACGTGACCACCGTAAACTTGGTAAAGAGTTAAACTTATTTACAAATTCTCAAAAAGTAGGACAAGGTCTGCCTTTATGGCTTCCAAAAGGTGCGACGATCCGCCGTATTATTGAACGTTATATCGTAGATAAAGAAGTAAGCCTTGGTTATCAGCACGTTTACACGCCGGTGCTTGGAAGTGTAGAACTTTACAAAACGTCTGGTCACTGGGAGCACTATCAAGATGACATGTTCCCTGCAATGGAAATGGATAACGAAGACCTGGTTCTTCGTCCAATGAACTGTCCTCATCACATGATGGTGTACAAACAAGGTATTCATAGCTATCGTGAGCTTCCAATCCGTATTGCTGAACTTGGAACAATGCACCGCTACGAAATGTCAGGAGCATTATCAGGACTTCAGCGCGTTCGAGGCATGACGTTAAATGATGCACATATCTTTGTACGTCCGGATCAAATCAAAGAAGAATTTATTCGTGTGGTTCGCTTAGTTGAAGCGGTTTATAAAGATTTTGGATTTGAAAATTATTCATTCCGTCTATCTTATCGTGATCCTGAAGATACAGAAAAATACTTCGATGATGATGCAATGTGGGAAAAAGCACAAAGCATGTTAAAAGATGCAATGGATGAGCTTGACCTTGATTATTATGAAGCTGAAGGCGAAGCGGCATTCTACGGTCCAAAACTAGATGTTCAAGTTAAAACAGCTCTTGGTAAAGAAGAGACGCTATCTACGGTTCAATTGGATTTCTTACTTCCTGAACGCTTTGATTTAACGTATGTAGGGGAAGACGGAAAACAGCATCGACCTGTTGTTATTCACCGCGGCGTGGTGTCAACAATGGAACGTTTTGTAGCTTTCTTAATCGAAGAATACAAAGGAGCTTTCCCAACGTGGTTAGCACCTGTACAAGTTCAAGTGATTCCGGTATCACCTACGGTTCACCTTGAGTATGCAAAAGAAGTGCAAGAACAGCTTCAGCTTGCGGGTATTCGCGTGGAACTTGATTCTCGCGATGAGAAAATTGGCTATAAAATCCGTGAGGCTCAAATGCAAAAAATTCCTTACATGCTTGTTGTAGGGGATAAAGAAGTAGAAGATAAAGCAGTAAACGTACGTAAATATGGTGAGCAGAATTCAGAAACAGTGGATTTCCAAGCCTTTTTACAAAATGTAAAAGCAGAAGCATCTCGTTAATGAAAAAAGCAGAGAATTGAAATTCTCTGCTTTTTTATCTAACATTTATAAAAAACTGTTGCATAAATGGTTTTCCTTTGATACAATAACTTTTGTTGTGAAAAAAGAACGAAATCATTGACTTTTGTCTTTGTTGATACTATAATAGCTTAAGTAATTGAATACTTGTTTATACAGAAGAAGAAGCACCCGCTTCTCACCTGAGTGACGCATAAAGCAGTTAGCAGGTACATCGTATCTTAATTAAAACGATAGAAGTGTGGGTGCAGTATGTACTCACACTTTTTTGTGTGAGTTAATAATCGGTCTAAGCAAGCGTATTCGCTCATTAAACCTTGGAGGTGGCTACTTATTAGCAAGGACATGATGGTAAACGAGGGCATTCGAGCTCGCGAAGTTCGTCTAATTGATCAAAATGGTGAACAATTAGGAATTAAATCAAAAAATGAAGCATTAGAAATTGCTTCACGAGTAAATCTTGACTTAGTAATGGTTGCTGCAAATGCGAAACCGCCGGTATGTCGTATTATGGACTACGGTAAATTCCGCTATGAGCAACAACGTAAAGAAAGAGAAGCTCGTAAAAACCAAAAAGTTGTAAACTTAAAAGAAGTTCGTTTAAGTCCAACAATTGATGAACATGATTTTAACACTAAACTTCGTAACGCACGCAAGTTCCTTGAAAAAGGTGACAAAGTGAAAGCGTCTATTCGCTTTAAAGGTCGTGCCATTACTCATAAAGGGATTGGCCAAAAAGTACTTGAACGTTTTTCACAAGCTTGCGAAGATGTAAGTTCAGTTGAATCGGCTCCTAAAATGGAAGGCCGCAGCATGTTCTTAGTCTTGGCACCTAAAAACGAAAAGTAATAGAACGAGGAGGAACACCCCATGCCAAAAATGAAAACACATCGTGGCGCTGCAAAGCGTTTCAAAAAGACTGGAAGCGGTAAATTAAAACGTGCTCGTGCTTACACAAGCCATTTATTCGCTAACAAATCTACAAAACAAAAGCGTAAATTACGTAAAGGTTCTTTAGTAAGCAAAGGTGACTTCAAACGTATCCGTCACTTATTAGATAACATTAAGTAATTTGGGTTGAGATAGAAACAATACAGGAGGTAAACAATTATGCCACGCGTAAAAGGCGGTACAGTAACACGCAAACGTCGTAAAAAAGTTTTAAAATTAGCTAAAGGTTTCTTCGGTTCGAAGCATAGATTATATAAAGTTGCTAATCAGCAAGTTATGAAATCTCACATGTATGCTTATCGTGACCGTCGTCAGAAAAAACGTGACTTCCGTAAATTATGGATCACACGTATTAATGCAGCTGCTCGTATGAACGGTCTTTCTTACAGCCGTTTAATGCACGGTTTAAAATTAGCAGGTATTGAAGTTAACCGCAAAATGCTTGCTGACTTAGCTGTAGCTGATGAAAAAGCATTTGCTGAATTAGCAACTGCTGCTAAAAAAGGCTTAGATAAGTAATGAATATAAAGTCTCGTCATCTTTAGATGATGAGGCTTTTTTGCTATCGGAGGACATATCATGAATGAACTGCTGCTTACCTATTTTATTGTTATTAATATAATAGGGATAGGAATGATGTATAGAGATAAACAAAAAGCGAAAAGACATGAGTGGAGAATTGCCGAAAGCACACTGTGGACGGTAGCTGCTATCGGAGGAGCCATTGGAGGACTGATTGGTATGTATTGCTATCGTCATAAAACGAAGCACACATCGTTTACAGTAGGTTTTCCTATTCTTGCCGCTCTTGATTTACTTTTCTTTTTTGTTATCAGCTGAGCACAAATGATTTTGTGCTCAGTGTAAAAATTCTCGAACGGGGCTTTTCCAGCGAATAGGAGCATTTGGATACATGTTGTGTACGTGATTTTCCAGCAGCTTGAAATCTTGTTTTTGCAGTTCATGCAATCGAGATGGATCTGTTAACACCATTGTAATCGACAAAGACTCTGGTTCATTGGGATTGCTGTATTTTTCTCCTTCAAATAAAATACCTTTATACGTTAGTAGAAAATTTTTGCGGATATTCGTTTTTTCGTCAACGACAAAAAATTGCTGATGTTCCTGAGCTGCTACAAGCTTCCGCTTTGGACTGCGAAAATGCTGAACTAGCTTTAATAGTGTGTAAGCAACAAGCGCGAAAATGAACACGCGAACGATAACAATAACAAACATAACGCTCCCTCCTTTACAAGGCACAGTTTTCTTACTTTACGTTTCAGTCTCTAAAAAGTTTCACGATTTTTGATATAATTTCTTTATTGGTTTAAAAAGAAGAAGATATACATAATTACAGGAGTGATTACATTGAATTTACAACAGCTATTTACCATGCAGCGCCAGCTGGATCAGCATATAGAGGACAAGCATCAGCTTCATAAGGAAGACTTGGTTCCAAGAAAACTTTTAGCTCTGCTTGTTGAAATGGGAGAGCTGGCAAACGAAACGCGCTGCTTCAAATTTTGGAGCGTTAAACCTCCGGCTGAAGATGCTGTTATTTTAGAAGAATTTGTGGACGGCGTACATTTCATTCTTTCTTTAGGTATTGAAAAAGGATACGATGATTTAACTGAGCTGCCAAAAGTAAAAGCAGCTGATTCAAAAACAACACAATTTTTACAGGTATTTGCACAAGTTTCTGCTTTCGAGCAGGACCTGTCAAAAGAAAACTATGTGAACATGTTTGCATCTTACATGAAGCTTGGCGATATGTTTGGTTTTTCTGCTGAACATATTGAAGAGGCGTACATGTCAAAAAATGAAGTGAATTTTAAACGCCAAGAACAAGGATACTAGAAATAAAGGGATGGGAAATTTTACTTCAACCTCTTTTTAGCTATAATAGAGGTATACATATGAAAGGGGTAATCCATATGACAAAGTTAGATGAAACATTGACGATGCTTAAAGCACTAACAGATGCAAAAGGAATTCCTGGAAATGAGCGTGAACCGCGTGAGGTTATGAAGAAATATATTGCACCTTATGCAGATGAAGTAACGACGGATGGGCTAGGCAGTTTGATTGCAAAAAAAGTAGGCAACGAACAAGGGCCTAAAATTATGGTAGCCGGTCACTTGGATGAAGTTGGTTTTATGGTGACTCAAATTGATGAACGCGGCTTTATTCGTTTTCAAACGGTAGGCGGATGGTGGTCTCAAGTTATGCTTGCTCAACGCGTAACCATCGTGACATCTAAAGGAGAGGTAACGGGGATTATTGGCTCAAAGCCACCTCATATCTTGCCTCCAGAAGTTCGCAAAAAGCCAGTTGACATTAAAGATATGTTCATCGATATTGGTGCGTCTAGCAGAGAAGAAGTAGGGGAGTGGGGAGTAAAACCTGGTGATCAGGTTGTACCTTATTTCGAATTTACGGTTATGAACAATGAAAAGATGCTGCTAGCGAAAGCCTGGGATAACCGTATTGGTTGTGCAATCGCTATCGATGTATTAAAAGCTTTAAAAAATGAAAAACATGAAAATGTTGTGTATGGTGTAGGAACGGTGCAAGAAGAAGTTGGACTCCGAGGTGCAAAAACATCTGCTAACTTTATTGAACCGGATATTGCATTTGCTGTTGATGTCGGTATCGCTGGAGATACACCTGGTGTTTCTGATAAAGAAGCCTCTTCTAAAATGGGGCAGGGTCCGCAAATCATTTTATATGATGCTTCCATGGTCTCTCATAAAGGACTTCGAGATACAGTGGTAGATGTGGCAGATGAATTAAATATTCCGTATCAATTTGATGCAATTGCTGGAGGCGGTACGGACTCGGGTTCTATCCATATTTCAGCTAACGGGGTGCCAGCACTTTCGATTACAATTGCAACTCGTTATATCCATTCTCATGCAGCAATGCTTCATCGTGATGATTATGAAAACGCAGTTAAATTAATTGCGGAAGTCATTAAGCGCTTAGACCGAGATACGGTTAACGCCATTACGTATAATTGAAAAAAGCTCATTCTCCTAGGAGAATGAGCTTTTTGTTGTACATAGGAAAAGGTTATTTATTTTAAACCGTTTTCAAGCGTTGTCAGAATTTCTTCTTTTTCTGATTCCGGAGACTTTTCCCAAAGCACTTCAAATAAAACACCAAGTCCAGGGAGCATTTTTTCTTCACCGCTTTGAATAGCGTCAGAAATTGTAGCCTCAAGCTCTTCTTTTGAGTTTCCTGAAACGTTTGCAATAACAGCATTTCGTAAATTAAGATCCATCATTTTCACCTCAGCTATCGTAAAGTTACCAATAGTTTTTGTTTTCTTTGCGATTTCTATGTACAATAAAGTGAAACTTATCTAATGATTATTGAACAAAATGTAATCGAACTATTTATTTTTGTATAGATAAAGGAGTTATGTTTGTGAAACAAATTGATTCAGTTAAAAATCCGCAGGTAAAAGCGTGGAAAAAACTGCATAATAAAAAAGACCGTGATAAGCAGGGCCTTTTTATGGTAGAAGGCTTTCATTTAGTCGAAGAGGCTATCAAAAATAAGGATTGCGTAAAGGAACTAATTATACGCGAATCGACCGAAGTGCCCGCACAGTGGGATATAGACGGTATCGAAATAATCGTTGTAAACGAAGCAATTAGTAAGTTATTATCTGACACAGAAACACCTCAAGGAATTATTGCCGTGTGTTTTCAAACAAAGCATGCGGAAATTATTCATACAGCACAGAAAGTATTGCTTTTAGATGCCGTGCAAGATCCAGGTAACCTAGGTACCATTATCCGAACCGCTGATGCTGCGGGAGTGGAGGCTATTATCATTGGAGAGGGCAGCGTGGATGTGTACAACCCAAAAGTCGTTCGTTCAACGCAAGGAGCTATTTTTCACCTTCCAATTGTAAAAGGCGATTTACTCGAAATAATTTCATTGTTAAAAGAAAGAGGAATAGCAGTTTACGGCACGTCGTTACAAAATGGAAAGGTCTACACACACGTAAAACCTTCAAACGAATTTGCGCTGATTGTGGGAAATGAAGGAAATGGCGTAAGCGAGAAAGTGTTGGAACAAACGGATCAGAATCTGTACATTCCCATCTATGGAAAGAGCGAGTCGTTAAATGTTGCCATCGCTTCTGGAATCTTACTTTATTATTTACGCGGAATGTAGTTGCATCGAGAACGTGTTTTCACTATAATAATACAATAGTTACATATGTAAAAAACGATGAAAGAGAGCAGTAGCTTATGTCCGTTTATGCAGGGAGAAAATGCCATGACTGAAAGCATTTTTATAAATGTAATAAGTGAATTCACCTCTTGAGTTGACACTTAGACCATCTTACATAGATGTAAAGGTGTTCCGGAGATTCCGTTAACTTGAATGAAGTGAACTGTATACGTCTGTGTATATAGTTAACAAGGGTGGTAACGCGACTAATCCTCGTCCCTTTTTTGGGAGGAGGTTTTTTTATTTGTCATTTTTTACGTTAAAAGGAGGAATAAGTGATGAAAGAACGTTTACAAGAACTTCAACAAGAAGCAATTGCAAAAGTCGAAGCAGCAAGTGCTTTAAAAGAATTAAACGACGTACGCGTAGCTTATTTAGGAAAGAAAGGCCCTATCACAGAAGTACTTCGCGGTATGGGAAAACTTTCAGCTGAAGAGCGTCCTGTAATGGGAGCACTTGCAAATGAAGTACGTGAAGCGATTGCATCTAAAATTGAAGAAAAACAAACGGCGTTAGAAGCAGCCGAGGTAGAGCGTAAACTTGCTTCAGAAACAATTGACGTAACGCTGCCGGGACGCCCGGTTAAAGCAGGTACGCATCACCCGCTCACAAGCGTGGTTGAAGAAGTAGAAGATTTATTCTTAGGAATGGGCTATGAAGTAGCAGAGGGACCAGAAGTAGAGCAGGACTACTATAATTTCGAAGCGCTGAACTTGCCAAAAGGTCACCCAGCACGTGATATGCAAGATACGTTCTATATTACGGAAGAAACGCTTCTTCGTACGCATACATCAACTGTTCAAGCTCGTGTTATGAACAAGAATGAAGGCAAAGGACCTGTTAAAATTATTTGCCCAGGTAAAGTGTACCGCCGCGATGACGATGATGCTACGCATTCACATCAATTTATGCAAATTGAAGGTCTTGTAGTAGACGAAAACATTCGTATGAGCGATTTAAAAGGCACGCTTGAAGTATTTGTGAAAAAGATGTTCGGTGCAGACCGTGAAATTCGTCTTCGTCCAAGTTTCTTCCCATTCACTGAGCCGTCTGTAGAAGTAGACGTATCGTGTGCAAAATGTGGAGGTAAAGGCTGTAATGTATGTAAACAAACAGGCTGGATTGAAATTTTAGGAGCCGGTATGGTTCATCCAAATGTTCTTGAAATGGCTGGATACGATTCAACTAAATATCGTGGTTTTGCTTTTGGAATCGGTGTAGAGCGTATTGCTATGTTAAAACACGGCGTGGATGATATTCGTCATTTCTATACAAATGATGTTCGTTTCTTAGATCAATTTAAACAAGTATAAAGGAGGGACTACGATGTTTGTATCTTATCGTTGGTTACAAGAGTATGTTGACTTATCAGGCGTAACGGCAGAAGAGTTAGCTGATAAAATCACAAAAAGTGGAATTGAAGTTGAAGGTGTAGAAAACTTAAATAAAGGCATCAGCGGAGTGGTAATTGGTCACGTTGTAGAACGTGAACAGCATCCAAATGCGGATAAATTAAGCCGCTGTCAAGTAGATCTTGGCGGAGGAGAAATCGTTCAAATCGTGTGCGGAGCACCTAACGTGGCACAAGGTCAAAAAGTAGCGGTTGCAAAAGTGGGAGCTGTACTTCCAGGTAACTTTAAAATCAAGCGTGCTAAGCTTCGCGGTGAAGAATCGAACGGTATGATTTGTTCTCTTCAAGAGCTTGGCATTGAAAGCAAGCTTGTGGCAAAAGATTATCAAGAAGGCATCTTCGTCTTCCCAAGTGATGCTGAAGTAGGAGCGGATGCCCTAGATGCATTAAACTTAAACGATGAAGTATTAGAACTAGGGCTAACACCAAATCGTTCAGACTGCTTAAGTATGTTAGGTGTAGCACATGAGGTGGCTGCTATTTTACGTCGTGAAGTGAAGTATCCGTCAGTAAACGTGCAAACGTCTGATGAGCAAGCAGCTGATTATATTTCCGTTAAAGTAGAGGCAAAAGAAGACAATCCCCTTTACGTAGCGCGCGTTGTGAAAAACGTAAAAATTGCTCCGTCACCATTATGGATGCAAACGCGTTTAATGGCAGCTGGTATTCGACCTCATAACAACGTTGTTGATATTACCAACTATATTTTGCTTGAATACGGCCAGCCGCTGCATGCTTTTGACTATGATCGTCTTGGTTCAAAAGAAATTGTTGTACGTCACGCGTCAGAAGGCGAGAAATTTGTAACGCTTGACGATCAAGAGCGCGTATTAAAAGGCAATCAGCTTGTTATTACAAACGGCAGTGAACCGGTAGCCCTTGCAGGTGTAATGGGGGGAGCAAACTCTGAAGTAAAAGACGATACGGTAAATGTTCTTATTGAATCAGCTTACTTCAAAGGTTTAACAGTTCGTCAAGCTTCCAAAGACCACGGTCTTCGCAGTGAGGCAAGTGCTCGTTTTGAAAAAGGAATTGATCCTAACCGTACGCGTGTAGCTGCTGACCGCGCAGCAGAATTAATGGCTGAATACGCTTCAGGTGAAGTGGTAAGCGGTACTGTAGAAGTAGATACACTAACTGTGGAACCTGCTGTTGTAGCTGTGTCACTTGGACGTATTAACAATGTGCTTGGTACAGAACTGTCGATGGAAGAAGTACAAGATATTATGAATCGTCTTCAATTTGAAAGCAAAGTCGAAGATGAAACAATCGTTGTAACGGTACCGACTCGTCGAGGCGATATTACAATTGAAGAAGATATCGTGGAGGAAGTAGCGCGCATGTATGGCTATGACAACCTTCCTACAACGCTTCCTGTAACAGTGGCAACTCCAGGAAAATTAACAGAGTATCAGCTTGGACGCCGTAAAGTTCGCCGTTTCTTAGAGGGAGCAGGGCTAGCGCAAACAACAACCTATTCGTTAACGAGCGCTGAAAAAGCTACTCAGTTTGCACTCAATGCAACAAGTACGATTGGTTTAGCAATGCCGATGAGTGAAGATCGCAGCATCCTTCGTCAAAGCTTAGTACCTCATTTACTTGAAGCAGTGAAGCACAATAATGCTCGTCAATCGGATTCTATTGCGCTATACGAAACAGGCTCAGTGTTCTTATCTAAAGGTGAAGGGGAATTACCGGATGAGCAGGAGCGCGTAGCTGGTGCAATCACGGGTCTATGGCATGCTCACGGCTGGCAAGGTGAAAAGAAAGTCGTTGATTTCTATGTGATTAAAGGTGTACTAGAAGGGTTATTTGCACAGCTTGGTTTAGAGAAACGAATCTCATATGCTCCCGTTAAAAAAGACGGTATGCACCCTGGACGTACAGCGGCTGTATGGTTAGATGAAAAAGAAATTGGATACGTGGGTCAAGTTCATCCTGTTGCTCAGAAACAGTATGGCCTTCGTGAAACATACGTGTTTGAATTACACCTTCAAGAGCTATTAGCTGCAGATGTCGAAGAAGTTCGTTATTCAGCTATTCCAAGATTCCCATCTATTACACGTGATATTGCACTTGTTGTAGATAAAAACGTTCTTGCAGGAGAAGTTCAGCGCGTCATCTATACGACGGGCGGAGAACTTTTAAAAGACGTGACAGTATTTGATCTATATGAAGGCGAGCGTATGGAAGAAGGCAAGAAATCTGTAGCTTTCTCTTTACGTTACTTAGATCCTGAACGTACATTAACAGATGAAGAAGTAGCAAAAGCACATGGTGCAGTTTTAGAAGCTGTTGAAAAAGAATTTGGTGCAACGCTTCGTTCATAAGAATAAAAAAAGAGATGTGGATTTCCACATCTCTTATTTTTTAGCTAATTTTAAAGCTTTTTCTGTATTAGCAAAATGGATTTTAGCTAAAGAGTTCAGCGCACTGACGCCATGTTTTTTAATAATTTTAGCAGCGGCGATATCAACTTGTGCTCCAGCTCCGCGAGGAATGACCATCCCCGTCTTTTCCGTTAGTAAATCCATTTGTTTTAAAAATGCGTATCTGGCAATAATGGAAGCAGCGGCTACAGATAAATGAACGCTTTCTCCTTTTGTACTGAAAAAGACATTTTCTTTGATAATCTCTTTTTCCTTTACGATGTGTTTATAATAGGTGTTTTTTTCAACAAACTGGTCAATTAAAATCGCATCAGGTTTTTCAGAATCCAATTTTTTTAACACGTTGGATAAAGCTTTGTTGTGCAACAGAGCTTTCATTTTACCTTGTGACATGCCTTTTTCTTGAAATGCATTATACTTTTCGTTATGTAAGACAAGCAAACTGTAAGGAATAAACGAAACAAGCTGCTTGGCAATTTCAATGATTTTAGCATCCGTTAACTCTTTTGAATCTCGTACTCCTAATTCTTTTAACAAAGGAAGCTGCTCTTTTTGAACATAGGCAGCAACTACGGTCATGGGACCAAAATAATCTCCCGTTCCTACTTCATCAGAACCAATGACCGATAGTGAACTGAAGTTTGATGGGAGATGTGAGACGGGAGCCTTTTTAGAAGCATCTAAAGGACCTCCCCACTTAGCTGCTTCTGTTTCAGCTTCTTTTCCTTGAAAAAGTACTTTTCCAGAGCGGTATGCAGTGATAGAACAGCCGGGAGTTTTAGCCGAAAAAATACTTCCCTGCGGCAATTTAGGCTGCAAATAGGATGTGTAATGAAGCTTCATTTTAGCTATCTGATCAGCTGATACCTTAATAACAGCATGTGACATAATGCTTCACTCCTTTCGGGGTATTTTAGTTTACTTTATAAGCACTATCCCTTATGATAGCTTAAATATAGATATGTTTCCATTGAAGTCTTCTTCGTGGTATGATAGGGATTAGGATTTTTCGTGGAACGGAGGATTTTCTCGTGTCAAGACAAGATAAAACACGTGCGACAGTTGACATCTTTGGTCAGCAGTACAGCATCGTCGGTAGCGAAAGTACAAGCCATATTCGACTTGTCGCCTCTATAGTGGATGAAAAAATGCGTGAAATCAGTACTAAAAACCCTTCTTTAGATATCAATAAATTAGCAGTATTAACAGCTGTGAATGCTGTACACGAATATATAAAACTGAAAGAAGACTATGAGAGACTTGAACAAAAACTTTATGGAAAAGAGGAATGACTGAGTCAATGCTTAATATCATTTTAATTATATTGCTTCTTTTAGGCTTTGTAACAGGTCTTAAAAGAGGATTTATTTTGCAACTCATTCATATTGTCAGTTTTGCGGTTTCGTTTATCGTCGCTTATATGTTTAGTGGAGATTTTGCAAGCCGACTTCGCTTGTTGATTCCGTTTCCAGACAATATTCAGCAGCAAAGTGTCGCATCGTTTGTATTTGATTCTGGAACGATAGAAGACGCTTTTTATCGAATGATTGCATTTGCGATTTTATTTTTTGCTACTCACATTGTACTTCGCCTTGCAGGCTCTGTTTTAACGGCTTTAACGGAACTGCCAATTCTGCGCCAGTTAAATAAATGGGGCGGAGGTGCACTTGGATTCGTTGAAGTGTATATCATCGTTTTTATTTTGTTATACATTGGAGCCGTGATTCCTGTAAGTGAAATTCAAACGCCAATTCAACAGTCTTCGATTGCAATCAATATCGTACAAAATACTCCATACTTATCGTCTGCCATTCAAGATTTGTGGACTCAGTATGGTGTAATGTAATGAAATTACAATAGCTTGTTGAGAGGGTGTGTCGAAAGTGTCATAATACTTTTGAGATACCCTCTTTTTTTATCGCAGTCTGTTCTGCGGTTTTCACGGAGATAAAAGTATGTCTAGATAAAAATTTGAGAGAGTACATATGTCACTCATCATGTTTTGAAAGTTTCGTTATTATGATAATAGGCTGGTGAAAAGAGATGAATAAAAAGGATATTATTAAATTGTTAGAAACAATTGCTACATATATGGAATTAAAAGGAGATAACCCTTTTAAAATTTCTGCTTTTCGAAAAGCAGCTGCAGCGCTAGAAACGGACGAGAGAACGCTGACAGAGATTGAGGATTTTACCAAGCTCCAAGGGATTGGTAAAGGAACGGCTGCAGTTATTACAGAGTATATGGAAACAAATGAGTCAAGCGTACTAGAAGAACTAAAGCAAGAAGTTCCTGAAGGACTTATTCCTCTGCTTAAGCTGCCGGGGCTTGGAGGTAAAAAAATCGCTAAATTATATAAAGAGCTAGATATTAAAGACATGGAATCACTGCATCAGGCCTGTATGGAAAATCGAGTGCAGGGACTAAGCGGTTTTGGTAAAAAGACGGAAGAGAAAATTATCGCTGCTATTGAAGAGTTTGGGAAACGTCCTGATCGTTTGCCTCTTGCTTTTATGCTTCCAATAGCGGAAGAAATTTTAGAAGCCCTTAAACATATGCATAGCATTGAGCGTTTTTCTCAAGCAGGGAGCATTCGCCGCATGAGAGAAACTGTAAAAGATCTTGATTTTATTATTTCAACAGCTGAGCCTCATGCTGTCCGTGAACAGCTAGTATCGTTGCCAAATGTGAAGGATGTCATTGCAAATGGAGATACAAAAGTATCGGTAACGTTAGCCTATGAGTACGATGTGTCCGTGGATTTTCGTCTTGTAGAAGATAAAGCGTTTGCCACGACGCTTCATCATTTTACAGGATCAAAAGATCATAATGTGCGCATGCGTCAATTAGCAAAAGAACGCGGTGAAAAAATTAGCGAGTATGGCGTTGAAAATGCGGAGACAGGCGAAGTTATGACATTTGAGTCTGAACAGGCATTCTATGAACATTTTGGGCTGTCTTTTATTCCGCCGGAACTTCGTGAAGATGGAACGGAAGTAGATGCATTTATAAAACCTCAAACGCTTGTGACCTACGGTGCGGTAAAAGGTGATTTGCATATGCACTCCACGTGGAGCGACGGAGCGTATTCAATTGAAGAAATGGCGGAAGCATGTCGCGCGCGAGGCTATGAATACATGGCGATTACAGACCACTCTCAGTATTTAAAAGTAGCTAACGGTCTAACGCCTGAACGCATTCGCAAACAGCGTGAAGAAATTAATCGTTTAAACGCACAGTTCGATGATTTTACAATACTAGCAGGAATTGAAATGGATATTTTGCCCGATACAACACTTGATTATGATGATGAAATGCTAGCTGAGCTAGATTTTGTTATTGCGTCCATTCACTCTAGTTTTTCACAATCACGCGAAGAAATTATGAATCGTTTAAAGCAAGCGTTAAATAATGTTCATGTAGATTTAATCGCTCATCCGACCGGTCGTTTGATTGGTCGCCGCAACGGATATGATGTAGATATTGATATGCTAATTGAATTAGCTAAGGAAACAAAAACGGCTCTTGAACTAAACGCGAATCCAAACCGTTTAGATTTAGCCGCTGAGCACATAAAAAAAGCACAAGAGGCAGGAGTTAAAATTGCAATTAATACAGATGCTCACAATCTAGACATGCTAGAGCATATGGAAATTGGAATATCTACGGGAATTAAAGGCTGGCTTAAACCAGAAACGGTATTAAATACGTATAGCCTCAAAGAATTAACCGCCTTTTTAAATCGACATAAATAAGCAACAGGAGGAATCAGTTTTGCAATCACGTATTTTCCATGTACTAGAGTTTAATAAAGTTAAGGAACAGCTTCAGAAAAAAGTAGCTTCTTCTTTAGGCCGAGAAAAAGTAGCGAATTTGATTCCCTCGACTCAGTATGAAGAAGTAGTCAAATGGCAGGAAGCAACAGATGAAGCTACAACCGTGCTGCGATTGCGTGGCAACGTACCGCTAGGAGGCATCTTTGACGTTCGACCTAGCGTAAAGCGCGCTGAAATTGGAGGAACGCTAAGCTCTAATGAACTTCTTGATGTAGCAAGTACTATTTATGCTGCAAGACAAGTCAAGCAATTTATCGAGCAAGTAGTAGAAGACGAAGATTTACAGCTTCCAATTATAACTGAACATATCGAAAAACTAATGCCTCTTCCTGAGGTAGAACAAACAATTAAAATGAGCATTGATGAGAATGGCACAGTACTAGACGGTGCAAGCGACCAGCTAAGAGGCATTCGTCAAAAACTTCGCTCGACGGAGTCTCGTATTCGCGAAAAGCTAGAAAGTCTTATTCGCTCCTCGTCTGCTCAGAAAATGTTGTCAGATGCGATTGTTACCATTCGAAACGAACGTTTCGTTATTCCTGTTAAGCAAGAATATCGCAGTGCGTATGGAGGCATTGTGCACGATCAGTCTTCATCTGGAGCAACGTTATTTATTGAGCCACAGGCGATTGTGACGTTAAATAATGAGCTTCAAGAAGCAAAAGTAAAAGAAAAACAAGAAATTGAGCGTATTCTTATTGCTCTAACCGTTCAGGTAGCGGAAGTGGCAAATGAACTCCGTCAAAACGTTTATTTGTTAGGTGAGCTGGACTTCATGTTTGCTAAAGGGCGCTATAGCCATGAGCTAAAAGCTTCAAAACCTAAAATGAACGATCGAGGCTATATTAAGTTAGTGAAGGCAAAACATCCTCTTATTGCACAGGAAGATGTCGTTGCAAATGATATTGAGCTAGGTGATCAATATACGTCTATCGTTATTACAGGACCAAATACCGGCGGTAAAACCGTAACGTTAAAAACACTTGGGTTATTCACATTAATGGCTCAAGCAGGTTTGCAGATTCCTGCGCTGGATGGATCGGAAATGGCTGTGTTTAAACACGTATTTGCTGATATTGGAGATGAGCAGTCCATTGAACAAAGTCTGAGTACCTTTTCATCTCATATGGTCAACATTGTAGATATTTTACAAAAAGTAGATCATGAAAGTCTGGTCTTGTTCGATGAATTGGGAGCCGGAACAGATCCCCAAGAAGGTGCAGCGCTTGCGATTTCGATTTTAGATCAAGTATATGAAAGAGGCGCTCGCGTAGTTGCGACTACTCACTATCCTGAATTAAAAGCGTACGGCTATAACCGTGAAGGAGTGGTCAATGCTAGCGTAGAGTTCGATATTGAAACATTGAGCCCTACTTACAAGCTGCTGATTGGTGTACCGGGTCGAAGCAATGCTTTTGAAATTTCAAAACGTTTAGGTTTAAGTGCAGAAGTAATTGAACGTGCCAAAGGCTATATTGGCTCAGAAACAAATAAAGTAGAAAATATGATCGCTTCTCTTGAAGATAGCCGCCGTCAATCTGAACATGAGCTAGAAGAAGCTGAACAGCTAAGAAAAGAGGCTCAGAAGCTTCATAAAGAATTACAGAGTCAGATTATTGAGTTTAATGAAAAACGAGATAAGCTGTACGAAAAAGCTGAAGAAAAAGCTCAAGCCACAGTTCAAGCAGCATCTGAAGAAGCAGAGAAAATCATTAGCGATTTGCGTAAAATGAGTCAAAAAAATCATGCGCTTGTAAAAGAGCATGAATTGATTGAAGCACGTAAGCGTCTAGAAGATGCAGTTCCAACTCTTGAAAAAAGTAAAAAGAAACCGGCTGTGCCGAAAAAACAAGAGCGCACTCTTCAAGCTGGAGATGAAGTGAAAGTCTTAAGCTGGGGACAAAAAGGAACGCTTGTGGAACGAGTAAGTAATAATGAATGGCAAGTGCAAATGGGAATCATGAAAATGAAGGTGAAAGAAAAAGATCTCGAATATATTAGTTCCCCAAAACCTGTAGAAACAAAGCCGCTTGCTACGATAAAAGGAAAAGATTATCATGTAAATCTAGAACTGGATTTAAGAGGAGAGCGCTATGAAAATGCGCTGATTCGAGTTGAAAAATATATTGATGATGCTTTGTTAGCCAACTATCCGCGCGTTTCGATTATCCACGGTAAAGGAACCGGAGCTCTTCGTAAAGGTGTACAGGAATATTTGAAAAATCATCGTTCTGTTAAAAATATTCGTTTCGGAGAAGCTTCTGAAGGAGGTTCTGGCGTTACGGTTGTGGAATTTAAGTAAAAGAATGCTGAGATAAAGGTGTCAGTCGATGCGCTGAACAAGCATATATGAAGATGGAAAATCCGACATGGCTCATGAACTATGTTGGGTTTTCTATCTCTTTTAAGAACGATGCAAGTAAAGGAAAGAGACCTGTCAGTTCATTACGTGGAGTGTAATATAAATTAGGAGTGATGCAAAAATGAGGGATTTTTGGAAAGACCCGTATATTGAATCCGCCGCTTATTACAGCGTGGTTGTCTTGAGCATTGTCGTCTTTCTTGTTGTGTTTGAGCTCGTTACTAAATATAAGAATTGGGAAGAGATTCAAAAAGGAAATATGGCTGTTGCGATGGCAACAGGTGGGAAAATATTTGGATTAGCTAATATTTTTCGCTATTCAATTGAGCATAACGACAATTTGTTAAGAATGCTTGGATGGGGAATATATGGGTTTGTTCTTTTACTAGTCAGCTATTTTATTTTCGAATTTTTGACGCCGAAATTTCGAATCGATGATGAAATTGAACAAGATAACAGAGCCGTTGGGTTTATTTCACTTGTTATTTCAATCGGTATGTCCTATGTAATAGGAGCAGGGATAGGATAGGAGAGAGTCATGGAGAAGTTAGCGAAAATTTTACTCATTTTATGCGGAGTGTTTATGCTTATTGGTCTTATCTATTTATCTATATAGCTTTTCCTAACATGGTGATGACAGCAAAAAAGCTGGCCTTAAAGCAGGTCAGCTTTTTTAATGATTACTTCCATACATCTTCAGCAATTGAAATCACGTGCTTTACTTTATCCCACTGCTGTTCTTCAGTTAGTAAATTTCCTTCTTCTGTAGAAGCAAATCCGCACTGGGGACTCAAACAAATTTGATCAAGAGAAACAAATTCTGCCGCTTCAGCAATTCGTTTTTTCACTGCTTCAGGATCTTCTAAATCTCCAAATTTTGATGTGATAAGACCAAGGACAATCTGAAGGTCATTTCGCTTTACATGTCGAAGAGGTTCGAATCCTCCTGAGCGTTCATCATCAAATTCTAAAAATAGTCCATCTACGTTTAACTGACTGAAAATAGCTTTTGACGCATTTTCATATCCGCCGCTTGCTGTATAAGTAGACTGGAAATTCCCTCTGCAAATATGCATTGTAATAACCATATCATCTGGCTTATGCGCAATGGATTCATTGATCGCATCCGTAAAACGTTTCAGTAATTCTTGGGGCGTAAATCCTTTTGACGCGATTTGTTCTTGTCCTTTTTCTGAGAAAAAGACCGCCCACGCAGTATCATCTAACTGTAAATAGCGGCATCCAGCATCATAAAATGCTTGAATGGCTTTTTGATATGTTTTAACTAAATCAGCAAAAAATACATCCGTATCCGAGTAAGCAGACTCTTCAATATGACCTCTGAAAAACAGCATATTGGGACTTGGAATGGTGAACTTAGCCACGTGTTCTTTTCCGGCCGCTTGATGAAGAAATTTATAATCTTCAATCATAGGGTGGTGATTAAAATCTAGTTTTCCAGTAACTTTTATACCGTGAGCTTTTGTTTGGACCCCGTGAAACTGAATTCCCGACTCTGCTTCGTAAAGTTCTACCCCCACAAGTTCTGATAGAAAATCAAAGTGCCACCACGCACGGCGAAACTCACCGTCTGTTATGGCTTTTAATCCAATTTGTTTTTGCTTTTCTACGAGCTTACTAATTTCTTCATCTTCAATTGCTCGAAGCTGTTTCTTTGTCATTTCCCCGTTTTCTACCTGTAATCGTGCTTGCTTGATACGCTCAGGACGCAAAAAGCTTCCAACGTGATCTGCTTTGAACGGTCCTTTAGTCAATGTTGTTATCAATTCATACAGCTCCTTAAAAAAAATCTAATTTTTATTATATACAAAAAATTCGGATAATGTACAGGGATAAATCCAATTTTTATTTATTACGCTGCAGGATGAAAGAGTGATTAGACAGGAAAGAGAACATTCAATAACGATTGCATCTAAAAAAAGAATGAACTATAATTTTAATTAGAAAATTCTAATTTTTTATTTTTTTGAGGGAGAGGATACGTGTGGAATCCACCGAAAAGATATGGCTTTCTCAATACCCAGAGGAAATATCTGCTACGCTTCATTATGAGCAAAAAAATTTAGCACAGCTTTTTGAAGAAGCAGTTCAAAAAGCCCCTAAAAAAAACGCAATCTATTTTCTAGGGAAAAAAATGACGTTTTCCCAACTGCATCAAGATTCTTTGAAACTGTCATCTTACCTTATTGAACTGGGATTAAAAAAAGGGGATAGAGTAGCCATTATGCTTCCAAATTGCCCTCAAGCTGTCATTTCCTTTTATGCTGTTCTTCTTGCCGGAGGAGTAGTCGTTCAAACAAACCCTTTGTATACGGAAAGGGAGTTAGAGTATCAGCTGAATGATTCAGAAGCGACCATGATTATTGCACTCGATTTGCTATATCCGCGTGTAGTAAAAATGAAAGCGTTAACAAGTGTAAAACACGTAGTCATCACCTCTATTCAAGACTATCTCCCATTTCCCAAAAACATAATCTATCCATTTATTCAGCGCAAACAGCAGAAGATAAGCGTGGATGTGAGTCATACGGAGACTACTCATTTATTTAAACGCATTATAAGTGAATCCTCTCCAGCAGTATGTAATGCTGAGGGAATTTCAGACGAAGATATCGCGATTTTACAATACACCGGGGGAACAACAGGTTTTCCAAAAGGAGTCATGCTTACTCATAAAAACTTGGTAGCCAATGCAACGATGTGTTCACATTGGTTATACCGCTGCAAGCATGGAGAAGAAAAAGTGCTTGGAATTATCCCGTTTTTTCATGTGTATGGTTTAACAACGGTTCTGGTTCTATCGGTTTTGCAAAACTACGAGATGGTGCTTCTGCCTAAATTTGATGCAAAAACGACGCTCAAAACCATTCATAAGCAACAGCCTACTTTATTTCCAGGTGCTCCGACAATTTACATCGCATTATTAAACCATCCTGATTTAGCAAAATACAACCTATCTTCTATTGATTCATGTATGAGCGGTTCGGCTCCTCTTCCTGTGGAAGTGCAGGAGCAGTTTGAAAAGCTCACTGGAGGTAAACTAGTGGAAGGATATGGATTGACGGAAACCTCTCCTGTTACTCATGCTAATTTTCTTTGGAAAGAGAGAATTCCAGGAAGCATTGGAGTGCCTTGGCCAGACACAGATGCCAAAATTCTCTCGTTTGAAACAGGTAAAGAAGCTGCTGTAAGCGAAGTAGGAGAAATTGCGGTTAAAGGTCCTCAGGTCATGAAAGGATATTGGAAGCAGCCTGAAGAAACGGAGGCTGTTATGCGAGACGGGTGGTTGCTAACAGGTGATGTTGGCTATATGGATGATAAAGGTTATTTTTATGTAGTAGATCGAAAGAAAGATATTATTATTGCCGGGGGATATAATATCTATCCTCGAGAAGTTGAAGAAGTATTATATGAGCATGAAAAAATTCAAGAAGCTGTAGTGGTAGGTGTTCCTGACCCATATAGAGGAGAAACAGTGAAGGCTTACATTGTATTAAAAAATGGTGTAAGATGTACTGAAGAAGAGTTAAATGAGTTTTCTAGAAAGTATTTAGCTGCTTATAAAGTTCCGCGCCTTTATGAATTTCGAAATGAGCTTCCAAAAACAGCGGTCGGGAAGATTCTGCGACGAGCGCTGATTGAAGAAGAAAATGAAAAGCATAAAAAGGCGACGTAATCGATCGTCGCCTTTGATTTTTTTGCTGAAACATAATTGACAGATACTTGCGGTTTCTTTATTATAAAGATATGAATGAATAATCATTCATATTTTAAAGGAGCGTATAAGATTGAGAAGAAATAAGCCAAAGTATAAGCAGATTATCGATGCAGCTGTAGTAGTAATAGCAGAAAACGGATACCACAATGCTCAGGTTTCTAAAATTGCTAAGCAGGCTGGAGTTGCAGACGGTACGATATATTTATATTTTAAAAACAAAGAAGATGTCTTGATTTCCTTATTTCAAGAGAAGATGGGACAGTTTGTAGAAAAAATTTATGAAGAACTGGCGGGAATTGAAACTGCGGCAGAAAAACTTCACGTATTAATTGACAAGCATTTTTCGTTTCTAGCGGAGGATCATCATTTAGCTACAGTGACACAGCTTGAACTGCGTCAATCGAACAAAGATTTAAGATTGAAAATTAACGATGTATTAAAAGATTATCTGACTCTCATTGATTCTATTTTACAGACAGGAATCGAAACGGGTGAGTTTTCTGAAAATATAGATATTCGCCTTGCGCGACAGATGATTTTTGGAACGATTGATGAAACTGTCACAACATGGGTAATGAACGATCATCGATATGGTCTAATAGAATCGGTAGATAAAGTCCATTCCCTGCTGTTAAACGGCTGCAGCGGCTCATAATCGTAAGTGAGCCTGCTGCTCCCTTGCGAGGGGAGAAGCGCAAGGTAATGAAAATAGAAAGAAAGGGTGGGGGAAACAAATGGAGATTATCCAGGTTGAAACTGTTGATGCAATAAGCTTCATTACGTTGAATAGACAACCTGCTAACGCTTTGTCTCAAGATTTATTAAAAGATCTTTCAAGTGTTTTAAAACATTTAGAAGATAGCAAAGAGACAAGGGTTATCGTCATTAAAGGCGAAGGGAAATTCTTTTGTGCTGGAGCTGATATAAAAGAGTTTACATCACTGCAGCAGGAAAAAGATTACGAGAAACTTGCTGTTAACGGCCAAGAGCTCTTTGAGTATATTGAAAATTACCCAAAACCAGTTATTGCAGCTATTCATGGAGCTGCTTTAGGCGGAGGATTAGAGCTTGCTATGAGCTGCCATATCCGTTTGGTAACAGAAAATGCTAAGCTGGGCTTGCCTGAACTTCAGTTAGGAATTATACCAGGGTTTGGAGGAACTCAGCGATTGCCTCGTTATGTAGGGGTTCATAAGGCTTGTGAGATGATGCTGACAAGTGATCCAATATCGGGCAGCGAGGCAGTGGAGTTAGGATTGGCAAACGCAGCTTTTGAAGAAAGTCAGCTTATCAATGAAACATTTTTACTTGCTAGAAAAATTGCCAAAAAAAGCCCAATCTCTGTTAAAGCTACCTTGCAGCTGCTTCAACATGTAAAAACAGATGCTTATTACAGCGGCATCAAAAAAGAAGCACAGTTTTTTGGAAGCGTATTCAAAAGCCGTGATGCTCAAGAAGGCGTAGCCGCTTTTATTGAAAAGCGCCAGCCTAAATTTTTAGGAAAATAAGCTTAGGAGGGGAATTGAATGAATATTTATGTGTTAGTAAAAAGAACGTTCGATACAGAGGAGAAACTTTCACTAAAAAATGGTCAAATTGTTGAAGATGGAGCTGAATTTATTATTAATCCTTACGATGAGTATGCAGTTGAAGAGGCTATTCAGCTAAAGGAAAAGCATGGCGGAGAGATTACGGTCGTGAGTGTAGGAGGGGAAGAATCAGAAAAAGAACTCCGAACAGCTTTGGCTATGGGAGCAGATAAAGCGGTTTTAATCAATACGGAAGATGACATAGAAGATGGCGATCAGTACACGACTTCTAGGCTGCTGGCACAGTACTTAAAAGAGCAATCTCCTGATTTAATCTTAGCAGGAAACGTAGCGATTGACGGAGGTTCAGGCCAGGTGGGACCGCGCGTAGCAGAACAGTTAGAAATCCCTTATATTACAACGATTACAAAGCTGGATATTGAAGGTGAAAAAGTGACGGTTGTACGCGATGTGGAAGGAGATTCGGAAGTTATTGAAACGTCGCTTCCTCTTTTAGTAACAGCTCAGCAGGGACTTAATGAGCCTCGCTATCCATCTCTTCCAGGGATTATGAAAGCGAAGAAGAAACCGTTGGTTGAAGTGGAATTAGACGATTTAGATTTAGATGAAGATGATGTAGAAGCAAAAACAAAGACAATTGAAATTTATTTACCTCCGAAAAAAGACGCGGGGCGCGTATTACAAGGAGATATAAAAGATCAAGTAACAGAGCTGGTCAATTTACTGCATAAGGAAGCAAAAGTCATTTAATAAGTCAAAAGTCAAAACAATGGGGGTATTGTAATGGGACGCAAAGTGTTAGTTCTTGGAGAAGCACGTGATGGGGGATTACGAAACGTATCGTTTGAAGCGATTTCCGCAGCGTCTACTGTAGCTGACGGGGGAGAAATTATTGCAGCGTTAGTAGGAAAGGACGTAAAATCTTTAAGTGAAGAACTTATTGCATACGGAGCAGATAAAGTTGTTGTGACGGAGCATGAAGATTTAGCTGCTTACACATCGGATGGTTACGCTCAGGCATTATTAGCCATCATTGAAAGTGAACAGCCTGAAGCTATCGTATTTGGGCATACGGCTCTTGGCAAAGATCTAGCGCCAAAACTGGCAGCTCGCTTAGATAAAGGACTTATCTCGGATGTGACGGATGTAGAAGTGGGAGGGGATCAAGTAGTCTTCACTCGCCCAATTTATTCTGGTAAAGCATTTGAGAAGAAAATCATGACCGATGCTTTTACGTTTGTCACGATTCGTCCAAATAATATTTCACCGCTTGCAAAAGATGAGGGGCGTACAGGTGATGTAGAGGATTTAAATGTTGAAATCAAAAACCTGCGTACTGTTGTAAAAGAAGTCGTACGCAAAGCAACGCAAGGGGTTGATTTGTCCGAAGCAAAAGTCGTGATTGCAGGTGGTCGAGGTGTAAAAAGTACGGAAGGTTTTGGACCTCTCCAAGAACTAGCGGACGTGTTAAATGGAGCTGTTGGAGCGTCTCGCGGAGCGTGCGATGCAGATTACTGCGACTATTCTCTTCAAATCGGTCAGACGGGCAAAGTAGTCACACCAGATTTATACATTGCCTGCGGAATTTCAGGTGCTATTCAGCATTTGGCAGGTATGTCAAATTCAAAAATTATTGTTGCAATCAATAAAGATCCTGAAGCGAATATTTTTAAAGTAGCTGACTACGGAATCGTTGGAGATTTATTTGAAGTAGTGCCTCTGCTAACGGAAGAATTTAAAAAGCTGAAAGTACAGTCTGCGTAAGATTCTCGGACAAAATTATTTGAGACGAAGTGAAGAACGAACCGTTGATCAAGATTTTTGATTAGTGGTTCGTTTTTTTGTTAGGGTAAACGCAGGGTAGGTCTTTCTAGCAGGTGATTGGAGGGCAAGGCGAAGACTCCTGCTAGAAAAGCGAAGTCTTGCATGGAAATCAACTGCGGTGTCGCAAGCGGTTCAACCCATGTATACTATTTGTTCGTCTTTGGATTCATTTAGTCAGGTCTCAGCCTCATGGGAAACGAAATTTTCTACGCATATTTTTAGGCAAATTGTACAAACTAGAGCGGAGAATAGACAGTATAAATGTAAGCAAAAAGTTAGCAAACCTTATTTGAAGGTGATATACTGTGAGTAGAATTTGGATATTGCATATATTTAGGAGGAATTAAAATGGCTATTGCACATGCTACAGATAAAAACTTTACAGATGAAATTAAATCAGGCCTAGTGCTTGTTGACTTTTGGGCACCATGGTGTGGCCCTTGTAAAATGATTGCTCCAGTTCTTGAAGAAATTGATGGCGAACTTAACGATAAAGTTAAAATCGTAAAAGTAGACGTTGATGAAAATCAAGAAACAGCTGGAAAATTTGGTGTTATGAGTATCCCAACTTTAGTATTATTCAAAGATGGAGAGAAAGTTGATCAAGTAGTTGGTTTCCAACCAAAAGAAGCATTAACAGAATTAATTAATAAACACGCGTAAGTCAAAACCTAGCTCAGGCTAGGTTTTTTTCTTTTTCTCCACTTTTTCTCTTTTGGGAATACTTTTATTTAGCGAATATGCGTTCGTTTGTTTTATACTAGATGTAAGGAACACCGCCATAAATCCAGCTTATGTACATGTATTAAGACAGGAAAGAATGTAGGTTACGCTTCATAAGCGATTGTATAGATGGACAGAGTAAGAGAAGAGGAAGGAGAAAAGTATGAACGATTATTTAAAAGAAAAGCTGGCTATTTTACCGGATCAGCCCGGCTGTTACTTGATGAAAGATAAATATGGAACGGTCATTTACGTAGGAAAAGCAAAAGTATTAAAAAATCGAGTACGTTCCTACTTTACCGGATCTCATGACGGAAAGACGCTTCGACTTGTAAACGACATTGTCGACTTTGAATATATCGTCACATCTTCTAATTTAGAAGCGCTTATTTTAGAAATGAATTTAATTAAAAAGCATGACCCAAAATACAATATTATGCTTAAAGATGATAAGGGCTATCCGTTTATTAAGATTACAGCTGAAAAACAGCCCCGACTTGTTATTACAAGAAAAATAAAAAAAGATAAAGGGAAATACTTCGGTCCTTATCCTAATGTTCAAGCAGCAAATGAAACAAAGCGGCTTCTTGATCGCATTTATCCGTTAAGAAAGTGCTCCACTATGCCAGATAGGCCTTGTTTGTATTACCATATCGGGCAATGTCTAGCTCCTTGCGTAAAAGAGGTAAAAGAAGAGCAAAACAAACAAATTATTGAAAATATCACGCGGTTTTTAAATGGTGGATATGAGCATGTCAAAACAGAGTTAACTGAAAAAATGTTAAAAGCTTCAGAAGAACTTGACTTTGAACGGGCTAAAGAATACCGAGATCAAATTGCTCATATCGAAGCGACAATGGAAAAGCAAAAAGTAACGTTTAATGATTTTGTTAATCGAGATGTGTTTGGCTATTCTTACGATAAAGGCTGGATGTGTGTTCAAGTTTTCTTTATTCGCCAAGGGAAATTAATTGAGCGAGAAGTTTCTATGTTTCCTTTTTATAAAGAGCCAGAAGAAGATTTCTTAACTTTTATCGGTCAGTTTTATGCCAAAAATATTAAGCCAAAAGAAGTGATGGTTCCAGCAACGATTGATGCAGAGTTAGCTGAGAAGTTAGTAGAAGTAGAGGTTCAGCATCCAAAGCGAGGCAAAAAGAAAGAATTAGTAGAACTTGCGTGTAAAAATGCAAAGATTGCGCTCGGTGAAAAATTCTATTTAATTGAACGAGATGAAGAGCGTACAGTTGGCGCAGTTGAACGGTTAGGAGAAGAGCTTGGAATTGCCGCTCCTTATCGGATTGAAGCATTTGATAACTCAAATATTCAAGGAACAGACCCAGTTTCTGCGATGATTGTTTTTGTTGATGGGAAACCGGAAAAGAAAGAATATCGCAAATATAAAATTAAGACCGTAAAGGGACCAGATGATTACAGTTCCATGAGGGAAGTCGTTCGCAGACGGTATTCCAGAGCGTTAAAAGAAGGCCTTCCGCTTCCGGATTTAATTGTTGTAGATGGAGGCAAAGGGCATTTAGCTGCAGTCCAGGACGTTCTCGAAAATGAATTGGGACTTTTAGTGCCTACAGCAGGTCTTGTTAAAGATGATAAACACAGAACCTCCAACCTGATGATTGGTGAGCCTCCTCAAATCATACCGCTTGAACGCAATAGTCAAGAATTTTATTTGCTTCAGCGAATCCAAGATGAAGTTCACCGCTTTGCAATCACCTTCCACCGTCAAGTGCGCTCTAAGTCCGCTTTTCAGTCAGTTCTAGACGACATTCCGGGAGTGGGAGAAAAGCGTAAAAAAGTTTTGTTAAAGCATTTTGGTTCGGTGAAAAAATTGAAAGAAGCAACGGTTGAAGATATACGAAATTCAGGTGTTCCTCAAAACATTGCTGAAAAAATTTATGAAACATTACAAAAATAGTCTTGAAATAATAGAAAATATTTGATAAGCTATTAACTAATTTCATACGACACTTCATCAAATGAAGTGAAGATAGAGGTGCAAATTTAATCAGTACGCATCAGGAAGGGTATGAGCCCTTATGAACGATGCGGAAAGGGAAATTTGCCGAAGTGAACATTACCTCATAGTAATGATTGCTGGTTCTGCGTTGAATAAACGTAGGATTGTCAAGATGTAGATTCTTGGAGAGCTATCTCACGGCAGTGGACGGTTATGTTTTATAATTTTCGTTCGTTAAGCAATGAGAGCTCATCTCATTGCTTTTTTTATTGTCTGAGTAAAAAAATTTAGCTTCTCATCATCCTGCATATGCAAATTTATTGAAAAGGAATGAACAAAATTATGGCATTAATCGTTCAAAAATTTGGTGGAACATCTGTTGGTTCTGTTGAACGTATTCAACATGTAGCAAACCGTGTTATTCAAGAAGCAGAGCGCGGTAACCAAGTAGTAGTTGTTGTATCGGCAATGGGCAAAACCACAGATGCACTGGTGAAATTAGCAAGTGATATTACGGACAGTCCAAGTAAACGCGAAATGGATATGCTTCTTACAACTGGAGAACAAGTAACGATTTCCCTGTTAACAATGGCTCTTCAATGCAAAGGTCATGAAGCCACTTCGCTAACAGGTTGGCAAGCTGGTATCCAGACGGAAGCAGTTCACAGCAATGCACGAATCCAGCACATTGACACGACTCGTATTCAAAGCCAATTAGATAGAGGTCGAATCGTAGTAGTAGCTGGATTCCAAGGCTGTTCAGAAGATGGAAGCATTACAACATTAGGTCGAGGCGGCTCTGACACGACGGCAGTAGCTCTTGCCGCGGCACTAAAAGCTGCAAAATGTGATATTTATACAGACGTAACAGGAGTGTTTACGACGGATCCGCGCTACGTAGAAGATGCTCGTAAACTTCATTCTATTTCATATGACGAAATGTTAGAATTAGCCAATTTAGGAGCAGGGGTGCTGCATCCGCGCGCTGTTGAGTTTGCAAAAAATTATCAGGTACCGCTAGAAGTGCGTTCAAGCTTAGAAAACGAGAATGGAACGATTGTTGAGGAGGAAGTTTCAATGGAACAAAACTTAGTCGTAAGAGGAATTGCGTTTGAAGATAATATTTCACGGGTGACAATTGAAGGGTTAAACAACGAGTTACAAACTCTTTCTACTATTTTTACAGCATTAGCAAAAGAACAGTTAAATGTGGATATTATTATTCAAAACGTAACGGCTAATAATCGCCTCTCTATCTCATTTTCTATTAAAACTGTAGATGTAGAAGCTGCTCTTGCCGTCTTAAAAGAGTATAAATCTACCTTGGGGTATACGCGTATTGAACATGAAAGCAGTCTGGCTAAAGTATCGATTGTGGGATCTGGCATGATATCTAATCCAGGTGTTGCAGCCGAAATGTTTGAAGTGCTGGCAGGAGAGAAAATTGAAGTGAAGATGGTCAGCACGTCTGAAATTAAAGTATCTACAGTTGTACCGCATGCTGATATGGTAAAAGCTGTTGAGACGCTTCACGTAGCATTTGAATTAGAAGAGCAGCAGGCAGTGCAAGTATAAAGAAAAGAAAAAAGACGTGGTATCTCCACGTCTTTTATATATACGTATTTCTTACTTTTTATAACGCTCCGCACGGGTTTCGGTAGGTAAGATATCTTTTCGGTCCCACTGCACGGAAATCAGCACTTTTCCGTTCTTTTCTTTAGGTGTTAAGTAGGCTTCTGTTAGGCAGTTGTTTTGACGCTGAATCTGTTCAGCCACAAACCCTGACTCAAGATGAAATGAACAAGTTTCCTGCTGAAATCTTTTGCTGACCACATCACCTGATAACTCAAGCTCTAGTGAATATTTATCTTTTTTGGCAAGCGTCAGTGTTCCCCAGGAAGCTGCTTTAAAAAATGCGACGATTTCATCCATTGTATTTAATGGATATTTACGCGCAAGGTGTTTTCCTGCCCAGTATGAGATGGTATTCATTTCGTCTCCAAGAAGCTCTGGAATTAACACGTCACGCAAAAGGCTGTATCCGAAATATGGAACGTGATCAAGAGCTCTCTCTGTTTCAGCTGCGGCATTAGGTTCTAATGTTTCCATCGTCTCTTCAAGTTCTTGCTGTGATTCTGTTTGTAAATTGCTCATGCTTTCCCCTCTTTCTTTACTACTATTATATACAAATCTAAAAAACCTCTCACGCATTTTTTTAATAAAATGTAAGAGGATCTTTATTATGGTAAAAAGAGTTAGATGTAAAGATAAAAAATCCATAAAATTACTTTTAAAAGGGTACTTTTACCTGTGTAAATGTTTTGTGAACTTGTTTACAATAAAAGTATAAAGTAAACGCTTACTTAACTGTGGCAAGCGATATTATAATAGAAAGAAAAAATCTTTAACATCAATGCAGTAAGCGTTAACAAATATAAAATTTTATAAATTTATATTTTATAGAAGATTTAAACATCTTGCCTTGACGCTCTTAATCGATGGGAGTAAAATTAACCTGTCACATACTTTATTAGGAAATGCAAAGGTTTTCATTTCCTGTATTCACGATTAATCTATTTGTCTAGTGGGAGTAAGAAAGTTCTTCACAAACTATGTTCATTTAACTAAGGGGGGTCTACGCAGATGGCGGCAAACAGAGAGTTTCAATATCGGAGAATCCATTCACTACTTGGAGTAATACCAATCGGGATTTTCTTAACACAGCATTTAGTTGTGAATCATTTCGCGACAAAGGGAGAAGAATCATTTAATCAAGCAGCTCACTTCATGGAGAGCTTACCTTTCCGCTATGCTCTAGAAATTTTCATTATTTTCTTACCAATCGTTTTTCACGCAATATACGGTCTTTACATCGCATTCACTGCTAAAACAAACGTTAACAACTATGGATTTTTCCGTAACTGGATGTTTATCCTTCAGCGTGTTTCAGGTGTAATCACACTTATCTTCATCACATGGCACGTATGGGAAACCAGAATACAAGCTGCGCTTGGAAAAGAAGTAGATTTTCAAATGATGGAACGAATTTTAAGCAACCCAGCAATGTTTGCATTCTACATAGTTGGTGTTGTATCTACGATCTTCCACTTTGCAAACGGTCTATGGTCATTTGGAGTTAGCTGGGGGTTAACTGTAACACCACGTTCTCAAAGAATTTCAACTTATGTGACATTAGCAATCTTCTTAGCACTTACATTCGTAGGTGTTCGTACATTATTCGCATTTGCATAAAATTAAGGTTTTGAAGGAGTGGGGTTCCGATGAGTAACGGAAAAATCATCGTAGTCGGTGGCGGTTTAGCTGGCTTGATGGCAACAATAAAAATTGCTGAGTCTGGCAAGCAAGTAGATTTATTTTCACTAGTTCCGGTAAAAAGATCTCACTCAGTTTGCGCGCAAGGTGGAATCAACGGAGCCGTAAATACGAAAGGTGAAGGAGATTCACCATGGGAACACTTTGATGACACAGTGTATGGCGGAGACTTTTTAGCCAACCAGCCACCTGTAAAAGCAATGTGTGAAGCAGCTCCTGGTATTATTCACTTACTTGACCGTATGGGTGTTATGTTTAACCGTACTCCTGAGGGTTTGTTAGACTTCAGACGATTTGGCGGAACGCAGCATCACCGTACGGCTTTTGCTGGAGCAACAACGGGTCAACAGTTATTGTACGCATTAGATGAGCAGGTTCGTCGCTATGAAGTTGCCGGACTTGTGACAAAGTACGAAGGATGGGAATTCTTAGGTGCTGTTCTTGATGATGAGCGCAGCTGTCGCGGAATTTCTGCACAGAATTTAAAATCAATGGAAATTAAAACGTTCCCAGCTGATGCGGTTATTATGGCTACAGGTGGACCTGGTATTGTCTTTGGAAAATCGACGAACTCAGTTATTAATACAGGTTCAGCGGCATCTATCGTGTATCAGCAAGGTGCATACTATTCAAACGGAGAGTTTATTCAAATTCATCCAACTGCTATCCCGGGAGATGATAAGCTTCGTCTTATGAGTGAATCTGCTCGTGGAGAAGGCGGACGCGTTTGGACATATAAAGACGGTAAACCTTGGTATTTCTTAGAGGAAAAATATCCGGCATACGGTAACTTAGTACCTCGTGATATTGCAACTCGTGAAATTTTTGACGTCTGCGTAGCGCAGAAGTTAGGAATTAACGGAGAGAACATGGTTTATCTGGACCTTTCACATAAAGATCCAAAAGAGCTAGACATTAAACTTGGAGGTATCATCGAAATCTATGAAAAATTCATGGGCGATGATCCGCGCAAAGTACCAATGAAGATTTTCCCAGCCGTACACTATTCAATGGGCGGTTTATGGGTGGATTACGATCAAATGACAAATATCCCTGGCTTGTTCGCAGCTGGTGAGTGTGATTATTCGCAGCACGGAGCGAACCGTTTAGGAGCAAACTCATTATTGTCAGCTATTTATGGCGGTATGGTTGCCGGTCCTAAAGCCGTTGAATACATCAATGGTTTAGAAAAGAGCGCAGATGCTATTTCTTCAAGCGTATATGATCGTCATGTGAAAGAAGAAGAAGAGAAATGGAACAATATCATGAATCTTCAAGGTACAGAAAATGCATACGTTCTTCATAAAGAGCTAGGGGAATGGATGACTGACAACGTGACAGTCGTACGATACAATGACAAACTGTTAAAAACAGATGAAAAGATTCAAGAATTAATTGAACGCTATGATCGTATTAACATTAATGACACGGCTAAATGGAGTAATCAAGCGGCAACATTTACTCGTCAGCTTCAAAACATGCTTCAGCTTTCACGTGTTGTAACGCTTGGAGCTTACAACCGTAACGAAAGTCGCGGTGCTCATTATAAGCCGGATTTCCCAGATCGTAACGATGAAGAATTCTTAAAAACAACAATGGCATCTTTCGTTGATAAGAAAACGGCTCCTTCTTTCCATTATGAAGAGGTAGACGTATCGTTAATCAAACCGCGTAAGCGCGACTACACAAAGAAAAAAGATGAAAAACCAAAAAAACAACAAGAGGGGGTTCGTTAATCAATGAGTGAACAACAAACAGTCCAAAAGACAGTGCGCTTCATTATTACACGTCAAGATTCAGCTGAATCTGCTCCTTACAATCAGGAGTTTGAAATTCCGTATCGTCCGAATATGAACGTTATTTCAGCACTGATGGAAATCAGACGTAACCCTGTTGATGCTTCAGGTAAAGAGGTTGCTCCGATAAACTGGGAAATGAACTGTTTAGAGGAAGTATGCGGAGCCTGTTCAATGGTTATCAACGGTAAACCTCGTCAGTCATGTACAGCTCTTGTTGATAAACTAGAACAGCCGATTCGCTTGCAGCCAATGAAAACATTCCCTGTTGTTCGTGACTTGCAGGTAGACCGCAGCCGTATGTTTGATTCACTGAAAAAAGTAAAAGCCTGGGTTCCGATCGATGGCACATACGATTTAGGACCAGGACCGCGTATGCCTGAAAAGAAACGTCAGTGGGCGTATGAGTTATCCAAGTGTATGACATGCGGCGTTTGCTTAGAAGCTTGTCCAAACGTAAACGACAAGTCAAACTTCATCGGTCCAGCACCGCTTTCTCAAGTTCGCTTGTTTAATGCCCATCCAACCGGTGCGTTAAATAAAGGAGAACGTTTAGAGACGATTATGGGTGATGGAGGGCTAGCGAACTGCGGGAACTCTCAAAACTGCGTTCAATCATGTCCAAAAGGAATTCCATTGACTACTTCAATCGCAGCTTTGAACCGCGACACAACCATTCAAGCATTCAGAAGTTTCTTTGGTAGCGATCAAGTATAACCACTCAAAACCTCTCCACGTGGAGAGGTTTTATTTTGTCTATGACGAACGGAGGAAATACAGATGAATAATATTTCGTATATTGAAGACATGGATCACTGGAAAGAGTCATTTTCGTTTAAGCAGAAAATCAAGGTAAGATTTTCGGAAACAGATATGTTTGGGCACTTAAATAATACGGTTCCTTTTGTTTATTTTGAACAAATACGTACGGAATTCTTTCACCATATTGGCTTTATGCAAAAGTGGACGAGTGAGTATGAGGGAACGATACCGGTGGTGGCTGATTTGCAGTGCGACTATGTCGAACAAGTGTATTTTGGCAACGTGCTAGCTGTTTTTGTAAAGGCCCATAAAATCGGACGTTCTTCGGTTGATTTACACTATATGATTCAAAATGAGCAAGGAGAGGTTGTACTCACGGGGAGAGGAACAATGGTGCAAATTTCTAAAGAAACAGGAAAAAGCGTGCCTTGGAATGAAGAGATGAAAAGGTGTTTATCGACTATATAAAAATGGCTTGAAGGCTCTTTCTTCAGGCTTTTTTTTTTTTTAAAAGGTAAAAAAGAGTTTTTTGCATATTTTTTCTAAAACTAGTAACCGCGTAGGCATACCGCACATAAGATATGTTGACTAAATTTACACCCATCCGATAGTTCAACTCAGGATCAGGCAAGGAGGGTTACATTGAAAGAAAAAGAGTTTCAACCTAAACCGCTACTTACAAAGCGTGAACGAGAAGTATTCGAGCTTTTAGTACAGGACAAAACAACAAAAGAAATCGCGAGTGAACTATTCATTAGCGAAAAAACAGTTCGAAATCATATTTCTAATGCGATGCAAAAGCTTGGAGTCAAGGGGCGTTCTCAAGCAGTCGTAGAACTCCTTCGAATGGGAGAACTTGAACTATAACATGAGCTGGCTTTCTTTTTAGAAAGCCAGCTTTTTGTATATTTTTTTAAGTATCGCATATGTATCTAAAAAGAGTATCATTAAGAAAATATTATAAAAAAGGTAAATCTTTATAAAAGAAACTTATTGCTTGAAATTGAATTTCAGAGTACGTATACTTTTAAGTAAGGAGATACTACTTCAAAAGAAAGAGAGGTGAGATGATGAAAAATGTATGGTTAGGGGTATTATTATGCATGATATTCTGCTTGCCTTTTGCGAGTTTGCCAGATAAATTTATTGATAATGACTTTGAAAAAGTAAAGGTCACAAAAAGTTCGGTACAGCATTACACGGATATCGTGCACATGTCTCCAGGAGCTAAGCACAGCGTCAAACAAATAGGATCTCTAATACAAAGTGTGATAGTAACTTTTGCTTTAGTATGGGTGAGTACCAAGCTCATCATTCCGACGCATCAAATTGCGTATTTTTTCCTCAAGAAAACACTTTTTTATCCAAAAATCTTTCAATCAAGTTACCTCAATTAAATAAAAAAGGTTGAAATTTCAGCAGCCTTTTCTTCAAACCTAAAATTACCTACTATTCTTAGGCTTATTTGTCATGGGGATTTTCTATACAAATAATGCAATGAAAATTTAATATTCTTCTTAAAAACTTTATAGGAGTGATCATTCAATGATGATTAAAGAAACGGAATTACCAGGAATCGGCCGTAAATTTGAAATTGAGACAAGCGGAGGAAACCGTGTGGTCGTTATTATTCATGATGATGGACGACGTGAAATCTACCACTTCGATCAAAAAGATTTAGAAGAAAGCATTTTTGACATTACGTTAACAGATACGGAATCAAGACAGCTAGCTGCAATTTTAGGCGGCATGATTTACAAGCCAAAAGCAATGGAAACCATCGAAGTGGCATTCAATGACTTAGTGATTGAATGGTACAAAGTTGAAAAACAGGCGAAAGCTCACAGTAAAACAATTGGCGAAATTGACGTTCGCAGCAACTATGATGTCACAATCATCGCTGTCATTAAAAACACGCAAAAAAAATTATCCACCCCAGGACCAGATACGTTAATTGAAGAAGGAGATACGCTTGTCATCTCTGGTGAAAGAGGAAATTTAAAAACGCTCATTAAAGAATTGCTTTCACAAGGAGGTAGTTCATAATTGGATCATTTAGTATTTGAAGTTGGGACAGCTTTGTTACTAGTCGCTTTAGCGGCTATACTAGCACATAAATTTAAATTTACGATTATTCCATTCCTCATTCTGCTGGGCATGGCGGTTGGTCCCCATGCTCCTGAGTTTGGCTCATTCAGTTTAAAGTTTATTGAAAGCCAAGAGATTATTGAATTTATGGGGAGAATTGGAGTTCTCTTTTTACTCTTTTATTTAGGGTTAGAATTTTCAGTTGGAAAGTTAATTAAATCAGGTAAGTCCATCGCGGTGGGAGGATCTATTTATATTTTAATTAACTTTACCTTAGGATTATTGTATGGATACCTGACAGGAAATCCTCTTCTTGAAGTGCTGATTATCGCTGGAATTATTACGATTTCGTCCAGCGCAATTGTCGCAAAAGTATTGGTTGATTTAAAACGAACGGCAAATCCAGAAACGGAATTGATATTAGGGATCATCATGTTTGAAGATATTTTCTTAGCGGTTTATCTTTCTGTCGTTTCAGGGTTGGTGCTTGGAGACCACGGATCGCTTGCTGCATCTTTAACATCTATTTTAATTGCGTTTGGCTATATGATGCTGTTCTTTATCATTGCTCGAAAAGCTACGCCTCTACTAAATAAACTTTTAAATATTTCATCGAATGAAATCTTTATAATCGTCGTTTTTGCGGTATTGTTTTTTGTGGCAGGCTTCTCAGAAACAATTCACGTGGCAGAAGCAATTGGAGCATTATTGCTTGGGCTTGTATTTTCTGAAACAGAACATCGCGATCGGATTGAACATCTTGTCGTACCGTTTCGTGATTTCTTTGGAGCCATCTTTTTCTTCAGCTTCGGATTAAGTATTGATCCTCTCACGCTCTGGGATGCAGGCTGGCTTGCCCTTGGAGCAGTTGCGCTTACGATTATTGGTAACTTTACAGCCGGTATGATTTCAGGAAGAAAAAGCGGGCTGTCACACAAGGCTTCTACCAATATTGGATTAACAATCATGTCACGAGGTGAGTTTTCAATCATTATGGCTAACATCGGAATTGAAGGAGGATTATCGGCCATCCTTCAGCCATTCGCTGCGCTTTATGTATTGATTTTAGCTATTATTGGTCCTTTGTTAACGAAGGAGTCTAAGCATATATACGGATTTTTAAACTCAATATTTAAATGGAAAAAACCAAATCCTCAAGAATCTAATGGATAAAATATATAAAACACAGTTGACAAATCGGATTAATATGATAAAATTCAAAATAATCCAATAATAAATCAGTTAACTATAGCAACGGGCTGATCGGTCAACCGAAAGCTCCTACCTTTTTTAGGTAGGAGCTTTTATGTTTTTAGGTGAAATAGCTTTTGATTTAAAAATTCAAGGAGGAGGAATTGCTGTGAGTGTCGTGATTCAATCGGTTAACCGCTCATTTCAAAAAGGAGAACAAGTAACTCAAGCATTGCGAAATGTAAATCTTACGATTAATAAAGGTGAATTTATTACCATTATTGGTCCGAGCGGATGCGGAAAAAGTACGCTGCTTAAAATAATCGCTGGACTTGATATAGATTATGAAGGGCGCATTGAAATCAACGGGAAGCACATAGCCGGACCTAGCATTAAACAAGGAATGATCTTTCAAGAACACCGCTTGTTCCCGTGGCTTAATGTGGAGCAAAATATAGCGGCTGACTTATCGCTGAAAGATTCGAACGTTCGGCGCCGCGTAGATGAGCTAATTGATATTGTCAGGCTGAAAGGATTTGAAAAAGCTTATCCTCGAGAACTATCTGGGGGGATGTCTCAACGAGTTGCGATTGCGCGTGCTCTTTTAAGAAATCCCGAGGTTTTATTGTTAGATGAACCGTTTGGTGCGTTGGATGCTTTTACTCGCACTCATCTGCAAGATGTGCTGTTAGACATATGGAAAAAAGAAAAAACAACCATGATTTTTGTTACCCACGATTTAGATGAATCCATTTACTTAGGAACTAAAATTGTGATTATGAGTGCCAGACCAGGAGAAATTAGTCGGGTTGTTCCAGTAGAAATTAGTCATCCGCGAAAAAAGACAGAACTACCTTTTCAGCAGCTAAGGCAGCAAGTGCTGAAAGAATTTGAAGAAGCAGGAGAACATTAAAGATTCAATCAGACAGAGAAGGAGACAGAACAGATGAAAAAGCTACTTTTAACTGCAGCTATTGTACTTGTTCTCGCATTGGCTGGGTGCGGGACGAAAGAAAAAGCGAGCGGCGAAGATTCGAAAAACGTTACGATCAATATTGGCATTCAACAAAGCCTAGGACCTTTAATGCTGGCACAAAACCAAAAATGGTTTGAAAAAGAATTTAAAAAAATAGGTGTAAACGTTAAATGGACAGAGTTTCAAAGCGGTCCTCCGCAATTTGAAGGGTTAGCATCTGGACACTTGGATTTCGGCCAAGTTGGAAACTCACCGGTTATTTCTGGTCAAGGGGCAGATATTCCATTTTTAGAAATTGCTAATTCGAGCGACGGATTAAAAGGAAATGCTATTTTAGTAGGAAAAAACAGCAAGATTAAAAGCGTAAAAGATTTAAAAGGTAAAAAGATTGCGGTTGCCAAAGGCAGCAGCGGTTTTAACTTATTGTACAGAGCTCTTGATCAAAATGGGTTAAAGCCAAGTGACGTAAAGATTATTCAGCTTCAGCCAGACGAAGCTCAGCCAGCATTTGAAAATGGATCAGTGGATGCATGGTCAATTTGGGAACCGTTTATCTCCCTGCAAAACTTAAAAAATGAAGCTCGTATTTTAGCAGACGGCGATTCGTTAAAGGTTGCTTCACCAGGCTTTACTATTGTAAGAGAAGGCTTTGCAAAAGATCATCCAGAGTTAGTCGTTAAGTTTTTACAAGTTTATCAAAAAGCACTTGAATGGCAAAACGAACATTTTGAAGAATCTGTGGATATTCTAGCAAAACAAAAAAATCTAGATAAAGATGTAGTAAGACAAGTGTTAAAAAATAATCCTGCCTATAATCGCCCAACCTCTAAAGAAATTATTGCAGAACAACAGCGAACAGCTGATTTTCAACAATCTTTAGGCGTTATTAAAAAGAAAATTGATACGGGAGATGTCGTTGATAATTCATTTATTGAAAAAGCATTAAAAGAAAAATGAGGTGATGAAAATGAGTAAAACATCCGTGGTTTCAGGACATGTCCAGTCTTCAGCAGCTCACTTGCAACAAGTGAAAAAAAGAAAGGAAGAAGCGAAAAATAAGCAGGGAATTTTCTTTCGTTCTCTCGTCGTGCCAATTTTGCTTATCGTCGTGTGGCAAATCATTGGTTCTGCGGGCTATGTATCTAAAACCGTTCTTCCTACACCTGTTGATATTGTACTTTCTTTCAAACAGCTCATCGTATCGGGAGAACTCGGAGCTAATCTTCAAATCAGTATTTTACGTGCTGCCATAGGTTTTGCCGTTGGAGCTGGTCTAGGTTTACTATTTGGTGTTATTGTCGGTTTCTCAAAGAAAACGGAGCACTATATGGATCCATCCATTCAAATGCTTAGAACTGTTCCTCACCTTGCCTTGGCTCCTTTATTTATCTTATGGTTTGGCTTTGGGGAAATTTCAAAGATATTGCTAATTGCAAACGGTGCGTTTTTCCCAATCTATGTTAATACGTATTTAGGCATTCGCGGCGTTGATTCGAAATTATTTGATGTTGCGCGTGTTCTGCAATTTAGTAAATGGAAACAAATCACGAAACTCATTTTACCAGCCGCTCTTCCTAATATTTTACTTGGTGTCCGATTGTCTTTAGGTATTGCATGGCTCGGACTGGTAGTAGCTGAATTAATGGGAGCAAGTGAAGGTGTAGGATATATGATTATGGATGCTAGGCAGTTTTCTCAAACAGATGTAGTTTTTGTCGGAATTATCATTTTTGCTGTTGTAGGCAAATTAACTGATTCATTTGTCCGAGTATTAGAAAAGCGTCTTCTTAAATGGAGAGACAGCTACGCAGGTGAAAAATAAAAGAAGGATTTATATACTTATTAATCCTTGTAAATCTATCAGTTTTATAAGTTAAAAGGAGAGATGATAATGAGTCAGTTTACAATTATTACGGGAAGCCCTTCAAAACAATCAAGGTCAGCTGCTTTAAGTGAGTATATTGCAGCATATCTGCAAAATGAAAAACATGAAGTAAAAACCGTGCATGTCCGCGATCTACCAGCTGAAGACTTACTATATGCTAACTTTTCTAGCCCTGCGATTCAAGAAGCTCAAAAGAAAGTGGCAGATGCTGATGCCGTTATTATTGTCAGCCCAATCTATAAAGCTAGCTACACAGGAATCTTAAAAACATTTTTAGATTTAATACCTGAAAAAGGTTTGCACAATAAAACCGTGCTGCCGATAGCTACAGGGGGAACCATTGCTCATCTACTGGCTCTTGATTATGTATTTAAGCCGACATTATCCGTTTTAGGAGCTACTGCTCTTATTCATGGAGTTTATATTGTTGATTCTGAGGTGGCCTATACGAAAGAAAATGAAATTGAGTTTATTGTGGAAGAAGCAGAAGCGAGAATTAAACGTTCATTAAAAGAGCTTGAATATCATCTAGAACAAACGAAAAGGAGTGTTGAATCATGAAAATGTTATGGTTTATTCCTTCCCATGGAGATGGAAGATATCTAGGGACAAATCGAGGAGGTCGTTCAGCAGACTATTCATATTTTCGGCAAGTTGCTCAAGCAGCTGACCGGTTAGGATTTGAAGGAGTTCTGATTCCAACGGGGAAATCATGCGAAGACCCGTGGCTATTGGCTGCTTCACTTATACCTGAAACAGAGCGTTTGAAATTTTTAGTAGCTGTACGTCCGGGCATTATGGCTCCTTCCGTGGCAGCGCGCATGACTTCGACTCTTGATCGAATTTCAAACGGTCGTTTACTAGTTAACGTAGTAGCAGGAGGAGATCCAGCAGAATTAGCCGGAGACGGCCTTTTCTTATCACATGATGAACGTTATGAAGCTGCGGATGAATTTTTAGATGTGTGGAAAGGGTTATTGGCTGGAGATACGGTTAATTATGAAGGAAAACATATTCATGTAGAGAACAGTGAGCTGTTGTATCCACCTGTTCAAAAACCTTCTCCACCTATTTATTTTGGCGGATCTTCACCTGCAGGACAAAAAGTTGCAGCAAAACATTCTGACGTGTATTTAACGTGGGGAGAGCCTCCTGAACAAGTAAGAGAAAAAATAACGGCTGTGAGAAAGCAAGCAGAAGCAGAAGGCAGAACCGTTAAGTTTGGGATTCGTTTGCATATTATTGTACGGGAAACGGAAGAAGAAGCTTGGGAAGCAGCCGATCGATTAATTCAGCATTTGGACGACGACACAATTCAAGCTGCACAGCGTACTTTTGCAAGGTATGACTCAGTTGGGCAGCAGCGAATGGCGAGCCTTCATAGAGGAACCCGAGAGGAACTTACGATTAGCCCTAACTTATGGGCAGGTGTGGGGCTCGTCCGGGGAGGTGCAGGAACTGCCCTGGTAGGCAGTGCTGAAAATATAGCGAAACGAATAAAAGAATATGAAGCTTTAGGAATTGAATCTTTTATTTTATCAGGCTATCCGCATTTAGAAGAAGCTTATCACGTAGGAGAGTTATTGTTCCCGCTTTTAAATATTGATGAGGGTGAAGGAAAGAGTGAAAGCATCGGTGAGATTATTGCAAACGATAGGTTTCCAAAAGCTTCAACCTCGTAAAAGAAGAACCGGTGAATTTTTCACCGGTTCTTCTTTTACATTCATCTCAGCCGAGAGACGAGTCCGTTAAATTGTTGGTTTTGGTTTTTCAGGTGCAGCTTGTTTATCTTTTCGACTTTCTTGAATATATACTTTAAAGAGAAAAATATTTAAACAGCCCAGTGTGAGGAATAACGGTGCAAAATAATATTCTTGAGACATAAGTAGGACGAAAACGCTTCCAAAACAGAACAGAGAACTAAACATAAAGTAAAACTGTAAGAATCTTCTCATTTTAGTCGCCTCCTATTCTTTTTCTTCTTACACTTATTATATCAAATACTTTCCAAAAAAGACACAAAATATTCACAAAATGTTCAATTTTTTTCTTATTTACCTATTGATTTTTTTGTCGATATGTAAATTAAGTGGGTTGTAATACCAATTAATTCCTGGGTGTAACTTTCTGATGGAAAGTTTATGTAAAATTTTATATGATAGAAATGGTATTGAAAAAAGGGGGAAAATCATCATGAGACGAATTGGGTGGCTATTTTTTACTATGGCAATTCTCTTACTCATAACTGCCGGTTGCTCAAATGATCAACAGAAAGCACAGGATCGATTTGATAAATATGTAGCCATGTGGAATAAAGAAGATTTTGAAGGTATGTATGGATACTTGTCTAAAGATGCTAAAAAGACGATTTCAGAAAAAGACTTTGTAAATCGATATAAAAATATCTATGATGCAATTGAAGCGGACAAGCTTAAAGTGAAGGCAAGTAAAATAGAAGACTTAGAAATAAAAGACCATAAAGCTGTTTTACCTTTTGAAGTAAACATGAACTCTGTAGCCGGTGAAATCTCATTTAAAGAAAATGCTGCTGTGGTTCAAGAAAAACAAGGGGATACAGAGAATTGGTATATTAATTGGAAGCCTAATATGATTTTTAAAGGACTTGAGCAAGGAGAGCAAGTAAGAGTAGCTACTCAGTCAGCTGTGCGTGGAGAAATTATGGATCGTTCAGGGAAATATTTAGCTCAAAACGGAGAAGCGATTCAAGTTGGAGTTGTTCCCCAGCAGTTTTCTAAAGGCGGCGAGCAAGCGATACGACAATTAAGCAAGACTCTTGCTCTTTCGGAAAAAAGTATTAATCAAGCACTGAGCGCTTCTTGGGTGAAAGAGAATCAATTTGTTCCTATTAAAACATTTAGTCAAAAAGACGCCTCTAATTTAGAGAATTCTTTGAAAAAAGTAGAAGGCATTCAACAAAAAAAGGTAAATGCGCGCGTATATCCTTGTGAAGAAGCGTGTGCTCATTTAGTTGGATACGTTGCGCCTGTCACAGCGGAATATTTAAAAGAGCATAAAGATGAAGGTTATAATGCTCAGTCTAAAGCTGGAATGATTGGCTTAGAGTCTTTGTATGAAGATAAGCTTCGTGCTCGAGACGGCGTCACGATTTATACTGTAGATAAAGATGGTAATAAAAAGAATGAAATTGCAAAAGTGAATCCAAAAGACGGGGAAAGCATTCAGGTTACGGTAGACACGAATGTTCAAAAATCCCTTTATGAACAGTTAAAAGATGAAAAAGGAGTAGCTACTGCTCTTCAACCTAAAACGGGAGAAATATTAGGTCTTGTAAGCACGCCAGCTTTTGATCCGAATTCTTTTTCTTTTGGAATCGATGCTAATACGTATCAATCCCTTTCAACGAATCCTAATAAGCCGTTAATGAATCGTTTTACCAAAACGTATTCTCCGGGATCTACATTTAAGTTAGTCACCGGAGCTTTAGCGGTTGATGAAGACGTGCTAAATCCAAATGAAAGTATATCAATCAGCGGGAAGAAATGGCAGAAAGATAAAAGCTGGGGAAATTTCTACGTAACACGAGTGGGCAGCAAACCGAATGTTAATTTACGTGATGCTTATGTTACATCTGATAATATTTATTTTGCGCAGACTGCTTTGAAGCTAGGTTTAGACAAATTTAACAGTGGTTTAAAACAGTTTGGGTTTAATCAAAAATTGCCTGTTAATTATCCTTTTGAAACGTCTAAAATTGCAGGTGATCAAGATATTAAAGATGAGGGAGTATTAGCAAACTCTGGCTATGGCCAGGGGAAACTGCAAGTGAATCCTCTCCACTTGGCATTGATGTATACATCGATTGTAAACGATGGAAACATAGTAAAGCCTATTCTTATGAACGATGATGAGAGTGGGATATGGAAAAAACAAGTAATATCTAAAGAAACGGCGCAATTAATTCAAAATGATTTAGTTGATGTCATTGAAGATAAAAACGGTACGGGTCATGCAGCAAAGATAGATGGGTTAACCCTGGCTGGAAAAACGGGAACAGCAGAGCTAAAGAAAACTCAAGGTGAAAAAGGGCAGGAAAACGGATGGTTTGTAGCTGTGGACACAAAACAGAAAAACTTACTCGTTTCAATGATGGTTGAAGGGGTAGAGGATAAAGGCGGAAGTCATTACGTCGTGCCGAAAGTAAAAAATGTATTTCAGCAATATAATAAGTAAATAATAAAAGCCAGTTCTAAAAGAGCTGGCTTTTATTATTTACACAAGGGGAGTAATGTTAAGTTTTTGTAAATCCCAATTTTATACAAACTCTGAAAACCCTTATTTTAAAAGGAATCAACGTATTATTGTTAATGTATTGTAAAGAAGCCTAAAAAAATGTGTTTGAAAAGTTATTGACAATTAACAATAATAGGAGTAATTTTTGACTTGGCGTAAAAAAATGAATCGCATAACCTATAGGTGAAAGAACCACATTTTGGGACTTTTGCTCTGGTAAACGTTTGTTTTTTTAGAATTTTTTGATACACAAGAGAGGTGGTTTCTCTCGTTATAGTAATGAACAGCTAGGTTTTATCCATTACTTTAAATGAAAAAAGAAACTAGAACACATATAAAAAGATAGAGAGAAAAAACGAGTGGTAAAGTTTCGATAAATTGGATGGAGGATTGCAACGTGATCAAAAGAAAAAAAGACAAGTTTTCTGAAATGTTAATGGACATTGCCCAAAATATTAAGGACTCAGCGGAGTTTTTAGGCAGCTTTGAACTTCAAAATGTATCTGACCTAAAGGAATTTGCCAACGTTTTAAAAGCGTATGAATCAAAAGGTGATAAATACGTGCATACAGTGATTACTGAGTTGAACAAAGCATTTATTACTCCAATTGAGCGTGAAGATATTTTACAGCTAGCGATGAGCATGGATGATGTACTTGATGGCATCGACAGCTTTGCTGCTTTAATGGAAATTCATTCAATTACGACATTTGATGAATATGTAGCTGAATTTGTTAAAAATATTCAAGGCTGTGCTGAAGAAATTTTAATTACTATTAATTTGTTGTCTGAGAAAAAGCTTCTTCAAATTAGTGAGCATGCAATTAAAATTAAAGAGTATGAGTCACATTGTGATACATTATATCGTCGTGCACTAAAACAATTATTTGCAACATGTAAAGATCCAATTAAAGTTATTCAATATAAAGAAATTTATGAAACGCTAGAAGAAATCGCGGATTATTGTCAAACGGTTGCGAACAACTTAGAATCAGTTATTATGAAGAATGCGTAACGGGGCTATAGTATAATGGATTCAATGCTAATATTAACCATTCTAATTGTAGTTGGTGCACTTGGTTTTGACTTTATCAACGGATTTCACGATACAGCTAATGCCATTGCGACTTCTGTTTCAACCAAAGCTTTAAAACCGCGACATGCAATTCTTTTAGCCGCAACCATGAACTTTGTCGGGGCTATGACGTTTACGGGCGTAGCCAAAACGATTACAAAGGATATCGTTGATCCTTATACGCTTCAAAATGGTTCTGTCGTTATTTTAGCAGCATTAATTTCTGCTATCGCGTGGAACCTAATCACATGGTATTTCGGTATCCCGAGTAGTTCTTCTCATGCAATTATTGGATCGATTGCAGGAGCAGCTATTGCAGCTGCTGGATTTGGTGCTTTAAATTACAAAGGTTTCATCAAAATCATTGAAGCCCTTCTAATTTCACCAGTTCTAGCCTTTGTAGTAGGTTATATTGTCTATACGATTATCAAGCTAACGTTTAAAAACCATAACTTGACGAAAACGAATAAGCGTTTTCGCCGCGTTCAAATCCTGACTGCAGCTCTACAATCTTACACACACGGTACGAATGATGCGCAAAAAGCAATGGGTATCATTACGCTAGCGCTTATTGCTAACAATATGCAAAGCGGTACTGAGATTCAGTGGTGGGTACAGCTGGCTTGTGCGGTTGCAATGGGGCTTGGAACGTCAATTGGTGGATGGAAAATCATTAAAACCGTTGGCGGTAAAATTATGAAAATTCGTCCTGTTAATGGAGTAGCTGCGGACTTAACGGGTGCTGCCATTATCTTTGGAGCAACGTTTATTCATCTACCTGTCAGTACTACTCATGTTATTTCATCTTCTATCTTAGGTGTAGGTTCTGCTCACCGAGTGAAAGGTGTAAAATGGGGAACTGCACAGCGCATGGTGATTACATGGGTTATCACATTGCCAATTTCAGCTTCATTAGCTGCACTTATCTATATGATTTTAAATTTGTTCTTTTAATAAATGGGGAGCTTCTTTTAAAGAAGCTCCTTTTTTTATTTACATCCCCTCATTTGCACAGTACACTTAAAACATGAAAATAACACAATCGTTTTTAAAAGGGAGATGGGGAAATGTTTGGAAAAGTAGCTGCTGATGTATTGGGGCTAAGTGATATTGGTTCTGTTATTAAGCCAGTTGATTATGACAAGGTAGATGCAGACGATTACGTTATGCATGAAGAACAAGAAAAAATTTATTTTCTAATCAAATCAAAGTCAGATGAATATTGCTTTACCAATAAAGCGCTCATTCACCTTGATGGAACAAGTGCTACAAGTAAAAAGCGAATGCTTCGCCGCTATAACTACAGCACAAATCACATTTCAAACGTAATGCTAGAAACGGCTGGAACTGTCGATTTAGATGTGGAAATTAAATTTAAAATTGGCTCGGAAACTTTTTCTATCGATGTACACAAAAAGCATATAGAAGAGGTAAAAGATTTATATAAAGCGCTGTTTAAAGTGTCTGAAATAACGCGTGAAAATGAAATTGCGCTCGATTTTGCTAAACAAAGCATTCAGCTAGCTTCTTCTACGCTAAGCAGTACAAGAAATACAAGTGGAAGTGTTGCTGGTGAATTTAAAGAAATTAACGAAGCCGTGTTTTCTTGGTTATTAGATAAAAAAACAGCCTACACAACAAAAGATTTCAGCTCAGTTTTCGAGCTGTATATCAATAATTAATAGAAACAGCTGCTCCTTTTATGGAGCAGCTGTTTTTTAATGCTGAACGTTGTAGAATCCTCATGTTAACCTTGAAAAATCACCGAAAAAAGAGCACAATATAAAATAGAAAAGAGAAACAATAGAGACGGGTTTAACTGAAAGAAATAATAGAAAATAAGACTTATAGGTGGAAAGGATTACGGTATGACAGCAAAAAATAATGAGGATACAGTGGCAGAATTAGAAAAGTCACTTCGACATATTGCAGCTATTGTGAAGCAAAAAGGAAGAGAAATTTTAGAAGACTATACGATTACGCCACCTCAGTTTATTGCTTTGCAGTGGCTGTTTGAACGTGGAGATATGACGATTGGCGATTTATCAAATCGGATTTTTCTCGCTTGTAGTACAACGACAGATTTAGTAGATCGTATGGAAAAAAATAAGTTGGTGGTTCGGGTCAAAGATCCGAAAGACCGCCGCGTAGTGCGTATTCATTTGCTTCCTGAAGGAGCACGTGTTATCGAAGAAGTAATTGAAAAGCGACAAACGTATTTAAATGGCGTACTGGCAAACTTCTCTCCTAGTGAAACAGAAGTTTTACGAGTAACGTTACGAAAATTACATGATGAAATGAAAGAAAAATGAGGCGATTGTTTTGAGTAGACCAATTGGTGTTATAGATTCAGGTGTGGGCGGATTAACGGTAGCAAAGGAAATTATGAGACAGCTTCCGAAAGAACAAATTATGTACATTGGAGATACAGCCCGCTGCCCATACGGTCCTCGTCCCAGTGAAGAAGTACGAGCTTTCACATGGGAGATGACTAATTATTTAGTAGATAAAGATATTAAAATGCTTGTTATTGCGTGCAACACGGCTACGGCAGTTGTACTAGATGAAATTCAAGAACAGCTCGATATTCCGGTTATAGGCGTCATTGAACCAGGATCACGAGCTGCGCTTAAAGTAACTAAAAATCATAAAATAGGCGTAATCGGCACAAACGGAACCGTTAAAAGCCAAGCCTATACACATGCACTCCGCGCTCTTCATACGAGAGTGGAAGTGGAAAATTTAGCATGCCCTTTGTTTGTACCTCTTGTAGAGAGCGGTAATTATGAAGGACCGGAAGCGCAGCGAATTGTAAAAGAAACATTAAAACCTTTTTATCATACAGATATGGATACCCTTATTTTAGGATGTACGCATTATCCGTTGTTAAAGCCAGTTATTCAAGAAGCAATTGGACCTCGAGTTCAGTTAATCAGTTCTGGTGAAGAAACGGCAATAGAGGTAAGTGCCATTCTTTCTTATAGCAATTTACTAGCTCCTAGAAGCATGGAGCCCGAACACTACTTCTATACAACAGGCTCAACAGAACTGTTTCAATCTATTGCATCTAAATGGTTTGAACACCCTGTATATAATGTTGAGCATATCAAACTTTAAAACCGAGCATATTAAGCTCGGTTTTTTTTGTGGCCAAAAACTTGTTTGAGCTGGTCTAAAATGCAAATAAGCTCGTATACATAGTAGTACAAACAGTCTGAGGAGGGAAAGGAATGTCCAAAAAGACCAAATTTGTTCTCATATCCGCCGTGGTGACCACATCTGTGTTGTTATCCGGCTGTGGACTTTTCGGAGGGGATAACGCAGCAAAGGAAATTGATCCGCCAAAGGATGTCACCTATGTGAAAGATGAAAAATCATTAGCGACTGAAGCGAAAGTAACGGAAGCTAATAAAAAACAAAGTAAAGCGGCAGAAACATCTGCGCCTACCAAAAGAGAAATTTACTTAATTGATAAAAACGGGTACGTTGTTCCCCAGACGCTTGAAATTCCTAAATCAAAAGGTGTCGCTAAACAGTCTCTTGAATATTTAGTAGAGGGTGGACCAGTCACAAACTTATTGCCAAATAATTTCCGAGCGGTTCTTCCTGCTGATACAAGAGTTTTAGGGACAAAGCTGGAAAGTGACGGCACGATGGTAGCAGATTTTTCACCTGAATTTGCTGAATATAAAAAAGAAGATGAACTCCGTATCCTGCAGGCCGTAACGTGGACGCTGACGCAGTTTGAAGGCGTAAATAAAGTTAAAATTCGCATTAACGGCTATGATAAAGATGAGATGCCTGTAAATCATACACCAATCAGTAAAGGGTTGAGCAGAGCAGATGGTATTAACTTTGATAATACTGGAGTAGTTGACGTAACCCAAACGAAGCCAGTTACGATCTATTACTTAGCTCAAGAGGGCAAACAAACTTACTATGTTCCTGTTACAAAACGAATTGCTTCTGATGACAAAGATATGTACACTGCAATTGTGAACGAGCTTGTAGAAGGACCTGCGCCTGCATCAGGTTTAGTGACAGATTTTAATCCTGATGCAAAGCTCGTAGCAGCTCCAAAGTATGCGGACGGTCAGTTAACGCTGAACTTTAATAAAAACATCTTTGGAAATTTAAAAGGAACGGAAATTTCTCAGTATGTTCTCGACTCCTTGGTGTTATCGCTGACGGAACAAAAAGCCGTAGACAGCGTTGCCATTAAGGTGAATGGCAAAAAAACGCTAAAAGATGAAAAAGGGAAAAAGCTAACGGAGCCAGTTTCAAGACCTAAAAATGTGAACACAGGTAGTTTTTAAAAACAAATTTTTGTTATACTAGTAAAGGACTAAGTAGAAAGAGGTCTGCTGAAATAGCGACCTCTTTCCGCTGTTTTATAGTTAAAATGGAAGAAGCTATTACATATAAATGAATTAATAGGAGGACATGCTTAATGCGTTTGGACGGTAGGGAATTTAATGAATTGAGACCTGTATCTCTTCATACTTCATACTTAAAGCATCCAGAAGGATCTGTATTAATCTCGGTGGGAGACACAAAGGTTATTTGTACAGCAAGCATAGACGACAGAGTGCCTCCTTTTATGCGTGGACAAGGAAAAGGATGGATTACAGCTGAATATTCTATGCTGCCTCGAGCTACGGCACAAAGAAATATACGCGAATCAACAAAAGGTAAAGTCACAGGACGAACAATGGAAATTCAGCGTCTGATCGGACGAGCTCTTCGTTCTGTAGTCGACCTGGAAAAGGTCGGAGAAAAAACCATTTGGATTGATTGTGATGTTATTCAAGCAGATGGCGGAACAAGAACAGCATCGATTACAGGTGCATTTGTGGCTATGGTTTTAGCGTTTGGAAAGCTGGTTGAAGAGAACAAGCTGACAGAAATTCCTATTCGTGACTATTTAGCTGCGACTTCAGTAGGTATCCATGGAGAAAATTCGATTTTAGATTTAAATTATGAAGAAGATTCGACAGCGGAAGTTGACATGAATATTGTGATGACAGGAAGCGGACAGTTTGTAGAATTACAGGGAACGGGAGAGGAATCGACGTTTTCGAGAGAACAGTTAAACCATCTTCTGGATTTAGGGGAAAAGGGTGTTTATCAATTGATTGAACAGCAAAAGGAAGTTCTTGATCATCTGGCTGCTTACATTCCGGTTAAAGAAAGGTAAGGGATTAACGTGCGTGAAATCATTATTGCAACTAAAAATGCAGGCAAAGTAAAGGATTTTGAAACACTATTCTCACCGAAGGGATTTAAAGTAACATCGCTTCTTGATTTTCCTGAAATTGAGGACGTGGAAGAAACGGGCGTTACATTTGCAGAGAACGCCACGCTAAAGGCAGAAACCATTTCATCAGCATTAAATAAGCCGGTTATTGCCGATGATTCTGGGCTTGCTATTGATGCCTTAAACGGAGAGCCAGGCGTTTATTCCGCGCGTTATGCTGGTGAAAATAAAGATGATAATGCTAATATAGAGAAGGTACTTCAAAAATTACATGACGTGCCGTTTGAAAAGCGCACGGCACGTTTTCATTGTACGCTTGCTATTGCAGTGCCTGGAAAGAGAACAGAGCTTGTAGAAGGCACGTGTGAAGGGCGCATCTTGGAAGAAAAAAGAGGCGAGAACGGCTTTGGATACGATCCTATTTTCTTTGTAGAAAAATGGAACTGCTCCATGGCAGAATTGTCTAAAGAACAAAAAAATCAAATTAGTCACCGAGCAAATGCGTTAGAAAAACTAGCACCGCTAATTGATGCGCAATTTTAGAAGGAGTGATGACGTGTGAAACTATTAATTGTAAGCGATAGCCACGGGTTACAAGAAGAACTGCTCACTATCAGAGAAAGACATGCTGATGTAGATAAGATGATTCATTGTGGTGACTCTGAGCTGCCACAAGACAGCAAAGAAATGTCTTCGTTTTTAGGCGTTCGAGGAAATTGTGATTATGATGCATCTTACGTCAATGATCGAGTAGAATCACTTGGAGAAGCCACGTGTCTGGTTACACACGGTCACTTATATAATGTTAAAATGTCTATGATGAATCTGCATTACAAAGCGAGAGAAGTGGGGGCAAACGTTGTTTGTTTTGGGCATTCTCACATAGCGGGAGCTGAGCTCATGGACGGAGTTTTATTTATCAATCCAGGAAGTATGTTACTTCCTCGTATGAGAAAAGAACGTACGTATGCTATACTAGTAATGGATGGTACAGAAGCTACCGTGCAGTTTTACGATATAAGCGGTAAACATATTCCTAGCATGCAGTTAACCTGTACACTTTCAGCATAATATAGCCAAATATAGGGAGAAGAGAAGGTTTTTTACCTCTCTTCTCATAAAATTTCAAAAAAACGTTGACTTTTAAATTATATTTGAATATAATAAGTATTGTCTTTGATACAGTTTAACATTATGTCCCAGTAGCTCAGCAGGATAGAGCAACGGCCTTCTAAGCCGTCGGTCGGGAGTTCGAATCTCTCCTGGGACGTCTAGAAAAAAATCCCGGCTTTTACTTTTTAGTAAAAGCCGGGATTTTTTTATTTATCTTAAAAGTGAATGTTTGTTCATTCAGTGTGTACAAATGAACGTTTCAGAAAAACTTTTTGAGTGGCTATAAACCCTTATTGCATCAATAATGAAAACGCATTCAAATATTCTGTTTAGTCTAAATTGTCTAAAAAAATCTTGAAAAGTGGTTGACTATGCATAGAAATGGGCGTAAGATAGTCCTCAAATATAAGTTTTCTAAAAATTTTAATTAATTGTAATTAATTTAAAATATGATGTGTAAAGCATTGTTCAAAAAGCATATAGCGTTTTAAAACGTTGAAGAGGATAAGTAGTTTTGATGTTTAGGTATCAACAGAGAGTCGGGTTGCTGGAAGCCGGCGTTACCAAGTCAAAATGAACTCACCTCAGAGTGTCACCCTGAAATTCAGTAAGGGCGACCGAGTGTACTTCCAAAGCACTCGTTATCAAAAAGAATGTACAGTATACATTCATAAGGTAATCATTACGATTACAAACGAGGGTGGTACCGCGTAAAGTACAAAAGACTTTTCGCCCCTTGACCTATATCATTTGATAGGGTCTATTTAGGGGTGAGAAGTCTTTTTTCTTTTATCTAGAAAACGAAAGGATGAGAAAAGTGGGAGCCAATATGCAAACGAAAGAACCTGTAAGCGCTGGGGCACAAATGAATGGAGCTGACATGTTGATTGAATCTCTAAGAAGAGAAAATGTTGACGTCATCTTCGGTTACCCAGGGGGAGCCGTTTTACCGATTTACGATAAGCTATACGGTTCAGGAATGTTTCACGTACTTGCTCGTCACGAACAAGGTGGAATTCACGCAGCAGAAGGGTACGCAAGAATTTCAGGTAAACCCGGTGTAGTTATCGCAACAAGTGGTCCTGGTGCAACAAATATCGTAACAGGTTTGGCAGATGCGATGATTGACTCACTTCCTTTAGTTGTTTTTACTGGTCAAGTAGCTTCAAGTGTAATTGGTTCTGACGCGTTCCAAGAAGCAGATGTATTAGGAATCACAATGCCAATTACAAAACATAGCTATCAAGTACGCAATATCAGCGACATGCCGAGAATCATCAAAGAGGCATTTCATATTGCGACAACAGGAAGACCTGGTCCAGTCTTAATCGACATTCCAAAAGATATGGCACAGGGTGATGGAACATTTAATTACGAAGGAGAAATTGATTTACCTGGCTATCAGCCAACTTATTTTCCAAATCAGCTGCAGGTTAAAAAGTTAACAGACGCAGTAGCAGCTGCAAAGAAACCTGTTATTCTAGCAGGTGCGGGAGTATTATTGAGTAAAGGTTCAGAAGAATTAAAAAATTATGCTGAGCGTCAAAATATTCCGGTTATTAATACGCTTTTAGGGTTAGGTTGTTTTCCTGCAGATCATCCGCTTCATTTAGGAATGGCTGGCATGCACGGAATGTACACAGCAAACATGGCAATTTATGAGAGTGATCTTCTCATTAGTATCGGGGCGCGCTTTGATGACCGAGTAACAGGTAACTTAAAGCATTTTGCACCAAATGCAAAAATTGCTCACATTGACATCGACCCAGCGGAAATTGGAAAGAATGTTCCAACCAAGATTCCAATTGTTGGAGATGCAAAAGAAGTATTAAAGCAATTGCTTCTGCAAGAAGGAGAAGTTGGAGATTATACGAAATGGCATGAGAAATTAGCGGCGTGGAAACAAGAATATCCATTATGGTATCAGAACTCAGCGGACGTGTTGAAACCACAAAAAGTAGTTGAGTTGCTTCACAAATATACAAATGGAGATGCCGTTGTTACAACGGACGTTGGGCAACATCAGATGTGGGTAGCTCAATACTACACATTTAATAATCCAGATCGATGGGTAACTTCAGGTGGCCTTGGCACCATGGGCTTTGGATTACCTTCTGCAATCGGCGCTCAGCTGGCAAATAAAGATAAAACAGTTGTAGCAGTCGTTGGTGACGGTGGATTTCAAATGACGCTTCAAGAATTAGGGGTTATTAGAGAATTAAACTTACCTGTTAAAGTGGTTGTGCTTAACAATCAGTCGCTTGGAATGGTTCGTCAGTGGCAGGAAATCTTCTATGAAGAACGCTACTCGCACTCTTTAATTCCGAATCAGCCTAATTTAATGAAGCTTGCAGAAGCCTATGATATCAAAGGTTTACAAGCTTCTACTGAAGAAGAAGCGCATGCGGCTCTGAAAGAAGCAATGGAAACAGATGGACCTGTTTTACTAAACTTCTTTGTCGCACCTAAAGAAAACGTATATCCAATGGTTGCACCTGGAAAAGGATTACATGAAATGGTAGGGGTGAAACCATGAAGCGAATCATTACAGCAACTGTATTAAACCGTGCGGGCGTTTTAAATCGCGTAACGGGGTTATTTACAAAAAGAAATTTCAATATTGAGAGTATTTCGGTAGGACACACTGAATCTGAAGATGTATCACGCATGACGTTTGTCGTAAACGTAGAGCATGACAATGCTGCTGAACAAGTGATTAAGCAGTTAAACAAGCAGATTGACGTGTTGAAAGTTCAAGATATTACGGATCAAGCCGTGGTGTCAAGAGAGCTTGCTTTAATGAAAGTAGCATCTACACCTGCGAGCCGTAACGAACTTTATGCAGTAATTGAGCCTTTCCGTGCAACCATCATTGATGTAAGCCGCGACAGCTTAATTATTCAAGTAACAGGTGAATCCAGCAAGATTGAAGCGATGATTGATTTACTTCAGCCTTATGGATTAAAAGAAGTAACGCGCACAGGGACAGTAGCTGTTCCGCGCGGTACGCAAAAAGCAGCAGCCAAACTTTCATCAATCATTTAATTCTAGCTAGTTACTAAAAAAGTAAACTATATAAAACTATATAAACTAAGAGGAGAGATTTATTATGACAAAGGTATATTACAACGGAGATGCAAAGGATCAATTATTACAAGGTAAAACAGTAGCAATCGTAGGTTATGGTTCACAAGGTCACGCTCACGCACAAAACTTACGCGACAGCGGAGTAAACGTGGTAGTAGGATTACGTAAAGGTAAATCATGGGATCAAGCAGAACAAGACGGCTTCACTGTATTATCTGTAAAAGAAGCAGTTCAACAAGCAGAAGTAGTAATGGTATTACTTCCAGATGAGCATCAGCCAAAAGTTTATAACGAAGAAATTCTTCCAGGATTAAAACCAGGAAAATCTTTAGTATTTGCTCACGGTTTTAACATTCACTTTAATCAAATCGTAGCACCTGAATTCGTTGACGTATTCTTAGTAGCTCCAAAAGGTCCTGGTCACCTTGTAAGAAGAACGTATGAAGAAGGAGCTGGCGTACCGGCGTTATTCGCAGTATTCCAAGACGTAACTGGCGAAGCAAAAGACGTAGCATTAGCTTATGCTAAAGCAATTGGCTCAGCTCGTGCGGGTGTATTAGAAACAACGTTTAAAGAAGAAACAGAAACAGATCTTTTCGGTGAGCAAGCAGTACTTTGCGGCGGTTTAACTTCATTAGTTAAAGCTGGTTTTGAAACGCTTGTAGAAGCTGGCTACCAACCGGAAGTTGCATATTTTGAGTGTTTACACGAATTAAAATTAATTGTTGACCTTATGTATGAAGGCGGAATGGAAGGCATGCGTTATTCAATCTCTGATACAGCTCAATGGGGTGACTTCGTTTCAGGACCACGCGTTGTAGATGAGCGTTCAAAAGAACAAATGAAAAAAGTGCTTGAAGATATCCAAACAGGTAAATTTGCAAAAGGCTGGATCCTAGAAAACCAAGCAAATCGTCCAGAATTTACAGCTATCAATAACCGTGAAAACGAACATTTAATTGAAAAAGTTGGCGCTCAATTACGTGAAATGATGCCATTTGTTAAAAAACAAAAGAAAGAAGCGGTGATCGCTAGTGCAAAAAATTAAACTATTTGACACGACGCTACGCGATGGTGAACAGTCACCTGGAGTCAATTTGAACCTACAAGAAAAGCTTGAAATTGCTAAGCAGTTAGAGCGATTAGGTATCGACATTATTGAAGCCGGATTTCCAGCTTCTTCAAAAGGTGATTTTCAATCCGTAAAAGAAATTGCGTCTATTGTCAAAAATTCTTCTGTAACAGGCCTTGCAAGGTCTGTTACAAAAGATATTGACATTGCATGGGAAGCGTTAAAAGAAAGTGCAGAACCAAGACTGCATGTTTTTATCGCTACTTCCGAAATTCATATGCAGCATAAATTGAAAAAAACACCTGATGAAGTACTTGAAACAGCAGTGAAAATGGTGAAATACGCAAGTGAAAAATTCCCGGTTGTTCAATGGTCTGCTGAAGATGCATGTCGCACAGATTTACCGTTTTTAGCTAGAATTGTAGAAGCTGTTATCGATGCTGGTGCAAAAGTCGTTAATATTCCAGATACGGTAGGATTTATCACGCCTGGTGACTATCAATCCGTATTTAATTACTTAAAAGAACATGTATCAAATATTCATAAGGTCGATTTGTCAGCTCACTGCCACGATGACTTAGGGCTAGCTGTTGCTAATTCAATGGCTGCTATTGAAGCAGGAGCTACTCAAATTGAAGGAACGATTAACGGAATCGGAGAACGTGCCGGTAACGCTGCTCTTGAAGAAGTAGCACTTGCGCTTCATGTCCGTCAAGACTTCTATCAAGCGAGCACAGGTTTGATCTTGCCCGAAATCAAGCGTACGAGTGACATTATCAGTAAGCTTACCGGAATGAATATTGCGCCAAATAAAGCAATTGTCGGAAAAAATGCTTTTGCTCATGAATCAGGTATTCACCAAGATGGCGTCTTAAAAAATCCGTTAACATATGAGATTATTTCCCCAGAACTTGTGGGTGTTAAACAAAATCCGATTGTGCTGGGTAAACACTCAGGCCGTCATGCGTTCCGTACACGCTTAGTAGAGCTTGGGTTCACATTGGAAGATACAGAAGCAAACGTGCTTTTTGAGAAGTTTAAAGACTTAGCAGATAAGAAAAAAGACATTACCGACGATGATTTATTGGCATTAGTCATTCAAAAGCAAGTTAGCAAAGACAGTGAATATAAGCTTGAAAGTCTGCAAGTTCAGTATGGTACGAACAATATTCCTACGGCTACGATTACGCTTCGCAAAGAAAACGGCGAAGAGATTCAAGAAGCAGCTACGGGATCTGGAAGCGTGGAAGCTATCTATAATACGCTGCAGCGCTGTGTTGAGCAAGATGTCAAACTATTAGACTATCGTATTCAGTCTATTAACGGCGGTCCGGATGCACTGGCTGAAGTATTTGTGAAGGTTGAAAGCGAAGGAACTGAAGCAAGCGGACGCGGAGTAGCATTTGACGTATTAGAATCGTCAGCGAAAGCCTATTTAAATGCCATTAATCGATTAATCGCTATTCAGCAGCATCGTACAAAGCAAGAAGTAATGTGAACTGAAGGGAGAGACCACCATGACAAAAAAAGTCGCTGTATTACCAGGTGACGGCGTAGGAACAGAAGTAACCAAAGGCGCTGTTGCCGTTTTAAAAGCAATTGGAGAGCGCTTTGATCATCAATTCGAGTTTACGTATGGATTAATTGGCGGAGCTGCAATTGATGAGGCTGGCACACCTCTTCCAGAAAGTACAATTGAGATTTGTAAGCAGGCGGATGCCGTCTTACTTGGATCCGTTGGAGGGCCAAAATGGGATCGTAACCCTTCACATTTGCGACCAGAAAAAGGTTTGCTAGCTATTCGAAAAGAATTGGATTTATATGCTAACCTTCGTCCAGTGACGTTTTATGATAGCTTAGCAGATGCCTCTCCTTTGAAAAAAGAATACATTGAAGGTGTTGACTTCATTATCGTTCGTGAGCTAACAGGGGGCTTATATTTTGGTCAGCCTAGCGAGCGTCGAACAGAAGGAAATGAAGAGACAGTTGTCGACACGTTATTTTATAAGCGTACAGAAATAGAAAGGATTATTCGCCAAGCGTTTGAAACGGCTGTAAATCGACGTAAAAAGGTAACGTCGGTTGATAAAGCGAATGTGCTTGAGTCTAGTCGAGTGTGGCGTGAAGTAGCTGAAGAAGTAGCAAAAGACTACCCGGATGTAGAGCTTGAGCATATGCTTGTAGATTCAGCTGCTATGCAGTTAATTCGTAATCCGAAATATTTTGATGTAGTGGTAACTGAAAATATGTTTGGTGATATTTTGAGTGATGAGGCTTCTATGCTGACAGGATCGTTAGGGATGCTTCCATCTGCGAGTTTAACGGTTGATGGTCCATCTTTATACGAACCGGTTCACGGTTCTGCACCAGACATTGCTGGACAAAACAAAGCTAATCCGATTGCTGCTATTTTATCTGCAGCAATGTTGCTTAGACATTCATTTGGATTAGAAACAGAAGCAGCGGTGATTGAACAAGCGGTTGAAAGTGTATTACATGCAGGTCATCGAACAGCTGACTTAGCAGACGGTAATCATTATTTAGGTACCGATAAAATGGTGGATGCAATAACTGCGGTTATTGCCAACGATTCTGCCATTTCAAGCATTATGACAGCTTACAGTTAATCATGCGTTTCTCACGTTTTGTGAGAAACGTTTTTCATAATCAGAAAGGAGGAGCAGTATGAAACCAAAAACAATTATTGATAAGCTTTGGGAACAACATGTTGTACGTCGAGAAGAGGGGAAGCCGGACTTATTATATATCGATCTTCATCTTATTCATGAAGTAACGTCTCCTCAAGCATTCGAAGGTCTTCGCGTGGCAAATCGTCAAGTGAAGCGTCCGGACTTAACGTTTGCTACAATGGATCACAATATTCCAACGGTTGACCGTTTTAATATTAAAGATCCGATTGCAAAGAAACAAGTAGACAAACTATCTGAAAACTGTCATGAGTTTGGTGTGAAGCTTTTAGATTTAACAAGCGAAGAGCAAGGAATTGTGCATATCATTGGACCGGAATTAGGATTGACGCAGCCTGGAAAAACCATTGTGTGCGGAGATAGCCATACATCTACTCACGGTGCATTTGGAGCGCTTGCTTTTGGTATAGGAACGAGTGAGGTAGAACATGTTTTAGCAACGCAAACGCTATGGCAAGCGAAACCAAAAACGCTACAAGTGAAAGTAAATGGCAAAAAACAGCCTGGTGTTTATGCTAAGGACATTGTGTTAGCAATTATTCAAAAATTCGGCGTGAATTTTGGAACGGGTTCAATCGTAGAATTTACGGGCGAATGTATTCGCGACCTTTCAATGGAAGAGCGCATGACTATTTGTAATATGTCTATTGAAGCCGGTGCAAAAGCTGGTTTAATCAGTCCAGATGATGTTACTTTCTCTTATATTAAAGGGCGTCAGTATGCTCCTAAAGGAGAACAGTTTGAAAAAGCAGTGGAAGCTTGGGCAGCTTTAGCAACAGATGAAGGTGCAACATACGATGAAACGCTAGAAATTGATGCAGATACAATTGAGCCTGTTGTAACATGGGGAACAAACCCGGCGATGAGTTCTTATGTTAGCAAGCAAGTTCCTACATTAGAAGAGTGTACAACAGAAGCTGAGAAAAAGTCTTTGTCACGAGCACTTGAGTATATGGGCTTACAGCCCGGCATGGCAATAGAAGAGATCCCAGTTCAGCATGTATTTATCGGTTCATGTACAAATGCTCGTTTGTCTGATCTTCGTGACGTGGCAGCCTTTATTAAAGGAAAGAAAGTGTCACCAGATGTGCGAGCGATGATTGTACCAGGTTCTCAAAAAGTAAAGCGAGTGGCTGAAGAAGAAGGGTTATCTGCTATTTTTATTGAAGCAGGTTTTGAATGGAGAGACTCGGGCTGCAGCATGTGTCTAGGCATGAACTCTGACTTAGTTCCACAAGGCGAACACTGTGCGTCCACTTCTAATCGAAACTTTGAAGGACGTCAAGGAAAAGGTGCCAGAACGCATTTAGTAAGCCCGGTAATGGCAGCAGCGGCAGCGGTATATGGACATTTTGTTGATGTACGCAAACTACAAGAACAAGCGGTGCGATAAGGAGGAGAACACAGATGAATGCTTTTACAATCCATACAGGAAAAGTAGCAGGTCTCGACCGAGCAAACGTAGATACTGATCAAATTATCCCAAAGCAATTTTTGAAAAGAATTGAGCGTACTGGCTTTGGCCAATTTCTCTTTTTTGATTGGCGATATAATGAAGATGAAACGTTAAATGAAACGTTTGAACTAAATCAGCCTCAAAATCAAGGAGCAACAATTCTTGTAGCTGACGAGAACTTCGGGTGTGGTTCGTCACGTGAACACGCTCCATGGGCGCTTTTAGACTATGGGTTCCGTGCCATTATCGCACCGTCATTTGCGGATATTTTTAAACAAAACTGTCTGAAAAATGGTATTTTACCTATTGTTTTACCAAAAGAAGATGTTTCCTATTTAATGAAAGAGTCTCAAAGTGCTTCTTACGCCTGTACAATCGATCTTCATCAGCAAAAAATTACCGATGAAGCAGGTTTTGAACGTACGTTTGAGATCAATGGCCATTGGAAATATATGCTTGTTAACGGATATGATGAAATTGGCTATACGCTTTCTTTTGAAGACGACATTTCTGCTTATGAAGCAAAAACGGTAAGATATTAACCAAAAATCGAGCAAAATGATGATTTTGCTCGATTTTTTTGCGTTCCGTTAATTCAATTGCTAAACTGTAAAGCAAATGGACCGCGAAGTGGGGAGAAAACATGTCGAATGAACAACAAAACAAAATTGTAGCTTTTCCTCTATTAAAAGAACGGTTGGTTGAAAAAGCTACAGAACATATGCAGCACAAGCAATTTCAAGAAGCACTTCCTTTATTTGAGCAGGCCTACGAACTTGATAATAAGCATCATGAAATTTTGCTTGGCCTTGTTATTTGTCACGTGGAGCTCGGTGATGCAGGCATAGCTAAGGAATTATGTGAGCAAATGCTGAAAGAAGATATTGGCGATTATTATCATAATTTGCAAATGTACCTCATGGTGTTAATTCAGCTTGGTCATTATCATGAAGGATATGTCACTCTACAAGCAGTTATTCAAGAACACAAACTCCCTTCTGAACATGCTGAACAGCTTTATCAGCTATTGGAGTTCTGCAAAAATAGAATGAATCAAGAACAAGTCATAGAAGAACAAACAGAAGAAGAACAGATAGAGCAGTTTAAATCATTCACAGCTCTAGACAATATTCAAGATCAGCTTGAATGGGTTCATTCATTAAAAACAAAGAGAATTGAAAAGCAGCGCTTCTTTCTGGAACAGCTATTTTCATCTGAAGCTATTCACCCTATCGTAAAAACAGTCGCTTTAAAAACAGTCATGGAAGAAGAAGTAGACATTGATTTTATGATTAGTAAGTTTGGAGAGACGAAAAAAGTAAATGCGCTTCAGCTTCAACGAACAACACCGTATTTATTTGCCGAGCAGGTAGAAGCGCAGCTGACGGAAAAGCTGGAGCATGAAAATCCTACATTGCTGCAGGTTGCCGTTGAAATATGGCAGCGTCATTTATTTATAACATTTCCGTTTTTACCGGGTGATAATGTAAAACTTTGGACAGAAGCGGTGTATGCTGTTAGTCTGATGATGCAAGGAGAAGAGTCAGATGCAGCTGTAGCAGAGGAAGACGGAAGTTTCTCCGCAGCTGAATTACGAAAGGCAATTAAAGAGCTAAAAGAAATTGAAGAAATTTCTTTTATATAAAATGTGGTGTTTAGTTGAAACGTCATTGTTGTATGTTATAATATAATGGTTGTAAAATGCACTTAAATACGTATAGTAGAATTTCATCTTTACATTACATTCCTACTTACTTTAAAGTAGTAGGGAGTTAAATAGATAATGATTGAGGTTTGAACTGATAGGCTATCTGCATTATCTAATTTAGAAATCACTACTTAAAATGATTTTGGAGGGAAACATTCATGTCTGCAAAATGGGAAAAACAAGAAGGAAATCAAGGCGTTTTAACAGTAGAAGTTGAAGCTGCTGAGTTTGATAAAGCCTTAGATAAAGCATTCACAAAAGTTGTAAAACAAGTAAACGTACCAGGGTTCCGTAAAGGTAAAATGCCTCGTCCACTTTTCGAAAAACGTTTTGGCGTAGAATCTTTATACCAAGATGCACTAGACATCTTATTACCTGAAGCTTACAGCAATGCAATTGTTGAAGCTGGTATCGAGCCGGTTGATCGTCCAGAAATCGATGTTGAAACAATCGAAAAAGGACAACCTCTAGTTTTCACTGCTAAAGTAACTGTTAAGCCTGAAGTTAAATTAGGCGAATACAAAAACTTAGAAGTAGAAAAAGTAGATACAACTGTAACAGATGAAGACGTTGAAGCTGAATTAAAAACACTTCAAGAGCGTCACGCTGAACTAGTTGTTAAAGAAGAAGGAACAGTAGCTGAAGGCGATACAGCTGTAATCGACTTTGAAGGTTTCGTTGATGGCGAAGCATTTGAAGGCGGAAAAGGCGAAAACTATTCTTTAGAAATCGGTTCTAACACATTCATCCCTGGCTTTGAAGAGCAACTAGTTGGTCTTGAAGTAGGCGCTGAAAAAGAAGTGGAAGTAACATTCCCTGAAGAGTATCACGCTGAAGAGCTAGCTGGTAAAGCTGCTAAATTCAAAGTGAAATTACACGAAATCAAATCTAAAGAGCTTCCAGCTTTAGACGATGAGTTTGCAAAAGACGTAGATGAAGAAGTAGAAACTCTAGAAGCGTTAAAAGCAAAAACAAAAGAAAAATTACAAAGCGATAAAGAAAACCAAGCAGAATCAGCTCTTCGCGACACTTTAGTAGAAAAAGCTGCTGAAAATGCTGAAGTAGAAATTCCAGAAGCAATGTTCAACACTGAAATGGATCGTATGATGCAAGAGTTTGAACAACGTTTACAAATGCAAGGTCTTAACCTTGAACTTTACTTCCAATTCTCAGGTCAAGATGAAAAAGCTCTTCGCGACCAAATGCGTCCGGATGCTGAAAAGCGTGTGAAAATCAACTTAACGCTAGAAGCTATTTCAAAAGCTGAAAATCTTGAAGTAAGCGAAGAAGAAGTAGAAAAAGAATTAGAAAACATGGCAGGAATGTACAACATGCCTGTCGAAGAAATTAAGAAAGTGCTTGGCAGTCTTGATAGCATTAAAGAAGACATGAAAGTACGTAAAGCAGTTGAATTTCTTGTAGAAAACAGTAAAGCTGTTGCATAATAGTAAGTAAGAAACAAGGCGCGACTTGATCGTGCCTTGTTTTATAAACTTCAATAGTTTTTTTATATCATAACCAACACCGTAGAAGCAGCTTTAACCCATTGTTTGAAATCCGTGGTTATGAAATAGGCCCAATAAGAGGACACTATATAATAGCAGATCTTCATTCTGTTATGCTCATCAACAACATATACATAAAACGTTTTAGTATCTATTCAAGAAAATGTATGGTAAAATGCAATACAAATCTTTTCATAGCGCTTTTACTATGTGATAAAGAGGGGCATTTACCTACAAATAGATGAGTTGTTCATGTTGTTGGGCTATAGCGCGGATAGAAATCAGCTTCGAGCACTTTAGTAAATACTACAAGGGGTGAAAATTATGTTTAAATTTAACGATGAAAAAGGGCAGTTAAAATGCTCATTTTGTGGTAAAACACAAGAACAAGTACGCAAGTTAGTTGCGGGTCCAGGTGTTTACATATGCGATGAATGTATTGAACTTTGCACGGAAATCGTAGAAGAAGAGTTAGGTACAGAAGAAGAAGTAGAATTTAAAGATGTACCAAAACCAAAAGAAATTCGTGACATTTTAGATGAGTATGTAATTGGTCAAGAGGATGCGAAAAAATCGTTATCTGTTGCAGTATACAACCATTACAAACGAATCAATTCAAACAGTAAAATTGATGACGTTGAGTTATCAAAAAGTAATATTGCATTAATTGGACCTACAGGAAGCGGTAAAACTTTACTAGCTCAAACATTGGCTCGTATTTTAAACGTACCGTTTGCGATTGCAGATGCAACATCTCTAACAGAAGCGGGTTATGTAGGAGAAGATGTTGAAAACATCTTATTAAAATTAATTCAATCAGCTGATTACGATGTGGAGAAAGCTGAAAAAGGTATCATCTACATCGATGAAATTGATAAAGTAGCGCGTAAGTCTGAAAACCCATCTATTACACGTGATGTATCAGGTGAAGGTGTGCAGCAGGCTCTTCTTAAAATCTTAGAAGGTACTGTAGCAAGTGTTCCTCCTCAAGGTGGACGCAAACACCCTCATCAAGAATTTATTCAAATTGATACAACAAATATCTTATTTATTTGCGGTGGTGCGTTTGACGGAATCGAACCTATTATTAAGCGCCGTCTAGGTAAAAAAGTAATTGGTTTCGGTTCAGAAACAAAACAACAAGACTTTACAGAAAAAGAGTTACTAGCAAAAGTATTACCGGAAGATTTATTAAAATTTGGTTTAATTCCAGAGTTTATTGGTCGTTTACCGGTTACTGCTAGCTTAGTGCCTCTTGATGAAGAAGCGCTAGTTGAGATTTTAACAAAACCGAAAAATGCACTAGTGAAACAATATCAAAAAATGCTTGAACTTGATGACGTTGAACTTGAGTTCGAAGACGAGGCTTTAGTAGAAATTTCTAAAAAAGCAATCGAGCGTAAAACAGGTGCTCGTGGTCTACGTTCAATCATTGAAGGTATTATGTTAGATGTAATGTTTGATCTTCCTTCACGTGATGATATTACAAAATGTATTATCACAGGTGAAACAGTTCGTGATCAAGCGGCTCCTAAGTTCGTATTAGAAGACGGATCTACTATTCAAGAAGGCAGCAAAACATCAGCATAAAAAAAGCCGGGTACTCAATTTGAGTACCCGGCTTTTTTCTGTTGATGAAGGACAACTAAATTTTACTTTTTACTAGAATCTTGTTTATTCCTACTGCTGCAGGGAGATAATAACTGATAATTATCTTACTAAACTGCGCAGGAGGTTTATCTATGAACTGGACGAATATTGCCTTAATGGTCCAACTCTTTTTTGGTATCATCATTGGCTTATATTTTTGGAATTTATTACGCAATCAGCGTACGCAAAAAGTCTCAATTGACCGGGATTCAAAGAAAGAAATGGAGCAACTGCAGAAGATGAGAGCTATCTCTTTAACTGAGCCGCTTGCGGAACGTGTGAGGCCGTCTAGCTTCTCCGATATTGTCGGACAAGAAGATGGAATTCGGTCACTAAAGGCTGCCCTTTGCGGTCCTAATCCACAGCACGTTATTGTATACGGGCCGCCTGGAGTAGGAAAAACAGCAGCAGCACGTTTAGTGTTAGAAGAAGCAAAGAAAAATAAAAAATCACCTTTTAAACAAGCAGCTGTATTTGTAGAGTTAGATGCAACTACGGCGCGTTTTGATGAGCGAGGCATTGCAGATCCTTTAATTGGATCAGTGCATGACCCCATTTACCAAGGCGCAGGCGCTATGGGCCAAGCTGGAATTCCGCAGCCAAAACAAGGAGCAGTTACAGATGCACACGGGGGAATTTTATTTATTGATGAAATTGGAGAACTCCATCCTATTCAGATGAATAAGCTGTTAAAGGTTCTAGAAGATCGAAAAGTGTTTATGGAAAGCGCCTATTACAGCGAAGAAAATACACAAATTCCAACACATATTCACGATATTTTTCAAAATGGTTTACCAGCCGACTTTCGCTTGATTGGTGCGACGACTAGAACGCCTAATGAAATTCCGCCTGCCATTCGTTCCAGATGCGTAGAGGTATTTTTCCGTGAGCTTGATCGCGACGAAATTATTACAGTTGCAAAAAAAGCAGCAAATAAAGTCAGAATGGATATATCAGAAGAAGGTTTATCTCTGTTTTCTACATATGCACGCAATGGACGTGAAACGGTTAATATGATGCAAATTGCGGCTGGACTAGCGATATCAGAGGAACGAACGGACATTAAAAATGAAGATATTGAATGGATTGTTCATTCTAGTCAACTATCTCCAAGACACGATCCGAAAATTGCAGATGAGGAAAAAGTGGGGCTTATTAATGGATTAGCCGTGTACGGGCCCAACTCTGGAGCACTTTTAGAAATTGAGGTCAAAGCGATTCCTGCAAAAGAGAAAGGGAACATTATTATTACGGGTATCGTTGAAGAGGAAAGTATAGGGACTCAAGGGAAGTCTATTCGTCGTAAAAGTATGGCTAAAAGCTCAATTGAAAATGTCATAACGGTTCTTCGCTCAATGGATGTGCCAGCCGATGAGTATGATATCCACGTGAATTTTCCGGGAGGTGTGCCAATCGATGGACCTTCTGCTGGTATTGCTATGGCAACAGGGATCTACTCAGCAATTTATGAAGTCCCAATCAAACACACGGTAGCAATGACAGGAGAAATTGGTCTGCACGGCAACGTAAAGCCAATTGGCGGCGTAATTCCAAAAATCAAGGCAGCAAAACAAGCAGGCGTTCAGACGGTGATTGTGCCAAAAGAAAATATGAATGCAATGGTAGAAAAGGTAAAAGGTATCGATATTATTCCTGTCCATCATTTAACAGAGGTGTTTGAACAAGCACTATTGTCTGTACATGAGCATGTTGCACATTTGTCGGTAGATCCAGCTATTCCAAATAGAGAATCTAGCTAATTCTATCATGATAATTAAAAATTAATGGTCAGATGAATATTCATCGCCTTTTTCGCGTATAAAACCTTTATACACAGCCAACGAAAAAGGCGTTTTTTTATGAAAAGAGCTTAAAAAGATATATTTTGCCTTTTAATTCTTTCTCATGATACAATTAGTAATTACTATTGTTAGACAATGTGTATACAAATGAGATAAAATTGTTAAAAGAATTCACACTTTACATACTTTAATTGACGAGCATTGGAGGTGTTCATTGCATGGCAGAAAAAGAAAAATTGACAATGCCGCTACTGCCTTTACGAGGTTTGATCGTCTATCCGACAATGGTGCTTCATTTAGATGTTGGGCGAGACAAATCTGTGCAAGCATTAGAAAAAGCAATGATGGATGATCACTTAGTTTGTTTAGTATCACAAAAAGATATGGGTATCGATGAACCAACAAAAGAGGATTTATATAGAACCGGTACGTTGGCAAAAATTAAACAAATGCTAAAGCTGCCGAATGGAACGATGCGCGTCTTAGTAGAAGGACTAAATCGCGTAACCGTTACAGAATTTGAAGACAGCGAAGAATATTTTGTTGTACACGTGGAAAAGCAAAATGAAGAACATCAGGTTGATGTAGAAGATAAAGCGCTGATGCGCACGCTTTTAGACTATTTCGAACAATACATAAAACTTTCCAAAAAGGTGTCCGTTGAAACTCTTTCAACCGTAAGTGACATTGAAGAACCAGGAAGATTAGCAGATATTGTAGCCTCTCATTTACCAATAAAAATTCAGCTTAAACAAGAAATTTTAGAAACAACTGATGTGAAAGAAAGATTAAATACGATCATTTCTCATATTCAAGACGAGCAAGAAGTTTTGCAGCTGGAGAAAAAAATTGGACAGCGTGTAAAGAAATCAATGGAACGCACTCAGAAAGAGTATTATCTTCGTGAGCAAATGAAGGCGATTCAAAAAGAGCTTGGAGACAAAGAAGGAAAGACAGGAGAAGTAGCAACGCTTCGCGAAAAAATTGAAGCAAGTGGGATGACGGACCATGTCAAACAAGTGGCGTTTAAAGAATTGGATCGCTATGAAAAAATTCCTGCTACCTCCGCTGAAAGCTCAGTCATTCGAAATTATATCGAGTGGTTGATTGCGCTACCTTGGACAAACGAAACGGAAGATACGCTCAATATTCATAATGCTGAACAAGTGCTGAACGATGAGCACTATGGCCTTGAAAAAGTGAAGGAACGCGTATTAGAATATCTAGCCGTGCAGCAGTTGACAAAATCTCTTAAAGGCCCTATTTTATGTTTAGCAGGACCTCCTGGCGTAGGGAAAACATCCCTAGCCCGCTCAATTGCTACGTCTCTAGATCGTCATTTTGTACGAGTATCTCTAGGCGGTGTGAGAGATGAGTCAGAAATCCGCGGTCATCGTCGCACGTACGTGGGAGCTATGCCTGGACGCATTATTCAAGGAATGAAAAAAGCAGGAACGATTAACCCTGTATTTCTGCTTGATGAAATCGATAAAATGTCAAATGATTTCCGAGGAGACCCGTCTTCTGCTTTGTTAGAAGTATTGGATCCTGAACAAAATCATAATTTCAGCGATCACTATATAGAAGAAACGTATGATTTATCAAAAGTGATGTTCGTGGCTACAGCTAATAACTTAGCTACGATTCCGGGGCCGCTGCGCGATCGAATGGAAATTATTCAAATTGCTGGTTACACGGAGCTGGAAAAGCTTGAAATCGCGAAGCGTCACCTATTGCTGCGCCAGCTAGAAAATCACGGATTGCAAAAGGGCAATTTGCAGATTCGCGATGACGCCTTAACAGCAATCATACGTTTATATACGAGAGAAGCTGGTGTTCGTAACCTTGAACGCGAAATTGCTTCCATTTGTCGAAAAGCAGCTCGTATCGTAGTCTCTGGTGAGAAAAAGCGCGTGGTGGTGACGGCCAAAACGCTTGAAGAATTCCTTGGTAAGCCTAGGTTCCGCTACGGACAGGCTGAGACGGAAGATCAAGTTGGCGTTGCTACAGGTCTTGCTTACACAACTGTAGGAGGAGACACGCTGGCCATTGAAGTAAGCTTATCCCCTGGTAAAGGAAGACTAGTGCTAACCGGAAAGCTTGGAGACGTGATGAAAGAATCAGCTCAGGCGGCATTTAGCTATGTGCGTTCAAATGCAGAGAAACTAGGAATTGATGAGAAGTTTTATGAAAAACATGATATTCATATCCATGTTCCAGAAGGAGCTGTACCAAAGGATGGACCTTCTGCAGGAATTACCATTGCCACTGCTCTAGTATCAGCACTAACGGGTAAACCAGTGCGTAGAGAAGTAGGAATGACAGGAGAAATTACACTAAGAGGTCGCGTATTACCAATCGGTGGTTTAAAAGAAAAGTCACTTAGTGCACACCGTGCCGGATTAACTAAAATATTAATCCCTCACGATAATGAACGTGATATTGAAGATATCCCTGACAGTGTACAAGAGGAATTAGACATCGTTCTTGTGTCACATGTGGACCAAGTATTGGAACATGCGCTAGTAGGAGAGGTAAAATGAAAGTAACTCAAGCCGATATTGTTATCAGTGCCGTACGCCCTGAACAATATCCTAAAGAAAACCTGCCAGAATTTGCGTTAGCAGGCCGTTCAAATGTAGGAAAATCATCTTTTATTAATAAGATGCTCAATCGCAAAAGCTTAGCGCGTACGTCGTCTAAGCCTGGAAAAACTCAAACGCTTAACTTCTTTTTAATTAATGAAATCCTTCACTTTGTAGACGTACCTGGCTACGGATTTGCAAAAGTGTCTAAAAAAGAGCGTGAAGCATGGGGGAAAATGATTGAAACGTATTTAACAAATCGTGAGCAGCTTAAAGCTGTGTTAATGATTGTTGATCTACGCCATGCTCCTTCAAAGGATGACGTTATGATGTATGAGTTTTTGAAGCACCATGACCTTCCCGTTATGGTTATTGCGACGAAAGCCGATAAAATTCCTAAAGGAAAATGGCAGAAGCACTTAAAAGTAGTGAGAGAAACGCTGGATTTAGATCCAAATGATGAATTAATTCATTTCTCATCTGAAACAGGTGAAGGAAAAGATAAAGCGTGGAAATCTTTGCAGTATCGCATGACTCACTAAACAAAGGAATAGAAGCTAAAAAAATGGAACGTTTATCATCACTCTACCAGGAAGTGAGTCAAACGTTCCATTTTTTTAACTTGTTTACATAGATTACTTTCGTTTGAAAAATAATAAATATAGCCCAACTAGTAACAATAAAATAGGCCAGAAGGTTGTTAAATAATTTACGCCGTCTTCAACTTTTGGCAAAAATAGTTTAAGACGGTCTGAAAACATCATTAAAATGGCAATAATTAAAAGGGTGCCGCCTTGGAAAAAGCCCGATTTGGCTTTTCTAGCACTGAGTAAAAAGCTAATGGCCACCATAAAAACGACCATGCTAATATTCGTAGGCCAAAAGGGAATTTGTTCACTTACATAGAAATGAATACCTAAAGTGATTAATATGTAACTTGCAAGCAAGTTTGAATGATCTTGAGATAAAGCAGACTCAGTTAACAGTGCCGCTCCTATTAAAATTAACAGTACAGGCCACGTGTATACCTTTGCTGCAATGCTCATATGTAGTTCATTCAGTAAGAAAAAGATTCCAAATCCAACTAGTAAGACACCAAAAAACATTGATTGCTTTTTCATAGTAACCTCCAGGTGTTTCAAAACAGAAAACGTGATAAAACGCTGCTTTTTTGATACAATTTATTACGGAATAACAGTTAATATCTTAACACATGTTTTCAAAGACTGTTCACATTTTTTTTTCGAATGACTTATAGAACATGTTATAATAGTTAGAGATAAGGCGAAGATTACATCTGTGTAATGTCCGCCGGTTTTTACGAATAGTAGAATGAAGAACGCCGGATTTTACGGGCAGTTATCTCACTGTAGCTCTTTGGAAATTTAGGGGTTACTGCCCGTCAAATTCGGATAAATAAGCACATTTCAATTATAGGGGGTATGTACAAATGCATATTATAGCAGTCGGCTTAAACTTTCGAACAGCCCCTGTTGAAATAAGAGAAAAGCTTAGTTTTAATGAGCAAGAACTAGCATCTGCCATGAAAACGTTAAGCGGCCAAAAAAGCATTTTGGAGAACATCATTGTTTCAACATGCAATCGTACGGAAATTTATGCTGTTGTTGATCAATTACACACGGGCCGTTATTATGTAAAAGCATTTTTAGCTGAATGGTTCGGAATAGATAAAGAAGAGTTTTCGCCTTATTTAACCATCTATGAAAATGATGGAGCCATCGAACACTTATACCGAGTAGCATGTGGATTAGATTCAATGGTGATTGGTGAAACACAAATTCTTGGACAAGTGCGTTCAAGCTTTTTGCTTGCTCAAGAAGAAGAAACAATTGGAACGGTTTTTAACCAGCTGTTTAAACAAGCTGTGACATTAGCCAAAAAAGCTCATCATGAAACAGAAATTGGTGCGAATGCAGTTTCTGTCAGCTACGCAGCCGTAGAGCTTGCTAAAAAGATTTTTGGAGACTTATCATCTAAACACGTATTGATTCTTGGTGCGGGAAAAATGGGTCAGCTGGCCGTGCAGAATTTATATGGCAGCGGAGCTAAAAAAGTAACGGTAGTGAATCGAACATTTGAAAAGGCACAGGAGCTAGCAAACCGTTTTTCTGGAGAAGCCAAACCATTTGCTGATCTTCAACATGCTTTAAGCGAAGCAGATATTTTAATTAGTTCAACAGGAGCTAATGACTATGTAGTAACGAAACGAATGATGAGTGAAGCAGAGCGTACGCGTAAAGGTCGTCCATTGTTTATGGTAGACATCGCCGTTCCGCGTGACTTAGATCCAGAACTAGATGAGCTAGAGACGGTCTTTTTATACGATATCGACGATTTAAACGGGATTGTAGAATCTAATTTGCAAGAGCGTCAAAAAGCTGCGGATGAAATTGAAATTATGCTTGAAGCTGAAATTGTTGCTTTCAAGTCTTGGCTTGGTACATTAGGCGTTGTACCTGTTATTTCTGCACTTCGTCAAAAAGCACTTACCATTCAAGCTGAAACGATGAAAAGCATTGATCGTAAGCTCCCAGATTTATCTGAGCGTGAGCGCAAAGTGTTAAATAAACATACAAAAAGTATAATTAATCAACTTCTTCGCGATCCAATTTTACACGCGAAAGAATTGGCTGGAGAGAAACATGCTGAAGAGTCTTTAGAGCTGTTCATGAAGATTTTTAATATTGAACAGGAAGTTGCTTTGCAAAAAGAAAAAGAAGAGCAGCTTCATACATCGATTACGTCTCATTCAGTAGCTTATCAGTCTTAAGTGAGGATTGAATAATGGTTGATATGGAATTAACCAGAATCTATGAATTGATTGTGATTTTATACGCGGTGAGCGTTTTATTATATTTTATTGATTTTGTACAAAATAACCGGAAGGCAAACTCGATAGCCTTCTGGTTACTTTCTATTGTGTGGGTTTTGCAAACAGCCTTTTTAATTTTACGAATGTTTGAGACGGGAAGGTTTCCTATTCTTACTGTTTCTGAAGGGCTGTATTTTTACGCGTGGGTGTTAATTACTCTTTCGCTTGTGATTAATCGCCTGTTCCGCGTTGATTTTATGGTATTTTTTACAAATGTGATTGGTTTCTTAATTATGGCTATTCATACGTTTGCTCCACTTGAAACATACACGGCTGTCCAGTCGGAGCGCCTTGTGTCAGAATTATTAATCATCCATATTACCATGGCTATTTTATCTTACGGCGCTTTTTCAGTTTCTTTTGTTTTTTCTGCTCTGTATCTTGTTCAGTATAATTTATTGAAAAAGAAGAAATGGGGCAAGCGCTTGCTAAGAATTGAAGATTTAACAAAGCTAGATTACATGTCCTATGTATTAATTTTAATTGGTGTACCGCTGTTATTGCTTTCGTTAATCTTAGGAATCATATGGGCTTATATTAAATACGTAGATTTTCATTGGTACGATACAAAAGTGTTAGGTTCATTTTTAATGTTTGTTGCATACAGCGCTTACTTGTATGCTAGACTGCGTAGAGGTATTCAAGGAAAGGCAATCGCGATGTGGAATATTGGATTGTTCTTAGTCTTACTTATTAATTTCTTTTTATTTGGCAGTTTATCGAATTTTCACTTTTGGGGTTCGTAATTAGGAGGACAACATGCGAAAAATTATTGTCGGCTCTCGTCGAAGCAAACTTGCGTTAACACAGACCAAGTGGGTCATTGAACAGTTAAAAAAACAAGGTCTTCCTTTTGAGTTTGAAATTAAAGAAATGGTGACAAAAGGGGACAAAATTTTAAATGTAACGCTGTCCAAAGTAGGCGGTAAAGGTCTTTTTGTAAAAGAAATTGAACAAGCCATGTTAGATAAAGAAATTGATATGGCCGTTCATAGTATGAAAGATATGCCGGCTGTTTTGCCAGAAGGATTAACGATTGGATGTATTCCTTTACGAGAAGATCACCGTGATGCGCTTATTTCAAAAAATGGTGAGCGATTTGAGGAGCTGCCAAGCGGTGCTGTGATTGGGACAAGCAGCTTGCGTCGAGGGGCACAGCTTCTATCTATGCGTTCAGATATCGAAATTAAATGGATTCGAGGAAATATCGATACACGCCTAGAGAAATTAAAAAATGAAGATTACGATGCGATTATCTTGGCCGCTGCAGGACTATCTCGTATGGGCTGGTCGAGAGATACGGTCACTCAGTACCTAGAGCCGGAAATAAGTGTTCCTGCTGTAGGACAAGGAGCTTTAGCTATCGAATGCCGAGAAAATGACGATGAATTATTATCGCTTCTTCAAACTCTAAATCATGATGAAACGGCTCGTGCTGTTAGAGCTGAACGCGTATTTTTAAAAGAGATGGAAGGCGGATGCCAAGTGCCGATTGCGGGATATGGGCGTATAGTAGACGGTGGAAATATTGAGCTAACGTCGCTAGTCGCATCTCCTGATGGCAAAACGATTTATAAAGAGCACATTACGGGAAAAGACCCCGTTGCTATCGGTTCAGAAGCTGCTAGGCGCTTAACATCTCAAGGAGCAAAGCTTTTAATTGACCGCGTAAAAGAGGAGCTGGACAAATAATGAGTCATGAGGCTCCTCTTTTTTTGAAAAAAGTTTTGATTACAAGAGAAGCGAAGCAGGCTCATTCATTTGCAGCACAGATTAAAAAGCTTGGAGGCATACCTTTAAGCTTACCAGTCCTCACGTTTGCACGTTCTAACAATGAAAAAGAAGTGGAAGATGTCCTGCTGTCGATTGACTGTTTTGATTGGATTGTTTTTACAAGTCAAAACGGCATTTCTTTTTTCTTTGAATGGCTAAAAGAGTTAAATATCAGTCGGAGTGCTTTAAAAAGATTAAAAGTGGCTGCGGTTGGAGAAAAAACCGCAAAATTGCTGGAAAAATACGATGTTAACGTGCAACTTGTTCCAAAAGAATACGTTGCCGAATCACTTCTTGAGTCGTTAAAAGCAAATGTGTTACATCACGAGCGAGTTCTCCTTGTACGAGGACAATTAGCCCGCTCTGTTTTAAAAGATGGGTTAAAAGAGTGTGAGGTAACGGATTTAGTTGTATATCAGACCATTCGAAATCAAGGCTCTGAACGCTTGGTTAAGCAACATTTAGAAACAGGAATTGATGCCATTACTTTTACAAGTTCTTCTACAGTGAGATTTTTTGTCGAGTCAGTTAAAGATATTCCGAATTGGCTTGAGCTTATAAATGAAACCAAAGTTGTTTGCATTGGTCCTATTACGAGTCAGACAGCGAGCGAATATGGAATTAAGCATCTTGTTCCTAACACATACACAATAAATGGTATGATAGATATGTTGGTTAGTTGTTTTGAATAATAAAGGAGGATTTTAACATGAAAGATTTACAATTTACACGTCATCGTCGTCTTCGTAATTCTGTAAATATGCGTGCGCTTGTACGTGAAACACATTTACATCCGGAAGACTTTATATATCCTATTTTTATTGTAGAAGGTGAACAAAAAAGAAATGCTGTAAAATCAATGCCAGGTGTGGATCAAATTTCTTTAGACTACTTGAATGATGAAATCCAAGAGTTAGTCGATTTAGGAATCAAGTCAGCTATGGTATTTGGTGTTCCCGCTGAAAAAGATGCGGTCGGCTCACAGGCATACCATGACCACGGAATTGTCCAAAAAGGTATTCGTCAAATTAAAGAAAATTTTCCAGATTTTGTTGTTATCGCAGATACATGCTTGTGTCAATACACAGATCATGGCCACTGTGGTGTAATTGAAGACGGAAAAATCTTAAACGATCCTAGCCTTGACTTATTAGCGCGTACAGCGGTTAGTCAAGCTAAAGCAGGAGCGGATATTATTGCGCCTTCAAACATGATGGACGGTTTCGTGGCAGCTATTCGCCACGGTCTAGACGAAGCTGGATTTGAAGATGTGCCGGTGATGTCTTATGCTGTTAAATATGCATCTGCTTTTTACGGACCATTCCGTGATGCAGCGCATTCTTCTCCTCAATTTGGAGACCGTAAAACATATCAAATGGACCCAGCTAATCGCTTAGAGGCACTTCGAGAAGCGGAATCTGATGTCGAAGAAGGAGCAGATTTCTTAATTGTAAAACCAGCTCTATCATATTTAGATATTATGCGCGATGTGAAAAATACGTTTAATTTACCTGTAGTGGCTTATAATGTGAGCGGTGAATATTCAATGATTAAAGCGGCAGCTCAAAACGGCTGGGTAAATGAAAAAGAGATTGTTCTTGAAAAATTAATTAGCATGAAGCGTGCAGGAGCGGATTTAATTGTAACGTATCATGCTAAAGACGCAGCACGCTGGTTATCTGACAAGTAATTAAGGAGGCTTACACATGAGAAGTTATGAAAAGTCAAAAGCAGCTTTTTTAGAAGCGCAGCAACTAATGCCGGGTGGAGTAAACAGTCCTGTTCGTGCATTTAAATCAGTAGATATGGATCCTATTTTTATGGAACGAGGAAAAGGCGCTACGATTTACGATATTGACGGCAACAAATATATTGACTACGTCTTATCATGGGGACCTTTAATTCACGGACATTCCAACGATCAAGTAGTTGAAGCAGTAAAAAAAGTAACGGAATCTGGTACAAGCTTTGGTGCACCAACATTAATTGAAAATGAGCTCGCTAAAGTTGTGATTGAGCGCGTTCCTTCAATCGAAATCGTCCGTATGGTGAGTTCAGGTACGGAAGCAACGATGAGCGCACTGCGTTTAGCGCGTGGCTATACGGGCCGCAACAAAATTTTAAAATTTGAAGGCTGTTACCATGGACACGGTGACTCTCTTCTCATTAAAGCTGGCTCAGGCGTTGCAACGTTAGGCCTACCAGATAGCCCGGGAGTGCCTGAAGGAATCGCTAAAAACACGATTACAGTGCCGTACAATGATTTAGAAAGCGTACAATATGCTTTTAAAGAATTCGGAGATGACATTGCCGGAGTAATCGTTGAACCGGTAGCAGGAAATATGGGTGTGGTACCACCTCAGCCCGGTTTCTTACAAGGGCTTCGTGATATCACATCAGAATATGGCTCACTGCTCATTTTTGATGAAGTAATGACAGGGTTCCGCGTAGCGTACAACTGTGCACAGGGCTACTACAACATTACGCCTGACTTAACTTGCTTAGGAAAAGTAATCGGTGGTGGTTTACCAGTAGGTGCTTACGGTGGTAAAGCTGAAATTATGGAGCGAGTTGCACCAAGCGGCCCGATTTATCAAGCAGGTACATTATCAGGTAATCCGCTTGCGATGACAGCTGGATACGAGACATTAACACAGCTGACACCTCAATCCTACGATGAGTTCATTCGTAAAGCAGATCGCTTAGAAGAAGGATTGATGGCAGCAGCTGAAAAATATGATGTGCCGTTTACCGTAAACCGAGCTGGTTCAATGATCGGTTTCTTCTTCACAAACGAACAGGTCATAAATTACGAAACAGCGAAAACATCGAATTTAGATTATTTTGCAGCTTACTATCGTGAAATGGCTAATGAAGGCGTGTTTTTACCTCCTTCTCAATTCGAAGGAATGTTTTTATCAACTTCTCATACAGATGCAGACATTGAACATACAATTGCAGCAGCTGAAAAAGCTTTTTCAAAGTTGCGTGGATAAACAGCTAAATAGAAATAACTTTTATAAAGAAGCTTACGGAGGATTCCGTAAGCTTTTTTAGTTTTCAAGACATATTTTAATTTATTTGTTCATACATCTTTAATGACCGCGCTATTACCTGGCGGGTGTTGGAAGGGGGAGAACAATTTGTCGCAGGATAATTTATCATGTCTGCGTTTTTCCGTAGAAGAATCAGTATGGTTTCAAAAAGGACAGGAAGTCTCACAACTTTTGTCTATCTCCTTAGAGCCTCAAGTATCTATTCAAGAATATGACCAATATGTGTCTATTCGAGGAGCATTACAATTAACAGGTGAATACGAAACGTACGAGGGAGAGCACTCGTTACGCGAATATACAAATGAGAATCAAGTGCAATCTATCTCTGTCCGTGAAGACGGAACGGCTGAATTATCACATCAATTTCCTGTTGATATTACCATTCCTAAAAATCGTATTCAAAGTATTGAAGATGTATATGTATCTATTGATTTATTTGATTATGAATTACCAGGCACAAATCAGCTGCAGCTAATGGCTGACTTGTCCATCACAGGATTGTACGGGGAACAGCATGAAGAACAAGAACGAGAAGAAGAGGAAGAGTTTGCGGAAGAACAGCACATCGTCTCCTATGAAGAAGCAGACGATGCTGAAGAGGTATATACTGAAAACTTTGCTCAAGAAGAAGAGAAACAAGAGGAGCAAGAGTTTGACGTAAGCTATCGTGAAGCTCCCGCACTTTTAGAGGCAGAGGCTATTGAAGAAGATCATTCAGAAAAGCCTCCTAGTTATTTTTCATCTGTATTTAAAAAAGAATCTCGTGCTGAGCCGGTCGTGGAATATGAAGAGGAAGCATATGAACCATTTGAAGTCGAAGTGAAAAAAGAGGCACCAATCGAGGAAGAAAGAGAAGACAACGTGATTGAGCTCTTTCAGCTTCGTCAAGAGCAAGAAAGCTTCGAAGAATCGCAAGCTAGTGAATTAAATACGTATGCTGACGTTCAACAAGAGGCTGAGCAAGAAAAGGAAAAGATTATTGTTGAATTTCGGAAAGAAGAAAATGAAAGCGGCCGAAATGAAAACGCCCTTTATTTAACAAAGCTCTTTTCGCGGGAAGAAGAAGCTTTTTCAACGTGGAAGCTTTGTATTGTTCAAGACGGAGATTCGCTTGATACGATAGCAAACCGCTATAATACGAATGTACAAAACATTTTACGAGTGAATAATTTAGGAGATGAATATGAGCTGGAAGAAGGAAGCATCTTAAATATTCCCGTTCGTTAAAGTCGGAAAGAAAACAGTTTTGACGCATATAATGTCTTAACTGTTTTCTTTATTTTTTACGAGGAAGGAGAATATAGATGCAGCGGACAGTAGCAGACTACAAAGTATTGTTAAAAGAATATGACTTAGATGTTGACTTTATCGAAGACCACGGAAAAGTAAAAAAAGTCTATACAAAAACTGGCGTATTTGCGCTTAAAGAAATGGCGAATCATCAAGAGCGAAATCAGAACTTCATTCAAAAGTTGCAGAACGTGTATCAAAAAGGGTGGATGGGCTTTGTCCCTATTTATCAAACGAAGCGTTCTCAGCCCATTGTTTCAGATGAAAGCGGCTCGTATTACTTAATGCCGTGGCTCCCAAATAACCCAACCGAAGAGCGTGATATTCGATATCATAAATTATTTCAAGAGCTTGCTAAGCTTCACGGTGCTTCGGCGCAGGAAGTAGAAGTAAAAAAAGAAGATATAGAAAATCATTATACATCGATGAAAGAAACGTGGGAAAAACGTCAGGAAGAGCTGAAGCAGTACGTAGTAGAATGCGAGAAGAAAGTGTATATGTCCCCGTTTGAATTGCATTACTGTACATTTTATTATGAAATGACAAGAGCGCTTGAGTTTGGTTTTGGAAAGCTCGATCAGTGGAACGATGAAATGGAAGAAAAGGAAAAGATCCGGCTGGTTACGTCTCATGGAAAGCTATCGGCTAAACATTTTATCTATGACGAACGGGGAAATGGTTTTTTTATTAACTTTGAACATGCAAAAGATGCTTCACCGATTTATGATTTGGTCTCATTTTATTTTCGTACTCTTCGCACGTACCCAGTAACTACCTATGACAGCTATGAGTGGTTTAGTACGTATGAAAAACATTTTGCTCTCAGAGAAGAGGAAAGACTGCTTTTGCACAGTTATTTAGCGTTTCCAGAACCCTTGTATCAGTGTATCGTTCAATATAGGCAGCATAAAGAAAGTAAAACGGAGCTTGAACATATGCAGTCATTTATTCGAGCATACTGGCTGACGAAAAACATTGAACAGCTCAATATTAAAATATTTGAAGTAGATCAGCAAAAAAAAATGGCAGCGGAAGCAGCTGCACAAGCCCAAGCGAACGAATAGCGCTTGGGTTTTTAAATCCAGTCCGAATATAAAGCAACCGCTAGTATGGCAAGAAGTGCCAACAACAGTACATCAAAGGTTGTGGGGAAGAATAGTGTACGTATACCTTGAAAAATTGTTAAAGGAACAATAAACTGTCCACAAGCCGCTCCTGCTGTTTTGAGCCACCGCTGCAGCTGATACGAATTTACATTTATTCGTTTCTTCATTTGTACATGCCCCTTTCAATCCACGTGCCCAGGTTAAAGTAAGTATATGAAAAAAGAAAGAAATGGTGCCATTTTTTTGAGCGGACTTTTCATTTTATTTCCAAAATTAGCGAGTGAATGAAAAAATAAAGAGCAGAACAAAAAAATTATGAATATAATCATAAAAAAATGGAGAAGATTATTGACGATTCAACATTTTTTCATATAGTATAATTAAGAGAAATTCATACATAAATACAGTGAATAGGAAGAGTACGGGATGTTCGTCTTTCAGAGAGAGAAATCAGCTGCTGTGAGATTTCTTAAGAATGTGCACTCGGAATGTCGCCTATGAGTAGCTTTTTTGAACAGCTGCATAGCTCAGTAGAAAAAGCCGGTTAATCAACCGTTATGAAATGAAGTGTATAGGCTTATCAAACGGGATACGTCTATAAAAAAAGGTGGTACCGCGAAATCAACTCCTTTCGTCCTTTTATTAGGAAAGGAGTTTTTTTATGTTTATAAAAGCTTTACACAGTTTCTAAAGACTGAAACTTTATATTATGGAGGTATACATTATGTCTGAAAAAGAAGTGACTCTTCCAACGAAGTATGATCCAAAAGCCGTTGAAGAAAATCGTTATCAGTATTGGTTAGACGGGAAGTTTTTTGAAGCAACAAATGACCCTGAAAAAGAGCCATATACAATTGTAATTCCACCCCCAAACGTAACGGGCAAGCTGCATTTAGGCCACGCTTGGGATACAACGTTACAAGACATCTTAACGCGTATGAAGCGCATGCAAGGCTATGACGTTTTATGGCTTCCTGGCATGGACCATGCGGGGATTGCAACGCAGGCAAAAGTAGAAGAAAAGCTTCGCAGCGAAGGGAAAAGCCGCTACGATCTAGGCCGCGAAAATTTTGTAGCCGAAACGTGGAAATGGAAAGAAGAATATGCAAGCTTTATTCGCCAGCAGTGGTCGAAGCTAGGACTTGGCTTAGACTATTCACGCGAGCGCTTCACGCTTGATGAAGGCCTTTCTAAAGCAGTGCGCGAAGTATTCGTAACGCTTTACAAAAAAGGGTTAATCTATCGCGGAGAATATATTATTAACTGGGATCCAGCTACAAAAACAGCTCTTTCAGACATCGAGGTTATTTACAAAGATGTACAAGGTGCGTTTTATCATATGCGCTATCCGTTGGCAGATGGTTCTGGACATATTGAAATCGCAACAACTCGTCCTGAAACAATGCTAGGAGATACGGCTGTAGCTGTTCACCCTGAAGATGATCGCTATAAGCACTTAATCGGCAAAAAGGTTGTCCTTCCGATTGTAGGTCGTGAAATTCCAATCGTAGGCGATGATTATGTAGATATGGAATTTGGTTCTGGTGCGGTAAAAATTACGCCTGCTCATGACCCGAACGATTTTGAAATTGGAAACCGTCATAATTTAGAGCGTATTTTAGTGATGAATCAAGATGGCACGATGAATGACAAAGCAGGTAAATATGAAGGAATGGATCGTTTTGCTTGCCGTAAGCAAATTGTTAAAGACCTTCAAGAAGACGGCGTATTGTTCAACATTGAAGACCACATGCATTCAGTAGGTCACAGTGAACGAAGCGGTGCCGTTGTTGAACCTTATTTATCAACTCAGTGGTTTGTAAAAATGCAGCCGTTAGCAGATAAAGCAGTAGATCTTCAAAAACAAGAAGAAAAAGTAAACTTTGTGCCTGATCGTTTTGAAAAGACATACTTACACTGGATGGAAAATATTCGCGACTGGTGTATTTCGCGTCAGCTTTGGTGGGGACATCGCATTCCAGCTTGGTATCATAAAGAAACTGGAGAAGTATACGTAGATCATGAGGCTCCAGCAGATATCGAAAACTGGGAACAGGATTCAGATGTATTAGACACATGGTTCAGTTCAGCGCTATGGCCGTTCTCAACAATGGGCTGGCCGGATGTGGATGCAGCTGATTTCAAACGCTACTACCCAACAAATGTGCTTGTAACGGGCTACGACATTATTTTCTTCTGGGTATCTCGTATGATTTTCCAAGGTCTTGAATTTACGGGTAAACGTCCGTTTGACGATGTACTTATTCACGGTCTTGTACGAGATGCTGAAGGTCGTAAGATGAGTAAATCACTTGGTAACGGCGTAGATCCAATGGAAGTAATCGAGAAATACGGTGCAGATTCTCTTCGCTATTTCTTATCTACAGGAAGCTCACCGGGACAAGATTTACGCTTCAGCTTTGAAAAAGTCGAAGCGACGTGGAACTTTGCAAATAAAATTTGGAATGCTTCTCGTTTTGCATTAATGAACATGGACGGCATCACATTTGAAGAGCTTGATTTATCAGGCGAAAAGTCAGTTGCGGATAAATGGATTTTAACGCGCTTAAATGAAACGATTGAGCACGTAACAAAATTAGCTGACAAATATGAATTTGGTGAAGTTGGACGCATTCTTTATAACTTTATTTGGGATGACTTCTGCGATTGGTACATTGAAATGGCTAAACTTCCTCTTTACGGAGAAGATGAAGCAGCTAAAAAGACCACTCGCTCAATTTTAGCTTATGTACTTGATAACACAATGCGACTTTTACATCCATTCATGCCGTTTATTACTGAAGAAATTTGGCAAAGCTTGCCGCATGAAGGTGAATCAATTACAGTAGCTAAATGGCCGGAAGTACGCGCTGAGCTTTCGGATAAAGAAGCTGCTAACGATATGCGTTTACTTGTAGATATTATCCGTGCTGTTCGTAACATTCGTGCTGAAGTGAACACGCCGATGAGCAAACAAGTAAAATTATTTATTAAAGCTAAAGATGAAAATATTCAAAGTCAGCTTGAAAAGAATCGTGCGTATGTAGAACGTTTCTGTAATCCAAGTGAGCTTGTGATTTCAACCGATGTTTCATTAGATGAAAAAGCGATGACTGCTGTTGTAACAGGCGCAGAATTAATTTTACCTCTTGAAGGTTTAATTAATATCGAAGAAGAAATCGCCCGTTTAGAAAAAGAATACGATAAGTTAAACAAAGAAGTAGAACGTGTACAAAAGAAATTAAACAACCAAGGCTTTATTGCAAAAGCGCCTGCTAAAGTAGTAGAAGAAGAGCGTGCAAAAGAGCAAGATTACGTTGAAAAACGTGAAGCTGTGCAGTCTCGTATTGCTGAATTACGCGGATAATCAATGGGTTAATAAACTAACAGAAAAAGCGTGGCTTGTATAGCGACGCTTTTTCTTTACATAATAATAGCGATGGAAAAGAAAGGTGAATAAAAGATGATAACGACATATGAAGAAGCGCTTGATTGGATTCATAACAGACTTCGCTTTGGAATCAAGCCGGGGTTAGAACGAATGGAATGGATGCTAGAGCAGCTTGATTTTCCGCAGCAAAATATAAATGCTATTCACGTTGCTGGGACGAATGGTAAAGGTTCTACTGTTTCGTATTTGCGAAATATGTTAGAAGAAGCAGGGTATAAAGTTGGAACGTTTACTTCCCCTTATATCGAAACATTTAATGAGCGGATTAGCGTGAATGGACAGCCTATTTCAAATGAAGCAATGACCGCTCTTGTTCAGGAAGTAAAGCCTGTAGTGGAGCGACTAGAACATACGGACTTAGGGTCAGCAACGGAATTTGAAGTGATTACAATCATGGCTTTTCTTTATTTCGGCTATCATGATTCAGTTGACTATGTTGTGTTTGAAACAGGTCTTGGGGGACGATATGATTCAACAAACGTTGTGAATCCTATGGTGAGTATTATTACAAACATTGGATTTGATCACATGGCGATACTAGGTGATACGGTAGAAGAAATTGCAGCAGAAAAAGCGGGGATTATTAAAAAAGAAGTCCCTATTATTACTGGTGCAGAGCAAGTAAAGGCGCTTGACGTCATTACAGAAGAGGCAAATTTGAAGCAGGCTTCGTTATTTGTGTTAGGAAAAGAATTTAAAATTGAAAACTATGAGCCCTTAGCAAATGGAGAAGGCTTTACGTTAAAAACGCCGTATGGTACATTTGAACACTTGCAATTAAATATGCTTGGCTATCATCAAGTTAAAAATGCAGCTTTGGCTGTGATGGCCGTTTGTTATTTAAAAGAAAAGAAAAAGCTTTCTATCTTCAATGAGCAAATGATAAAAGGGATTCAGCATACAAAGTGGAACGGCCGCTTTGAGATAGTAAATGAGCATCCTTTAACGATTATTGACGGGGCTCATAATGCAGAAGGCATTGATAGCTTGTTATCTACTTTACGCCTTCATTATGAAGATCGAAACATTCATTTAATCTTCAGCTGCTTAAATGATAAAAGCGCTGATCGAATGGTCCAAGAACTTGAAACAATCGCTGCAAGTATTACATTTACGTCGTTTGACTTTCCTCGTGCTCGCGCAGCTGGGGAGCTTTATGAGATGAGTACTCATCGTAATAAGCATATGGACGAGGAGTGGAAAAAAGCAATTGCTTACGTAAAGGAAAAGGCGACAGGTGAACAAGACATGGTCGTGATTACAGGGTCTCTGTATTTTATATCAGAAGTGCGAGCCTTTCTTCTCAAATGAGCAGCAGAAGCAGCAAGTGAAATCTTGCTGCTTTTAACATAATGTATGAAAGGGATACAAATAATAAGGAAGCACTAAGTTCAAAGTATTGTCACTTTCACCCCCTAGGTAAGTGATATATAATAAACATGTACATCACTAAATAAGGAGATTGTTAACATGAGTAAGAATAATGAAAAAATTGTACCGAAAAGTAATAAAAACTTTACCGGTATTATTCTTACCTTTTCAGTGATAGCGAATGTTATTATCTTACTGCTATTCTTTTCGAATATTGGCTATCAAGGAAAAGTAAGTTTTGATTTGACTATCTTTCCACGGTTAAATGCTATTTTGAATAGTTTTACGTTTATTTTTTTAGTTGCAGCGTTGATTTCAATCTTTAGAAAAAACATCAATGCTCATAGAGGGTTTATCTTAGCGGCATTCACTTCTACACTGCTCTTTTTAGTTTCATATTTAACGTTCCACTATATCTCAACGGAAACAGCTACGTTTGGTGGAGAAGGAATTGTTCGTCCCATTTACTTCTTTATTTTGATCACACACAGTTTCTTAGCAGCGATTATCGTTCCGCTGGCACTGTTTGCACTTGTGTGGGGCTGGACAATGCAAGTTGAAAAACATAAAAAAATTGTGCGATGGACAATGCCAATCTGGCTTTATGTAAGCCTTACAGGTGTAATTGTCTACTTATTTATGGCTCCTTACTATTAAAAAACGTCTGCTTTTGCAGACGTTTTTTTATGCTGTTTTTGTTTTTTAGTGGTATAATCCTTATTACCTATAAAAGGTGTGTTTTAAGGAAGGAGGCATACAGAATATGACTTTTATGGGTATTAAGATTCAGTTTATTAATGAAGGAGCTGTTTGATACTAATCAATAAAAGAGAGGTGTGGAAATGGATAAACTGTCAAAAGAGAATAAAGGACTTTCTCTCACGCAAGTGATCATACTGGTTATCGTAATAGGTCTTCTAGCAGCTTTTCTCATACCGTTTATTGGCAGCTATTTAAAAGGAAAAGATACATTGCCCCATTCAAAAGAAAATCTACAGTTAGTATTCTATACCCCTGAAATGGAAGGAGTCGTATGAGTATAATTTACCTTTATCTATTCGTTTCAGGTATCACTCTAGGTTCATTTTACAACGTAGCAGGCCTTAGAATTCCTCAGGGAAAATCTATTTTATCTCCAAGATCTCATTGTCCACACTGTTTATACGTTCTTTCTCCACAACAGTTAATCCCCGTAGTCTCCTACATTAAAAATGCAGGAAAATGTAGTATGTGTCGCAAAAAAATCTCCTTCATCTACCCGTTCGTAGAATTTTCGACAGGAAGTTTATTTGTATATGCTTTTTTAAAAGTTAATATGACGTTAGAACTGATTGTCATATTAACTTTTGTTTCTTTTTTAACAATTATCGTTGTCTCAGATATAGCCTATATGATTGTCCCAAATAAGGTGCTGCTTTTCTTTTTGCCTATCTTTCTTCTTGAGCGTCTTTTCATTCCATTAACTTCGTGGAGTGATTCTTTAATGGGAGGAGGAATCGCATTTTTTCTCCTCTTTCTAATCGCATTTCTCAGCAGAGGAGGCCTTGGAGAAGGAGATATTAAATTGTATGGTTTGATTGGTATTGTGCTTGGAGTAAAGCTTGTTTTGCTATCACTTTTTTTAGCTATATTAATAGGCGGAACCGTTAGTATAGGAGCATTATTAATGAAAAAGGCAAAGGTAGGTGTACCAATTCCTTTCGTTCCTTTTATTTTTATAGGGACAATCGCTGCTTATTTTCATGGAAACGAATTGATAGATTGGTATGTTAGCAACTATTTTTATTGAGCTTCAAGTCTTCGACAAAGTTAAAATTTCTGTAACTAAATAGCGAAAACCTTTTGTAACAAGACGACAAATGTCTTGTTATTTTTTTTTTCTTCTATGATAGCATGGAAAAAAGTGTATGTTTTATGTCGGTTTACCTCAGCTTACAACCGGTACTAAGACTACGTTAACTAAAGGCGGTGGGGCAGTGGACAAGCAGGAACGAAAAATTTCAATTAAAATCAATGGTCAATCTAAGGATGAGAAGGAAGAACAAGCGCCGGAAAAAGACGAATTTACGTGGGTTCTTCCGGAACCGGCATCCAAAGATTCTCATGTGGAAGAAAATAAAGTGGTGTTTATTGAAGATGTAAGAAATGAAAAGAAGAAAAAGCCGCGATTACACCCTAAAAATGTTTCGATTAAAACAGTAAACGGCGGTGTGATCAAACGAACGGCTGTGATTGTATTACTAGCAGTCGGAATAGGCAGCGGCATCGGTATGGTTGGTGTGAAAATGATGACAGGAAGCGAACAGCCTGTAGGAAAAGCACAAACAAGTGAGCGAGCGAAAGAAGAAAAAGCTGCTCAAACAGCGTCTGCCACTGAAAGTATTGGTAAAGCTGAAAAGAAAAGAGAACAGGAATCGAAGGATACGTCAGCTGCTGCTTCTACTTTAGACCCTTTTTCCTTTTACATTGTGCAAGCAGGTGCTTTTTCATCAAAAACTGCTGCAAATAAAGCAATGGATAAATGGAAAGAAGAGAACGAAGCAGGCGAGATTTTTTCACCTAAAACCTATTCTCTTGTCGTTGGTGCTGCCACTGGAGAAGAAAAAGCAAAGGCACTTAGTAAAACGTATAAACAACAAGGTAAAGATGTATATGTAAAGTCTTATGAAATTAAGCCCACTAGCGAATTAGGGAAAAAAGATCAAACGGTTATAACAACAGCGCAGCCGTTTATGGCTAATCTCTTAGATCAATCTGTTAAAGCGATTGAGGGAGAGCGGGTAGCCGATATCAAATCTTTGAAAAAAGAGCTGACAAAAGTTCAGAAAGAAGCGTCAAATGAAGACATTAAAACCATGGTGAGCACCCTTCAAAAGGCTGCTGCTTCTCTTTCTTCATATGAAGACAATAAAAGCAGTAAAGACGCTTGGCTTGCTCAGCGATATGTGTTAAAAGCTCTTCAGCAGTATGAAAGCCTTGTAACGTCTTAACAGGTGAGGTAGTGTAATGCTGCCTCACTTGTTTATTGTCATTTAGAGATGAAATTGCTAAAATAACGGTGTGTCCTTCTTTTTTAAAATCAAAATGCAAAGGTGAGATGTATGAAACAAACATTAATTTTAGCCTCAGGCTCTCCTCGTCGAAAAGAATTACTTCAGCAGCTTCACATTCCCTTTACCGTTCACGTTAGTACAATTGAAGAAATCGTCAATCCATCATACACTCCGTCCGAGGTAGTAATGGATTTAGCTAGGCAAAAAGCAGTGGACGTCGCTTCGCATTATAAAGAGGATATGGTCCTAGGCGCCGATACAGTTGTCGTATATGGCAATCGTATTTTAGGAAAGCCAAAAACGAAACAAGAAGCGATTGAAACACTTACGATGCTGTCAGGTCAAAAACATCAGGTGTTAACTGGAGTAGCGTTCGTATCAAATGCAAAAGTTCATACGTTTTATGAACAAACTGATGTAGAGTTTTGGCCGATTGAACAAGATGAAATCGTACAGTACGTAGAGTCAGGAGAGCCTATGGACAAGGCTGGTTCTTATGGAATTCAAGGTCTCGGTGCTGCGCTAGTTAAAAAAATTGAAGGAGACTATTTCTCCGTGGTGGGCTTGCCGCTCTCCCGAACAATACGTGAGCTAAAACAATACGGTTTCGTCTACTAAAAAGGAGTGACGAAATTGGATCAATCATTGCTAATTAAAGATTTTCCTCAAGATGAAAGACCTCGAGAGCGCCTTGTGGCAATGGGTGCTTCTAGTCTTTCTAACCACGAGCTTATTGCTATTTTGCTGCGCACCGGAACCAAAGATGAATCTGTTCTTCAGCTGTCCAATCGCATATTAACGCATTTTGAAGGTCTTCAACTTTTACAGCATGCATCGCTTGATGAAATGATGAATATTAAAGGTATCGGACCTGCAAAAGCGATTCAAATTATAGCGGCTATTGAAATAGGTAAGAGGATTGTACAGCGGAAATCTAGTGAGCGATATACCATTCATGGCCCTGAAGACGGAGCTAATTATGTGATGGAAGAAATGCGCGTGCTGTCCCAAGAGCATTTCGTCTGTTTATACCTCAACACGAAAAATCAAGTTCTCCACAAGCAAACCATTTTTATCGGAAGCCTCAATTCATCTATTGTCCATCCAAGAGAAGTATTTAAAGAAGCCTTTCGTCGTTCAGCTGCATCTCTTATTTGTATTCATAATCATCCCTCCGGCGACCCTACTCCCAGCAGAGAAGATATAGAGGTAACGAAACGCTTAAAAGAGTGCGGATTTATCATAGGAATTGAATTGTTAGATCATTTAATTATCGGAGATCGAAAATATATTAGTTTAAAAGAAAAAGGATACATGTAAGGCTATGCTTTTTAAAATCCTTGGGTTATAATAGTAGTCATGATTTTAAATGACAAGTTCTTTACAATCATTCGTTATTAATAGACAAAGTATGACTTTTTATCATACAATATTTGGCGTTGACATCTATGAAAAAAGTATAGAAAATAAAAAATGTTACTTATGAAATGAAGAAATTGAATTATGGAATTTTTACCTTTGCATTTTGGTAAGAGAAAGGAAGAGACACATGTTTGGAATCGGTACTAGAGACCTTGGAATAGATTTGGGTACTGCAAATACGCTCGTTTATGTAAAAGGAAAAGGAATTGTTGTGCGTGAGCCGTCTGTTGTGGCTTTGCAAACTGATACAAAACAAATCGTTGCGGTAGGTAACGATGCAAAAAATATGATTGGTCGTACACCTGGGAACGTAGTAGCCCTTCGTCCAATGAAAGATGGAGTTATTGCAGATTACGAAACAACTGCGACGATGATGAAATATTACATCAATCAAGCTCAAAAAACAAAAAGTTTGTTTGCGGGTAAGCCGTATGTAATGGTTTGTGTACCTTCTGGCATTACAGCTGTTGAGAAGCGTGCCGTTATTGATGCGACTCGTCAGGCTGGCGCGCGTGATGCGTATACAATTGAAGAACCGTTTGCTGCAGCAATTGGCGCCAATCTACCGGTTTGGGAGCCAACGGGAAGTATGGTAGTAGATATTGGTGGAGGAACAACAGAAGTTGCGATTATTTCTTTAGGCGGAATCGTAACATGTCAGTCAATCCGTATCGCTGGGGACGAGATGGATGAAGCGATTATTCAATATATTCGCAAGAATTACAATTTAATGATCGGTGAGCGTACGTCAGAAGCATTAAAAGTAGAAGTCGGCTCTGCCGGAATTCCAGAAGGTATTGAAAACATGGAAATTCGCGGACGTGACTTACTAACAGGTCTACCGAAAACAATCGAAATTTCAGCAGAAGAAATTGCAGAAGCGCTAAAAGATACAGTGGCTTCTATTGTCGATTCAGTAAAAAGTACATTAGAAAAAACACCACCTGAACTTGCGGCAGATATTATGGATCGCGGTATTGTATTAACAGGCGGTGGCGCATTGCTACGTAATTTAGATAAAGTTATTAGTGAAGAAACAAATATGCCGGTTGTCATCGCAGAAGATCCGCTTGACTGTGTTGCAATTGGAACTGGTAAAGCGTTAGAACACATTGATTTATTTAAAAATCGTACAAGCGATTCATATCGCTAAATATTAAGAGGTGTAGATCGTGCCACAATTTTTCTTAAATAAACGTTTAGTTATTTTATTGGTCAGTATTATTGTATTAGTGGCATTGATTGGTTTTTCGTTAAATGGTCGTAAAAATGTAACGTGGCCTGAGCAGTTTGTCAAAGATACGGTTGGTCTTGTTCAGGCTACCTTTAATGAACCCGCACAATTTGTAGCGGGTTTCTTTCAGAATGTAGGTGACTTAAAGCGTACATACGAAGAAAACGAGGTATTAAAAGCCCGTTTAGACGAACGCATGCAATTAGAAACGAAAGCCAACGCTTTGCAGCAAGAAAATAAAAAATTAAGAGCACAGCTCGACAAAAAAACGGATTTAAGTCAATACAATCCAATCGAAGCAACAGTTATTGCTCGTAATCCAGATCGTTGGCATGAGGTAATTGCCATTGATAAAGGGACGGTTCATAATGTACAGGAAAATATGGCTGTTATGACTCCTGAAGGGCTGATTGGTAAAGTGAAGCATGCATCTAAGTTCACATCTACTGTGCAGTTAATTAGTTCATCAGATCGTACAAACCGTGTATCTGCTAAAATTCAGGCTAAAAAAGAAGTGTTTGGTTTAATTGAAGGCTATGATGATAAAGAACAGGCGCTTGTTATGCGTCGTATTCCTTTTGATGCTGATATTAAAGAAAAGCAAAAAGTAGTAACGTCCGGTCTAGGACAAGAAGACGGCATTTTTCCTAGCAATCTTCCAATTGGCGTTATCACAAAAATTGAGCCTGATGAATATGGATTAACGAAAAAAGCTTATATCAAACCTGCTGCTGACTTGTATGACTTAGATAACGTAGTTGTAGCTAAAAGAAGTGCGCCCGCTGCTGAAGACGATTTAGGGGCGGAGGAGGCTAACTGATGAAGCGGTTTGTCCTTCCTATTCTCGTGCTTGTCGTTTTTATGTTTGAAAGTATCTTTGTTAATTTTGTCGCCATGGCATCACCATGGCGAGACTGGATTCTATCGCCTCACTTTGTTGTAGTGGTACTGGCTTTTATGGCAGTGTATTATCACCCAAAGCAAGCGATGCTATATGGGGTAATCCTTGGATTCATGTACGATATTGCCTTTACGGATGTCTTAGGAGTATACGCGCTTGGATTGCCGGCCGTATGCTATATCGTATCAAAACTAATGAAGATTTTTCAGCAAAATACGCTTATCGTAATCTGCATGTCGCTATTAGCTGTAGCCATTATTGAGTTTTATGTATATGGAATTAATAGCATTATTAATATATCCGATATGACCATTGGTCGCTTCTTGCAAGAGCGATTTTACGCAACCATCATTTTAAATGCCATATTTGCACTCATTTTTGCATTTCCGCTTCAAAGATGTTTTCAATATTTCGCTAAATTTATCGATGAACGCTGATCCGAAAATATATTACGCTTCTCGTTCGTGATGTGATAAAAATGCTGATTGAAGAAACGAAAAAAAGGAATTGAGTAAGTCTCTGTCGAAATTATATATTCGTTGAGGTGAGCGTCTTGAATAAACAAAAGCAACAAAATGTGACAATTAAAGGAACAAAAGATGGATTAACGTTGCATCTCAATGATACATGTTCATTTGCAGAGCTTTTGACGGAACTTAAGACGAAGCTTTTGACAAATAAGCATGGCGATGCCGATCAAATCGTCACAGTGTATGTCAAAATCGGAAATCGTTATTTAACTACAGAGCAGGAAACCGAATTGAAGGCGCTCATAGAAGAAAATCAGTATTTAGTAGTTAAACAAATTGATAGTAACGTTATTTTAAAGCAAGATGCAGTCCGAGTAAGAGAAGAAAGTGAATTAGTATCTGTTACAAAGGTAGTTCGTTCAGGACAGGTTCTCCATGTAGAAGGCGATTTGCTTCTAGTCGGAGACGTAAATCCCGGAGGAACCGTTGTAGCTGGAGGAAATTTATTTGTATTAGGTGCTTTAAAAGGGATTGCTCATGCAGGATATCGCGGCAATAAAAACGCCGTTATTGCTGCATCGTTAATGAAACCTTCACAGCTGCGCATTGCTGATATCATTACCCGATCAGAAGAAGAGCGCAGTGAGAAGGAAGAGAATATAATGGAATGTGCATACTTAGATGATAATGATCAAATGGTGATAGATCGCGTGCAAGCTTTACCGCATCTAAGACCGAATTTGACCAGGGTAGAAAGGAGAATTTGACAGTGGGAGAGGCTATTGTTGTTACGTCTGGTAAAGGTGGAGTTGGAAAAACAACGACATCAGCCAATTTAGGTACTGCTCTAGCATTAGCTGGAAAGCGCGTGTGTCTAGTAGACACTGATATCGGCTTACGCAACTTGGATGTTGTAATGGGGCTTGAAAATCGTATTATTTATGATCTTGTAGACGTGGTAGAAGGTCGATGCCAACCGCAAAAAGCCTTGATTAAGGACAAGCGTTTTGAATGTTTGTACTTACTTCCTGCTGCTCAAACGAGTGACAAAACAGCTGTTCAACCAGAACAAATGCGAGAGTTAGTTCTTCAGTTAAAGCAAGACTATGACTATGTGGTTATTGATTGCCCAGCTGGTATTGAACAAGGCTATAAGAATGCCGTAGCTGGCGCTGATAAGGCACTCGTTGTGACAACACCGGAAGTTTCAGCTGTTCGTGATGCTGACCGTATTATTGGATTATTGGAGCAAGAGGATATCGAATCTCCAAAACTGGTTATTAACCGAATCCGTAGTCATATGATGAAAAATGGAGACATGCTGGACGTGGAAGAAATTTCTCAGCTTCTGGCTGTTGATTTAATTGGAATCGTTGCTGACGATGAAAATGTTATTCGTGCTTCTAACAACGGTGAACCAATTGTCATGGATCCATCAAGCAAAGCATCAATTGCATATCGTAATATTGCAAGACGTATTCTAGGTGAAACGGTTCCTCTTCAATCGTTAGATGAAGAAGATAAGGGAATGTTTGCACGTATTAAACGATTCTTTGGTGTTCGTTCTTAAAAAGCTTCCGATAGAGGAAGCTTTTTTTATTTGTGTGATTTTGTAGAGTCAAGCTGTCATAAGCTCCACGGACAAGTCATATAGTTGATTATACGATAAGAACAAGGAGAATGATGAATCATGAATCGACGTGCTGATGAAATCCGTAAACGAATTGCTGAGCGCAAGCGAAAACAATTAAATACAACGAAGCGTCTTCCTCAAGAACCTCTTCATACGTCCTTAATGAGTGAAGAAGAAAAATATGGATCGATGGATTATTCTGCGGTTGAATACACACCATCAGCAAAGGAATATCACCCATTATTTCGAAAAGAACGCTTTTTATTTAAAATTTTAGCTTCGGCCTGCTTAGTGTTAATTGTAGGGATTATGTTCAAGAACGCTTCTCCTGCTTTTGAACAGGCCAGAGTGGTGGTTCAACAAACAATGGATAAAGAATTTCAGTTTGCAGCTGTTTCCTCTTGGTATGAAGATAAGTTTGGGAAGCCGTTAACGCTCCTGCCGAATAAGGAGTCTAGCAAAACGGAGCAAAGTGTAAGCGGAGAATACGCTACTCCAGCTTCAGGGAAAGTAACGGAAACATTTGCTCAAAGTAAGCAAGGGGTGACGGTTCAAACAGGAGTGGATTCTGTTGTAGAAGCAATGAGTGAAGGTATTGTAAGGTATGTAGGAAAACGTGATGATACTGGGAATACGGTTATTATTCAACATGCCGATGGAACTGAAACTTGGTATGGACAGCTCAAAAAAATCAATGTTAGCATGTATGATTTTGTGAATAAAGGCAAAGAAGTAGGAATTGTGGAAAACAGTAAAAAAGGCGATGCTGGAACGTTCTATTTTGCTATTAAAAAAGGCGATAAGTTTGTGGATCCTAGTCAGGTGATTCAATTTGAATAGTGCTTTTTCGTTATTGATGAAAATTCACATTCATCCATTGTTTTGGGGAATTTTCGTAATTGGTATCTTAACGGCTACGGTAAAGCAGCTTTTTTTGTTATTTATTATTGTAATTATTCATGAACTGGGCCACGCCGTAGCGGCTCAGTGTTTTTCTTGGCGAATTCGTAGAATTATGCTCTTACCTTTTGGAGGAGTAGCAGAAGTAGATGAACATGGTAATCGTCCATTTCGAGAAGAGTTTATTGTGACAATAAGTGGACCTCTTCAGCATCTTTGGATGTTTGGAGCTGCTTTCTTATTAATGAAAATAAATGTGTTGTCTTTGGAAACGTATGAGCAATTTATGTTTCAATGCACAGTAATTTTACTGTTTAACCTTTTGCCCATTTGGCCATTGGACGGAGGGAAGCTGCTTTTTTTAATGTGCAGTCGTTCTTTACCATTTTTAGAAGCGCATAAGCTTGCACTCCGGTTATCAACGTTTTTTTTAGCTATCGGTATTATCTACGCCGTCATTATGCATCCTTTTCAGCTGCACTTATGGATTGTTATTTCATTTTTAATTATATCCGGATATTTGGAATGGAAGAGCAGGCAATTTGTCTACATGCGCTTTTTGTTGGAGAGGTATCATGGAAAAGAGCATCCAATTGGAGCTTTAAAAACGCTAAGTGTATCAACCAGTGAGACGCTCCATCAAGTCCTGCAAAAATTCCAAAGAGGTTGTAAGCATATGATTATTGCTACATCTCAAACAGGCGAGCATGTACAAATTGATGAAAATGAACTTTTACACGCTTACTTTGTAGAAAAAAGAACAAATAGCCCACTAGATGAACTTGTAACAGTTTACTGATTTCTAGTAACATAGAATAAAATGAAAAAAGTTCGGTTGCACTGACCGAACTTTTTCCTATGAATTTAGATTAAAGTGAGGCAATGTATGTGAAGGCATGTATCATTAACGCGGCTACTTCTTCCAAACGTATAGCCGTGATAAACGATAAAACACTAGAAAAAATATATTTAGAAGAACAAAGCGAGAATCAAATTATTGGTGATATATATTGGGGTAAAGTCGTAAAAGTCCTGCCGAATATGCAAGCAGCCTTTATCGATATTGGTTTATCAATGAACGGATTTATTCATCGAAATGAACTTGTATCCTATCAGCAGTCAGATAATCCTCACAAGGATCAGCAGCCGATGTCTGCTTTTATTCGTGAAGGAGAAAAAGTATTGGTTCAAGTTGTAAAAGAAGGCATTGGAACAAAAGGGCCGAAGCTGACGGGTATTATTGAATTTTCTTCTGATGAGCTTGTATATTTACCGCACGGAAACTATGTCGCTGTATCCAAAAAAATAGATGAGCCAAAACGCCAACAGTGGAAACAGCTTGGCGAGCGGTTAAAACAGGGGATGGAAGGCTTTTTATTTCGAACAGCGATTGAGGAAAAATCAGAAGCTGCGGTCCAACACAAAATAAAAGAGCTACAGAAGAAATATGAGCGCCTTGAACGACAGACACAGGGAATGAAAGCTCCTGCCCTAGTCAGCAAAGGACAAGATTTTCTCGAAACAAGAGTGCAAGCTGCACTTCAACAAGGAATTGACGGGATAGTAGTAGATGACTTTGACCTATATCAGCATCTTCAAGCTGCCTACCCTAACTCGTCAATAGAGTACTATAAAGGAAATGAAAATATTTTCTCCTTTTATGATGTGGAACGGCAAATAGAGAAGCTTTTAAAGCGAATCGTGTGGCTCAAAAGTGGAGGTTATATCGTTATTGACGAAACGGAAGCGATGACGGTCGTAGACGTGAACACGGGGAAGTTTTCCGGAAAAGATAATATTCGAAAGACGATGCTTCAAACAAATATGGAAGCTGCGTATGAACTGTCCAAACAGATGCAATTACGTCACTTAGGCGGCATGATCTTAATTGATTTTATAAATATGTCTCATAAAGAAGATCGGACAGAAGTAGAAAGGTACATGAAAAAGCTATGTGAACAAGATGAAGTGCGGACGAATGTAGTTGGCTTTACAGAGCTCGGCATATTGCAATTAACGCGGAAGAAAGTGCGCAATAGCATTGGGTCAACATTAACTATGCCTTGTGAAGTATGTGAAGGAACCGGTAAAATGATTGATTCCAAAACGGTTGCTTTTCAAATTGAACGTGTAATTTGGGAACATCGCGGCGCGGAAGAAGAGGCTATTTGGATTGAGACGCGAAGTGATGTTATAAATGAAATGAAAGCTCAAGGGTTTCTCAAAGCTCTAGAGAAAATGGTTAAAAAAACCGTATATCTTACGCCAAGCGATGATTATACAAACGCATTTGTTTTGCGTCAATTGGGGTCGAAAGAGCAGATTCAAAAAAGGGTCTCTGCTTCTATATAAATTTTTAGAAGAAAACATGAATTCCAATTGACACTAACCTTTGATTTGTAGTAAGATTTAGTATGTTGGTTTGTAGCACCCGTGCTACAACCGCTCAGAACAGGTTTTAAGTTCACTTGAACACCTGTGATGGCGAGTCTTAGTTTTTAGAGGAGGTGCAGAGAATGTACGCAATTATTGAAACTGGTGGTAAGCAAATTAAAGTAGAGGCTGGTCAAGCAATCTACGTTGAAAAACTTGCTGGTGAACAAGGCGAAACAGTTACTTTTGACAAAGTATTATTTGTAGGTGGCGACAGCGTGAAAGTTGGTGTTCCTTTCGTAGAAGGTGCAACAGTTACGGCTAAAGTTGAAAAACAAGGTCGCGCTAAAAAGATCACTGTATTTAAATACAAAGCAAAGAAAAACTATCGTCGTAAGCAAGGTCACCGTCAACCTTACACAAAAGTTGTAATCGACGCTATCAACGCGTAATTATAACAAATGATTAAGGTGACGATTTCTCGTGATGCAAATAAGAAAGTTGACGGGTTTACGATGAGTGGACATGCTGACTTTTCCGAACACGGAAAAGATCTTGTTTGTGCGGGAGCATCTGCAGTTTCATTTGGAACAATTAATGCTATCTTTTCAATAAGTGGGGTTGAACCGCACTTAGAGCAAGGTGGAGATGGTGGCTATCTCCGTTGTGAGATTCCGAAAGATGTGGATTCGTTCACATTGGAACAGATTCAATTGCTATTAGAAGGTATGGTTGTTTCACTGAAAACGATCGAATTAGATTACAGTAATTATATAAAAATTAACGACAACTAAACAGGAGGTGGATGTCATGTTAGTAAGATTAGACCTTCAATTCTTCGCTTCTAAAAAAGGAGTAGGTAGTACTAAAAACGGTCGTGATTCAATCTCGAAACGTCTTGGTGCTAAACGTGCTGATGGCCAATTCGTATCTGGTGGTTCAATTTTATACCGTCAACGCGGTACTAAAATTTACCCAGGTGCAAACGTAGGTCGTGGTGGAGATGATACTTTATTCGCTCAAATCGACGGTATCGTTAAATTTGAACGTTTCGGTCGTGACCGTAAAAAAGTATCTGTATACCCTGTTGCTCAAGAAGCATAAGATACAAAAAGAAAACTCTAACCCAAGTAGGTTAGAGTTTTCTTTTTGTAGAATATTTCACCTATTACCCATTGGAATTTGTTATAATCGAACATATCTAAGAAGATTGATACGAGATGTTTGTCAGCGTTGTGAAATACTTATGCTCGAGTCAAAGTTAGGAGTGCTAAGATGGAAAAAGAATGGGATGTCGTAGAGGTATTAAGATACGCGCGGCATGATTGGTTAAATAAGCTGCAATTAATCAAAGGCAATCTAGCGTTGAATCGGCTTGATCGAGCGAATGAAATCATTGAAGAAATTGTAAATGAATCCAAACATGAATCCAAGTTAACAAACATCAATATGCGACTGTTTGCGGGCTTTGTTATGACCTATCATTGGAATAACCATGCTGTTCGCTTAGATGTGGAAGTGCTTGGAGAATTGAAGGATTTATCACAATACGATGAGTTCGTATACAACTGGTGTTGCTATTTGACAGAAGCACTCGAAAAATATGTTGATTATCATGCAGAAAACTATTTGAGTATTTCAGTATGCATTGAAGAACAGGGAATTCGTTTCTTTTTTGACTTTAGTGGAATACTAACAGATATACAGAAGCTACAAAACAAGCTACAATGTTATGAGTGCGCTCAAGGAGTTGCATTAGTTGAACAGCATATGTCTGAAGATGAATTTAGCCTTATGCTCACAATAAGTTAAAAGCGCTTTTGCTATGGCAAGAGCTAAGATATAGAACGGAGTGAAAAAGAAATGTTTGTAGATCAGGTCAAGGTATATGTAAAAGGTGGCGACGGAGGAAATGGAATGGTTGCCTTCCGTCGCGAAAAGTACGTACCAAAAGGAGGTCCTGCAGGTGGTGACGGTGGTCACGGTGCAGATGTCATTTTTGAAGTAGAAGAAGGATTACGTACGCTGATGGATTTCCGCTATAAGCGTCACTTTAAAGCAAGCCGTGGTGAACATGGAATGTCAAAAGGACAGCACGGACGTAACGCTGAGCCGATGATTGTAAAAGTTCCACCAGGTACCGTTGTGTTGGATGAAGATACGAACGAAACGATTGCTGATTTAGTTGAGCACGGCCAGCGCGCAGTGATTGCTAAAGGTGGACGCGGAGGGCGTGGGAATACGCGTTTTGCTACACCTGCAAATCCAGCACCGGAGCTTTCAGAAAATGGAGAGCCAGGTAAAGAGAGAAATGTCATTCTTGAATTAAAAGTATTAGCCGATGTAGGATTAGTTGGTTTCCCAAGTGTTGGAAAGTCAACGTTATTATCCGTAACGTCTGCTGCAAAGCCAAAAATTGCTGAATATCATTTTACAACAATTAATCCGAATTTGGGAGTAGTTGAGACAGAAGATAGTCGCAGTTTTGTGATGGCAGATTTACCAGGGCTAATCGAAGGTGCACATGAAGGTGTAGGATTAGGTCATCAGTTTTTACGTCACATTGAACGTACCCGCGTGATTGTCCATGTAATCGATATGTCAGGTTTAGAAGGCCGTGATCCATATGAAGATTACTTAACTATTAATGAAGAGCTGCGTCAGTATAATATGCGTTTAACGGAACGTCCGCAAGTAGTGGTAGCAAATAAAATGGATATCCCGCAAGCCGAAGAGAATTTAGCTGCATTCAAAGAAAAAGTAGGGGACGAAGTGAAAATCTTTCCAATTTCTGCGGCAACGCGTGATGGAATCCGCGAACTGTTATTTACAGTAGCTGATCTTGTAGAAACGACGCCGGAATTCCCAATGCAAGAAGAGGAAGATCTATCTATGCACCGCGTACTGTACAAGCATGAAAAGAAAGAAGTGGAATTTGTTATTACGCGTGATAGCGATGGCTCATACGTATTAAGCGGTGAAAAAATCGAAAAATTATTCAAGATGACTGACTTCTCACGTGAAGAATCAGTTCGTCGATTCGCGCGCCAGCTTCGAGGCATGGGCGTCGATGAAGCCCTTCGTGAACGAGGAGCAAAAGATGGCGACATTGTAAAGCTGTTTGAATATGAATTTGAATTTATCGACTAATTGTTGTTCATAGGATAAGGGGAGGGGCTTTACTTGCATAAGAGCGATAAGCAGTTTTATTTAGTTCGCGAAGATGTATTACCAGAAGCGATGAAAAAAACATTGGATGCGAAGCTGTTAATTGAACGGGGAAAAGCTGAGTCGGTAGCAGATGCTGTACAAGCCGTAGACTTGAGTCGCAGTGCTTTTTATAAGTACCGCGACACGGTCTTTCCGTTTCAGACGGTTGTCAAACAGCGCATTATTTCACTGTTTTTTCATATTGAAGATCGATCAGGAACTTTATCACATTTATTGAGCACCGTTGCATCATCGGGATGCAATGTTCTAACAATTCACCAAACCATCCCTTTACAAGGGCGTGCCAACGTAACTCTTTCATTAGATACAGCAAGTATGAGTGTTGAGTTAAATGAAATGCTGCGAAGACTGAAAAGCTTAGAGTTTGTAGATAAAGTGGACGTGCTTGGTTCAGGGGCATAATGGTAAACAGATATAGATAAGGAGAGGCATGATTGTGGGGAAAGTAGGATATTTAGGACCAAAGGCAACATTTACACATGTGGCCGTCCAAGGCGTATTTAAACAGCACGACCATATTCCATACAAAACAATTCCAGCATGCATTGATGCAGTGGATAAAGGAGAAATTGAGTATGGAATTGTACCGTTAGAAAATGCACTTGAAGGATCTGTAAATTTAACACTTGATTATCTCATTCATGAACGTCGTCTGCCGATTGTTGGAGAAATTGTGCTTCCAATTCGTCAGCATTTAATGGTTCATCCATCTCATGCAGAACAGTGGAAAAACATTGAAACGATTTATTCTCATCCTCATGCAATTGCGCAGTGTCATAAATTTTTACACGGAGAATGTACGTCAACTGCAGTAGAAGAGATGACATCAACGGCGTTTGCTGCTAAATATGTAAGCGAACACCCTGAGCTTAATATTGGAGCTATTGCGAATGGATTAGCAGCCCGTGAATATGGATTACATATTGCTTGCCCGAACATTCATGATTATGATCATAATACAACAAGATTTGTTATTTTGCATAAAGATGGAGGGCAAGAGGTGCCATTTTTAGCTGGAAACGGGTGCAAGACAACGTTAATGATTACACTTCCATCTGATCAGGCAGGAGCGCTTCATCAAGTGCTTTCAGCTTTCTCTTGGCGTAAGCTAAATCTGTCTAAAATTGAATCCCGTCCCATGAAAACAGGGCTTGGAAACTATTTCTTTATCGTTGATATTGAACAAAAAATGGATGAAGTATTAATCCCTGGGGCTATGGCTGAACTTGAGGCACTAGGCTGTAGCGTAGAGCTGTTAGGAAGCTATCCTCATACACTACTTGAAACAGAAATCCCGCTTTAAAGCGGGATTTTTTTTGTTATAACACCTTTTTACTCATTCGAAACTAAATAACCTTCCGCTTCAAGAGCTAAGCAGGCAGCATTCAGTTTTTCAATTGTATCTGCTTCAATCGTATGAAGGTGAATCCCCTCTGTTAACTGAGATAAATAAGTTGCGTTTGTTTCTTGAATTTTTTTTATGAACGTTTCTACTTCTTTTCGGGTTTGAATCATAACGGAAGCCGTTAATTCACCATACACAGGGTGTTCAACGGTTACATTTTTTACGAGAACGCCGTGGTCAACAAGCAGGAGAAGCTCCTTTTCAGCATCTTCTGGCGTATGCTGACAGGCAATAATTCGCTGATGCACGGTAGTTTGAGATGGATTTTGAATATAAATATATCCTTGGCTTGTTGCGATAATGGGCTCATTTTTAGCTTTAAGCAGCGAAATATCTTGTACAATGACTTGGCGGCTAACGTTTGTTCTTTTCGAAAGCTCACTGCCCGTCATTGGTTTATTCTCTGTTTGTAACCATTGTAGAATAAGTTCTCTTCTTTCTTCTCCAAGAATTTTTTTTTGAGTTCCTGGCACCTTTAATCCCTCCTTTTACACTGTCATAAATTCTTGCTGTAATAAATGAAAAACGGATATGAGTCGATCAATATGCTTAAACGTTGAATGTTGACTAAATGAAAGACGTACAAAGTTCTTAGCATTCGCAGTCGATTTGCCAATCGCAAGTAAAGAAGCTAATGGTTCCTGCTGATTTACATGGCAGGCACTTCCCGTAGATATAGCAATTCCGTGACGATTACATTGTAACATAACATATTGACCCTGTATGTTTGAAAATGTCAGTCCAATAATTCCAGGAAAATGAGAGTTCCCAAGGCCTTCTACCTCTATAAAAGGAGCAAGAGATTCTAGTTTTTCCAGTAAGTACGATTTTAAGCGCTCATAATGGCTTTGAGCGGTCTTCATTTCTGCATATGCGCATTCAGCTGCTGCAGTAAAGGCAGTAATGCCTGTGGTATTTACAGTCCCAGGGCGAAAGCCTTTTTCATGAGTTGCTTTATGGTAAATAGGCTTCCAAGAAGAACTTGAATTCATGTATACCATTCCTACACCTTTTGGTCCGTAAATTTTATGACTAGAAACTGAGATGCTATCAGCTTTCAGCTTTTTAACATCAATAGGAAGCTTACCGAAAGATTGAACACAATCACAGTGAAAGAGAATTTCTTTTTTAGATAAAAAATGGCCAATATCCTCAACTGGCTGAATTGTACCGAGCTCATGATTGATATGCTGAATGGCTACTAGCACAGTGTCAGGTCGAATCGTCTTCTTTAAGTCGTCTACAGACACAACGCCGTTTTGATCTACAGGTACGTAAGATAAGGAAAAGCCTTCTTTTTCAAGCTGCTGCAACGTATGAAGAACTGAAGAATGTTCAAGCTTCGTTGTAACCAAATGTTTTCGTTTGCTAGTGTTTCCTTTTAAAAGAGAGTGAATAGCTAAGTAATTAGCTTCTGTTCCCCCGCTTGTAAAAAAAAGATCATCCTCTCGGCAATTTACTAACAGGCTTAATTTTTTTCTGCATAGTGTAAGCAGATTCTCTGCTTGTGTTCCAAGTGTGTGAAGACTGCTGGAATTTCCATAATAGCTCGTTGCCGCTTCAGTATATACCTCAATTGCTTCTTGTCTCATTGGCGTTGTTGCTGCATAGTCCAGATAAATCATTTTCTCCCCCCGATAAAAAAACTTCTTGTCTTTCATTTAATAATATGTAAATATAGGTGTCAAGACACATGTAAATAAAGAGGTGTAAAATGTTAGAGACGGATGTTTTAATTATTGGAAGCGGATTAGCAGCGTTTTCTGCAGCTTATGAACTGTGTCGTCATAACAGAGTTGTAATGGTAACGAAAGGGAAAATTGACCGCAATAACTCAGTTCTTGCTCAAGGCGGAGTAGCAGCTGCTATTGGAAGCAGCGATCACTGGAGTGAACATCTCTATGATACGTTGATTGCGGGCAATAAGCATTGCAATGAACAAGCGGTACGCACTTTAGTGGAAGAAGGTGCGGCTGTAGTAAATGAATTGATTCATAAAGGAATGAAGTTTGATAAAAATCCAGATGGTACGCTGCATTTTGGAAAAGAAGGAGCCCATCGTGTCAATCGTATTTTGCATGCAGGTGGGGATGCAACAGGACAAGCGCTGTTCGCTTTTTTGAAAAAAGAAGTACTGCCATATATTACAGTGATTGAAAACGAAATGATTCAGCATTTAGTAACTGTAGATGGAACGTGTAGAGGTGCTATCGGACAAGGTGAAAACAACAAAATTACTATATATTATGCTCGCCAAACCATTATTGCTACCGGAGGAATCGGCGCTTTGTACAAGCATACATCTAACCAGCCGCTTGCGACAGGAGATGGGCTAGCGCTTGCGTACAGGGCTGGAGCAAAATTAGCGGACTTAGAATTTGTTCAGTTTCATCCGACCCTTTTGTATCAAAAGGAAGCGAAAGGTCTAGTATCCGAAGCGGTTCGAGGTGAAGGTGGTGTACTGGTAAATGAATGGAATGAACGCATAATGGAAGGCGTTCATCTCTTTAAGGATTTAGCACCGCGAGATGTTGTAGCAAGGACGATTTTTAATGAAATGAAAAAAGGAAGATCCGTATTTTTAGACATTGAAAAAGTGGCTCATTTTGAACAAAAATTTCCTACGATTACGGCACTGTGTCGAAAGTATAAAATTCAATTGGACAAAAAACGAATACCTGTTACTCCGGGCGCACATTTTTTAATGGGTGGAATTGAAGTAGATGCTTACGGACAAACAAGTGTTGAAGGATTGTATGCCGTGGGGGAAGTTTCTTCTACAGGCGTTCATGGAGCAAATCGTCTAGCAAGCAACTCATTGTTAGAGTGTCTTGTATTCGGAAAACGGGCAGGGCGTCATATTTTACATAAAGCGAGAACGGTATCTCGTTATACTCCCGTTCGTTACGTCTATAAAGGCATGCCTAAAATCCTGCCTGCCACAAGACAAATTCAGCATAAAATGATGGATTGTGTAGGAATCATTCGTCATGAAAACGAATTGGCTACCATTGTGCATGAATTCACAAATTATTTGGATGGAATACCTCTTGATCAAGAAGTTATATATTCGAGGGAAGCTGCAACCATCTGCAATATGCTAACTGCAGGTCTGCTTATTGCCGAGTCCTCTCTTGCAAGAAAAGAAAGTAGAGGAGGTCATTACCGAAGTGACTTTCCACATGAAAAGCAAGAGTGGGAGCATAAGCGAATTATTAAGCAGTCTGCCGCTTCAACAAAACAATCATTGATTTTATAAGCAAGGAAATCTAAAAAGAAAGGTGAGGTAGCATAATGAACACGTTGAAATTACAAACACTGTTGCAGTCTTTTTTTATAGAAGACATTGGAGATGGAGATATAACTTGTGAAGCTATTTTTTCTCCGTCTGACCAAGGGAAGGCTGTGTTTACGGCAAAGCAATCAGGTATTATCGCAGGAGTGGAATTGATTAAAGAAGGATTTCATTTAATAGACCCTAATGTGAAAGTGGATTTCGAAAAAAAAGATGGAGATGTTCTTAAGCCTGGAGATAAAATAGCTGCCGTTTCAGGATCCGTGCGATCTATTTTGACCGGTGAACGGGTAATTTTAAACTTACTTCAAAGAATGAGCGGCATTGCCACGATGACGCACAAAGCCGTAGCGATGCTTGGCAGCTCACATACCCGCATATGTGACACGCGAAAAACAACGCCTGGTCTGCGAATGTTAGAGAAGTATGCCGTTCGTGCTGGAGGAGGTTATAATCATCGTTTTGGCTTGTACGATGGCGTCATGTTAAAAGATAACCATATTGCACATGCAGGATCTATTCTAGACGCTGTTGTGAGAGTAAGAGATCAGCTTGGACATATGGTTAAGGTGGAAGTAGAAATTGAAAATAAAAGTCAATTGCTAGAAGCAATAGAGGCAGGAGCAGATGTCATTATGTTCGATAACTGTTCTCCAGAAGTCATTAAAGATTGGATACCGCTGGTTCCCGCTCATATTGTCACAGAAGCATCCGGTGGAATTACGCTTGGCACGCTCCATTCTTTTAGAGACAGCGGAGTGGACTATATTTCACTTGGAGCTTTAACGCATTCAGCAGGGTCTATCGATATCAGCTTGGACTTATTAACAGAAAGGGGAACAGAAAATGATGAGTTTATTACAAACGCTTCAGCAGCAAACGCTGCCCGCTAAATATACGGAGCTCACAGAAAATGAAATGAAAAGAAGAGTATTAGAAATCAAGAAAAAACTCGGAAGCAAATTGTTTCTGCTCGGCCACCATTATCAAAAAGACGAAGTGTACGAGTTTGCAGATACGGTAGGAGACTCCTTACAGCTGGCTCAAATAGCGGCTGAAAATAGAGAAGCTGAGCATATTGTGTTTTGCGGCGTTCACTTCATGGCAGAAACAGCTGATATTTTAACAGATGAAAACCAAAAAGTCATTTTACCCGATATGCGAGCTGGCTGTTCAATGGCTGATATGGCTACTATTCAGCAAACAGAAAAGGCATGGCCTGTCTTGCAGGCTCTTTTCGGAGATACGATTATTCCGCTTACGTATGTAAATTCTACAGCTGCAATTAAATCTTTTGTAGGCGAACATGATGGTGCAACAGTAACATCTTCAAATGCAAAAAATATGGTGGAGTGGGCATTTTCTAAAAAAGAGCGCATTCTCTTTTTACCAGATCAGCATTTGGGCAGAAACACAGCTTATGATTTAGGTGTTGGACTAGATGAAATGGCCATTTGGAATCCTATTGAAGAAATGCTTGAATATGAAGGCGATATAAACAACATCAAGGTGATTCTATGGAAAGGTCACTGTTCTGTGCACGAAAATTTCACGGTTAAAAATATTGATTATTTACGCGAGAAGCAGCCTGGGATGAATATTATTGTTCATCCAGAGTGTTCCCATGAAGTGGTGCAAAAATCAGATTATGCAGGTTCTACAAAATATATTATTGATACAATTGAACAAGCTCCTTCAGGCTCTAAATGGGCCATTGGCACGGAAATGAACTTAGTGAAACGGATTATCAACAGTCATCCGGATAAAGAAATTGTTTCACTTAATCCCTATATGTGTCCTTGTTTGACGATGAACCGAATTGATTTGCCTCACTTGCTGTGGGCTTTAGAAAGCATCGAAGAAGGAAAAGAAGTAAATCAAATCAAGGTGGATAAACATACAGCAGAAGGTGCTATCAAAGCCCTAACGAATATGCTAGAACGAGCATAAAGATTTTTAAGACAATTAAACAAAGAAGGTCTAAAAGAAGACTTATTGACATATTGTTTGTGTTGATAAGTCTTTTTTTCTTTATCATAAAAACTTGAACCAAACTGTGGGCAAAATGAATAAAAAAATGGTTCAAGGCATATCTTGTGATGAACAAACAGAACTTACTTTGATTTTGCACATATAGATGGCAGAGACTCTACTCGGGAGGGGAATGACGTTGAAAATCCATATCGTTCAAAAAGGGGATACCCTTTGGAAAATCGCTGAAAAGTATGGGGTTAATTTTGAAGAGTTAAAAAAAGCGAATTCTCAATTAAGCAATCCAGACATGATCATGCCTGGAATGAAAATTAAAGTGCCGACAAGCGGAGTGCCTGTTCAAAAAGAAGGAGCTCCTTCACCTGGTATAAAAGAAATGCCTAAAGTTCAACACCCTTATAGTGACCAATCCACTAAAGCTTATCCAGTAACGGAAATTGATGAAAGTTCAGATGACAATAAATCAGCTAATCAGCCTGCTCAGACACCGTTTATGCAACCGATAAAAGAAGCACCAATTGCCCAGCCTAAAAAAGAAGCACCGATTGCTCAACCGAAAAAGGAAGCGCCGATTGCGCAGCCAAAGAAAGAAGCGCCGGTCGCCCAGCCTAAAAAAGAAGCACCAATTGTTCAGCCTAAAAAAGAAATGCCAGTTGCGCCAAAGCTTCCTAAATTAAAGCCAATTGCACCTGAGATTGATATTAACAACTATTACACGGTTAATATGGCGATGCAGGCTCCAAAAAAAGAAGCGCCAAAAGAACTGCCAAAGCATGAATCGCCAGAAAGTCCTGAAATGGAGAGTATCGAAATGCCTCCTCAAATGCCATGTTATCCAATCACGCCGATATCGCCTGTGATGCCAGGCTACGGATTTAATTATATGCCGTGTCATCCGCCAATGTATGCACCACAGCCGTATCCAATGCCAATGTATCAACAGGCTCCAATGTATCATCACGGTTATGAAAACGAATCGTTTGAAGAACATGCAATGGGTGCTCATATGGCACCGATGCCAATGTATCCAATGATGCCACACAGCTGCTATGGACCGGTACAATGCTCTCCTTGTCCGCCTCCATGGGGATATCAGCAGCCCGTTTATCCGGCCTATCATCAAGCACCGATGTATCCACAAGTGCAGGGAGCCATGACAGGTGGACATTATGAAAGTTCTTCGGAAGGTTTTGGAAACGTGCCTTACCATTATGGGCAGCACTATGTCCCACAGCAGCAAGGAGACTGCGGCTGCGGTGAACCAAGACCTGACGACTATGCCACACAGCAGCCTTATCCACAGTATCAGCAGCCGGTACCTTACGGCTTTCAGGATCCAAGGGCACTCTATCCAGCCCCATATGGCATGATTGGTGTACCTCCGTATCCTGCGTTTGACCCAAATGCATTTAGTATTCCAGAATATGATGAGTACGACGAAGATGAAGATTGATTATTATAGACGAGACGATTTTAATTTAAATCGTCTCTTTCTCTATTTGAAAAAAAGAGATATTCACGTTGAGACCTACCGTATGAAAAAGCCTCACGTCATCATCGCGGATACGAATAAAGGAAGAAAAGTAATAAAAGCATACAGAGACAAAGGTAAAATTGAACATGTTTATCACGTTTTATCTCAAATTAAGCAGGGGTATGCGGTTAATTTTGAAACTTACCCAGAAGGTGAACTTTATATAAAGGACCGTCATTTGTATTGGGCGATGATGCCCTTTGTTAAGCAAGTAAAAGAGATAACGTACGAAAGTTTTCAGGATCGGGAAGAGGTATTACAAACATTGATCCGCTATCATGGAGAAGTTCGTAAAAAGAAAATAGCTGCGTATACAAAGCTTCCTGAATATGATCTTATTTTAAAATGGAAAAAGCGGCTTTCCTCTTTTCGAGAAACGTCGTATATATTTAAAGAGTGTAATCAATTTCATGTATATAAAGATATTGTGACTTGGGGGGAAAAAGCTTTAGTTTTAATGGAGCGTTTCAGAGATAGTCAGTTGAACCACTCCATTATTCATGGTGACGTTGCTTCACATAATTTCTTGAAAACAAACCACTTGGGTATTGTTATGATTGATTTTGACTTAGCGGCTAAAGCTCCTGCTCTTTATGACTATGTTCAGCTGGCCCAGCGCTTTTTGCCTTACGTCCAGTGGTCGATGAAAGAACTACTTCAACACTCGAAAATAAAAGAATTAAGCAAGCAGCGTTTTTTTCTTGCTTCTTTGCTATTTCCATCGATGCTGATGAGAAACTGGAATATAAACCCCTCTGCTTTATCATGGGCAAACCGTCAAAGGTTAATGCAGCAATCAGTTGAAGAATGGTCACAGCGTACACGGTTTTATCGATTGATTTACCAGCACTTACAAAACCTACATGACATGTAAAGAGTTTATAAACACTTCATCGAATAAGAAACGGCTTGTCTTTTAATCCTAATAGTAAGCTCAGAGTAAATAGAGCTTAAATTAGGGGGCGATTATGTTGAATAGGTATGTAGCAACTTCTTTAGCTTTTGCATGTATGATGGGACTTGGCGCTTGCAATAACAAAGACCAAGGTATGGAACAACGCTATACAGATACGACACAGCCTGTTGGGTATCATACAAATGAAAAAGCGAATGAACATCGCGTAGATAATCCGAAAGGTCCAATGACTGAAGTTTTAGATGGGAATGGAACACCTAATTATCCGTTAAACGTAAGTGATGGACGTTTTGACAATCCGACAAACCCTTATGGAAACATCAATAATACAAATGATCGTACAAATGGCGTGGCTAATATGTATTACGGTGAAGATTATCCAAGAGACTTTACGGAAAAAGTGGCTGATCGAGCTGCAAGCGTTAAAGGTGTAGAAAATAGTCGCGCCGTTGTCCGTGGAGATCAGCTATTAGTTGCTGTGGATCCTGCCAAAGACATAAATAACGGCCGTTTAAGACAAAATGTGCTCGATAAAGTAAAGCCTATTGCGAAGGACTACAATGTTCAAGTAAAAGTAGATCACGATGTATTTATGAATGCTCGTTCTCTTGATGACGATATTCGAAATGGAAAAGACCGAAATACGATTCAAACTAATTTCAATGGTCTATTTGAATCAGTCGATGAGAATGTCAATCATAAACATCGTTAAATGAAGAAGCAGCTGTCTGTGAAGGGCGGCTGTTTTTTTGATGAGAATACATATAAAAAAGCTGCCATTGAAGCCAGGCAGCTATTCCTCGAACATGTAACTATTAATTTTTCTTGTTAGAAGCAGATTTGTTTGTTGTTTTAGATTCCGCTTCTTCATTTTGAGCGTTAGTTTCGTTTTGTTTGAGGCGACCTTCTCTTTTTTTCGTATCTGCTGGTGCCGTAGCGACACTCTTTGTATTTTTAACATTTTTTGCAGAAGAGCTTGTCTTATTAGCTTGTGTGTTTGGCTTCTCGTTGTTAGTTGTCTGACTATTTTCGTATTCAGCTTCCACGTCGCTTGCTAGAGCTGCAGAAACTTGAGCGTAAGTATGGTCTGTATAGTTCATCATATTTTCGTATACTTCAGGGCTCGCGAGTCCATCAGGTTCTACGCTTGCTTCTTCTTTCTTAATCGTTTCAGTCCATTCTTTTGTTTCTTGAATAAGTTTTTTTCCTATAATTACTTCTTCAACAATAACTGGTCTTTTGGTTATTTCTACTCGTTCTTCCATGATTGGAACACGAATAATTTCATCTTCTGTAAGTGGGCCAGCGTTATAGTCTCCGTCAATTACAGGGCGGCGTTCAATATAAAACTCTTCTCTTGTAACAGGAACGTGTACAGTTCTTTCTTCCTCTATTACTTTTTTGTGGAGTTTTACTTCACCTACTTGAACGCGTTCTTTTAAGACATCTAATTTTTCTTCACGCAGTTGGACAGCTCTATGCTCGTTGTGTTCCGTATAGGTTCCGTACGCTGGAGTTTGTTCAGAGCTTACGGCATCTATCAAAATTAGAATTTTACCAGCAGCTACATCTGTCTCGCACTGCACGGCTGAGATGTCTGGTATGCCCATGCGGATTAATTTTGATTTCAAGCCGCTTCCTTGTTTGAGCCCCATGCCGCCTGTCATCATGGTAAAAAAGTTATCCATCATGACGCCAGCTAATGAACTTACGGCAGGCGAACCAGCTTCAATAATTACATTTGTATCATGACCTATTTGAAATGTATTGCTTTTACTATTAGAAATGACCATGATGTCTGTTTCTCGATAACCTTGACGTTTTAAATTATGGATAACATCTAAAGCTTCTTTTTCTGAAAAAAAAGTTCCGACTACACGTTTATTCATTCTCATTACTTCAGCTCCCTTTTTTATGAAAATAGATAATAGAAGTCCTTACAATTACTTCCACTATGTACATACCCTGCGAAAATTTAATTAAAACGTTTAAGAGAAAATTTTACAAATAGTGTGCAAATGTAACAAATACTCCATGTTTTCTTAACATAATATCGTGAAAAGGATTCGCTTCATAAAATAAGAGGATAAAAGAAAATAAGTAGGTCAAACTATTAGTGTAGATTTTCACAAAACCTTTTTAGATAATACTAAAAAGAGTATGATTAACGTGTGAGGTGAAGGTGAGTGAAGAAAGTCATTCATCAAGCAGCTTTTTTAATGTTAGTAAGTATTGTGCTTTGTATAATGCCATACCGTGCAGATGCGAATGAAAAGGAGCCGATGACATTATTTCTTGAGCGCGTGTATGTGGATGGAGTCGTAAGTCAAGAGATGATCAAAAGCCCTTCTATGACAAAAAAACAATTAATGAAAAAATATAAAAATTGGCGACTGCTTAAAGAAACCGATCGAGAGCTAGTTTTTAGAACAAGCATAGACGATATTTCACCTATTTTAAAAGACAACGGCTACGTAGGGCTTTCTGTTAACGGTATTCTCTCAGCATTTGAAGGCAAGCCAGCTTCGTCGCAGCACATTATACAGTCGTTTTTTCAAATTGACATCAAAAGGCTTGAAAGCTATCAGCATGAACAATTAAAGAAAGGTATTCGCGTTCAATCAAAAGATGAATATCTTTCCCTCATTAATTTCTATAAAATCTATCAGCTCCAGCAGCGGCCGCTTTCGATCAAGCAGCCGTTTTTTAGTATGGTAAAATAATTATTGAATTCAACATTCTAAATTGCTTCTATTTGCTTTTGGCGATATGTTAAAATGGTATTCAGCAGTCTAGTATTGTATATAACTTAAAAGGTCATTCATCAATAAAAGTGGGCGGTTCTATTTTTTACAGCTATTGTAAAAGTGGGTTGAGAAAGATGAAAAGAGGCGAACGTTCTCTTGAACGTCTTTTTAAAAGGAACTGTAAAGGAAAATAGAGAACGATGCGGGCAGGACTCTTCATAGGTAAGATGGAAGGTCACTGCCCGCGCGTACGTGAGTAAGGAGAGAGCTTATTGTTTGATTATATCAAAGGCACGGTTACATATATAAATCCTGAGTATATAGTAATTGAAAACAACGGAATAGGCTATCAGGTCTTTACGCCGAATCCATACGTGTTTTCAATTGATGAACAACCAAAAACGGTTTACACCTATCAATATGTAAGAGAAGACGTAATTGCACTTTACGGGTTTGCTTCGCGAGAACAAAAGGATTTATTTATGAAGTTAATTAGCGTGTCAGGAATCGGCCCAAAAGGCGGTTTAGCTATTTTAGCGTCAGGTAATCCAGCGCAGGTTGTCCAAGCTGTGGAGGAGGAAGACGAGAAGTTTTTAGTTAAGTTTCCAGGAGTAGGTAAAAAAACAGCTCGACAGATGATTCTAGATTTAAAAGGAAAGCTGCATGATATTGTGCCAGATGCCGTTCCTTCTTTATTTGCAGATTTGGACGCACAAGAAGTCAAATCTCAAAGTTCAGAAGCACTCGATGAAGCGATTGAAGCACTTAAAGTATTAGGTTACGCAGAAAGAGAAATCAAAAAAATTGTTCCAGCTTTAATGAAGGAAACGATGACAACAGATCAGTATATTAAAGAAGCGCTAAAACGATTATTGAAACAATAAGTAAGGGAGGAGTAAAATGGACGATCGTATTGTAACGGGAGATGTTCTTGGTGAAGAAGAAATCATCGAGCAAAGTTTGCGGCCGCAAACCTTACAGCAGTATATTGGTCAGCATAAAGTAAAATCCCATCTTGACATTTTTATTAAAGCTGCCAAAATGCGAAGCGAAACGTTAGATCACGTGCTCTTATATGGTCCTCCAGGATTAGGTAAAACAACCCTTGCCACTATTATCGCTAATGAAATGGGCGTGCAAATCCGAACGACCTCAGGGCCAGCCATTGAGCGTCCAGGCGACTTAGCCGCGGTTTTAACCAGCTTAGAGCCTGGAGATGTGCTTTTTATTGATGAAATTCATCGATTAAATCGTTCAGTTGAAGAAGTACTGTACCCAGCAATGGAAGACTTCTGTTTGGACATTGTGATTGGAAAAGGGCCGAGTGCACGTTCTGTCCGTCTTGATTTGCCTCCGTTTACGCTAGTAGGTGCAACAACAAGAGCAGGGCTTTTATCTTCTCCTTTACGTGATCGCTTCGGCGTTTTAAGCCGTTTGGAATACTATCAAGAAGAAGATCTTGCTTCGATAGTAGAAAGAACAGCAGCTATTTTAGATGTAGAGATTGATCAGAAAGCGACGTTTGAGATGGCTAGGCGTGCTAGGGGAACTCCACGTATTGCGAATCGCTTGCTTCGAAGAGTCAGAGATTTTGCCCAGGTAAAAGGAGACGGAGCTATAACTGAAACCCTTGCTACTGAAGCATTAGAAATGTTACAGGTGGACCGTTTAGGTCTTGATCATATTGACCATAAATTATTAAGAGGGATTATTGAAAAATTTAGAGGCGGGCCTGTAGGCTTAGATACAATATCAGCTACTATTGGTGAAGAATCTCACACGATTGAAGATGTATACGAGCCTTATTTACTACAAATTGGCTTTTTGCAGCGAACGCCTCGAGGACGAATTGTGACTCCTTTGGTTTATGATCATTTTCAGCTGGAGGTGCCTGATCAGTGAATGATATGCCTAAGATGCTGATCACATTAGGAGGCATTTTAGTAGTCATTGGGCTGTTATGGCAGTTCGTTGGCAAGCTTCCTGGCGATATTTTTATTAAAAAAGGAAATACAACCTTTTATTTCCCGATTGTGACATGTATCCTAGTAAGCGTTGTGTTATCACTTATTTTTTATGTAATTGGCAGGTTTAAATAATTAAGTAGAAACAGGTGAACATTTTGAAAGTAGATTTATTTGATTTTCATTTACCAGAAGAATTGATTGCGCAAACACCACTTGAGCAGCGAGATGCATCAAGACTCATGGTATTAAACAAAGAAACAGGAAATGTGAAACATCATATGTTTCATGACCTTCTTGATTATGTGCAAGAAGGAGATTGTTTAGTGTTAAACGATACGCGTGTTCTTCCTGCACGTTTATTTGGCACAAAAGAAGATACAGGTGCTAATATTGAAGTATTGCTTTTAAAACAAACACAAGGCGATACGTGGGAGACGCTTGTAAAACCGGCTAAGAGAGTAAAAGAAGGAACGGTTATTTCGTTTGGTGACGGACGTCTGACTGCTGTATGTAAAGAAACGAGCGATCAAGGCGGACGTTTGCTAGAATTCAACTATGAAGGCATCTTTTATGAGGTGCTTGAACAGTTAGGAGAAATGCCGCTGCCGCCTTATATTAAAGAACGTTTGGATGATCAAGAGCGCTATCAAACGGTTTTTGCCCGTGAGCAAGGTTCTGCAGCAGCGCCAACAGCAGGTCTTCACTTTACAGAAGAGATGCTTGAACAGTTAAAAACAAAAGGTGTGCATATTGCATTTTTAACGCTTCATGTCGGATTAGGTACGTTCCGTCCAGTCAGCGTTGACGACTTAGAAGAGCACGATATGCACGCAGAGTTTTATCAAGTGAGTGAAGGAACCGCGGCTTTACTAAACAGCGTACGCGAAAAAGGCGGACGCATTATTTCAGTAGGTACAACTTCTACCCGTACTCTTGAAACAATTGCAACTGAGCATAACGGAAAATTTGTTGCTTCTTCAGGCTGGACCAATATTTTTATTTTCCCAGGGTATGAATTTAAAGCAATTGATGGAATGATTACAAACTTCCATCTTCCAAAATCTACGCTCATTATGCTTGTAAGTGCCTTAGCAGGAAGAGAAAACGTCATTTCTGCCTATGAACAAGCTGTAGCAGAGAAGTATCGCTTTTTCAGCTTCGGCGACGCGATGCTAATCGTGTAATTTAACATGAAAGGAATACATCAATGACAGCAATTCGTTACGAACATATAAAAACTTGTAAACAAACAGGAGCGCGTTTAGGTATTGTCCACACGCCTCATGGTTCATTTGAAACGCCTATTTTTATGCCAGTAGGCACATTAGCTACAGTAAAAACAATGTCTCCGGAAGATTTAAAAGCAATGGGGGCAGGCATTATTTTAAGTAATACGTACCATTTATGGCTTCGTCCAGGTCATGAAATTGTTAAAAAAGCAGGTGGTCTGCATAAATTTATGAACTGGGATCGTCCTATCTTAACAGATTCAGGCGGCTTCCAAGTTTTTAGTTTAAGCGATTTGCGCCGTATTGAAGAAGAAGGCGTTCATTTCCGCAACCATTTGAATGGAGACAAGCTTTTCCTATCTCCAGAAAAAGCGATGGACATTCAAAATGCGCTTGGGTCTGATATTATGATGGCATTTGATGAATGCCCACCTTATCCAGCAGAATATGACTACTTAAAACGTTCAGTAGAGCGTACTAGCCGATGGGCAGAGCGATGCCTTGAGGCTCACAGCCGCCCTCAAGACCAAGGTCTTTTTGGAATTGTTCAAGGCGGAGAGTTTGAAGATTTACGCCGTCAAAGTGCAGCTGATTTAGTATCAATGGACTTCCCAGGTTATGCTGTGGGAGGCCTGTCAGTTGGAGAACCAAAAGATGTGATGAATCGTGTGCTTGAGTTTACGACGCCATACTTGCCAACTGACAAACCTCGTTATTTAATGGGAGTAGGATCACCTGACTCGTTAATTGATGGAGCAATTCGCGGGATTGACATGTTTGACTGCGTATTACCAACGCGTATTGCACGTAACGGAACGCTTATGACAAGTGAAGGTCGTCTTGTTGTTAAAAATGCCAAATATGCAGAAGACTTCGGTCCGATTGATCCAAACTGTGACTGCTACACATGTCAAAATTATTCAAGAGCGTATATTCGCCACTTAATTCGCTGTAATGAAACGTTTGGAATTCGTTTAACATCTTACCATAACTTATATTTTCTGCTAAACTTAATGGAGCAAGTCCGTGAAGCCATTCGCGAAGACCGACTTGGCGATTTCCGCGATGAGTTCTTTGAAAAATATGGGTTTAACGGCCCAGACGCAAAGAATTTCTAGGTCACTACAGGAATTTTCATCAAATTTATGAATGAGTACCTGTTGATAATATAAATAAAAGGAGGAGTTTTCATGGGTGTTTTACAAAATATTTGGCCATTACTTTTAATGTTTGTCATTTTCTATTTCTTGTTAATCCGTCCACAGCAAAAACGTCAAAAAAACGTACAGCAAATGCAATCAGCACTTAAAAAAGGTGATAAGATTGTTACAATTGGCGGTATGCACGGTTTGGTAGAAGCAATCGATGAGTCACAAGTTGTGGTTCGCAGCACTGACGGTTCAAAATTAACATTTGACCGCAATGCTATTCGTGAAGTAAGAAGCGTAGATTAATAAAAAAACGTCACGTACATGTACGTGACGTTTTTTTATGCTTCTCGTGAACCGGCAATGTTTACGCCAACAATTCCCCCGAGAATAGCGACTCCAATAAACCCAGCGTGAAATAAAAGCTGCTGTGCAGAAAACAGGTGACTATAGCCGAGGAATTGCAGCAAAAACATTAAAAAAGAATAAGAAATACCAGTGGCTCCTCCAACAAGCAGTCCCTTTGAACCGTTTCGTCCTCCCGCGATAAATCCTCCGATAAACAGTGTAATAAATGAGAGAATAAGTAAAAATAAACGTACGGACTGTTCTTCAAGCGATGTGAATTTTAAAATAAGCGAAAAGATAATGCTAATCGCTAAAGCCATCACTAAGATTGTTGCTACCCCTGCAAATACAGCGTTGCTCATTCGTTTTGCACCCAACTTGTTTCCCCCTCATGAAATAAAAAGATAGGTGAACCCTTAGTACGAGCATATTCGGGATGACTTCAAAATAGACGCATAAAAGTAAGGCTATTTTAAAATAAATGGTACAAACTACAAGGGAATACATAAAGGAGGTCTTTGCAGTGGAACTATTAATCATGGTTGCGCGAACCGTGCTTTTGTATGTAGTAGTTTTAATTATTTTTCGCGTTATGGGCAAAAGGGAAATAGGAGAGCTGAGCATTTTGGATTTAGTTGTCTTTATTATGATTGCTGAAATGGCAGTAATGGCTATTGAAAACCCAAAAGATCCTTTGCTGTATTCAATTCTTCCGATGTTAACGCTTCTTATTATTCAAATTGGTTTAGCTATATGGTCTCTTAAAAGCAATCGAATGCGAAATTTTATTGATGGTAAACCTAGTATTATCATTGAAAATGGAAAAATAAATGAACATGAAATGAAAAGGCAGCGATATAACTTCAATGATTTGCTTGTGCAGCTACGAGATAAAAATATAAAAAATGTAGCTGATGTTGAATTTGCTATTTTAGAATCTTCAGGAAGGCTATCCGTGTTTGAAAAAGATCAGCAATCAGGTAAAAAAGGCAATTTGAATTTGCCTTTTATCATTGACGGCGTTATTCAAGAAGAGCATCTGTTGCATGAACATAAAACAACGGAATGGTTAAGGCAGGAGTTAGAGAAACTGGGGCATTCAAACTTAGACAAGATTTCATATTGCAGCTACGACAACGGAAAATTTTTTATAGATTTAATAGATGTGAAACAATAAAACGCGGAGTGCTCCGCGTTTTATTTTCGTTTAAAATAACGTAAAACAGAAAAGCGATTTAATTCTTCTTTTGTTATCAGTCTAAAAAGCAGCAAAAACAGTACATATACAAAGCTTGTCAGTGCAATTGATAAAATGGTTCGTAAGCTTAACGGGATGGAAGTGAAAAGGTTCATATAAGCAAAGTGTCCAATAAAGCCTGATATGCCCATTACAGCAAAGCTGCGAAGATACTCAAACACATGAAGCTTATACGTGATTTTTTTCATGACCGTAGACAGATGTAAAAGAGTGACAAGCATCATTCCCACAACAATTGCAAGGCCAGCTCCCATAATGCCTAGATTGGGCTGAGTTGCGAGTAAGAAGATAAGAGACGTTTTGACCGCTGCTCCTATAAAACTGTTAATCATGGCGGCTTTTGCAAGGTCTAGCGCCTGCAAAACAGCTTGAAGCGGCCCTTGAAAGTAATAAAAGATAAAAAAAGGCGCCATGACTTTGACAAAAATAGCAGCTTTGTCAGAACCATACATCAATTCCATTACCGGATTAGCAAATACATAAAGAACAACAACGGCCAGTCCGCCTGTTACAAACGACAAGCGGAGAGCTTGATGAAGCCGATATTCGATTTGTTTCATTTGATTCTGTGCAAGAGATTCACTGATTGCGGGAACCAAAGAAGTGGATAGAGACACCGTTACAAAAGAAGGCAGCATCAGGAGAGGGAGTGCAAAGCCTGTTAATTCTCCGTACTGCTTCGTTGCTACCGCTGTCGCTACTCCTGCAATTGCTAAACTTTGAGCTACTACAATAGGTTCTAAAAACCAAGAAATTGACCCAATCATGCGGCTTCCTGTCGTGGGAAGAGCGATTCGCATTAAGTCAAGGAACGTATCTTTGCCCGCATGTAAAGAAGCAAAAAATTTTCGTCTTACCGTTATTTTCTTCTTTCGCTTGAACATAAACACCATGTAAAACAGGGAAGCGAGCTCTCCAAATACCGAAGAGAGCATAGCGCCAGCCGCGGCGTACTCAATTCCATAAGGTAAAAATGCTTTTGTACAGACAGCAATTAACGTAATTCGCACCACTTGTTCAATAATTTGAGAATAAGCAGCGGGCTTCATTTGCTGCTTTCCTTGAAAATATCCGCGAATGACAGACGACACGGCGATGATCGGAATAACAGGAATAATCGCAAGCAGCGGATAGATCGTACGTGAATCTGTAAAGAAGGTTTTTGCTACAACGGGAGCGAATAATATTAGTCCGAGCGTAAATAAAACGCTCAGCGTACACGTAATACTTAAAGAGACGACAAGTATTTTTTTTATTTTATGCCTGTCACCTAAAGCTTCTGCTTCTGCCACTAACTTTGAAATGGCAACCGGTAGCCCAAGCTGTGTTAAGGTGATTACTAATACCAGCGTGGGGACCGCCATCATATAAAGTCCCACACCTTCGTCTCCAATCATTCGAGCCACCACAATTCGATTGACAAACCCGAGTACACGTGTAATTAAGCCAGCAATTATTAAAATAATAGTTCCCTGTAAAAATTTAGACATATACTCACTGCTTTCTTGAGGTTTATACAGTGAATATATGCGCCGTCGGTGTCCAAGCATGACAAGTATTCCTCATACGAGAAAGAAATTTTACGCAAAATGTCAAACGGAAAGGAGGATCAATATGACACATCCATTTATTTCAGCTTCGAAAGAACTTATACAGCCTGTCGTATCCAGCAAAATGGAAGAATTTCATATGCTCGGATATGAAGAAGTAACGGAGAACGATTTATTGAGTTATTTGGAAATGAAAAAATGGAAAAAAGAAAAGGAGCTATCTCTCCATCAAGTTGTAAATGATATTTTATCTGTTAAGATCACGCAGGTGATGAGCTATGTAACCATTGAATCTTATAAATCTGATATGTTCTCAAGTGTTAATAATGGAGAAGACTGGAAAGAATTATTAAAGTAGAGTTTGTAAAATACATGTATTAAAATTTGATAAGGTCTTTATTTGACAGACATTAGGTTATGAATGATAATTAGATTGGTCATTTATCTATTGTTATCATTTCATGTTTTTTACATAAGAAGGAGGATTTTCTGTCGATGGTTAAAAGAGGACGTATCGTTGCCTTTTTCCTCTTAGTACTGCTTGTGTTTAGTACAATCGGAACAACGATGACTGGAATTACAAAAGATATTAAACTTGGCCTCGACCTTCAAGGTGGATTTGAAATTTTATATAAAGTCAGTCCAGCTAAAAAAGGCGATGTCATTGACAAAAAGGCACTTAACAGCACGGTTGAAGCGCTGCGTCAACGTGTCGATGTACTGGGAGTTAGTGAGCCCAGCATTCAAATTGAAGGAAACGACCGCATCCGTGTTCAGCTAGCTGGTGTCACGAATCAAAAGCAAGCCAGGGATCTGTTATCAACTCAAGCAAACTTAACGTTCCGTGACGTGAACGATAAGGTGCTGATGGATGGTACAGACTTAGCGCAAGGCGGGGCAAAGCAATCGTTTGACCAAAGCAATCAGCCTAGCGTCTCACTAAAGTTAAAAAATGCGAAAAAATTTGAAAAGATTACGCGAGAGCTTTCTCAAAAACCAGCACCTAACAATTTAATTGTCATTTGGCTGGATTATGAAGAAGGAAAAGACTCGTACCAAAAAGAATCAGCAAAACAAAATCCGAAGTACCTGTCTGCAGCTTCTGTTAGCAGCGTGTTAACACAGCCAGATGTTGAAATTTCAGGTGGAAACTTCACAGTGAAAAGTGCAACGCAGCTGGCGGAATTACTAAATGCCGGGTCGCTGCCAGTTAAATTAGATGAGCTATACTCTACATCCGTTGGAGCGCAGTTTGGAGAAGAAGCTCTTCATACGACTATACTAGCGGGTATTATCGGCATCGGAATTATTTTCCTTTATATGCTGTTTTTCTACCGTTTACCGGGGCTTATTGCCATTATTACACTCAGTTTTTATATCTACTTAAACTTAGTTGTATTTGACTGGATGCATGTGGTTATGACGCTTCCAGGGATTGCGGCTCTTATTCTCGGCGTAGGTATGGCAGTAGATGCGAATATTATTACCTACGAGCGGATTAAAGATGAACTGAAAACAGGAAGGTCTGTTATATCGGCTTACCGGGCAGGAAATCGTCGCTCACTTGCGACCATTTTTGATGCCAATATTACAACGATGCTAGCGGCGCTTGTACTGTTCTTTTACGGTACAAGCTCAGTAAAAGGATTTGCTACAACTTTAATGATCGGGATTGTGCTAAGCTTTGTAACTGCTGTTTATGGTACTCGTTTACTAATGAGCCTTTTAGTAAACAGCCGCTGGTTTGATAAAAAACCAGGCTACTTTGGCGTAAAGAAAGAGCAAATTCACGATTTAAGCAAAGATGACGGCACAACGGTTTTACCTACGCGTTGGGATAAAATTGACTTTGTTAAATACCGTAAAGCGTTCTTCACGTTTTCAAGCGTGCTCGTCATTATCGGTATTATCTCAGTTGCCGTGTTCAGACTGAACCTCGGTATTGACTTTACGAGCGGAACTCGTATAGAGATTCCGGCAAATCATACCGTTACGCAGGCTGAGATACAGCGTGAAATGAAGTCTCTTGATATCGAAACGGATGACGTAGTTATTACAGGAAAAAGTAATGATACGGGTGTCGTACGTGTAGTTGGGGTCTTGAATAAAAAAGAAATTGCCAATTTAAAAGACCACTTTAAAGACAAATACGGTTCTGAACCAAACGTAAGCACCGTTTCGCCGACGGTTGGAAAAGAACTGGCGAAAAATGCGATGCTTGCGATTTTAATTGCTTCAATCGGAATTATCATCTATGTAACGATTCGATTCGAGTTTTACATGGCGCTTGCAGCCGTGCTTGCTCTGTTGCATGATGCGTTCTTTATCGTTACGGTCTTCAGCTTAACGAGATTAGAAGTTGATTTAACGTTTATCGCCGCTGTCTTGACGATTGTTGGTTACTCAATTAACGATACGATCGTTACGTTTGACCGCATTCGTGAAAACATGCAGAAATTCAAATCCAAAACGTTCGACGATTTGGCATTTATCGTAAATCTAAGTTTACGCGAAACGTTTACTCGTTCGATGAATACCGTGTTAACAGTTGTGATTGCAGTTGTAGCACTTCTTCTATTCGGAAGTGAGTCCATTCAAAACTTCTCAATTGCCCTGTTAGTAGGTTTAATTCTTGGTGCATATTCATCTGTGTTTATTGCTGCGCAGCTATGGCTTGTGTGGAAAGGTAAACAGTTGAAGCGTGAGGAACAAAAAGAAGTAGAAAGCAAGTAATTCAAAAACGTGCGAAGTGTTCGCACGTTTTTTTTGTACGTGAAAATTTAAGGCGCACTGTCAGAAAAATATGCTTATTTTCTTTCGTTGCTCCATTTCATCCACTCTAGTATAATAATGTGGGTTAAGGGGTGAAGAGACATGTTACAGTCAAAAAAACGTTGGAATGTTCAAGAATGTGATGAACAACTTGTTAATGAATTTGTAGAAAACCTCAATATTACACCTCTAGTAGCTTCGTTATTACTTAATAGAGGCATGACAACAGTAGAAGCGGCACGTGAGTTTTTACACGTTGATGCACAAACGTTCCACGATCCGTTTTTATTGCACGATATGGACAAAGCAGTAGCTCGTATTCAGCAAGCAATTGATCATAATGAAAAAATTATGATCTATGGAGATTACGATGCGGACGGCGTCAGCAGTACTTCAGTTATGTTATCTGCTTTACAGCAGCTCGGCGCTGATACTGATTTTTATATTCCTAATCGCTTTACAGAAGGTTATGGGCCGAATAAGGCAGCATTTGATAAAATAAACGCAGGCGGCTATCAGCTGGTGATTACGGTAGACACAGGTATTTCGGCAGTCGAAGAAACGGCGTATGCACGTGAATTAGATTTTGATTTAATTATTACTGATCACCACGAGCCGGGTCCGGTTTTACCCGATGCGTATGCAATTATTCATCCAAAGCTTCCGGGAAGTACATATCCATTTAAAGAACTGGCAGGTGTAGGAGTGGCTTTTAAACTCGCTCATGCGCTGTTAGGGGAGCTTCCGGAACATTTGTTAGAACTAGCAGTGATTGGGACGATTGCTGACTTAGTTCCTTTAGTCGACGAAAACCGCTTAATTGCTCGCAAAGGTCTTGACTATCTCAAGCTCACGAAGCGTACTGGAATTGAAGCGCTGCTGAGCGTATGTGGAGTAAAACGCGAAGAAATTACTGAAGATACAATTGGATTTGCCATGGCTCCTCGCATTAATGCAGTAGGACGTCTTCAAGATGCTGATCCAGCTGTTCATTTGCTTATGACAACAAATGCTGAAGAAGCAAAAGGTTTAGCTAAAGAAATTGATGCGTTAAACAAGGAAAGGCAGCAAATCGTAAATGATATTACGGAAGAAGCCGTTGAATTTGTTGAAAGTATGTATCCTCCGGATGAAAATAGCGTTCTTATTGTAGAGGGAGAAGGATGGAATGCAGGCGTTGTTGGAATTGTTGCTTCTAGGCTCGTAGAAAAGTTCTACAGACCAACAATTGTATTAAGTGTTGACTCTGAAAACCATATTGCTAAAGGTTCAGCAAGAAGTATCCAAGGCTTTGACTTATTCGCGAACTTATCTAAATGCCGTGACATTTTGCCGCATTTTGGAGGGCATCCAATGGCAGCTGGCATGACGTTAAACAGCGAGGATGTAGAAGAACTGCGCAGACGCCTTAATGAACAAGCAAGCAACGTGTTAACTCAACAGGACTTTATTCCAATTACATCAGTTGATACAGTATGCAAAACAGAGGAAATTACGCTGGAAAACATTGAACAAATGAGTGCGCTTGCTCCATTTGGTATGCATAATCCGAAGCCAAAAGTTCTCATTAAAGATGTTCATACAACATCTATGCGGAAAATTGGCGCGAATAAAAATCATTTAAAACTCGTATTTGAAGACAGCGGTGTATCGGTTGATGCAGTAGGATTTGGGTTAGGCTATATATTAGATGAAGTATCTCCTATAGCTAAGGTATCATTAGTAGGTGAACTATCTATTAATGAGTGGAACAATATGCGCAAACCGCAGCTGATGGTAGAAGATATCTCTGTAGATGAGTGGCAGATGTTTGATTATCGCAGCGCGGTTGATGTCAAACGTTTTTTTGAACAGGTATTCACAGATCAAATGAAAGTTGTTGCTTTTCACGATTCAACAATTGATAAATACAAGTCGATGCTGCCGATGGAACATGTTGTTCTTATTCAAAATGAAGAACAGGCAAAAGCATGCATGTTTGCAGGAGAACAGATCGTTTTATTAGATTTGCCTCCGTCACAGAAGTGGCTTGAAGCTTTGTTTGTCCAAGGTATTCCTTCTAGGATATACGCTATTTTCTTAACGGAAGAAGACCATTATTTTGATACAATCCCAACTCGCGATCACTTTAAATGGTTCTACGGCTTTTTAGCGAAAAAGGGTCCTTTTGATTTAAAACGCTACAAAGAAGATTTAGCAATTCATAAGGGCTGGTCGAAAGAAACGATTGATTTTATGGCAAAGGTGTTTTTTGAGTTAGAATTTGTTACAATAAACAATGGCTTAATTTCGTTAGTGAAAAATTCTACGAAACGTGATTTAATAGAATCTGCGACTTATCGCCAAAAGCAGCAGCAGATTGAAATAGAAAAAAACTTTATTTATACGTCATATGTACAGCTTAAAAATCAATTTCAAGATATTTTTAAGCGTTCGATTGAATGAGGAGGCAACATTAGAATGAATTTTAAAGATTATATTACAATTGTACCTGACTGGCCAAAACCAGGTATTACATTTAAAGATATCTCAACATTAATGGATAACGGTGACGCATACCGTGCCGCAACGGATGAGATTGTAAAATATGCCAATGATAAACAAGTTGATATTATCGTAGGACCGGAAGCTCGCGGATTTATCGTTGGTTGTCCAGTAGCATATGCGTTAGGTATCGGCTTTGCACCTGTTCGTAAAGAAGGAAAATTACCGCGTGAAGTAATTAAAGTAGATTACGGTTTAGAATACGGTAAAGACGTATTAACGATTCACAAAGATGCAATTAAGCCAGGTCAGCGCGTGTTGATTACAGATGATTTATTAGCAACAGGCGGTACAATTGAAGCGACAATTAAGCTTGTTGAAGAATTAGGCGGAATTGTTGTTGGAGCTGCGTTCTTAATTGAACTTTCTTACCTTGACGGCCGTGACAAACTAGACGGTTACGATGTATTCACATTAATGACGTATTAAGAAGAACGATCACATAAAAAAGAGTACCTGATACAGGTGCTCTTTTTTCGTTAAAAAACGTGAATACGTAAAATGGAAATGATGTAAATTTCATAAATTAGACGCAAAGGCTTTACATCCTTGGATTTTTTCAAGATAATAGTTACAATATGAATTAAAAATGCTAGTTGATAAAAGGTGATTTCATGGCAAATGAGCAAGTCCTAACAGCGGAACAGGTCATTGACAATACGAAGCGATATTTAAATGAAGAAGACGTGGCTTTTGTACAAAAAGCATATGATTTTGCAAAAGAAGCTCACAAAGAACAATATCGCAAGTCGGGTGAACCATATATTATCCACCCGATTCAAGTCGCAGGAATTTTAGTTGATCTAGATATGGATCCAGCAACAATTGCAGCTGGATTTCTACATGATGTGGTCGAAGATACAGAGATAACACTAAAGGATTTAGAAAAAGCTTTTAACGAAGAAGTAGCAATGCTAGTAGACGGCGTAACGAAACTTGGAAAAATTAAATATAAGTCTAAAGAAGAGCAGCAGGCTGAAAATCACCGCAAGATGTTTGTGGCAATGGCTCAAGATATTCGAGTCATACTGATCAAACTTGCGGATCGTCTTCATAACATGCGTACGCTGAAGCATTTACCGCAGGAAAAGCAGCGACGCATTTCAAATGAAACGCTTGAAATTTTTGCTCCTCTTGCTCATCGTCTTGGTATTTCAAAAATTAAGTGGGAGCTTGAAGATACAGCTTTACGTTACTTAAATCCTCAGCAATATTATCGCATTGTCAATTTGATGAAGAAAAAGCGTGCGGAACGCGAGCAATATTTGGCTGAAGTTATTGATGAAGTTCGTGAGCAAGTAGATGAAGTGTCGATTAAAGTTGAAATTTCAGGACGTCCAAAACATATTTATTCCATTTATCGTAAAATGGCACTGCAAAACAAGCAGTTTAATGAAATTTACGATTTACTAGCTGTGCGCATTATTGTAAATAGTATTAAAGACTGCTATGCGGTGTTAGGGATTATTCACACGTGCTGGAAACCAATGCCAGGACGTTTCAAAGATTATATTGCGATGCCAAAACAAAATATGTACCAGTCTCTTCATACGACGGTTATCGGACCAAAAGGTGATCCGTTAGAAGTTCAAATTCGAACATTTGACATGCACCAAATTGCTGAGTATGGAATTGCTGCTCACTGGGCTTACAAAGAGGGAAAAACAGCTGAGCATGCTTCATTTGAAGAAAAGTTAACGTGGTTTAGAGAAATTTTAGAATTTCAAAATGATGCAAACGATGCAGAAGAGTTTATGGAATCTCTAAAAGTTGATTTGTTTTCTGACATGGTTTATATTTTTACGCCAAAAGGCGACGTCATTGAGCTTCCTTCGGGTTCTGTTCCAATTGATTTTTCCTATCGTATTCATTCTGAAATCGGAAATAAAACCATTGGAGCAAAAGTCAACGGCAAGATGGTTACGCTTGATTACCGTTTGAAAACGGGGGACATTATCGAAATTTTGACGTCTAAGCATTCATATGGTCCAAGCAAGGACTGGTTAAAGCTTGCTCAAACGTCTCAAGCCAAAAATAAAATTCGCCAATTCTTTAAAAAGCAAAGCCGCGATGAAAATATTGAAAAAGGCAAAGAGCTGGTTGAAAAAGAAATTCGTCAAATGGAGTTTGACTTAAAAGAAGTATTAACAGCTGATAATATCAAACGAGTAGCGGAGAAGTTTAATTTCTCAAATGAAGATGATATGTATGCAGCTATTGGATATAACGGATTAACTGCGGCTCAAGTAGCTAATCGTTTAACCGAGAAGTGGAGAAAGCAGCGCGATCAAGAACAAGAGATCCAAATTGATGACATTGCACGCGACACTGCGGCTAAACGTGTTCGCCAGCATAAACGAAAAGATTCCGGTGTTATCGTACCGGGTGTAGAGAACATGCTGATTCGCTTGTCTAAATGCTGTAATCCAGTTCCCGGAGATGAGATTGTTGGTTTTATTACAAAGGGGCGGGGAGTATCTGTTCATAGAGCAGATTGTTTAAACGTTCACACAGATGATGCTGAAAGCCGTCTTATTCCTGTAGAGTGGGAAACACATATTAAAGAGGGCAAAGAGTTTAATGTGGAAATTGAAATTTCGGGCTACGACCGTCGAGGCTTACTAAATGAAGTTCTGCAGGTTGTAAACGAGACTAAAACGAATATTTCAGCCGTTTCAGGAAAATCGGACCGAAACAAAATGGCTACGATTCATATGTCAATTTCTATTCATAACATCAGTCATCTTCATAAAGTGGTCGAGCGCATTAAGCAGCTTCGAGACATTTATTCAGTTCGCCGAATTATGCATTAAGAAAGGTCGTTATACATGAGAGTAGTCGTACAAAGAGCAAAGAGTGCAAAAGTAACTGTTGCAGGCGAGACGGTCGGCGAGATTGAGCACGGATATATGCTTTTAGTCGGTATTACCCATGAGGATACTGAAGCCGATGCAGAGTATGTAGCAGACAAAATTGTAAATTTGCGAGTGTTTGAAGATGAGTCTGGCAAAATGAATTTGTCGCTTCTAGATGTAGAAGGAGAAATTTTATCGGTATCTCAATTTACGCTTTACGGAGATTGCCGAAAAGGCAGAAGACCAAACTTTATGGAAGCTGCTAGGCCAGATCATGCTGTAACGATTTACAACTATTTTAATAAAGTATTAGCAGGAAAAAATATTCGAGTAGAAACCGGCGCATTTGGCGAAATGATGGACGTATCATTTACGAATGACGGACCGGTCACACTTATTGTAGAAAGCAAAGAAAAAACGCAGGCTCACAGATGAGTCTGCGTTTTTTCTTTGTTTTGAAAGTAGTGATTTAATCCTTCAGCGATAGCGGATGTAATCATTTGCTGATAACTGATGGAATTAATATACGTTTCTTCCCGTTCGTTGCTTAAAAAGCCCAGTTCAATTAATGTACTCGGACGTGTATTTTCGCGAAGAACATAATAGTTTCCAAATCGTTCTCCTTTGTCTTTCAATTTTGCATGTTCAATGAGTGACTGATGAATAGAATGTGTGAGTGGACTGTCCTGATGCTGATGATAATAATACGTCATAAGGCCAGTTAGCTGTGAGCTGTTCGTACTGTTGTAATGAACGCTTATAAAAGCATCTGCTTTAGTCGATTGCAGCGTGCGCTGTGAAAGCAGAACGTACTCATCACGGGTGCGGGTTAAAATGACGTGTGCGCCTTCTTTTTGAAGTTTGTTTTGTAAAATCAGCGCTGTTCGGAGAGTGAGATCTTTTTCATATGTGCCCTGTGTGCCGATGGCTCCTTTGTCTTTTCCTCCATGGCCTGCATCAATAATAATGGTTTTGCCCTTTAGGTGCTGCAAGCTTTTACTCAGCGTATAAACAGGCTGGCGCTGCGCTACTTGCATGCTAGGCTGAACGCTGCGGAGCGCTACGATTTTCGTGAATTTTTTAAACACCCAGCCTTGAATACCCGAGCTTTCTACATAATACCAATCTCCTTGACGGTCTGAAACGGATAGTCTTGTATTCTTCGTCAATTTATTTGTAATTGAAAATGAACGTCCTGGACCGCTGCGTACATGAAGAGAGTCAGCTGTTACAACAATGGGTTGATGCACCGGTACATTGGGGCGCTCAAATGAGGAAGAGCACAGTAACAAAAGGATACTTGCAGCCAAAACAGATACAGACTTCATGTTAAGATGGCGAATAGATAGACCTCCTTTTTATAACAAAATAGAGTATTCGATGAAAAGAAAAAAAATCCTTTCTCTTATGTAAAAACATCTTTTTTGGGCAATGCTAATAAAAGGATAAGTAAGTGTAGGCAGGGAGGAAGAAACGATGAAGTTTAGTGAAAAAGGTGAACAATCATTTCAGCAGGTAAATCCGGTATTTGGCATTCATTTTCATGATTTTATTGATAGAGAAAGTGAAGCTTCATCCCTTGAATTGGCTTCTGAATTTGGTTTAACGCTTCGAGATATTCAGAAACTAAGAAAACAATTAGACCGCTCTTAACATGAAAGGTGCTTGACAACTGCTCATTTCATTCGTAATATAGAAAGCAATTGCTAAATTAAAATGAATGTATAACATTTTTATATTGATAAGCCAAAGATCGAGAAAAGTAGTAAAGATGACACATGGCTAGAGAGGAAATGTCTTAGGCTGAAAGCATTTCTACATGATGACTTTATGAAAGAACACTCAGGAGGCTTCACTCTGAAAAGGGAAACTTAGTAGGAGATGAACGTGTTCGTGCGTTAACGAAATGAGTGGAAACATGTCATATGTTTCAATTAGGGTGGTACCACGTGAGATTAACTCTCGTCCCTACTATGGAAAAATAGTAGAGGCGAGAGTTTTTTTGTATTGTAAATTTTAAATATAGGAGGCATATCACGTTATGTCAGTTCAAATACCTAGAGGCACACAAGATATTTTACCGGGCAAAGTAGAATATTGGCAGTTTGTTGAACAGCGAGCAAGAGAAATCTGCCGTGCGTTCAACTACCAAGAAATTCGTACACCAATGTTTGAACACACTGAATTATTTTTGCGCGGAGTGGGAGAAACAACGGATATCGTGCAAAAAGAAATGTACACATTTAAGGATCGAGGCGACCGCAGCTTAACACTTCGTCCAGAAGGAACAGCTGCAGTTGGACGATCATTTGTTTCAAATAAAATGTTTGGAAATCCAACGCAGCCAACAAAGCTGTTTTATATCGGTCCTATGTTTCGTTATGAACGACCTCAAGCGGGACGTTTCCGTCAATTCGTTCAGTTTGGCGTAGAAGCATTAGGGGTAAATGATCCAGCTATCGACGCTGAAGTTCTTGCCCTGTTAATGAGCTTTTACCAATCGCTTGGATTAAAAAAATTAAAGCTGGTTGTTAACAGTTTAGGAGATACAGAAAGTCGTCAAGCTCACCGTCAAGCACTTATCGATCACTTTGCACCTCGCATCGGAGAGTTTTGCAGCGACTGTCAAAGCCGATTGGAGAAAAATCCTCTTCGTATTTTAGATTGTAAAAAAGATCGTGACCATGAACTGATGGCTACAGCGCCGTCTATTCTTGATTATTTAAACGACTATTCAAAAGAATATTTTGAAAAAGTACAGCAGTACTTAACCGATTTAGACATTGACTATGTTGTAGATCCGACGCTAGTACGCGGGTTAGATTATTATAATCACACAGCATTTGAACTAATGAGTGAAGCAGAAGGATTTGGCGCCATTACAACTCTTTGCGGCGGAGGCCGTTATAATGGGCTGATTCAAGAAATCGGCGGACCTGAAACACCAGGTATCGGATTCGCTTTAAGCATTGAACGTTTATTATCTGCATTGGAAGCAGAAGGAATTGAGCTTCCGGTAGAAACTGGCGTAGATTGCTATGTAGTGACAATGGGCGATGAGGCGAAAGAAAAATCTGTTTCAATTGTAAATACGCTTCGACGTGCAGGTTTTGTAGCAGATAAAGATTATCAAGATAAAAAAATGAAAGCTCAGTTCAAAGCAGCCGATCGTGTACAAGCAAAATTTGTTGTTGTTCTAGGTGAAGATGAGCTAGCAAAACAAATTGTAAACGTAAAGAATATGGAATCTGGCGAACAGCAAGAAGTATCAATTGATCAATTGGTTAGCTATTTGCAGGAACAAGTATAAGGGGGAACCATGATGACAAAACGTTCATACTACTGTGGAGATGTAACAGAACAAGCAACTGGCGAAACAGTTCTATTAAAAGGATGGGTTCAAAAGCGCCGTGATTTAGGGGGATTAATTTTTATTGATTTACGCGACCGCGGCGGAGTTGTGCAAGTTGTATTTAATCCTGAAAAATCTGCTGAAGCGCTAAAAATTGCTGAAGATGTACGTAATGAATTCGTACTGGAAGTGCAGGGAACTGTTGTAGCTCGTGAAGAGGGAACCGTTAACCCGAACTTAAAAACAGGTAAAATTGAAGTTCACGCTGAGCAAATTACGGTGTTGAATAAAGCCAAAACACCTCCTTTTGCCATTGCGGATCAAACGGAAGTATCAGAAGATGTTCGATTAAAATATCGTTATTTAGATCTTCGACGTTCTGAAATGTTTAACACGCTTAAAATGCGCAATGACATTACAAAAACAATTCGCGACTTCTTAGATCAAAATGACTTTTTAGATGTTGAAACACCTATTTTAACAAAAAGCACGCCAGAAGGTGCACGTGATTATCTTGTGCCGAGCCGCGTACACGAAGGTGAGTTTTATGCTCTTCCTCAATCACCGCAAATCTTTAAGCAGCTGTTAATGGTAAGCGGAGTTGAGCGTTATTATCAAATTGCTCGCTGCTTCCGCGATGAGGACTTGCGTGCAGATCGTCAGCCTGAATTTACTCAAATCGATATTGAAACATCATTTTTATCTCAAGAGGACATCATGACAATGACGGAAGAAATGATGTCTAAAGTAATGAAGCGCGTAAAAGATTTAGATGTAACGACGCCTTTCCCGCGCATGTCATATGATGAAGCGATGAGCCGCTATGGTTCAGATAAGCCGGATACACGTTTTGAAATGGAGCTAGTCAACTTATCAGAGCTTGTGAAAGACTGCGGGTTTAAAGTATTTAGCGCAGCAGTTGAAAACGGCGGAGAAGTAAAAGCGATTAACGTAAAAGGTGCCGCTTCTAGCTATTCACGTAAAGATATCGATGCTTTAACAGAGTTCGTGAAAATTTACGGTGCTAAAGGGTTAGCATGGCTGAAAGTTGAAGCAGACGGCTTAAAAGGACCTATTGCAAAATTCTTCAACGAAGATGAGCAAAAGCAATTTGCTGAAGCTCTTCAAACGGAAGAAGGAGATTTACTTTTATTTGTAGCTGATAAAAAGTCAGTTGTAGCAGATGCACTTGGCGCTCTTCGTCTAAAGCTTGCAAAAGAACAAGGGATTATTGATGAAACGAAATTTAACTTCCTATGGGTAACAGATTGGCCTCTTCTTGAGCATGACGAAGAAGACAACCGTTACTACGCGGCTCATCATCCATTCACAATGCCAGTTCGTGAAGATTTACCAATGTTAGAAAGCGATCCTGGACAAGTCCGTGCACAAGCATATGACTTAGTGTTGAATGGTTACGAACTTGGCGGAGGATCTTTACGTATTTATGAGCGTGATATTCAAGAAAAAATGTTTAAAACGCTTGGATTTACATTAGAAGAAGCATATGAGCAGTTCGGTTTCTTACTTGAAGCATTTGAATACGGTACTCCTCCTCACGGCGGAATTGCGTTAGGTCTTGACCGTTTGGTTATGCTTTTAGCAGGACGTACAAACTTGCGCGATACAATTGCCTTCCCTAAAACAGCAAGTGCAAGCTGTCTATTAACAAACGCACCTGGTGAAGTAAGTGAAGCGCAATTAGACGAGCTGCATTTGCAGGTAAAAAAGCAAAAAACAGAAGCGTAATCGATTAAACCATCTGTTAAATCGAGCCTGTCACTGGAGCACGACAGGCTCGATTTTTTTTGTTTTACTTATTAATTGCAAAGTGATTTTTTCTGTGATAAGATACTTTCAAGAACTAAATAGTCCTGATGTGTTCGTCCTTAATCCAGTTTTGACCGAACAATTTTTTGCTTGGGAGCTCGGAGTTTTTAACGAGCGTACATGCCTCATCTCGAGGACTTACAATGGTTAAAGCAGAGCACCCACCTGCCGAGAGCGGGTTCAAAACGAAGGCACTCGAGACGGCACGATCGGGACTAGCATACATATAAGAAATCCTCTATGTAATGATTTGCATAGAGTTTTTTTATGGAGAAATAACGAATGCTCATGTTCGTTTTGCTAAAAATATGGTATAGTCAATTTCGTTGTTTATTTGAATTAATCATACACGTTGGTGTATTTAATAGAGGAGTGTTTTAACATGTTGCATCAGTTTTCGCGTAATGAACTGGCGATAGGAAAAGAAGGGTTAGCTACTTTAAAAGGCAGCACGGTTGCTATTTTAGGGATAGGAGGAGTAGGGTCGTTTTCTGCTGAGGCTTTGGCTCGGTCAGGAGTAGGTCGTTTAATTCTTGTAGATAAAGACGATGTTGATATTACAAACGTAAATCGTCAAATTCATGCGCTGCTTTCGACGGTAGGTCAGCCCAAGACAGAATTAATGAAACAGCGTATTTTGGATATTAACCCAGACTGTGACGTCGTTTCTCTTCAAATGTTTTATACGGAAGAAACGTATGAAGAGTTCTTTAGTTACAAACCGGACTTTGTAGTGGATGCATCCGATACGATTTCGTATAAAATTCATTTAATGAAAGAATGTTTAAAACGTGATATTCCGATTATTTCAAGTATGGGTGCTGCGAATAAAATGGATCCAACACGTTTTAAAATTGCAGACATTTCAAAGACGCATACAGATCCGATTGCAAAAGTGGTTCGTACTCGTCTGCGTAAAGAAGGAATTCGCAAAGGAATTAACGTCGTTTTTTCTGATGAACGTCCAATCGTTATTCGCGAAGAAGTTCGCAAAGAAGTAGGAAACGATCAAGCGCAAATTCGAAAAGCGAAAATGCCCCCATCTTCTAATGCTTTTGTTCCATCTGTAGCGGGATTAATTATGGGCGGTCATGTTATCAATGAATTATTAAGTAATATTAAGATTCGCCGCGTAGGTGATCAATAAAAAGAAGGCTATCGCAGCCTTCTTTTTTTTATGGAAATATCTGTTCTATTTATGCTTTGGATGGAATCTTCTGTTTGATATGTATAAAAAGTACTAATAAATTGAAAAATATGGCTTGGTGGTGAATTTACACTGTAGTAAAAAAAGAGATTTATGTAAATTTATTTAACGCTTTATTTACATAAAATTTACGTTTTGGCTTTCTTTCTGTTGTATCTTCTACAGTAATATTCAGAAAGTCTTATATATCAAGGGTTTTGATAGAAATAAGAAAAAATAAACCCCAAATAAGTAAGTTTACAGTAACTTAAAATTCACTTCATATAAAGACAACAATCTACTCGTATAATGTGTCTTGTACCTGTTGTTCGAGTACAAAGGACTAGTACTAATTACACATATATTTATTGGAGGGTAATGTAATGAAAACAAAGGGTTTTAAAGTAACATTAGCAGCTTTTTTAATGGTAGGAGCACTAGCAGCATGTGGTAAAGACGGAGCAAGCAACGACAGTGGTTCGGGCAGCAAAGAAGAAGTGTCAGGTACGTTAACAGCGGCGGGATCTACAGCTTTACAACCACTTGCAGAAGAAGCAGCGAATGGAATTACGGAAAAATATCCAAACCTTTCAGTAACGGTACAAGGTGGAGGTAGTGGAACTGGTGTTAACCAAGTAGCATCAGGAGCAGTTGACATTGGAAACTCTGACGTTCCAGCAGCCGATAAAATCGAAGATAAATCAAAAGCAGATAAACTTGTCGATACGAAAGTAGCGGGCATTGGGTTCGCACTTGTTGTAAATAAAGATGTAAAAGTAGAATCGTTAACAAAAGAGCAAATTCAAAAGGTTTTCTCTGGTGAAATTAAAAACTGGAAAGAAGTTGGCGGAAACGACGAAAAAATTAACGTAATCAACCGTCCAGCATCATCTGGTACACGTGCTACATTTGAGAAAACATTAATGGGTGACGCAAAAGTAAATGACAGCGTTGGTACAGCTCAAGATTCAAACGGAGCGGTTGAGCAATCAGTAAACTCAACTCCAGGAGCAGTAAGTTACCTTGCTATGTCGTATTTAATTGGCGATAAAAAAGAAAGTTTAAAAATGCTTAATATTGATGGTGTGGAGCCAACAACAGAAAATATTGTTTCTAAAAAATATCCGTTCTGGTCTTATGAGTACATGATTACAAACGGTGAGCCAAAAGATGGTGCAAAAGAGTACATTGATTATGTATCTGGTAAAGACTTTGCTAAGCAAGTAGAAGATATGGGCTATATCCCAATGACTGAATTCAAAAAATAAAAGTGTTTTTAAAAAGAATAGGGCTGACTAACACAGTCAGTCTTATTCTATTTGAATGTTAATAAAGTATATAGCAAATAAAAAGAAAAGCGAATATATACTGAATATGTAAGGAGACAGAGCGATGAAGGGGAAAAAATCCATTAATTATGTAAAAAGCGAATACATTGGCCGTACGCTTTCTACATTTTGCGGTATTTTAATTGTACTTGTTACGTTAGCTATTATCGTATTTATTTGTGAAAAAGGCATACAGTCATTTTTACAAAGCAATATATCAATCGGTGAAATGTTGACTTCAACAAAATGGAGCCCAAACAATAAAGAATACGGGGCACTTGTGTTTATTCTGGGTTCAATGCTTGTATCAATCGGAGCCGTTATTATAAGTGCTCCAATTGGAATTGCTATTGCCATTTTTAACAACTATATTTCGCCTAAATTTGGGTCAACGGTTTTACGACCGGTTTTAGAGCTTTTAGTCGGAGTTCCTTCAGTGGTATACGGTCTTTTAGGGGTTACCATTTTAGTGCCGCTTCTTCGCGATAACTTCGGCGGAGTGGGCTTTAGTTTGATTGCCGGAATTATTGTCTTAAGCGTCATGATTCTTCCGACAATTGCAAGTATTGCTGACGATGCAATTCGAAGCGTAGCACCTGAATATTTAGAAGCTTCTTATGGACTAGGTTCAACAAGATGGCAGGCAATTAGCCGAGTTATTATTCCATCTGCTAAAACAGGTATTTTAACAGGTATCGTGTTAGGGCTTGCCCGTGCATTCGGAGAAGCGCTAGCTGTTCAAATGGTTATCGGAAATACGGTTAAGCTTCCTGAAAGCTTATACAGCCCAACGGCAACATTAACAGGTATTTTAACAATGGATATGTCTAATACGTTAAACGGAACGGCATGGAATAACGCATTGTGGACGTTAGCCATGATTTTACTGCTTATTTCTTTCGTGTTCATTTTAATTATCCGAGCAATTGGGAAACGAGGTGCTCATCAATGAGAAACAAAAATGCACGCACAGTAAATAATATATGGACAGGTATTTTTTATGGCATTGCCGCTCTAGTTGTGGCGCTATTAGTGTATTTAGTTGTTGAAATTATCGCCAAGGGCTGGGGATTTTGGGATCCGAACTTTTTATTTGGAAAGCCAAGCAATACGATGGCAGGTGGCGGTATTGGACCGCAGCTGTTTAACTCGTTTTACATGCTTGTTTTAACGCTGATCATTTCTATTCCTCTTGGTTTAGGAGCCGGAATTTACTTAGCGGAGTACGCGAAGCAAGGTCGTTTCCTAAATTTCGTCCGCTTATGTATTGAGACAATGGCGTCATTACCGTCCATTGTAGTTGGTTTATTTGGATTATTAATTTTCGTCACATTTTCAGGCTGGGGCTATACGCTTATCGGCGGAGCACTTGTGATTACAATTTTAAATTTACCTGGTTTAACGCGCGTATGTGAAAGTGCGATTGCATCTGTTCCTGCGAGTGTAAAAGAAGCGAGTTTAGGCTTGGGTGCGACTAAATGGCAAACAATTGTCAAAGTAGTGATTCCATCAGCGATTCAACAAATTATCACGGGCGTTATTTTAACAGCGGGACGAATCTTTGGAGAGGCAGCTGCGCTGATTTATACAGCTGGCTTAACGACGCCGATGTTAAATTCAAATGCCGACTTAACGAGTCCTGTAAACCCGTTTAATATTTTTCGACCAGCGGAGACGCTTGCCGTCCACATTTGGAAATTAAACTCTGAAGGAATTGTACCTGATGCGAGATTGATTGCAACAAAGTCAGCTGCTATTCTAATCATTATGGTTCTGTTGTTTAATATCATCGCTCGTTTAGTAGCAAAACTTTTAGACAGCTACTTTAAAGGTTCAACAAAAACGAAAAAACGAAAAGACGTTAAAAGTGCAGCTTAATAGATAAAGACAAAAAAGAAAATGGCTTTGAAACTGAGCAACAGTTTCAGCCATTTTCTTTTTTTAATGTCTCTAAACGATTGAAAACTTTTGAAAAGTATTTTTCTTGTCCATTTTGTTTAGGATGAAAATATTGTTTGTTTTTGATGCGATCCGGTAAATACTGTTGAAGGACCCATCCGTTATCAAAATCATGCGGGTATTGATATTCAACGCCTCGTCCAAGGTTCTCTGCTCCTTTGTAATGAGCATCCTTCAAATGAATGGGAACGTCGCCGGACAACCCTTTTTTAATATCACTTATCGCTTCATCTAATGCTTTGTAAGCAGCGTTGGACTTCGGTGATAGGCAAAGCTCAATAACGGCGTTTGCAAGCGGGATGCGTGCTTCTGGAAGTCCTAATCGCTCAGTTGCTTGAATAGCTGCTAGTGTCCTCATGCCGGCATCCGGATCAGCTAGTCCAATGTCTTCATAGGCAATGACTAAAAGGCGACGATTGATGCTGATCAAGTCTCCTGCTTCAATTAGCCGTCCCAAATAATGAAGAGCGGCATTTACGTCGCTCCCGCGAATCGATTTTTGAAAAGCCGATAATACATCATAGTGAGCGTCACCATTTTTATCATGTGAAAAATACTTTTGCTGCAGACATTCTTCTGCCGTTTGTAAGGTAATAACGATTTTACCATCGCTTTCACTTGTTGATAAAACAGCTAGTTCCAGAGCATTCAAAGCCGAGCGCACGTCACCGTTACAGCTGTTGGCAAAGTGGTTCATGGCGTCATCTTCTACGACGATTTTTCTATCCCCAAATCCATTGGATGAGTCGTTGAGTGCTCTTGTTAGCGCCATTTTGATATCATCTGGCGTAAGAGATTTTAATTCGAAGATTTGGCATCTGCTTCGAATAGCAGGATTAATCGCGTGATAAGGATTGCTTGTTGTCGCTCCGATTAGAATGATCATGCCGTTTTCTAAATAAGGAAGCAAAAAGTCTTGCTTGGCTTTGTCAAGGCGATGAACTTCATCTAGCAGAAGAATTACTTTGCCTGACATTTTGGCCTCTTCGGCGACAATTTCCATATCTTTTTTATTGTTTACAACGGCATTTAACTGACGAAACGCCGTGTTGGTTGTTTTTGCAATAGCTGTGGCAATTGTTGTTTTCCCGACGCCTGGAGGCCCATATAAAATCATCGAGCTTAAGTGATTTGCTTTTACCATTCGATAAATCATTTTATCTTTGCCAACTAAATGCTGCTGCCCGATAACGTCATCTAAATGAGTCGGACGCATTCGAAATGCGAGAGGTTTTGTAGACATGTTTTTCTCCTTTCTTTTCTTTCACTGTATCACAAGAGGTGAATAGGTGGTGGAAATTTATCTTATAGGCATAGTATGTTATAATATCAACAGTTACATTTGCAAGAAACGCGTATAGAGAAGTTCATATAGCTTAGTAAAAAACGACTCATCACAGCATTCAGTGACAACGTGAGGGTCTTATTTTTTTCATAAATAAAAAAAGTGTATTGAAGGAGTGTATCGTATGAAAATTTCAACAAAAGGACGCTACGGTTTAACGATTATGATTGAGCTTGCGAAGCGCTTTGGAGAAGGTCCTATCTCGCTTAAAACTATTGCTCAAACGCATGATTTATCTGAACATTATTTAGAACAGCTTATTTCACCGCTGCGTAACGCTGGGCTTGTAAAAAGCGTGCGCGGAGCTTATGGAGGTTACATCTTGGCACATGAACCTGCTAACATTACTTCTGGCGATATTATTTCCGTTTTAGAAGGTCCTATTAGTCCTGTAGAAGGAATTGAAGATGAAGAGCCTGCAAAACGCGAGCTGTGGATTCGTATTCGAGATGCAGTTAAAGAAGTGCTAGATAGCACAACGCTTGAAGATTTAGCAAATCATTCTGATGATGATCAAGCGTCTTATATGTTTTATATTTAATAATGAGCTAGGAGGCGTTTATTTTGGAACGTATTTATGTTGATCATGCAGCAACGTCTCCAATACATCCAGCAGTCGTTGAGAAAATGACGACTTTTATGCATGAGTACTTTGGAAATCCGTCTAGTATTCATCACTACGGGCGGGAAAGTCGACGCTATTTAGACGAAGCTCGCCAAACGATTGCAGCAAGTATTGGAGCACACGAAAATGAACTGATTTTTACAAGTGGTGGGACAGAAGCAGATAATATGGCACTGATCGGAGTCGCTCTTGCAAACCGCCATAAAGGAAATCATATTATTACCACGCAAATTGAACACCACGCTGTGCTTCATACGTGTGAATATTTAGAAACACAGGGCTTTGAAGTGACTTACCTACCAGTTAATGAGTACGGACAAGTATCTGTGGATGAAATAAAATCAGCCCTAACGGATCAAACAATTCTTGTGTCGGTGATGTTTGGAAATAATGAAGTAGGTGCTATTCAGCCAATTGGAGAAATTGGAGTTCTATTAAAAGAGCATGGAGCATATTTCCACACGGATGCAGTGCAAGCTTATGGATTAATTCCGTTAAATGTGCAACAATTAGGTGTCGATCTTTTATCCGTTTCGGCTCATAAAATTAACGGACCAAAAGGGATGGGCTTTTTATATGCAGCTGCTCACGTTTCACTGTCTCCTTTGCTATTTGGAGGAGAACAAGAGCGCAAACGACGAGCTGGAACTGAGAACATGACAAGTATCGTCGGGTTTGAAGAAGCTGTGAAAATTTCGCAACAAACGCTGCAAACACGTGCAGATGAATATAGAAGATACAAAGAAATAATGGTAGCTGTGTTGAAAGAAGAAGGTATTTCATTTGAAATTAACGGACATCTTGAAAATGCTCTGCCACATGTGTTAAATTTATCATTTCCAAAAACAAATGTTGAATCGATGCTCGTAAATTTAGACTTAGCAGGAATTGCGGCATCGAGCGGTTCAGCTTGCACAGCGGGAGCAATCGATCCTTCTCATGTGCTTGTTGCTATGTTTGGAAAAGGGTCTGAGCGTTTAACAACTTCTATTCGATTTAGCTTTGGCCTAGGAAACTCTGCTGAGCAAATTGAAAAAACCGCACGTCAAACAGCAAACATCGTTAAGCGACTAACGATGTAAATAGCAGCCATCAGTAGGGTCTTCATCCCTCACTGATGGTTTGTGTCGTTTCTTTCGCTTTTTAGCGAACAATTTAATTAAAATGAAGAAAACGGAGGTGGCGAAGTTGACAAAATCACCTAAAGATACACGTGTAGTAGTCGGAATGAGCGGAGGCGTTGATTCATCTGTAGCAGCTCTTTTATTAAAACAACAAGGGTACGATGTGATCGGAATCTTTATGAAAAACTGGGACGATACGGATGAAAACGGCGTTTGTACTGCGACTGAAGATTATAACGATGTTATTCGCGTATGTAATCAAATTGGTATTCCCTACTATGCAGTCAACTTTGAGAAACAATATTGGGATAAAGTATTTACCTACTTTTTAGATGAATATAAAGCAGGTCGTACACCGAATCCTGATGTAATGTGTAATAAAGAAATTAAATTCAAAGCCTTTTTGGAGCATGCAATGACGCTAGGAGCAGACTATCTAGCGACAGGACATTATGCACGCGTTGCGTATCGTGACGGGGAGTATAAAATGCTTCGAGGCGTAGATGGAAATAAAGATCAAACGTATTTCTTAAATCAATTAGGACAAGATCAGCTTTCAAAAGTAATGTTCCCAATTGGAGAAATTGAGAAATCAAAAGTGCGTGAAATTGCAAAAGAAGCAGGCCTTGCTACAGCAACGAAAAAAGACAGCACAGGTATTTGCTTTATTGGCGAACGCAACTTCAAGGAATTTTTAAGTCAGTATCTTCCTGCTCAGCCAGGTGTGATGCAAACGCTTGACGGCGAAGTGAAAGGCAAGCATGACGGCCTTATGTACTACACGATTGGTCAACGCCATGGTTTGGGTATCGGAGGCAGCGGCGAACCTTGGTTTGTAGTTGGAAAAGATTTAGAAAAAAACGTTTTATACGTCGATCAAGGCTTTCACAATGAGCTGCTTTATTCTACATCTCTTACAGCAACAAATGTCAGCTGGGTAAGCGACCGTGACTGGTCGTCACCAATGACGTGCACAGCAAAATTCCGCTATCGTCAAACCGATTCAGCAGTAACCGTTGAGAAAGTCGATGATGATACAATTAAAGTTATTTTTGCTGAACCCGTGCGGGCAATTACGCCAGGTCAAGCAGTTGTGTTTTACAAAGATGACGAATGTCTTGGCGGAGCAACTATTGACAAAGTATTTCAAGAAGAAGAGCAAATTTGGTACGTATAATTTATATAAGCAAGAACGAAAAACCTCAGCTGTATATAGCTGAGGTTTTTCTATGATATACTTTACTTATTGGGTAAACTAATAACTTACATATTCTAGATTTTCATGATGTGAAAATCTTTTAAATCATAACTAAAACAGTGGAGTGAACGAAAAAATGACAGATAAAAATCAGCTAGGAATTCAGTATATGCAGGAAGGGAAATTTGAAGAGGCTGCTAAAACATTTTCAGAAGCAATTGAAGATAATCCAAAAGATCCAATTGTGTATGTGAATTTTGGCAATTTGTTAGCGGCTGTTAGTGAGATGGATCGTGCTTTGAAATTTTATGAACGTGCGATTGAATTAGATGAAGAAACGGCAACAGCGTATTACGGAGCAGGAAATATTTATTTTAATGCAGAGCAGCTTGAGCAGGCAAAGCACTACTTTGATTTAGCAATCAAAAAAGGCTTAGATTCATCCGATGCCTACTTTATGCTTGGTTTAACGCTGTTTCATATGGAAGAAATTCGTTTTGCGATGCCTTATCTGCAGCGAGCGGTAGAACTAAACGAACATGATGTAGAAGCAAAATTTCAGTACGGTCTTTGTTTAGCACAGCTCGAAATGGTAGATGAAGCGATTGCTGAATTTCTTAAGGTAGTAAATCAAGAGCCAGAACATGCCGATGCTTTCTATAATTTGGGCGTAGCGTATGCCATGAAAGATGATAAGGACAAAGCAATTGAGATGTTAGATGAAGCTTTAAACGTGCAGCCAGATCACGTAATGGCAGCAAATGCTAAACAAGTTCTGTCTACATTAGAACATTAAGAAAGCGGGTAAAGGAAGGATAACATGAACGAAGAACTAGTGAACCCTTCACAGCCAGAACGTCATTATATAAGCGGCACGTCAATTGTAACGGTTTTTCATAACGAAGAAAACTTATATAACGTTACGCGGATACGGATCAAAAAAACAAATTTAGAGATTGAAGATAAAGAAACGGTCGTTACAGGCTATTTTCCTAAGCTTAATGAAGATGAAGTATACACATTTTACGGGGACTTCAAAGAGCATCCAAAGTTTGGTCTGCAATTTCATGTTGAGCAGTTTAAAAAAGAACTTCCGCAATCAAGGCAAGGGGTTGTTCAGTACCTATCAAGCGATTTATTTCACGGAATCGGTAAAAAAACCGCTGAAAATATTGTGGACGCCCTAGGAGAACGCGCTATTTTTCGTATTTTGCAAAATGAGTCCGTGCTAAAAGAGGTTCCGAGGCTTTCAGCCGACAAGGCAGAGGCTTTAGTAACGCAGCTTCGTGAACATCAAGGGTTAGAAGAAGTAATGGTAAAGCTGACAGACCTCGGGTTTGGACCGCAGCTTTCGATGAAGATTTTCCAAGCGTACAAACAAGAAGCGCTTGAAATTGTTCAAAATAATCCTTATCAGCTCGTAGAAGATATTCAAGGTATTGGTTTTAGCAGGGCCGATGAACTTGGAAAGAGGCTTGGTATGGCAACCAACCATCCTGATCGTTTGCGTGCAGGTATTTTATACGTCATTGAGCAAGAATGTAATCAAATGGGACATGTATACGTCACGGCAGATCAGCTGTATGGAAAAACAGCAGAGCTTCTTCGAAAAAGCAGGCATGAGAATCTGTCTGAAATGGATCTTACAAGAGAAGTGGACGCATTAAAAGCAGACAAAAAGCTTATCATTCAAGACGAAAAAATTTATTTTCCTCCCCTTTTCTATGCTGAAAAAGGGCTGGTTAAAGCTATTCAAAAAATTATGGCCCAAACGCAATACGAAGAGCAGTTTCCAGAATCAGAATTTTTACTAGCTTTAGGTGAACTAGAAGAGCGATTAGACGTGCAATATGCACCGTCTCAGCGCAAGGGCATACAAACTGCTTTAATGTCTCCAATGCTTCTTTTAACAGGTGGACCAGGTACAGGGAAAACAACGGTTATTAAAGGAATAGTCGAACTCTATGCAGAACTTCACGGATGTTCGTTAAATCCAGGGGATTATAAAAAAGATGAAGCTTTTCCTGTTTTACTTGTGGCACCTACTGGACGCGCTGCTAAACGAATGAGCGAAGCGACCGGACTTCCGGCAGTTACGATTCACAGATTATTAAAATGGAACGGACAAGAAGGATTTGACCATAATGAGGAGAATCCAATTGACGGAAAATTATTGATTGTGGATGAAGTATCGATGGTAGATTTGTGGCTTGCTCATCAGCTGTTTAAGTCTCTTCCTGCTAATTTACAGGTTATTTTAGTTGGAGACGAAGACCAGCTTCCTTCAGTAGGTCCGGGACAGGTGTTAAAAGATTTACTGAGTTCAGAAGTAGTTCCTACCGTCCGTCTGACAGATGTATACCGGCAAGCGGAAGGGTCGTCGATTATTGATTTGGCTCATGAAATAAAAAAAGGAAAGCTTCCGGAAGACTTATCGAGGCAGCAAGGAGATCGTTCCTTTATTCGCTGTCAAGGACAGCACATCACGAATGTCGTGCAACAAGTTTGCGGGAATGCGTTAAAAAAAGGCTATACGGCTAAAGATATTCAAGTTCTAGCTCCTATGTATAAAGGTCCTGCAGGGATTGATAAACTGAATGAAGTTCTTCAGGAATTATTTAACCCGGCTTCTGAGCAAAGAAGAGAGCTTAAGCACGGAGATATTACGTACCGAGTCGGAGATAAAGTGCTGCAGCTTGTAAATCAGCCGGATAGCAACGTATTTAACGGAGATATGGGAGAAATCGTCTCAGTTTTCTTTGCCAAAGAAAATACGGAAAAACAGGATATGCTGGTTATTTCATATGAAGGAAACGAAGTAACTTATACAAAGCAAGACTTTAATCAAATAACTCATGCATACTGCTGTTCCATTCATAAATCGCAGGGAAGTGAATTTCCCATTGTTGTGCTTCCAATTGTCAAAAGCTATTACCGAATGCTGCGACGCAATTTACTTTATACGGCCGTTACGCGAAGTAAACAGTTTTTAATTTTATGCGGCGAAGACGAAGCGTTTCAGCTTGGAGTCAGCCGGAATGAAGACAGCGTTCGACAAACGAATTTACAGCCCCTGCTTCGAGAAAGCTTGGATAACGACATAGAAGATCCCGAAATTCCATTTATGAAAGATGCAAATATTGGGATGGAAAACGTTACGCCGTATGATTTCATGTAACCTTTCGCATGCTAACAAAGAGTTAAATAAACTCCTTTGTTGCCATCCTTCTTTGCTAATTGTCAGAAAATAAAGTATGGGCGTGAAAAAAAGTGGACATAATGCGTTTATATAAGTAGAACGTATAAAGAGGTGTCGACTTTGTTTAAATGTCCAAACTGTAAAAGTATTGACGTTGGCAAAATTGGTGTAAATCAGTATTACTGCTGGAATTGTTTTATTGAAATGACTATTTCAAAAGGACAAATTAATACTCACCAAGTAGAAGAAGATGGAACATTGAGCTCGCTTGATGATTTGTTCTCAGATGACGAGCGCACAATCAATTTCTAATTCTTTTTTACCGGGAGGAAGAGCAATGGGCAGAATCATTCCGTCAGTAGTCGCTTTCGGTCTTGGAGCTTATGCATTTAAAATGGCAGATGATCGAGAGATGTTTACAAAAAGAAATATGAAAAAAATGCGTAAACGTATGATGAAAGCTATTCACTAATAAAAAAGCACTATTGCACTGAGCTGCAATAGTGCTTTTTTGCAGGCAGAAGATACAACTGCATGTATAAACTCCTTTCTTTATCAAAAAATAGAAGGGAGGAGGAGTTTACGTTGAAAGATAGTTCATTCAAATGGTTCTATAGATTCGGACTGCTGTTATTAGCACTGCTGTGCGTATTAGTCTTTTTTAAAGTCCAGTTTTTATGGCTGCCTGTTATTTACATGTTTTTAAAAGCACTGCTGCCTTTTTTTATTGCAGCATTCATTACATATTTACTTCATCCGCTTATTGAAAAAACGCATGATAAAGGCGTGCCTCGTCCTCTAGCTATTTTACTGATCTACATTATCTTTTTTGGAGGAATCGGGTTCGGAGCCTATAAGTCGTATCCTATTTTTGTGGAACAAGTAAAAGATTTAAATGAACAGCTGCCTCATTTTACGAATACATATAGACATTGGGTAGAATCGATTCATGATCGTACAACTTCACTTCCAAACGGTGTACATGAGAAAATTGAAGGCAGCATTGATGATGTAGAGGCTACGCTCAACGTGTGGCTTACAAAAGTGGCGGAAGGATTAAAATCATTGATTACCTCTTTTTTGATTTTAATCATTATTCCATTTATTGTTTTTTATATGCTGAAGGATTTTTCCTCTATTAAGAAAGCAACAGCTTATGTCACACCTAAAAAGTGGCACAAACCAGGCGAACGTTTTTTATCGGATGTGAATGAATCGCTTGGCAATTATATTAGAGGACAATTTTTTGTTTGTCTCATTATTGGTGTGATTGCCACAGCAGCACTTTGGTTCTTTCATGTACCTTATGCACTTCTTTTAGGCTTTATTATTGGCGTAACGAATATCATTCCGTATTTTGGCCCGATTATTGGTGCGGTTCCAGCAGCTATTATTGCAGCAACTATCTCGATAAAGTTGGTTATTACCATTGTCATTATTATCTTTGTGCTGCAGTTTCTAGAAGGAAATGTGCTGTCTCCGCTTATCGTAGGAAAGAGCCTTCATATTCATCCTTTGTTTATCATGCTTGCGCTCCTTTTAGGAGGAGAGTTTGGAGGAGTATTGGGTCTCATTTTGGCTGTGCCAATTTTAGCAGTCGTTAAAATATCTATTTTGCATATTCGCTCTTATACGCTCAAACATTGACAAAGAGCGGTTAATTTGTCATAATATCGCCATAAGAAAACGCTACATATTTTGAACACAATGATGGATCGAGTACGTTGCACACTGGTTTTTAGAGAAGGGCTTCCTTGGCTGAAAGAAGCGCTAAACAAAGAGCAGCTGAACGCTAGTCCAGAGTGCAGGCTAAAACCTGCCGTGTCAGCAACGTTAACGCTATGAAGGTGATAAATGCTTTTGGCATTTATAATCAGGGTGGTACCGCGAGTTCAACTCTCGTCCCTGCTATAGGGATGAGAGTTTTTTTGTGTGCAAATAACTAGCAATTACTTTTGGACACAGGGAAAATAGATGCTTTTATGTCATCATTTTTTTGTCTATAAATAAGAAGAGTATTAAAGGAGGACCAATCATGAAAAAACTGACGTCAGCACAAGTTCGTCAAATGTATTTAGATTTCTTTAAAGAAAAAGGCCATGATGTAGAACCAAGCGCATCTTTAGTTCCGCATGAAGATCCATCTTTATTATGGATTAACAGTGGAGTAGCTACATTAAAAAAATATTTTGATGGTCGTGTTATTCCTCAAAATCCGCGTATTTGTAACGCACAAAAATCTATTCGTACAAACGATATCGAAAACGTAGGTAAAACGGCTCGCCATCATACGTTTTTTGAAATGCTTGGTAACTTCTCTATCGGTGATTATTTCAAAGAAGAAGCAATCCAATGGGCATGGGAATTCTTAACGAGCGATAAATGGATTGGATTCGACGCAGATAAGCTATCTGTAACAGTTCACCCTGAAGATGAAGAAGCATTTAAGATCTGGAATGAAAAAATGGGCGTGCCTAAAGAGCGTATCATTCGTTTAGAAGGTAACTTCTGGGATATTGGAGAAGGTCCGAGTGGTCCAAATACAGAGATCTTTTATGATCGCGGAGAAGCATATGGAAATGACCTAACTGATCCCGAATTATATCCAGGTGGAGAAAATGAGCGTTATTTAGAAATTTGGAACCTTGTATTTTCTCAGTTTAATCATAATCCTGATAATACGTACACGCCGCTTCCAAAGAAAAATATTGATACAGGAATGGGCTTAGAGCGTATGGTTTCTGTTATTCAAGATGTGCAAACAAACTTTGATACAGATTTGTTTATGCCAATTATTGAAGCAACAGAAAATATTTCAGGCGCTAAATATCGTACAAATGATGAGCAAGATACGGCATTTAAAGTCATTGCTGACCACATTCGTACGGTAACATTTGCTGTAGGTGATGGTGCTCTTCCTTCAAATGAAGGCCGCGGGTATGTGCTGCGTCGTTTGTTACGCCGAGCAGTTCGCTATGCTAAAAAGTTAAACATTAATCGTCCGTTCATGTACGACCTAGTGCCGGTAGTAGGTGAAATCATGGTTGATTTCTATCCGGAAGTAAAGGGAAAAACGGATTTTATCCAGCGCGTAGTCAAAAATGAAGAAGAACGTTTTCACGAAACGTTAAATGACGGACTAGCTATCTTGGCAACTGTTATTAAAAAAGAAAAAGCGCAAAACAGTGATACGGTACAAGGCGAAGATGTTTTCCGTCTATATGATACGTATGGCTTCCCTGTTGAATTAACGGAAGAATACGCAGAAGATGAGAACATGAAAATCGATCATGCAGGTTTTGAACGTGAAATGGAAGCACAGCGTGAGCGTGCGCGTGCTGCTCGTCAAGATTCTAGTTCTATGCAAGTTCAAGGCGGCGTACTTGGTGAAGTAACGGTTGCAAGTGAGTTTGTGGGCTATGATAAAAATGAAGTAGAAACAGTTGTTGAAGCAATTATTGTAGACGGTGAGCTTGTTGACCGTGCTGAAGCTGGAACAGAAGCGCAAGTCATTTTAAGCCACACGCCATTCTACGCAGAAAGCGGCGGTCAAATTGCGGACCAAGGTACGATCCAAAGTGCTTCAGGAAAAGCGGAAGTAAAAGACGTTCAAAAAGCGCCAAATGGTCAAAATGTCCAAACGGTATCTGTAACAAGCGGCGAGCTTGTAAAAGGTGAAACATACATGGCAACGCTTGATGAAGAAAACCGCAGTGCAATTGTGAAAAACCATACGGCAACGCATTTATTGCATCAAGCATTAAAAGATACGTTAGGAACGCATGTTAATCAAGCGGGTTCTTTAGTAACAGCGGATCGCTTGCGCTTTGACTTCTCTCACTTTGGTCAAGTGACACAAGAAGAGATTGAGAAAATTGAACAAATCGTTAATGAAAAGATTTGGGACAGCATCTCTGTACAAATTGAAAACAAAGCAATTGACGAAGCAAAAGCGATGGGTGCAATGGCGCTATTTGGTGAGAAATACGGAGATATCGTGCGCGTAGTACAAGTAGGCGACTACAGCTTAGAATTATGTGGTGGATGTCACGTACCAAATACATCTGTTATCGGTTTATTTAAAATTGTATCAGAATCTGGAATCGGTGCAGGTACTCGACGTATTGAAGCTGTAACTGGAAAAGCTGCCTATCAGTTAATGAATGATCAAGTAGGTTTACTAAAAGAAGCTGCGGCAAAAGTAAAATCCAACCCGCGCGATTTAGTAGGGCGCGTTGAAGGATTACTAGAAGAAATTCGTAATCTTCAGCGTGAAAATGATTCACTATCTACAAAGCTTGGCAATATTGAAGCTGGCAATCTTGTTGACCGCGTACAAAACATTAATGGTGTAAATGTCCTAGCAGCAAAAGTGAATGCAACGGATATGAATAACCTTCGTGCAATGGTTGATGATTTAAAACAAAAATTAGAATCTGCTGTGATCGTATTAGCTTCTCCACAAGGTGAAAAGGTAAATATTATTGCAGGTGTAACAAAAGATTTAATTGCTAAAGGCCATCATGCTGGCAAACTTGTTAAAGAAGTAGCAACGATTTGCGGCGGAGGCGGAGGCGGACGCCCTGACATGGCGCAAGCTGGAGGAAAAGACGCTAGCCAAATTGAAAAAGCACTTGGCACTGTAGAAGAATGGGTTAAATCCGTTTAATTCTCCTCTTTCTTGGTGTACAATATAAATAAGACTTAGCATAGTGCACAATGTGTTCACAAATTAAGAGAGTGAGGTGGGACCGTGAGTTCATTTGATAAAACCATGCAATTTAATTTTCAAGATGAGCCAGCTGAAACAAACGTACATGAAGTATTGTTTACGGTTTATGACGCACTGCAAGAAAAAGGCTACAACCCGATTAACCAAATCGTTGGGTATTTGTTATCAGGAGACCCTGCTTACATTCCTCGTCATAACGATGCGAGAAACACAATTCGCCAGTTAGAGCGAGACGAGCTCATTGAAGAACTTGTTAAATCTTATTTACAACAGCATCGAAAGGATTCATAAATGCGCGTATTAGGATTAGATGTAGGAACCAAAACAATTGGTGTGGCAGTTAGTGATGAAATGGGATGGACAGCGCAAGGAATTGAAACAATTAAAATTGCAGATGAGCAGATGGAGCAATCATATCCTCGTTTACAGCAGTTAATTGACGAATATTCCGTAGAGAAAATCGTAGTGGGTCTTCCTAAAAATATGAATGGTACGATTGGCCCTCGAGGCGAAGCGTGCATCGAGTTTGCTGACAACGTCAAAGAAAAACTTAACATTGAAACGATGATGTGGGACGAGCGCTTGTCAACGATGGCAGCAGAGCGAGTACTGCTGTCTGCCGACGTAAGCCGCAAGAAACGCAAAAAAGTAATCGATAAAATGGCAGCTGTTATGATTCTTCAAGGATACTTAGACAGCAAGCAATAAGAAAAGCAGCAGGCTTTGCTTAAGCTGACAAGTTATGACTTTCCCTTTTACATATTCTTTTGTACGTAAAAGGGAAGTGAAATAACTGAACAGCTTGCTTTTCGCTGAAGAAAAAGTTAAGCTAAGAGCTTACAATATAAAATGAGGTGCAAACATGAGCGTAGAAGAAAATAAAATTACAATCGTCGATGAGAATGGAAATGAGCAGCTATGCGAAATTTTATTCACATTTGATTCTGATCAATATAACAAATCATATGTAATTTACTATCCAATCGGAGCAGACCAAGATGATGAAGAAGAAATTGAAATTCATGCATCTGCTTTCACACCAAGTGAAGACGGTCAAGACGGCGAGCTTCAACCGATTGAAACAGAAGAAGAGTGGGACATGGTTGAGGAAATGGTTAACACATTCCTTGACGAAGAAGGCGAATAATTATAGTGAAAAAGCTGATGACAATCGTTATCAGCTTTTTTTTACATAGCGGCCGTTCTTTTTAGATATAAAAAGGTTTTTCCTTGCATTCTTAGGGGAGATTGTATGATAATGACGAAAAATGAGATAAATTGTAGTATAATAATTCCTGCGTGTGAGAGTGCATTTTAATAAAAGAATTCATTGTTTGAACGGATGAAACTAGACTTTGGGCAGACAATAACATAAATCATGGAAAAAATTTAGGAGAGGCGATAGTTTAAGGAAGCGATACCATCTCACACCTATAGGAGATACGAATGAATCGCAATCTCATGTATCCTCTCTGTTCATACTTACAAAAAATCAAGAAGAAAAGAGGTGAAACTGGTTGTATCTTCTTTTACAGAAGTAGATTTAACCAGGAAGCTGCTTGTCGCAACAAACATTTTTACCACCTAATCGTTCAAGGAAAAAACGAGTTATTTTTATTACAATTATCGTACTTCTTTTACTTGTTGGCGGTGCATTTTTCTATGCTCAATCCCGCTTAACACCCGTGGATCGAAACAGCAATAAAAAAGTAAATGTGACCATTCCACAAGGTTCTTCCGTTCAATCGATTGGTACGGTATTGAAAAAAGAAGATTTAATTAAAAGTAAAAGTGCCTTTCGCTATTACGTGAAATTAACCCATGTATCTGGATTTCAAGCTGGAACGTATTTATTTTCTCCTTCCATGAGCTTAGGGGAAATGGTTGAAAAAATGGAAAAAGGCGAGGTTTCAAAACAACCTGATATTCGTGTCACCATTCCAGAAGGACGCCAGCTTGTCGAAATTGCTGATATCATTGCTAAAAATACAAAGTTTACAAAAGACGAAGTCATGAAAAAGCTAGACGATAAGGCATTCATCAATAAAATGAAAGAAAAGTATCCAGATTTAGTAACGGATGAAGTGATGCAAAAAGATATTAAACATCCGCTAGAAGGTTATTTATATCCCGTTACGTATGATTTTTATGATAAAAATGTGTCGTTAGATGAAATATTGGATAAAATGGTAGGGAAAACAAATAATGTATTAGGTCAGTACAGTGGGCAAATGGAAAAGAAAAAATTCAGTGCACATAAATTGTTAACCATGTCTTCTCTAATTGAAGAGGAAGCGACTGCGAAAGTCGACCGAGAAAAAATTGCCAGCGTCTTTTATAATCGCCTTGAAAAAAACATGCCTCTTCAAACGGATCCAACCGTATTATATGCCTTAGGAGAGCATAAAGACCGGGTGTTCTATAAGCATTTAGAAGTGGACTCTCCTTACAATACGTATAAAGTAAAGGGGTTGCCTCCAGGACCAATTGCCAGCTCTGGATTGATGTCAATCAAAGCTGCGTTACATCCAGCCAATACAGATTATTTATACTTCTTGGCTACACCTGAAGGAAAAGTTATTTTTACCAAAACGTTAGAAGAACATAACAAAGAAAAAGCCAAGCATATTACAGGTAAAGAAAAGCAAAATACCGAAAAATAATTGGAAATTTAAAATTGGGGAATCGCGATACTTCGCATTCCCCATCTTTTATGTTAAAATATATCGGGTTTACGTAAAAACGAAAAAAACTTATAATAGACTAGTTGTCTTACTATTTTGCAGTAATGAAACGTTATGAAAACATAATGTAAAATGTACTTCTGAGAACGGAGGAAGTGTTTTGCTTTTACAAAACGTAGAGCAGTATGTGGAAAAGCTTATTCCTAAGCGCCAGGAGCTTATTGAAGAAATGGAAGCTTATGCAGAAGAACATCACGTTCCGATTATGGAATTGATTGGTGTTGAAACGCTATTGCAAATTCTTCGTCTTCATCAGCCAAAACATATATTAGAAATTGGAACAGCGATTGCATATTCGTCTATTCGAATCACCCATGCGCTTCCAGAGGCACGAGTGGTTACGGTAGAACGAAATGAAGAGCGTTACCAAAAAGCGCAAGAGTTTATTGAACGGGCGGGAAAACAAGATAAAATTGTGTCGTTGTTTGGAGATGCACTTGAGCTTAGAGATGAAATTGAACGTCATGGTCCTTATGATGCAGTCTTTATCGATGCAGCTAAAGGTCAGTATCAGCGTTTTTTCGAACATTATGAGCCGATGCTATCTTCTAAAGGAATGATTATTTCGGATAACGTACTATTTAAAGGTCACGTAGCGACCGATTTGGCGGAAGTAGAAACACGTCGACGCCGTAGCTTAATTAAAAAAATTCAGGCATACAATACGTGGCTGATGAATCATCCCGATTATTATACAACTATTCTCCCTATTGGAGACGGAATCGCGATTAGTATTAAAAGAGGTGACCAAGAATGAAAAAACCAGAACTATTAGTGACACCAACTGCAGTTTCGGAAATCGAATCATTACTACAAGCTGGAGCAACAGCTATTATGGTTGGTGAACAGCGCTACGGTTTGCGTTTAGCAGGTGAATTCAAACGTGAAGATATCGTAGAAGCTGTAAATATTGCTCATCAGCATGATGCAAAAGTCTACGTAGCGATGAACGGATTATTTCACAATGATAAAATCGCCGAATTAAATGAATATATTTTATTCTTAAAAGAAGCAAGCGTGGATGCGATTGTATTTGGAGATCCGGCTGTATTAATGGCAGTGCGTGAAACAGCTCCAGAAATGAAGATGCACTGGAGTACTGAAACAACGGGAACAAACTGGTATTCATGTAACTACTGGGGCCGCAAAGGAGCTAAGCGTGCAGTTCTTGCTCGTGAGCTAAGCATGGATAGCATCATTGATATCAAAGAAAAAGCCGAAGTAGAAATTGAAGTTCAGGTGCATGGCATGACGTGTATGTTCCAATCGAAACGTTCACTTCTTGGCAACTACTTTGAGTATCAAGGAAAAGTCATGGAAATTGAAAATCGTAAAGTAGAAAAAGATATGTTTTTACTTGATAATGAGCGAAACAATAAGTATCCAATTTTCGAAGATGAAAATGGAACGCACATTATGAGTCCAAATGATATGTGCATTATCGATGAGCTTTCCGAAATGATTGACGCTGAAGTAGATGTATTTAAAATTGACGGCGTATTAAAGTCACCGCAATATATTTTAGAAGTAACAAAAAAATATCGTCAAGCGATTGATTTATGTGTAGATGACCGTGAAGAATACGAAAACGTTAAAGACGATTTGTTAGAAGAAATTGAAAGCTTGCAGCCAATTAACCGCCCGTTAGACACAGGGTTTTTCTTTAAAGAAACGGTATATTAAAAAGCATGCAAAGAAAGATAAACAAAGGAGGTACAAACGATGGCTGTTCAAATCGATACTGTAGTAGAAGGTAAACGAGTTATTACGAAAAAGCCTGAGTTGTTAGCTCCAGCCGGTAACCTTGAAAAATTAAAAGTTGCCGTACACTATGGAGCAGATGCTGTGTTTATCGGAGGAAAAGAGTTTGGCCTTCGTTCAAATGCAGATAACTTTACATTTGAAGAAATGGCAGAAGGTGTTCAGTTTGCAAACAAATACGGCGCACGTATTTATGTTACAACAAACATTTTTGCTCACAATGAAAATATGGACGGACTTGAAGATTATTTAATGGGATTAGAGCGCGCTGGCGTTTCTGGAATCATCGTAGCTGATCCGTTAATTATCGAAACCTGTCGACGCGTTGCACCTAAGCTTGAAGTACACTTAAGTACGCAGCAATCACTTTCAAACTGGAAAGCCGTTCAATTCTGGAAAGAAGAAGGATTAGAACGTGTTGTACTTGCTCGTGAAACGGGTGCTGAAGAAATGCGCGAAATGAAAGAAAAAGTGGATATTGAAATTGAAGCTTTTATTCACGGAGCGATGTGTATTGCTTATTCAGGCCGCTGCGTGCTAAGTAACCACATGACAGCGCGTGATTCAAACCGTGGAGGCTGCTGTCAATCATGCCGTTGGGACTATGATTTATTTAAAGTAGAAGACGGTAAAACGGAAACGCCTTTATTTGATGAGCAAGACGATCCGTTTGCAATGAGTCCAAAAGATCTAAATTTAATTCAATCTATCCCTCAAATGATTGAGCTGGGTATTGATAGCTTGAAAATTGAAGGACGTATGAAGTCGATCCACTATATTGCAACAGTGGTGAGCGTATATCGCAAAGTGATTGACGCATACTGTGCAGATCCTGAGAATTTTGTGATTCAAAAAGAATGGCTTGATGAGCTAGACAAATGTGCGAATCGCGATACGGCTCCCGCCTTTTTTGAAGGGGTTCCTGGAGTGGATGAACAAATGTTTGGCGTACACGGCAAGAAAACAAAATTTGATTTTGCTGGTTTAGTATTGAATTATGATGAAGAAACAAGCATCGTGACATTGCAACAGCGTAACTATTTTAAACCGGGAGAAGAAGTGGAATTTTTTGGTCCGGAAATTAAAAACTTTACGCAAAAAATAGATAAAATTTGGGACGAAGATGGCAATGAACTAGATGCTGCGCGTCATCCGCTGCAAATTGTGAAATTTAAAGTGGACCAACCTCTATTTTCATATAACATGATGCGAAAGGGGATTTAAATATAAAATGGGGAAAAAGCCCGTTGTAATCGGTATCGCTGGTGGATCCGGTTCTGGTAAAACAACTGTAACCAAAGCTATTTATGAGTATTTTAAAGGGCATTCTATTATGCTTCTTGAGCAAGACTATTATTATAAAGATCAAAGCGATGTACCGTTTGAACAGCGTTTGCAAACAAATTACGATCATCCTCTAGCATTTGATAATGATTTGCTGATTGAACACTTGCAAAACTTATTAAATTATGAGAGCATTGACAAACCGGTATATGATTACGCAATTCATACGCGCTCTGAGAAGGTAATTAAAGAAGAACCAAAAGATGTTATTATCTTAGAAGGTATTCTTGTACTAGAAGATCAGCGCTTGCGTAATTTAATGGATATCAAGCTATACGTAGATACAGATGCGGATCTTCGTATCATTCGTCGTATGCTTCGTGATATTAAAGAACGAGAGCGTACGCTTGAGTCAGTTGTTGATCAATACGTATCTGTCGTTCGCCCGATGCATAATCAGTTTGTTGAACCAACAAAACGCTATGCAGATATTATCATTCCTGAAGGCGGTCAAAACCACGTAGCGATTGACTTGATGGTCACTAAAATTCAAACAATTCTTGAACAAAATGCCATTTTATAATAACATAGCATAGATGCAGGAATTTTTTTGAAGACAATGCAGACATATTCTGCTAACTAAACACAAACATTATAAAGAATAGAGAAACGAGCAGCTTCTATTTTGAAGCTGTCATTTCTCTATTAACTGATTTTTCCACAGAGTGGAAAATTTTTTGTACATACAGAAATCGACTGTATACACTAGAGATTTTGAGTTCAAGAAGGAGTGAAGGGATTATGGCACAAGAAAAAGTATTTCCAATGACAGAAGAAGGAAAGCTAAAGCTAGAGCAAGAGCTAGAATATTTAAAAACAGTAAAACGTAAAGAAGTTGTAGAGCGTATCAAGATCGCCCGCAGTTTTGGAGATTTATCGGAGAACTCTGAGTACGATTCTGCAAAAGACGAGCAGGCTTTCGTGGAAGGACGTATTACAACGCTTGAGAATATGATTCGCAATGCGAAAATTATTGAAGAAGATGTAGAAAATTCTTCTATCGTATCATTAGGTAAATCTGTAACATTTGTAGAGTTGCCAGATGGTGACGAAGAAACGTATACAATTGTAGGTAGTGCAGAAGCAGATCCATTTGAAGGGAAAATTTCAAATGATTCGCCAATTGCTAAAAGTCTAATGGGCAAACAAATTGGAGATCAAGTAACTGTTCAAACTCCTGGTGGAGATATGTCAGTGAAAATTGTATCTGTTAAGTAAAACATATGGTTGGAAGCGTTCTACTGAATGCTCGTAAGTAAAAAAGCTGACACGCGTCAGCTTTTTTTTATATGATTTAAAAAAACGGAGAGAATAGAAAAGATATGTAGGAAAGGAAAGATGAAGATGAAAGATATCGATTTTACTAAAACAGCGCTTGTTTTAATTGATTTACAAAAAGGGATTGTTCCAATTGGAGGAGACGAAATCGTAGAAAAATCTGTTCAGCTTGTGAATCGTTTCCGCGAACAAAGTGGATTTATTAGCTTTGTACGAGTAGATTTTCAAGATGGAAAAGATGCGTTGACGCCAGAAACGGATCAAAAGCCATCTGCTCCTCAAGAAAGACCTGCAGACTGGGCAGAATTCGATCCAAGACTTAATGTTCAAGAGACTGATTACATTGTGACAAAACGTCAGTGGGGAGCCTTTTTTGGGACAGATTTAGACCTTCAGCTTCGCCGAAGAGGAATTGATACAATTGTCCTTTGCGGAATTGCAACAAATATTGGTGTGGAAAGCACAGCTCGTGAAGCATTTCAGTATGGATATAACCAAATTTTTATCACGGATGCCATGGCGACATTTACAAAAGAAGAGCATGAAGCCACTCTTTCTTACATCTTTCCGAAAATAGGAAAGCTACGAACAACTCAACAATTTTTAACGGAAAATGAATAATAAAAACTTGCTGAATCAGCAAGTTTTTTTATGGAATGAAAAAAAGAATGAATATTTCTTAAGATAATGGTTTTAAAAGTAATGGCAACGTCGACACTTGTAAAGAGTGAGGTGTAGTCATGAAAATAATTCACAAGCGAATTTATATTACTCTTATTTTTATTTTATTATTAATTAGTGGACTGGGAGCACGGCTTGTTCAACTCCAGCTTGTCAGCACAGAATCTTTTACTGATAAAAATATTAACTTAATTGAAGGAAGCGTAAAACAGCGTACGCAGGAAATGGTGGTAGACGACGGACGAGGGAAATTCGAAGATACAAATGGACAGTCTTTAACATCTATCACGCATAATCGCTTAGTCCTGTTTCCATTTTTAGAAAAAATGAAGTGGCCCGTTCAGCAAGTAAGCGAAATTGTGGGAATGCAACCACAGGAATTAACGAACAGACTAGCGAATGCTAAAACACCGGTTGTTATTACAAAAGAATTATCCCATGCACAAGTCGAAAAAATAAATGCATTAAAGGTACCTGGCGTGTTTGGAATTCCTCTAAAAGATGAGCGTCCAGTTCCTCTTGCTGAACATTTAATCGGACTAGAAGCACAAAGCAAACAAATAATTGAAGAGAAGTACAGTGATAAATTGAAAAATGGAGCTATTAAATCAACTACGCCTGTAGGTATCTCAGGGATGCAGAGGGCTTTTGACGAGTTTTTGCTGCCTGAACAAGAGTCTAAGCTCCTTTATCATGTTGATCGACTAGGTGGGCCTATGTTTGGCATCGATGTAAAATATACGGGCACAGCTAACCCTTATTATCCAGTCAGTGTGCGTACGACGCTTGATTTGTCTGCTCAGGAGCTAGTGGAGAATACATTGAATCATTATAAGTTAAAAGACGGAGGAGCCGTCTTAATTGATATAAAAAACAATAAAGTAATTGCGATGGCCAGCAGGCCTTCAATTAATAAGAAAGATCCATTTAAAAAGCAAAACGGTTCAGACAGCGTAGAAAATCGTTTGCTGACGCCGCAAACTCCTGGATCTATATTTAAAACCGTAACAGCAGCTGCAGCGCTTGAACAAAATAAAATTCAGCCTTCTTTTACCTATAACTGCGATAAAAGTATTTATGGCAATAATGTAGAAGAAGATCATCAAAAAGGGCAGCTGACGTTTGAAGAAAGCTTTGCGCAAAGTTGTAATGCAACGTTTGCCCAGCTAGCAAAAGAAATGATAATATCTAATCCGGATATCATTGAACAATATGCTGATAAGTTAGGGCTTCTTCAGCCTGTAGGATGGACGGGTGATGTGTTTCACTTTGAACATTTTAAGCAGTTTTTAGGAGAAAAATCGGGAAGAGTTTGGACAAATGATAGAGAAAAAAAAGTACCAAATGCTGTAGCGCAAACAGCAATTGGACAGCTTGACGTAAAAGTGACTCCGCTTGCAGTAGCAAATATGATGGCGACAATTGCACGGGGAGGAGAAAAGAAGCAGGTAAAAGCGGTAGATGCGCTGGACTATAAAAACAATACGTCACTGTATACGTTTAAAGAGCATGAGCTAAAAGGAGATACGATTAATGAAGCCACAGCTGCTTCTATGCAGCAGCTTTTAAAAGGCGTCGTACAGAGCGAAAAAGGAACAGGAAGAAGATTTCAAACGCTTCCTTATGAAGTGGCAGGAAAGTCAGGAACTGCTGAAATCAATGTGAAGGCCGATATCGTCAATAAATGGTTTGCGGGTTACTTTCCGGCAGATGATCCAAAATACGCAATGGTAGTAGTGGATTTAAATACAAAAAGTGCGATATCTCCCACAAACAGCGTATTTTATGATATTGTTAAAGGGATGTATGACTTAAATACACGTTAAAACAAGAAGAATTTGTAAAAAATATTACAAATATACTTCAAATAAATTTTGATGCTTCATGTATAAGAAAACACATGTTAGAATAAAGCATTATAAAAGTTGGAGGAAATTGTAGCAATGAATAACAATCGTTCTTCAAGACACGAAAACAAAGAAAAAAAAGTAAACCGATTATATAATCTGTTAATTGCTGTCGTAGCGGTTTTAATTGTATTTGTCGGTGGTACGATGATTCTTGGAAACAAGGATAAATCGGATAACCAAGCGGAAACAACTCAAAACAATCCGCAAACAAATGACCAAAAAACGGACAAGACGGCTAAAAAAGACGATGATTCTTCGAAAGATGATCAAGCAACAGAGGATCAAGCAACGGACGATCAAAGCTCTGAAGATGACCAAAGCTCTGAAGATGATCAAGCAACAGATGAAGAATCAAACGACTCAGATTCACAGGCTGAAGTAGAGAAAAATCCAGAGCCTGGCGTGGCAGAACGCAAGGTAGATCCTTCATGGGATTCAGTAGGTACATCACAAGATGCTCCTGCAGCAACATATAAAAAAGGATCAACGGATTGGAACGAAATGCTAAAAGCTGTAGGCGAAGGGTCAGGCATTAGCCCAAGCAATATGACCGTATGGCGTCTAGGTAATAACGGTGGCGTAGGTAAAGCTGTAGCTACGGTTAGTCCTAAAGGCAACTCATCAACAAAATACCGCGTTCAAATTGAATGGGTAGATGGAGAAGGCTGGAAGCCCGCAGTAGTGGATAAGCTTCAATAAAAAAAGCAGCGCGCTAGCGCTGCTTTTTTATTTTGAAATGAACAACTGCAGAGTACAGTTTTTTACCTTGTTCATAGTCCACAGACATTTGATGAGATACGCTATGTACCTCAAGTAAAATCGCCTTATTTTGATCAATTTTTTCAGCAATTTGTTTTTCAAGCATTTTAACATCAGGCGCTTCAAAAAATTCTATTTTATCTTCAATCATTTCAAATTCAAAATTCATCTTACGGCCTCCTTACCTCATTACTATAGTATAGCAAATAGAAAGTTAAAAGCTTAAAATATTTGTAAATGAAGAACAAACGATGACTAAAAACATACTATATCCATAAGAATTATTAGTTAGGAGGAGGCGTTTTTTATGGGGCTAGAGTTTTTAGATATCTTTGAAAAGTGGGCGAATGAGTATGATGCATCGGTAAGCGGGAAAGATGAACAGTATAGAGAAGTGTTTCGCAATTATAATGAAATCTTAGAATATGTAGCAGACCGTTCAATAGGGCATGTGATAGAATTTGGAACAGGCACTGGAAACTTAACAAAAAAACTTTTAGAAAAAGAACTTACGGTAGTAGGAATTGAGCCGTCAGTGCCAATGAGACAATTGGCACACCAGAAATTAGGAGCAGATGTTTTAGTCACACCGGGAGACTTTTTACAGTTTGATACATCGTTGTTTCCAGCAGAGAGCTTAGTTAGTACGTATGCATTTCATCATTTAACAGATAAAGAAAAAGAAGAAGCTGTGATAAACTATGGAAAGTTACTTCAAACCGGTGGTAAAATAGTGTTTGCCGATACAATGTTTGAAACAGCGGATTCATTTGCTGATACCATTGTTCAGGCAAAACAAAAAGGGTATACGCAACTAGCAGAAGATCTAGAGAGGGAATACTATACAACGATCCCTGTCTTAAAGCAAATCTTTGAAAGCAATGGTTTTCACATAACCTTTACACAATTTAATCACTTTGTGTGGGTATTGGAGGCAACGAAACAATAGTAGAAAGAGGTTTTAAAATGAAAGTAGCAATCATTGGAGCAATGGAAGAAGAAGTGACGATTTTACGCGATAAAATTGAGAATCGTCAAGAAACAGTAATCGCAGGATGTGAATACTCAACAGGAACAATCAGCGGCGTGGAGGTTGTATTATTAAAATCAGGTATTGGAAAAGTAAATGCGGCGTTATCTACAGCCATCTTACTAGAGAAGTTCAAACCTGATTACGTTATTAACACAGGATCAGCAGGCGGTTTCCATCCAGAGTTAAACGTAGGGGACGCGGTTATTTCAACAGAAGTTCGTCATCATGATGTAGATGTAACGGTATTCAACTATGAATACGGTCAAGTGCCAAACTTGCCTGCAGCTTTTAAAGCAGATGAAAAACTAGTTCGCCTTGCTGAAGAAAGCGCTCTTGAAGTAACGGATATGAAAATTGTAAAAGGATTAATTGCTACAGGAGATTCGTTCATGAACGATCCTGTGCGCGTAGAGTTTGTTCGCTCTAAGTTTCCAGACCTTTATGCAGCTGAAATGGAAGCAGCGGCTGTTGCTCAAGTATGCTATCAATTTGGCGTACCGTTTGTTATTCTTCGTGCTCTTTCTGACATCGCCGGCAAAGAATCAAATGTTTCTTTTGAGCAATTTTTAGAAAAAGCAGCTGTTAATTCAACGAAATTAGTATTGAATTTTATTACAAAATTAAAATAAGCTGTTCATAAAATATAGAGTTTGTTTTCGTCTACACTCTGCATCGTTTGTCATAACATGGGGTGTAGACTATATTTTTATCTTAATTCCTACTTTATTTATAGGTTAAGTTATATTATTTCGATAGCGAGGTGTTCAAGATTATGAAGGTAGTCAAAAACGTTCATGAATTGATTGGAAACACACCTATGATTGAGATTACACAATTTGATTTACCTAGGGAAATCAGGATATTTGCCAAGCTGGAATATGTTAATCCAGGAGGAAGTGTAAAAGATCGTTTAGGAAAAGAACTGCTGCAAGAAGCTCTTGGCTCTGGAAGACTGAAGCGAGGCGGAACGCTGGTTGAGCCTACTGCTGGGAATACGGGGATCGGGCTGGCTTTAGCTGCTCTTCAGTACGAAATAAACGTCATACTATGTGTTCCAGAAAAATTCAGTATTGAAAAACAGCAGCTTATGAAGGCTTTGGGGGCAACGGTGGTTCAAACGCCTACTGAAGCTGGTATGAAAGGTGCTATAAACAAAGCTCAAGAGCTGCTGCGTGAAATCCCTGGTTCTTATTGTCCTCAACAGTTTGCTAATCCGGCCAACCCTATGACTTATTATAAAACCTTAGGGCCAGAAATATATGAACAGCTTGATGGAAAAGTTGACGTGTTTGTAGCTGGAGCAGGTACAGGGGGGACATTTATGGGTACAGCGAAATTTTTGAAAGAAAAAAATCCTTCTCTAAAAACAGTCATCGTGGAGCCAGAAGGTTCAATTTTAAACGGGGGGAAATCCGGTCCTCACTTAACTGAAGGAATTGGAATGGAGTTCATTCCTGATTATATGGAGCGATCTTATTTTAATGCTATTCATACTGTTGAAGATGTTTATGCTTTTCAAAGAGTGAAAGAGCTGGCTTTAAAAGAGGGGTTACTAGTAGGTAGCTCTTCAGGAGCAGCCTTTGAAGCAGCCCTGATCGAAGCAAAAAATGCAGAAAAAGGGGCTCATATCGTCACGATTTTTCCGGATAGCAGTGAACGGTACTTAAGTAAAAATATTTACAGTGGAGGAAGATAAGATGAAACGTAAAACACAGTTGATTCATGGTGGAATTGTTGGCGATGAACAGACGGGTGCTGTCTCTGTTCCTATTTATCAAGTGAGTACTTATAAACAAGAGGGAGCGGGAAAACATACGGGATATGAGTATTCGAGAACCGGTAACCCTACACGTCATGCCCTAGAAGAACTTATCAAAGAAATTGAAGGAGGATATGCTGGGTTTGCGTTTGGATCTGGTATGGCCGCTACTACTGCCGTGTTCATGCTGTTTAACAGCGGAGATCATGTGTTAATTACAGATGACGTATACGGAGGAACGTATCGAGTGATCACAAAGGTACTAAGCCGTATCGGCATTGAGGCTACTTTTATTGATACAAGCGATATCCAAAATATCGAGAAAGAAATTCGCCCTAACACAAAAGCCATTTTTATTGAAACTCCAACGAATCCTCTTCTAAAAATTACTGACTTGCAGCATGCTTCTTCAGTAGCTAAACAACACCATTTACTTACCATCGTTGACAACACATTCAGTACGCCGTATTGGCAAAATCCTATCGAAAAAGGCGCAGATATTGTTCTGCACAGTGCAACTAAGTATTTAGGGGGACACAGTGACGTTGTAGCAGGGCTAGCAGTGGTGAATTCGCCTAAATTAGCTGAAGACCTTCATTTTATCCAAAATGCGACTGGAGGCATTTTAGGACCTCAGGATTCTTGGCTTTTAATGAGAGGGATTAAAACATTAGGAATACGAATGGAAGAACACGAATTCAACACGGGGAAAATAGTAGAATTTTTACTTGCCCATCCTGCTGTGGCAAAAGTATATTATCCAGGATTAAAAACCCACCCAAACCACCTCATTGCTAAAAAGCAAGCAAGAGGTTTTGGGGGAATGGTTTCGTTTGATGTGGGAAGCGAAGAGAAAGCGGAAGAAGTACTGAGCAAAGTGAAGTATTTTACATTAGCAGAAAGTTTAGGAGCCATCGAAAGCCTCATTTCTATTCCTTCTAAAATGACTCATGCTTCTATACCGAGCGACCGACGTAAAGAGCTAGGAATTACAGATGGATTAATTCGTATTTCTGTAGGTCTTGAAGATGTAGAAGATTTAATTGAAGACTTAGAAAGAGCATTGGAATAAAGGTGGTAAAAATAGGATTTTTATAGACCTATAGATCTATGATAGAGTAGAGTTATAACATTCTACTGAGAAGGTGATTGTATGAAAGCTCAACACATCAAAGCAAAAATTGAAGATTACAGCCGCTTTATTTACGTCCTTCTAGCCGTAAGTACATTCTTGTATATTGGTGTTATGATTGGCCAAGGTGAAAAAAGTGATATGCAGCTTGGAATAATGGAAGCGATCGTTATTCTTTTTACCGCCCTTGCTTTTTATTTTAGTTATCAAACTAAAAAACTAAAAAAAGAATTAATGAAAGAAAAAGAATAATAGATACAAAAAGGCGATGATCCATCGTCTTTTTTTTATGAGGGTTAAAAAAATAAAAAAATTCCCTATTTTTCAAAAAAACAGTTTACTTTTTATAAGTTCGTGGATATAATTACCATTGTAAGGAAAATACTTTATTAAAAGGAGGTCGAGTCATATGTTAAGACGTTTATCAGGTATGGATCATTCAGTTTGGGCTATGTTCAAAAATCGTCTATATATGTATACTATTCGGCCGTGTTCCTGTATCAAGTAACTTTCTTACCTTGATCGTTAAAACACGTTAATTCACCACAGGTGCGAATAGTAGCCCTGTGGTTTTTATTGTTTTTCAGCCACAGGATGCTTATGCATAACTGTGGTTTTTTTTGTATAAGGAGGTGATTGGAATGACACTGAATATTTTCTTTTTAACTATTACCATAAAGTCCCGTCAATACTCAGAGGAAGAAATTAAGCATGAACAGTATGTAAGACAATTAGAAGAAGAAATAAAAGACCGCAAGTATGAATTTTATCGTCATTTCTAATTTGAATAGTGGAAAGGAGTGGATGAATGATGATTAATCAAAAAGGATATATCGTTGTATGGCTGCTTGTGGAGAAAGATTCCACCTAAATGACTAGTAGGGGGAGTAATGATGTGTTTGCTGCGGATTATCATTTGGAAATTATTTTAAAAAAAGAGCGGAAAGAAGGATTAATTCTCCTTCTTTCCGCTCTTTTTTTTCTCTTTTTCGGCTCTGTAAAATTCGTGAAACATTTTCATCAGCGCTCGCTTTTCAATTCGCGAAACATAACTTCTTGAAATATTTAACTCCTTTGCAATTTCTCGCTGGGTTTTTTCATCCTGCAAATCCAAACCGAAGCGGCCAACAATTACTTCTTTTTCTCGATCATCGAGGATATCGATGTATTCTTTTATTTTTTCTAATTCCATATTTAGTTGAATCATATCAATTACATCGTCTGATTCTGATTTTAATACATCAATCAAACTGATTTCATTTCCTTCTTTATCCTGGCCAATTGGATCATGCAGCGACACATCTTTTTTTGTTTTTTTGAGCGCTCGCAAGTGCATCAATATTTCATTTTCAATACAGCGTGCGGCATAAGTAGCTAATTTTGTTCCTTTTCCTTGCGAATAACTTTCGATTGCTTTAATTAAACCGATTGTCCCAATTGAAATTAAATCTTCCGCATCCTCTCCCGTGTTTTCAAACTTTTTAACAATATGCGCAACGAGTCGGAGATTGTGTTCAATAAGAAGGTTTCGCGCTTCTTGATCTCCTTGTTCCATTAAAGATAAATATCTCTTTTCTTCAGCAGCAGACAAGGGTTGAGGAAACGCATTGTTTTTTACGTAGGAAACAAGGAAAACCAATTCTTTAAAGAAATAGCCTAGTGCGGTAAATAATGCAGACATCTCTTCACCTCCATAAGGGGATATCAACCTGTGAGAGACTAACATTACACTATATGTAAAAAGAAGGATGTCTTTGCCTGTACGTTTAAAATTCCCCCCAGGGACAAGAGAGTTTGAAAAAGTCCACAGATTTTTCTTTAGAGATAGTTACCAGCCTATACAGAGAAAAAGTATGTACATACGCTAGTAGTAGTTCATAGTGTAAGGAGGGAGAGTATGTACGGTTACGGAGGCTGCTGTTATCCTAATTATCCAGCTTACCCATGCGGAGGAGGGTTCGGCTGGGGACTTGGATTGTTGATTGTTCTATTTGTTCTGTTATTAATTTTCGGAAGCTTCTATTGGTTTTTTAGCTGCTGGTGTTAAAAAAAACTCATGCATGTGCATGAGTTTTTTTAGATGACATATCCTACCGAATAGAACCATTCATTTTTAAGAATTCTTAAGGAATTTTCGCTTTGTTTCTTAAAGAAGATGATTTATTCTATAATTAAGAAAAGAAGCAAGATGATAATATTCCTTTGTAAAAGTAAATGGAGCTCTATACTTTTTTTAGCTTGAACGTACTAATCATCAAGCAAGCGAGTACGATAATTAAAAACATATAAAAGTGTGAAGGCAAATAAGGGACGCCCAAGTAGCTAAGAGTTAATAAACAACCTGCTGCGGTAATAGGGAGCCCTGTAAAATACCCAGTATTTTCTGTGATGTTAAAGCGGGCAAGACGAAGTGCTCCGCAAGCAATGTAACAGATGGTAACAATTGAACCTGCAGCACCAAAGTGAGATAAAATACTTTGATAAAGTAGTAGAGCTGGAGCGATGCCAAATGATATAATATCGCACATGGAGTCCAGTTGTTTTCCAAGTTCAGATTCAATTTGCAGCTTTCTGGCTACCATGCCGTCGAATCGGTCTGCTAACGCTGCTAAAAAAATTAGTAATAAACTTAAGTTCAATTCATTTTTCATGACAAATAAAATAGCAAAGCTTCCTAAACTTAAATTAACAATCGTTAAGGAGTTTGCCGCTTGGGATCTCAGCTTTTTAATTGTATGATCTAGATAGTCTAATAAAAACAATTTCCTCACTCCTTTAAAGGATGGAATGAACTAAAGGTAAAAATAATGGTAATTTCATTGTAGACGCAAACCTTATTCTAGTAAAGAACTATTCAGTATGTGGAGGTAAAATTATTGTTGCAGCACCTGTATCGAACGTTTATTGAGCTTACGAATCACCAGGGATCATCGAAGCTCATTCGAAAATTCACTTTCTCTAAATGGAGTCGGTTTATTATACCCTCCTATACAAAAGTTTTTAAAGTAAATAAAGAAGAAATGGACAAGCCTCTGCATCATTATCAAAACTTACACGAGCTATTTATTCGTCGTTTGAAGCCCTCTGCCCGTCCGGTCGATCAGCAGAAAGACAGCGTTGTCAGTCCTGTAGATGCAAAGATAGAAGCATATGGAGTCATTACGCCTCAAAAAGAAATGATTGTAAAAAACAAACCTTATTCTATACAGGAAATGGTTTCAAATGATCTCATTCTTGAAAAATATATAGAAGGACAGTTTATCATCCTCTATCTTAGTCCAAAAGACTATCATCGCATTCACAGTCCTCTTAAAGCACAAGTAGGGAATACGTGGACCGTTGGACAAAAGTCTTATCCAGTAAATTCATTAGGAATCAAGTATGGGAAAGAACCGCTTGTGAAAAATTTCCGGAAGCTCACGGAGTTAACATTTGAAAATGGTCACATGCTGATGGTAAAAGTAGGAGCCATGTTTATAAACAGCATTGAAGCGGTTTCTAAAAAAGAAGTAGTCGAAAAAGGGGAAGAAATGGCTTACTTCACGTTTGGCTCGACTGTCATTTTATTATTTGAGAAGAACTCAATCACTTTTGATTCTAACGTCCACTCAGGTTCTTACGTAAAATGTGGAGAACCAATTGCTCATTTGAAAAGATAGAGCCTATATAATAAAAGAGTAGATAGATAAATGAAGATGCAGCTTTCTTTTATTAAGAAGGCTCTTTTATTCGTTAAGACGGAATTTGTATGCTAATCTTTAATGATCTTCTTTCAATTTCCTCTTCAATTAATTTTATAAAATCAGGGCTTAATTGCAGTTCGGTTGCTTTGCTGTATGACTCAATAAGCAGCTCATCTGATAATTTTCTCATAAGATTGCCGCCACCTCCTACTAAAATAAATATCCTAAAAAGTTATATTTAAATGCTAATAAATTCCTTATTTATAATCTAACATGAATCAAATAAAGGAACAATCGTTCTGTTATCCACAGCTTTCGGTGGATAAAATGTGGGTATGTTGTTTATAATTACCATTAATTGCTGAACTATAACAGAGGATAATGTGTATAACCTTATCCACATAGTTGGGGTTATCATTTTTTGTCGAAAACTTTTAACAGAATTTGTTTACCACTTACCCTATTTGATAAGTAATAAACGTTTTCTGCACTATTTTTTATTTTAAGTTTGCAGTGGGTAAATATATCGTAAGCTCACGAACAAATGGAGGTTTACTGCATTTTGTCAATAACTTTCTGTATAAAGTTAAAGCATTCACAAGGCATATCCTTTATACTAAGAAAAGACCTGTTTTTGAAGAGAATAAAATTTTAGGTTGGAAAATAACAAGAAGTCGTTATAATGATAGACGGCGTTAATTTTAGTATGTAACTATATATTCGAGGTGCATGATACGTGTTGAAACTTTTTTTACCAAATGAACATGTGAAAAACGTGTTTCAAATTAAGCCAGACGATTTGAAAGAGCGCGGGATAAAAGGAATTATTACCGACTTAGATAACACGTTGGTGGAATGGGATCGCCCTGATGCCACTCCGGAATTAATTGAGTGGTTTCAGTTAATGAAAGATAGTGGAATTAAAATTACGATTGTATCGAATAATGTGGAGAAACGAGTCAAGCTGTTTTCAGATCCAGTTGGACTTCCATTTGTATATAAAGCACGCAAACCGATGCGTAAAGCATTTAGAAGAGCTCTTCGTGATATGGAGCTGCAAAAAGATGAGGTTGTGGTCATTGGCGACCAGCTTTTAACGGATGTATTAGGAGGAAATCGCCTAGGCGTATATACGGTTTTGGTTGTACCAGTTGCGCAAACAGATGGATTTGTAACGAAATTTAACCGTAAAATGGAACGAAGAATTTTAGGTTGGATGAAACGAAAAGGTATGATTAACTGGGAGGATTAAAACGTGAGTGAAGAAAAAATACAGTGCGTAGGATGCGGAGTGGAGATTCAAACAGAACGACCGAATGAACTTGGCTACGCTCCAAAATCAGCATTAGAAAAAGAAGCTATTATTTGCCAGCGATGCTTTCGCTTGAAGCATTATAATGAAGTACAAGATGTTTCCTTAACAGACGATGATTTTTTAAAAATCTTAAATGGAATTGGTCAAACGGACGGTTTGGTTGTAAAAGTTGTAGATATCTTTGACTTTAACGGCAGCTGGTTACCTGGTTTGCATCGATTTGTTGGAAATAATAAGGTTCTTTTAGTGGGAAATAAAGCAGATTTACTGCCGAAGTCTATAAAGAAAAATAAACTAATTCATTGGATGAAGCGAGAAGCGAAAGAGCTTGGCCTAAAATCAGTGGATGTGTTCCTCATGAGCGCGCAAAAAGGACAAGGAATTCGAGAAATTGCCGAAGCCATTGAACATTATCGCGAAGGTAAAGATGTATATGTTGTTGGATGTACAAACGTTGGTAAATCGACATTTATTAATGCCATTATTAAAGAAGTAACGGGAGAAAAAGATATTATTACTACGTCTCAATATCCGGGCACAACGCTTGATATGATTGATATCCCGCTTGATAACGGCGCGTCTTTATATGATACGCCTGGCATTATTAATCATCATCAAATGGCTCACTATGTAGATAAACGAGACTTAAAGTTAATTTCTCCTAAAAAAGAAATAAAGCCGAAGGTTTATCAGCTAAACGAAGGGCAAACGTTATACTTTGGAGGACTGGCGCGCTTAGATTATGTACAGGGAGGCCGCAAGTCGTTAACATGTTATGTATCGAATGATTTGCATATCCATCGTACAAAGCTTGAAAAAGCAGATGAGTTGTATGAAAAGCAAGCAGGTGAACTGCTTCAGCCGCCGCGCCCAGAGCAAATGAGTGAGTTTCCTGAACTTGTTGCACATGAATTTACAATCAAAAATGAAAAGACGGATATTGTTTTTTCAGGGCTTGGCTGGGTGACGGTTAATGAGTCAGGTTCAAAAGTTGTGGCGCATGCACCAAAAGGAGTCGGCGTATTTGTGCGCGATTCTTTAATTTAAACAAAAAGGGGAAAAAATCTTGAGTACATTATATGGGCTAGTTGGTTATCCGCTTGGGCATTCACTATCGCCATTGATGCAAAATGATGCCTTTAAACGTCTGAACATGGATGCGCATTATGAGGCTTTTCCAATTGAACCTGTTCATTTTGAGTCAGCTATTGGAGAGCTAAAAGATAAAAACATTCAAGGATTTAATGTCACGATTCCGTATAAAGTTGATATTATGAATCATTTGGATGAAGTCGATTCATTAGCAAAGGCAATTGGCGCTGTAAATACAGTTGTTAATCAAGATGGCCGTTATATTGGATACAATACCGACGGAGAGGGGTATGTGACTTCTTTACTCAAAGCAGTAGAAGGCGGCTTATCCCAAAAAAGAATTTTAATTATTGGAGCTGGAGGTGCTGCAAAAGCTATTTTTTATACAATTGCAGCTCAGCACGCTCCCGATGTAATTGCGATATGCAATCGTACCGTCGAAAAAGCAGCTTTACTAGCTAACGAGCTGCCTTTTTCGACGAAAACGGCGGCGATGTCTATTTCTGATGCGGAAAAACAACTAGATACATTCGATATTATTATTAATACCACTTCCGTGGGGATGTATCCTAACGTTGATGAGCTGCCTTTAGCACTTACTTTATTGCAAAAAGAAGCGGTAGTCAGCGATATTATTTACAACCCTTTAAAAACAAAGCTTTTGAAAGAGGCTGAAGCAAAAGGGGCAGGCACTCATAACGGTGTCGGTATGTTTGTACTGCAAGGTGCACTTGCATTTGAAAAATGGACGAAGGTCCGTCCTGACGAAGAGGCAATGGAACACATTGTTCTTTCAACACTAACTAAGAGATAAGATACAACGGAGGTTTTTATGTTAACAGGTAAACAAAAACGTTTTTTACGTTCAAAAGCACATCATTTAAATCCAATTTTCCAAGTAGGAAAAGGTGGAGTCAATGAAAATATGATTGGTCAAATTGCTGATGCATTAGAAGCAAGAGAATTATTAAAAGTAAGCATTCTGCAAAACTGTGACGAAGATCGTGACACGGTTGCTGCTCGATTAACAAAAGGAACAAAAGCAGAGCTTGTACAAGTGATTGGAAATACAATTGTGTTATATAAAGAATCACGTGAAAATAAGCAGTTAATGCTTCCAAAAGTGAAATGAAATAGAGCGGGGAAACCCGCTCTATTTAAAAATGAAGTAAATTAAAGGAGTCGGGGATTGTTGAAGAGTATTGGAATTTTAGGTGGAACGTTCAATCCGCCTCATTTGGGGCATTTAATGATGGCAAATGAGGTTTTGCATGCCTTGAAATTAGATGAGATATGGTTCATGCCGTCATATATTCCACCTCATAAAACAATCAAAGAGCCTATTGAGCCATATCATCGTTTACAAATGCTAAAGCTAGCTATTGAAGAACATGATCAATTCACCCTGCAGCCGATTGAATTTGAGCGCAAAGAGCCTTCATATACATATGATACGATGAGAATACTAACAGAGAAATATCCAACGTATCAGTTTCATTTCATCATTGGTGCTGATATGGTAGAATATTTGCCGAAGTGGTATGAAATTGATGAATTAGTCAATTTGGTTACATTTGTAGGTGTAAAGCGCCCGGGGTATACCATTACGTCCCCTTACCCGATAAAAGAAGTAGAAGTTCCGCAGTTTGATGTCTCCTCTTCCTTTATTCGCGAACGAGTAGTAAAGAAAGAAACCATTCGTTATTTTATACCTGCTGGTGTTAAACAATATATCGAGGAGAATCAATTATATGAATCGAACTGAGGCATTAGAAATCGTAAAGAAACAGTTAACAGAACGTCGTTATATTCATACTGTCGGGGTAATGGAAACAGCAATTGAATTAGCTAAACGTTTTGAAGCAGACGAAAAAAAAGCAGAACTGGCTGCTATTTTTCATGACTATGCCAAGTTTCGTCCAAAGGAAGAGATGAAGCAAATTATTATTGATCAAAACATGAACCCTTCTTTATTGGAATACAATACCGAATTATGGCATGCTCCAGTAGGCGCGTTTTTAGTGGGAAATGAAGTAGGGATTACGGATAAGGAAGTATTGGATGCAATTGCTTACCATACATCCGGAAGACCTGGCATGACGTTACTTGAAAAAATTGTGTACGTTGCTGATTATATTGAACCTGGAAGGAGATTTCCAGGTGTTGATGAAGTGCGGGAGTTAGCTAAAACCGACTTAAATGCAGCACTTATTCAATCATTAAAGAATACTATTTCTTTTTTAATGACCAAACATCAGGCCGTTTATCCCGATACGATGATGACATATAATGATTTAATCTTAGGAGGTCAAACACATGACTGAACGTGAATTGCTATCTCTTGTTGTAGAAGCAGCCGATGATAAAAAAGCAATCGATATCGTAGCGTTAAATATGGAAGGAATCTCACTTGTGGCAGATTATTTTGTTATTTGTCACGGTAACTCAGATAAACAAGTGCAGGCAATTGCTCGTGAAATTAAAGAAAAAGCACACGAACAAGGCATTTCTGTGAAGCGTTTAGAAGGGTTTGAGCAGGCTAAGTGGGTGCTTGTTGATCTTGGAGATGTTGTGGTTCACATTTTCCATAAAGATGAGCGCGGATATTATAACTTAGAACGCTTATGGGGAGATGCACCATTTGTAAGTTCAGAAGAGCTACAGCTATGAGCAGGTACGGAGAATTTGCCTACGTATATGATCAGCTAATGGCAGACGTTCCGTATGACGATTGGGCTGAATTTTTTAATCAGCAGGTGGCAAAAGCAAAAACAAAGCCTAACAGTATATTAGACCTTGCCTGCGGCACGGGAGAACTCTCCGTTCGATTTGCAAAAGAAGGTTTCTCCGTAGTCGGCGTTGATTTGTCTGATGATATGCTTATGGTAGCTCAAGAGAAGGCAGCAGAAGCAGGGGTAACGCTATCTCTTTTTCAGCAAAATATGGCGGAACTTGAGTTATTGAAAGAGTTTGATTGTGTAGTAATCTTTTGTGATTCTTTGAACTATTTGCAAAGTGATAAAGAAGTTCAAGAAACCATTCAACGTGTATATAAACACTTAAAACCAGGTGGGCTCTTTATATTTGATGTTCATTCAGTGCACAAGATGAAGGACGTATTTGGAAATCAATCTTTTTCTTATGTAGATGAAGACGTGTCATATATTTGGAACTGCACCTATGACGATACAGACATGCGTGTAGAGCATGATATTACGTTTTTTGCTTATGATGAAGAAATCGATGCATATCATCGCTTTGATGAGGTGCATGCTCAGCGCACTTGGTCGATTGACCATTATCAATCATGGTTGAGCCAAGCTGGTTTTATAAATATAGAAGTAAGTGCAGATTTCAAAATGAGTAAGCCTACTTCAAACAGTGAGCGCATCTTTTTCTCTGCGCAAAAAAAAGAAGCCGAGTAGAGGCTTCTTTTTTTGTTTCAAAGCAGGATTTCTACAGAAATTATGGAATAAGACTATCAAACTGATTGTGAACAAGCTCAATGTCTTCGTCAAATTTTTCGTGTGTTTTTTGAAATACGTGCACAAACATCTCTCCGAGTTCAGCTTCTAAAACTTTAATACCTTCTCCGGTTACACCGCCTTTTACGCATACTTTATCCTGCAAGGTAGGAAGCGTAAATATTTCTTTTTCCAACAGTTTTCCCATTCCAATAATCATATCGCTGGCCATGACGGTAGCTTCTTCTTCAGAAATATTTGTTTCTTGAACTGCTGCATCAATAAAGCGTTGAAGCAAAAAGCTGAAGAATGCAGGACCGCAGCTTACGATATCGGATGATACGCGGGTAATCGTTTGATCAATAGCCACAGGCTTTGACATAGATGAAAATAATTCATGTAAATAATTTTGGTAAAAAGGCGTACATCTTTCTCCAAATGTGAAAAGAGAAACACCTGCTAATGCCCGATTCGTAATGCTAGGGATAATTCTAGCTGCTTGACTCGGAATGAGGCGTTCGATTTGTTCTACGCTAATTGGACTGGTAATGGATACAATGCAGTGATCTTTCGTCAGCAGTGGTTCTAATTTTATTAAAAGGGGGTGAATATCCAATGGCTTAACACAAATAAAAATGACTTTGGATGCGTGAACAACTTCTTCAGCTGTATCAGCAACATGAATTTTTTTATGCTGCTGTTGAATCTCTTTGGCCCTTTTTTTTGTACGATTCATAATAGTAATTTTAGAAGGACGTACGGCTTTTGATTCAATAAACGCATCAATTAATATTTTCCCCATGTTTCCTGTTCCGATAAACCCTATGTTCACTGATTCATTCCCTCCTTCAAAAGCCTTTTCTTCTAAACACTATGAAGACGTAATGGAATTTATGACGTTACTTCAAAATTCAAAGGAGTGTACAAGTTGACTTTTTCAAAAAAACAATGGCTAATTGGGTGTATTTGCTTAGCAGTTGGGTTGGCTTTTTATATCTATCGAACAGGCGGAGAGAAACCAGAAAGTTCTCTTCAAACCTCAGATATAATCAAGGCAGAATCTTCTGGTACAAAAAAAGAAGGAGAGTCGTCTAATCAAGTAATTTCAAGCCAAGATTCCCCGTTTGTGATGGTGGATATTAAAGGAGCTGTTCAGAAGCCTGGTGTATACCAGCTTCCGAAAGATGCAAGGGTAAAAGATGCTCTAGCACAAGCCGGAGGCGCTACGAAAGAAGCGGACTTAAGACAGCTCAATTTAGCTAGCAAGCTACAAGATGAAATGGCTGTGTATATTCCAGCTGCTGGAGAAGAAATCCCCCCTTCATCTCCAGTTTCTTTAATTTCTTCCTCAGGAACTTCAAATGATCAGCCCCTTGTTAATATCAATACAGCGAACACTGATGAACTGCAAACGTTAAATGGCATTGGACCTTCAAAAGCCAGTGCCATCGTTTCATATCGAGAGGAAAATGGCTTGTTTCAAACAGTAGAGGATTTGGGAAAAGTATCAGGTATTGGCGAGAAGTCGCTAGAAAAAATCAAAGCTCAAATTACGGTACAGTAGAGACTTATTGACGAAAAAGGAAAAAAAACGCTACACTATGAAAGAGAAAAGTATCATTATTCAGTTTTAAATAAAAAGGCAGGGAATGAGATGAACCGGATTTCATGGGATCAATATTTTATGGCACAAAGCCATTTGCTAGCTTTAAGAAGCACTTGTGAACGTCTGGCTGTTGGAGCTACAGTGGTGCGTGATAAACGTATTATAGCTGGAGGATACAACGGTTCGATCAGTGGAGGCGTGCATTGTGCTGACGAAGGCTGCTATGTAATTGATGGCCACTGCGTAAGAACTGTCCATGCAGAAGTGAATGCACTCTTGCAGTGTGCTAAGTTTGGTGTGAAGACAGAAGATGCGGAAGTATACGTCACGCATTTTCCTTGTTTAAACTGCTGTAAAGCTCTTATTCAAGCGGGAATTAAAACAGTATATTATGCTAATGATTACAAAAATCATCCGTATGCTGTTGAGTTATTTGAACAGGCGGGAGTGAAAACAGCAAAAGTTGAACTTGATGAAGCAATCATTGACTTAAAAAGTAAAGAGAAGCTTCAATTTGTAACGGATGTTCTCGCTCGTTTAGAAAAAAGCGGAGCTGACGAAGCAGAAGTGATGAATTTACAGCGTGAAGCTCTCGCTTTGTTTACGGCAAATTAAAGGTAAAAGAGGTTTTTTACTTGGTAACAGTAAGAAGCCTCTTTCTTTTAAGGAAGAAAGGAGCTAAAAGTGAAAGGATATTATATTTACTGTGCTTTTAGCATGATGCTAGCCTTATATGTATATGATAATCATTCCGCTGTAAGCCTGTTTTTGCTAATCGTGCTTTTCATTTTTCAATGGCTACAATGTCCGAGGAAAGTGGTTATTGCTTCTACACTGTTGAGCGTTTTGTGCGTCTACCTATTAGCTGAGGCAAATAACCATAACAAAACGGTTCTTTTAGCTGAATCTTCTACTTTTACAGGCGAAATTTCATCTGTTCCGTATAGTGACGGCGACAAGCTTACTTTTAAGTTTACGGTTCAAAATGAAGAAGTCATGGCTTTTTATAAACTAAAAACGCTGGAAGAGAAACAGCAGCTCGAAAAGCTAACGATTCATCAAGTTTGTCAACTAGCAGGGCAATTAACTTCTCCTTCATCTGCTCGCAACCTTCATGCATTTGATTATCAGCAATATTTATACCATCAGTCTATTCATTGGCAGCTTAACGTCAAGAGACTTGATTTGGCAAAATGCCAGCTCCCCACCTTAACTCCACTTACGTACCTTACCTTTATTCGTCAAAAAGGAATTAATTATATTCAACAAAACATGTCGGATCCAGGCGCTGGATTTATGCAGGCACTAATTTACGGCGAGCGTACTGGGATCGAAGAAGAGAGTATCAAGCGCTATCAGCAATTTGGTTTAATACACTTGCTTGCCATATCAGGTCTTCATGTTGGACTGCTGACAGCGATGTGTTTTTATTTGCTCATTCGGATTGGAATAACGCGCGAGCGAGCCATTACGCTTTTACTTTTGCTTCTTCCTGTATACATGGTTTTGGCCGGTGGCAGCGCTTCAGTTGTCCGAGCTGTTTTTATGAGTATGCTGATGCTTATATCGATAAAAATACAAAGAAAAATTCTTTTGGTTGATAGCATCAGCCTTGCTTTTATGAGCATGCTGCTTTTCAAACCGTACTATTTATTTGATGTAGGATTTCAGCTTTCTTTTGCCGTTAGTTTTGCCTTGATTTTATCGAGTCAGACAATTTTACCTCGTTTTCATTCTTCTTTCAGCCAGCTCATGGCTGTTTCAGCGATTGCACAAGTCAGTTCACTTCCTTTATTGTTGTACTATTTTTATGGAGTATCTCTCCTCAGTTTGCCATTAAATATGGTTTTTGTACCGTTGTTTTCTCTTGTTGTATTACCTCTTTGTTTGCTCATTCTTTTTGTTCGTATCATCTTGCCGGGAGTGAGTGAATTGCTGGAGCAAATTCTTCATGTTCTTTTACTTGCTTGTGAAAAATTGCTTGATTTTTTTGAGTGGATTCCCGCTGATTTCGTAACAGGAAAACCCCACATTTTGCTGTTTTTGGGCATGTACCTATGCATTTATGCTTTATTTGTGGCGGTCGAAGAAGGGGAATTTTTCGTTCGCTATATGTTTCTTCTCGCGGCATTGTTAGCCGCACAATGTATGTATCCTTATTTGAATCCAAAAGGAACGGTCACAATGGTCGATGTAGGACAAGGAGACTGCTTTATCATTGAGCTTCCTTATCGAAAAGGCGTGTATATGATCGATACCGGAGGAACCGTTTCATTTCCAAAAGAACCATGGCAAAAACGCCGTTCTTCTTTTGACGTGGGAGAAGACGTACTTGTTCCCTTTTTGCATTCAAAAGGAATGACAAAGGTAGATAAAATGATTATTACACACGGCGATTATGATCACGCAGGGGCGGCACAGCATTTATTTTCACAAGTGGCTGTCGGAGAGCTGGTGCTTGGGAAAAAAGCCGAATTAAATGACGTAGAGACTGGCTTGGTGATCGCTGCTCAAAAACAAAGCGTGCCTGTTCAAATTGTTCAACAAGGAGATAGCTGGCAAGAAGGAGGTGTCTTATTTCAGGTTATTTCTCCGACAGGTTTCGAAGAAACGAGCAACAACGGCTCAATTGTAATAGACGCTAAGTTAGGAAATTTAAGATGGCTATTCACCGGAGATTTAGAAAAGGAAGGAGAACAAAGAATATTGAAAGACTTTCCCAACCTTAAAGCAGATGTATTAAAAGTGGGTCATCATGGCAGTAAAACCTCAACTTCAGAAGAGTTTGTTCAACATTTAAACCCTAAAGTAGCGCTTGTTTCAGCGGGGCAAAAAAATCGTTATGGTCATCCTCATCAAGAAATATTAGAGCTTCTGAAAAGCTACGGGGTGTATATTTACCGAACGGATGAAGATGGTGGGGTAATGTATGAATTTACAAAAAAGTCAGGAACGTTTTTGCAGCAACTTCCATAGTCTATAGTAAGAAAAACGAACTGAAAAAGACTGCTAAGAAGCAGCCTTGAAGCAATTTTACGAACCCAAGTAGTGAATCACAGTTGCAATAACAAATAAGGCAGTGAAAAAGCCAAATGAAACACCAAATCCTACGGCAGAATCGACAGCGTCGTTGCGTTTACTTTGGACACTTTCTTCAAATTGGTTCATTAACACCCCTCCTGTTTACAGTATAATCTAACTTTTTTTAAAAATCTAGACAATTTAAAAGCGTTTTCACAAACTGACAACAGTTAACAACTATACTTTATGAGCATGAGGAGAAAATAGAGATAAGGGTTTAATCATTAACAAATAAGTAACCTAGGGCTTATATTGTTGATGTTTATCATAAACTGAGGAATTGTCGTTTTAAGACAATTCCTTTTGTATTGTTGCCAAAAACTCATAACACCTTTACGATAGAAATTGTATTTTGTTTATCAGTAACTATACATAATCAATATAGATGAATAAAAAAAGAGGAGCGTATATACGTTGGCAGTTGATAGCTTAAAAAGTATTACCAAAAATAATATCGCCCCCGTTTATTTAATACACGGGGTTAATGCATTTATGAGTAAAAAGATTAGAGATAAAATCGTCGACTATACGTTGAATGAAGAAGATAAAGAATTTAACTTGTCCCTATACGATTTAGAAGAGACATCGATTGATCAAGTTCTAGAAGATGCTGAAACGCTTCCTTTTTTAGGAGACAAGCGTGTAGTGGTTGCGAAAAATGCAGCATTTTTAACGGCTGAAAAATCAAAAGATAAAGTTGAGCATGATCTGGCAAAACTTCAGCAATATGTCGAACAGCCCCCGTCTTTTTCAACGTTAATTCTTCTAGCCCCTTATGAAAAGCTGGATGAAAGAAAAAAAATAACAAAATTATTAAAAAACCAAGCAGCTTACATCGAAGCGAACGAATTTGGTGAAAAAGAAATGAAGCAGTGGATTCATAATTTGCTTTCAAAAGATGGAGTGAATATGGATGAAGATGCTGAAACGCTGCTTATTCAGCTTGTGGGGCTTAATGTAACGCTCGTGACAAATGAAATTGAAAAAATGGTGTTATACGTTGGACAAGGAGGAGTCATTACAAAAGAAGTGGTGCTTAAGCTTGTGGCAAAAACGCTTGAACAAAACGTATTTACGCTTATTGATGCTGTTATTCAGCGAAAGGTTTCTATCGCTTTAAATATGTATCAGGATTTGCTGCGTAACAACGAAGAGCCTATTAAAATTTTATCTTTGTTAGCGACGCAGTTTCGTTTAATTTATCATACGAAGCAGCTGTCTAGTCAAGGGTACGGTCAGCAGCAAATTGCTCAAACGATTAAGGTTCATCCGTTTCGTGTGAAAATCGCTTTGCAGCAGAGCAGAAGTTTTGAGGAACAGCAGCTTAAAGGAATTTTAAAGGATTTAGCAGAGGCAGATTATGAAATGAAGACGGGAAAAATGGATAAAGCGCTTATTTTACAGCTGTTTTTATTAAAAAGAGCGCAATAAAAAAACGATCCTAATGGGATCGTTTTTGTCTCAATTATGCAGATAAACCGTTAAGTTTTACTGCTAAGCGAGATTTTTGACGAGCTGCAGCATTTTTGTGGATAAGACCAGATTGTGCGGCTTTGTCTAATTTTTTAGAAGCAACAGCAAATGCTGCTTTTGCGTTATCTACATCGTTGTTTTCAACTAAAGCTTCAAAGTTTTTGATTGCAGTACGCATAGCTGATTTAGCTTGAATGTTATGAGCACGGCGAGCTTCAGTAGTTTTTACACGTTTGATAGCTGATTTAATGTTTGGCATCCGTTTCACCTCCCGAAATGATAACAATCGAGATTATATAGAACTCGACATTCTTCACAATAAGAACAAAAGATATTTTATCAAACACAAGGACAGAATGCAATAGCCTTGACAAGGAATTTTATATGACAGACCTCTCTTTAAAAGCTTGTAGCTGATATTGCGCCCTTCCTTCTACTTTTCGTTTCTTAAATGCATGAATCTGCCAGTCCTCGGTGACAATAATTTCAACAAAGATTGTCTAGGAGGTTAAGAAATGGAAAAAGAACTTGATTTAAGTCAATATAGCGTGCGCACGGATCTAGCTGTCGAAGCAAAAGACATAGCGTTAGAAAATCAGCCTAAACCGAATAACCAGTCAGAAATCAACGGCGTAATTGTAAAAGAAAAAGAAGAACAAGGTGTCAAAATTTCAATGGTAGAAATTACGGAAGAGGGCGCAGAAGCAATCGGTAAGAAAAAAGGCCGATATGTAACCCTTGAATCGGTAGGCATTCGCGAGCAGGATACTGAAAAGCAAGAGGCTATGGAAGAAGTATTTGCTAAAGAGCTGAATTTTTTTATTAAAAGCCTCAACATTCCAGATGATGCTAGCTGTCTTGTAGTGGGTCTTGGAAACTTAAGTGTGACACCAGATGCGCTTGGACCAAAGGCAGTAGATAATTTGTTGATTACAAGACATTTGTTTGAGTTACAGCCTGAAAGCGTGCAAGATGGCTTTAGACCCGTTAGCGCCATTGTTCCGGGAGTAATGGGAATGACGGGTATTGAGACAAGTGATATTATCTTTGGCGTTGTAAAGAAAGTGAATCCGGATTTTATTATTGCAATCGATGCGCTGGCCGCTCGTTCGATTGAACGGGTAAATGCTACCATTCAAATTTCAGATTCAGGTATTCATCCTGGGTCTGGGGTTGGAAACAAGCGCAAAGAAATCAGTTATGAAACACTTGGCATTCCAGTTATTGCAATAGGTATTCCAACGGTGGTGGATGCTGTGTCCATTACAAGCGATACAATTGACTTTATCTTAAAACATTTTGGCCGAGAAATGAAAGAGCAGGGAAAGCCGTCTAAGTCGCTGCTTCCGTCCGGTATGACGTTTGGAGAAAAAAAGAAGCTCACGGAGGATGATTTACCCAATGAAGAGCAGCGTCAAACGTACCTCGGTATGATTGGCACTCTTCCCGTTGAAGAAAAAAGACGTCTTATTCATGAAGTGCTTGCACCTTTAGGTCATAATTTGATGGTTACACCAAAAGAAGTGGATATGTTTATTGAAGATATGGCTAATGTAGTTGCAGGAGGACTTAACGCTGCTTTGCATCATGAAGTGGACCAGGAGAACTTTGGGGCATATACTCATTAATACGCTTTTAGATGAATGAGTTCTTCAGAATATAGTCATAATGGTTAGTACTACAGAAGATAAAGAAGTAAGGGGCCTAATAATATGATTAAATTTACTTTAAAATCAGTAGTGCTAACTATTTTTTTACTGTTCGTCGTATTTTTAGGAATGCAGACGGCTCAGCAAGGGCTGATTAAAATGAAGGGATATAATGATCCTTCGATTGAACATGTTATTAATGTGTCTAAAACGTCAGATGGTCAGGTGGAAGCTGCTGTTTTAGGTTCAAAAAAAGTTGTGAACATTGATGAAAAACAGCAGCTTTTAGAAAAACGAAAGGCTTTTAACTTTTTCTCCTCGCTAGGTCAAAGTCTAGCGCAAGGCGTGAAAAGTACAATAGGGAAAGCTTTTAAGGCTATCCATCATCTTCTTAATTAAAAGCAGAATCTCTTTCTGCTTTTTTGTATGGAAAAATCCCCAATGGAATGCTTATTGAATGTTGACGAATGTGTTGTTATAATTTAGTTTAGTGTATTTTGCCGATTTTCAGTAGGAGTGAAAAAAATATGGATAGAGAAGCAAGATTGAAACGACAATCGAAAATCAGAAACTTTTCGATTATTGCTCATATAGACCACGGTAAGTCAACATTAGCAGACCGTATTTTAGAAAAAACAAATGCGTTAACACAGCGAGAAATGAAAGCTCAGCTTTTAGATTCGATGGATTTAGAACGTGAACGTGGAATTACCATTAAATTAAATGCTGTGCAGCTTCAATACAAAGCAAAAGATGGAGAAGAGTATACTTTTCATCTAATTGACACACCGGGACACGTCGATTTTACATATGAAGTGTCGCGAAGTTTAGCCGCGTGTGAAGGTGCTATTCTAGTAGTAGATGCAGCTCAAGGTATTGAAGCTCAAACACTAGCAAACGTATATTTAGCGCTTGATAACAACCTTGAAATTTTACCTGTCATTAATAAGATTGACCTGCCGAGCGCAGAGCCAGAGCGAGTGCGCCAAGAGGTTGAAGACGTAATTGGATTAGATGCGTCGGAAGCTGTATTAGCTTCAGCTAAAGCAGGAATTGGAATCGAAGAAATTTTAGAACAAATTGTTGAAAAAGTTCCTGCTCCTGAAGGGGATCCAGATGCACCGCTTCAAGCGCTAATCTTTGATTCATTTTATGATGCATACCGAGGTGTAGTTGCATCTATTCGTATCGTACAGGGACGAGTAAAAGTAGGCGACAAAATTAAAATGATGGCAACAGGAAAAGAGTTTGAGGTAACGGAGCTAGGTGTGTTAACGCCAAAAGCCGTTGCTAAAGATGAACTTTCTGTTGGCGACGTAGGGTTTTTAACAGCAGCTATTAAAAATGTTGGAGATACGCGAGTAGGGGACACGATTACTCTTGCCAAAAACGGAGCAAGTGAACCTCTTCCTGGCTATCGTCGTCTGAATCCAATGGTATACTGCGGACTGTATCCGATTGATACAGCGAAGTATAACGATCTTCGTGAAGCACTAGAAAAGTTAGAGCTAAATGACTCTGCACTTCAGTTTGAGCCAGAGACGTCTCAGGCCTTAGGGTTTGGTTTCCGATGTGGATTCTTAGGACTGCTTCACATGGAGATTATCCAAGAGCGTATTGAGCGTGAATTTAAAATTGATTTAATTACAACAGCTCCAAGCGTTATTTATGACGTATATTTAACAGACGAGACTCATCTGTCTGTAGATAACCCTTCTAATATGCCGGACCCACAAAAGATTGAACGCGTGGAAGAACCGTATGTGAAGGCCACAATGATGGTACCAAACGATTATGTTGGTGCTGTGATGGAGCTTTGTCAGAAGAAGCGAGGCAACTTTATTGATATGCAGTACTTGGATGCTAATCGCGTGAGTATTGTATACGAAATTCCGCTGGCTGAAATTGTATATGATTTCTTTGATCAACTAAAATCAAATACAAAAGGCTACGCGTCGTTTGACTACGAGCTTATCGGATATCAGCCTTCGAAGCTTGTGAAGATGGATATTCTCTTAAACGGTGAAACGGTCGATGCGCTGTCCTTTATCGTTCACAGAGATTCAGCTTATGATCGTGGTAAAGTCATTGTAGAAAAGCTTAAAGAGCTTATTCCACGTCAACAGTTCGAAGTGCCGATTCAAGCGGCAATCGGTCAAAAAATTGTGGCGCGTTCAACAATTAAAGCCATTCGCAAAAACGTTTTAGCAAAATGTTACGGAGGAGATATCTCTCGTAAACGTAAACTTCTTGAAAAACAAAAAGAAGGTAAAAAACGTATGAAGCAGGTCGGTTCTGTTGAAGTACCGCAGGAAGCATTCATGGCTGTGCTTCGCATGGACGAAGATTAATAGCTGAAATTCTATTATTTAACATGTCAAATTAGTTTTGAAAATGAAGCGAATCTGATACGATAGTAAAGAGTTTTGAGCGCTGTAAATAAGTGTGAACGAACATAGATAAAAATACCGCAGAGAGACTCTGCGGTATTTTTATCATTTATAAATGTGATTGAGGTGAAAGTCCATGGTGAAGGCAGCATATCTGCATATCCCGTTTTGTCATCATATTTGTCACTATTGTGACTTTAATAAAGTGTTTTTCAAAAATCAGCCCGTTATGCCGTATTTGGAAAGCATGCGAGAAGAAATGAAACAAACAGTCGAACGTTATCCAACGACCAATTTGAACACGATATTCGTTGGGGGTGGAACGCCCACAGCCTTAGATGAACAGCAGCTGGAGTATTTTTTAGAATCCATTCGTATGTATCTTCCTTATGATGAGAAAGGTGAGTTTACATTTGAAGCGAATCCGAATGAATTGACAAAAGAAAAGCTTCAGCTTCTCCATGACTATGGCGTGAATCGTTTAAGTATTGGTGTACAAACGTTTAATGAAAGGTTATTGGAGAAAATTGGACGTGTGCATTCAAATAGGCAGGTATTTGATTGTATTGAGCAAGCGAGAAAGATTGGAATGTCGAATATAAGCTTAGACTTAATTTATAGCTTGCCGGAACAAACGGTAGCTGATTTTTCTTCTACGCTTCAAACCGCTTTTTCATTAGAGGTAGAGCATATGTCTGCCTATTCGTTAATTATTGAACCTAAAACGGTATTTTATAATTTAATGAATAAAGGGAAGCTGCCGCTGCCTGCTCAAGAAGAAGAAGCAGCTATGTATGAGCTGCTTATGAAAGAAATGGACAAACAAGGTTTTCATCAATATGAAATCAGTAATTTCGCAAAGTCAGGCTACGAGAGTATTCATAATCTAACATATTGGAACAACGACGATTATTACGGAATTGGTGCAGGCGCACATAGCTATATTGACGGAATAAGACGAGCAAATATTGGACCATTAAAAAAGTACATTGATTCAGTCGAGCAAAAAGGAAATGCATATCTTAATGAAGTGAGCGTGACCGAGGCTGAAAAAATGGAAGAAGAAATGTTTTTGGGTCTTCGTAAAACGAAAGGAGTCTCAAAAGAGGAGTTTAAGCAAAAATTCAATCGAGAATTAAAAGATGTATTTGGAGAACCTATTCAAGAATACAAAAAGAAAGGACTTTTGGGTGAAGACAATAGCTCCGTCTTTTTAACACACAATGGTCGATTTTTGGGGAATGAAGTTTTTCAAGCCTTTATTGGGATAATCTAATACCAAATCGTTGACATCGCTATAGTGATTTGGTAATTTATTATTAGATTTAGCACTCAGAGTTTTAGAGTGCTAACAGAGGTGATGAAGCGTGCTTACTGATCGACAGTTATTAATTTTACAAGTCATTATTGATGATTTCATTCGATCTGCGCAGCCGGTAGGCTCTCGAACATTATCTAAGAAAGAAGAGTTTAATTTTAGTTCGGCTACGATTCGTAATGAGATGTCAGACCTAGAAGAACTTGGATTTATTGAAAAAACTCATACTTCTTCAGGGCGCGTTCCGTCTGAGAAAGGCTATCGTTATTATGTTGATCACCTAGTGTCCCCGCAGCACTTGAAAGCAAGCGATGTTTCTACAGTACGTTCGGTATTTGCTGAGCGCATTGTAGAACTGGAGCAGCTCGTTCAAAAATCAGCGCAAATTTTATCTGATTTAACGAGTTTAACGTCCATTGTGCTAGGGCCAAAAGCGGTCAGCCATAAGTTAAAACAGCTGCAGATTTTACCTTTAACGGCTCAGTCAGCTGTTGCCATTATTGTGACTGATACAGGACACGTTGAAAGTCGGACGATTACGTTACCGAGCAGTATTCAACCTTCCGATATTGAAAAGATGGTTAACATTTTGAACGAAAAGCTCATCGGCGTTCGCATTACTGATTTACATGATAAAATGTACAAAGAAGTAGCGACGCTCTTAAAAAGCCACATTCAAGGGTATGAGCAGACGATGGATATACTCAATGATGCATTAAAGCTCAACATGAATGGCAAATTAGTAGTTGGCGGCAAAACGAATATGTTTGCTCAGCCGGAATTTCATGATCTTAATAAAATTCGCGGGCTGTTCAACATTATTGAACATGAACAGCAGTTTTATAAGCTGCTAAGCCCAAATGAGGCTGGCATACACGTGAAAATTGGTCATGAAAATAAGTTGAATGAAATGGTAGGCTGCAGCTTAATTACAGCTAGTTATTCTTTTGGTCACGAACAGCTTGGCACAATTGCTATACTGGGACCGACCCGCATGGAATATGCGCGTGTGATTAGTTTGCTTACACTGCTATCATCAGATATGTCTCAAGTGTTAACAAACTTGTATAAAGAATAAAGGAATCGGGTGGAATATATTACTTCCATCCTTTCCCTGTGATAAAATAAAAATCGTTGTTTAAAATGTGAAAATGTGTGTAAACATTTAAGGGAGGTGAATGAATTGTCAAACGAAAAGCAAGTAGAAGAACAAAACGAAGAAGTGGTTGAAGAAGTTCAAACAGAAGCTGCTGAAGCAACTGAAGCTGAAGCGTCTGAGGAAGTAAACCCTCTTCAACAAGAAAATGATCAATTAAAGCAACAGCTTGAAGAAGAAGAGAATCGCTACTTACGTCTACAAGCTGATTTCGATAATTTCCGTCGTCGTTCACGTCTCGATGCAGAAGCTGCTCAAAAATACCGTGCTCAATCATTGGTTGCGGATATTTTACCAGCACTTGATAACTTTGAACGTGCATTACAAGTTAACACAGCGGACGAACAAACCAAATCTGTGCTACAAGGTGTAGAAATGGTATACCGTCAATTGGTAGAGGCACTTCAAAAAGAAGGTGTTGAAGCAATTGAGTCAGTTGGGAAAACATTTGATCCATACGAGCATCAAGCAGTGATGCAAGTAGAAGACGATGAATACGAACCGAACACGGTAGTAGAAGAGCTTCAAAAAGGTTACAAATTAAAAGATAAAATCATCCGCCCTGCGATGGTTAAAGTGAATCAATAACACTACATATTATGAAGGAGGTCATTGTCAATGAGTAAGATCATTGGTATCGATTTAGGTACAACTAACTCTTGTGTCGCTGTATTAGAAGGCGGCGAACCAAAAGTAATTCCAAATCCAGAAGGAAACCGTACAACGCCATCAGTTGTGGCATTCAAAAACGGTGAGCGTCAAGTTGGGGAAGTAGCGAAACGTCAAGCTATTACAAACCCTAACACAATTATTTCAGTTAAACGTCATATGGGTACAGACCATAAGGTGGAAGCTGAAGGCAAGCAATACACGCCTCAAGAAATGTCAGCTATCATTCTTCAACATTTAAAAGGTTATGCTGAAGAGTATTTAGGTGAGCCTGTAACAAAAGCTGTTATCACAGTTCCTGCTTACTTTAATGATGCTGAGCGTCAAGCAACAAAAGATGCTGGTAAAATTGCTGGTTTAGAAGTAGAGCGTATTATTAACGAGCCTACTGCAGCAGCGCTTGCATACGGATTAGAAAAAACAGATGAAGATCAAACAGTTTTAGTTTATGACCTTGGTGGCGGTACGTTTGACGTATCTATTCTAGAACTTGGCGACGGCGTGTTTGAAGTTCGCGCAACTGCAGGTGACAATCGCCTTGGTGGTGACGACTTTGACCAAGTGATCATCGACTATTTAGTAGCTGAATTCAAAAAAGAAAACGGCGTTGATTTAAGCAAAGATAAAATGGCGCTTCAACGTTTAAAAGATGCGGCTGAAAAAGCGAAAAAAGATTTATCAGGCGTAACATCTACACAAATTTCTTTACCATTTATCACTGCTGGAGAAGCTGGTCCTCTTCACTTAGAAGTATCTTTATCACGTGCTAAATTTGACGAGTTATCAGCAGGTCTTGTTGAACGTACAATGGCCCCTGTGCGTCAAGCTTTAAAAGATGCAGGTCTTTCTGCAAGCGAACTTGATAAAGTAATCTTAGTTGGTGGTTCAACTCGTATCCCAGCGGTACAAGATGCAATCAAAAAAGAAACTGGTCAAGATCCTCATAAAGGTGTAAACCCTGATGAAGTAGTTGCACTTGGTGCAGCAATTCAAGGTGGCGTATTAACTGGTGATGTAAAAGACGTTGTATTACTAGACGTAACGCCTTTATCACTAGGTATCGAAACAATGGGTGGCGTATTTACAAAGCTAATTGAGCGTAATACGACAATTCCAACAAGTAAATCACAAGTATTCTCAACGGCTGCAGATAGCCAAACGGCTGTAGATATTCACGTTCTTCAAGGTGAGCGTCCAATGTCTGCAGACAATAAAACGCTAGGACGTTTCCAATTAACAGACATTCCTCCTGCACCACGCGGAGTACCTCAAATCGAAGTATCATTCGATATTGATAAGAACGGTATCGTAAACGTTCGTGCAAAAGATTTAGGTACAAACAAAGAGCAGGCGATTACAATTAAATCTTCAACTGGTTTATCAGATGACGAAATCGAACGCATGGTAAAAGAGGCGGAAGAAAACGCAGATGCTGATAAGCAACGTAAAGAAGAAGTGGAACTACGCAACGAAGCAGATCAACTAGTGTTTACAACTGAAAAAACATTAAAAGATCTTGAAGGAAAAGTAGAAGAAGCTGAAGTAACAAAAGCTAACGAAGCAAAAGATGCTTTAAAAGCTGCGATTGAAAAGAATGACCTTGAAGAAATCAAAGCGAAAAAAGATGAACTTCAAGAAATCGTTCAAGCGTTAACTGTAAAATTGTATGAGCAAGCTCAACAAGCTCAGCAAGCAGGTGAACAAGGCGCTCAAAATGATGATGTTGTAGATGCAGAGTTTGAAGAAGTAAACGACGACAAAAAATAATGCATCTTGACGACTAACGTGAATGACGCCATGGTGCGATTCACATCTTTTTAAAAAGTCAAAGTCAAGCTTATTTCTTGGCTTTGACTTTTTTAACGTGGAAAAGCGAAAGGGGAAGTTTTTCTCTTGGCTCTCTGCGTGCACGTGAGCAATAGAAAGTAACTTTTATGTTGCTATGGAATTATTAATAATGATACAATTACGTTTATGTGAAACGATTCGGGAGTGAGTATTGATGAGTAAGCGAGATTACTATGAAGTACTCGGTATCAGTAAGAGCGCTACAAAAGATGAAATAAAAAAAGCATACCGCAAGCTTTCTAAACAATATCATCCAGATATTAATAAAGCGGAAGATGCTGCTGACAAATTTAAAGAAGTAAAAGAAGCATATGAAGTATTGAGTGATGACCAAAAAAAAGCACAATACGATCAATTTGGTCATACTGATCCAAATCAAGGCTTTGGCGGCTTTGGTGGAGGCGGCTCAGACTTTGGCGGCTTCGGCTTTGAAGATATTTTCAGCTCGATCTTTGGTGGTGGTGGTCGCAGACGTGACCCTAATGCTCCGAGACAAGGTGCCGATTTACAATACACGATGACACTTTCTTTTGAAGAAGCTGTTTTCGGAAAAGAAACAACAATTGAAATTCCACGTGAAGAAACGTGTGAAACATGTCACGGTTCAGGTGCAAAACCTGGAACAAAAGTTGATACATGTTCGCACTGTAATGGTTCAGGTCAGTTAAACGTTGAACAAAACACGCCGTTTGGTCGCGTGGTAAATCGACGTGCGTGTCATCATTGTAATGGTACGGGGAAAATCATTAAAGACAAATGTGCAACGTGCCACGGTGACGGTAAAGTAACAAAACGACGTAAAATTAATGTTAAAATTCCAGCTGGTGTAGATGATGGTCAACAGCTGCGCGTTAGTGCTCAAGGAGAACCAGGGGTAAATGGTGGTCCTCCGGGAGATTTATACGTAGTGTTCCACGTGCGCACTCATGAATTCTTTGAACGTGATGGAGACGATATCTACTGCGAAATGCCTTTAACGTTTGCTCAGGCAGCACTAGGTGATGAAGTAGAAGTACCAACTCTACACGGCAAGGTGAAGCTTAAGATTCCTGCTGGTACACAAACGGGGACGAAATTCCGTTTAAAAGGAAAAGGTGTGGCAAACGTACGAGGGTATGGTCAAGGAGATCAGCATATTCACGTTCGCGTTGTAACGCCAACAAAAATATCAGAAAAACAAAAACAATTATTGCGTGAGTTCGCTGAACTGAGCGGTCAAGAAGCCGTTGATGAGCAGCATGATTCCTTTTTTGCAAAAGTAAAACGAGCAATTAAAGGAGAATAATTGTCTTTCATAATAAACAGAGACAGGTTGGTAAAGGTACTTTGCCAACCTGTCATCTGTCATGTTCATATTTAAAATCCTATATTACTGAAGGCAGAAAGGATGAAGTTGGTAGCAATGAAATGGTCTGAAATTTGTATTCATACAGCGCAAGAAGCAATTGAACCCATCTCTCATATTTTACATGAATCAGGAGCTAGCGGGGTAGTCATTGAAGATCCTGCTGATTTAGTGAAGGACAGAGATACAACTTTTGGTGAAATCTATGATTTAAACGTAGAAGACTACCCAGAGGAAGGTGTAGTGATTAAAGCATACCTTCCAGTTAACAGCTTTTTAGCAGAAACTGTGGATGGTATCAAAAAAGAAATTAATGGACTGCTTGTTTACGACTTTGATTTAGGAGCTAACAAAGTTACGATCAGTGAAGTGAACGAGGAAGAGTGGGCCACTGCTTGGAAAAAATATTACCACCCTGTGAAAATTTCAGAGCGTTTTACGATTGTACCAACTTGGGAAAACTATGAAAAAGTAAGCACAGATGAATTGATTATCGAGCTTGATCCCGGAATGGCTTTTGGTACAGGTACGCATCCAACGACGGTTATGTCTCTTCAAGCATTGGAAAGAACAGTGAAAGCAGGAGATACCGTTATTGACGTGGGTACAGGCTCAGGAGTGCTAAGTATTGGCGCAGCCCTGTTAGGAGCAAGTAATGTACAAGCTCTAGATCTTGATGAAGTAGCCGTACGTTCTGCCCGCGAAAATATTGAACTGAATCAAGTTGGAAATATCGTAACAGTAGGTCAAAACAACTTATTGCAAGGCATAGAAGGGCCGGTTGACATTGTTGTGGCGAATATTCTAGCTGAGGTAATCGTTCGTTTTGTAGACGATGCTGCAAAGGTATTAAAGCCAGGAGGCATGTTCATTACATCAGGTATTATTAGTGCGAAAAAAGAAGATGTCAAAAAAGCGTTAACGGGAGCGGGCTTTGTTATTCAAGAAGTAACGCTTATGGAAGACTGGGTAGCAATTATTGCGCAAAAACAAGCTTAACAAGTGAGAAGGTGTCAAGATGCAACGTTATTTTCTGCCAAATGATCAATTTCAAGAGCAAAGTGTCACAGTGATACAAGATGATGCCCATCATATCTCACGCGTCATGAGAATGAATGAAGGATCACAGTTTATTGCCTGTAATGAACAGGGGCAAGCTGCTTTGTGTGAAATTGAAAATATTTCCGCTAACGAAGTGAAAGCATCTATTATAGAATGGATAAGCGAAGAAAAAGAGCTTCCAGTCCATGTTACAATTGTGAACGGTCTGCCTAAAGGGGATAAGCTCGAGCTTATTATCCAAAAAGGGACAGAACTTGGAGCGTATAGGTTTATCCCTTTTATTGCGGCTCGTTCAGTTGTTAAATGGGATGATAAAAAGAGTCAAAAAAAAGTAGATCGCTGGAACAAGATTGCTAAAGAGGCTGCAGAACAATCTCATCGTACGATTGTACCAGCAGTAGAAGCCCCAATTTCTTTTAAGAAACTAGTAGAAATTAGCGGTGACTATACTCATAAAGTTGTAGCCTACGAAGAAAGAGCAAAGCAAGGAGAAACATCTCATCTGCATGCTGTTCTTTCAGCTTTAAAACCCGGCAATTCCGTGCTTGTGGTTGTAGGCCCCGAGGGTGGTTTGACCGAGCAGGAAGTAGAAGTATTAGAAGAAAATGAATTTACAATAAGCGGCTTTGGTCCGCGGATTTTACGAGCAGAAACAGCTCCATTATATGCGCTGTCTGCTATATCTTATCAAACTGAGTTAATGAGGTGACGATTATGTCAACAGTTGCTTTTCACACGCTAGGGTGTAAAGTAAATCACTATGAAACAGAAGCAATTTGGCAATTGTTCAAAGGCCAAGGCTATGAGCGTGTTGAATATGAACAAACTGCCGATGTATATGTAATTAATACATGTACGGTAACAAATACAGGAGATAAAAAGAGCCGTCAAGTTATTCGCAGAGCTGTGCGAAAAAATCCAGATGCGGTTATTTGTGTAACTGGATGTTATGCTCAAACTTCGCCAGCTGAAATTATGGCCATTCCTGGTGTTGATATCGTAGTAGGTACACAAGATCGTGTTAAGATGCTTGATTATATTGAACAATTTAAAAAAGAGCGTCAGCCGATTAACGGTGTAGGAAACATTATGAAAACACGCGTATATGAAGAGCTAGATGTACCGGCATTTACAGACCGTACGCGTGCTTCGTTAAAAATTCAAGAAGGCTGTAACAACTTCTGTACATTCTGTATTATTCCATGGGCACGCGGTTTAATGCGATCTCGTGATCCTAAAGAAGTAGTAGCACAAGCACAGCAGCTAGTGGATGCAGGCTATAAAGAAATCGTGTTAACAGGTATTCACACTGGCGGATACGGAGAAGACATGAAAGATTACAATCTTGCCCAGCTTCTTCGTGATTTAGAGTCTCAAGTAAAAGGATTAAAACGCATTCGTATTTCGTCAATTGAAGCAAGTCAAATTACGGACGAAGTGATAGAGGTACTAGATCAGTCAGAAATGGTTGTACGTCATTTGCATATCCCTCTTCAATCAGGTTCAAATACGGTATTGAAGCGCATGCGTCGTAAGTATACAATGGAGTTCTTTGGCGAGCGCTTAAACCGCCTGAAAGAAGCTCTTCCTGGATTAGCGATTACATCAGATGTGATTGTCGGGTTCCCAGGTGAGACAGAAGAAGAGTTTATGGAGACGTATAACTTTATTAAAGAGCACGGTTTTTCAGAGCTTCACGTATTCCCGTATTCTAAACGTACAGGTACGCCAGCAGCTCGTATGACCGACCAGATTGATGAAGAAGTAAAAAATCAACGTGTGCACCGTTTAATCGAACTTTCAAACCAATTGGCAAAAGAATATGCTTCAACGTTTGAAGGAGAAGTACTGGAAGTAATTCCGGAAGAAAAATATAAAGAAGATCCTGAAAGTGGTTTATATGTAGGATATACTGATAACTACTTAAAGGTTGTGTTTAAAGCGTCTGAAGAAATGGTTGGAAAGCTTGTAAAAGTGAAAATTTCAAAAGCTGGATATCCTTATAATGAAGGTGAGTTTGTTCGCGTGCTAGATGAGGTTCATCTTCAAGATCAGGTGAAAATGAGCTCATAACACTTATTGGAAAGCTGCGTGTTTGCGCAGCTTTTTTCATACGTATAAAACAGCTGAGCGAGTAATGTTTTATCAAGAAAGTTCATAAAATAAAGGAGGAATAACTGCATTACTTTATGTAAAGCGGTTGACCTTAAGGAATCATTATATTATAATTGCAAAAGACATGTCTAACATGTCATTTCATTATGATGTTAGTGGTTTTGTTCGGAGGGAGGGAATTAGAATGTCAAGAACAGTTGTTCGTAAAAACGAATCGCTTGAAGATGCTCTTCGTCGCTTCAAACGTTCAGTTTCAAAAACTGGTACGTTACAAGAAGCAAGAAAGCGCGAATTCTATGAAAAGCCTAGCGTAAAGCGTAAGAAGAAATCTGAAGCTGCTAGAAAACGCAAGTTCTAATAAGAGGGTGGATTTATGAGTCTTCTCGAGCGTTTAAATAGTGATATGAAACAAGCGATGAAAAACAAAGAGAAAGAGAAGCTTGGGGTCATTCGTATGGTCAAAGCATCTCTTCAAAACGAAGCCATTAAGTTAGGCACTGACCTAACTGAAGCAGACGAGTTGACGGTTATTTCTCGCGAATTCAAACAACGTAAAGACTCCCTCCATGAATTTGAGAAAGCAGGTCGTCAAGATCTTGTTGATAAAATTCATTCTGAATTAGCGGTTTTAGAAGTTTACGCTCCTAAACAGCTAACTGAAGAAGAGTTATCTGAAATTATTAAAACGACGATTGAAGAAACGCAGTCTTCCTCTAAAGCTGATATGGGGAAAGTTATGGGAGCGCTTATGCCGAAAGTAAAAGGCAAAGCGGATGGCTCTCTTGTTAATAAGCTTGTCCTTCAACACTTATCATAAAAAACACCTTACCTTGTGTAAGGTGTTTTTTATATAGATAATATCCGAACGTATGTTTTGTTTCTCTAGTGCAAAGAATAAAATAGATAAATTTTAAAAAATTTGAAACTATTGTTAAAGTTATTCGTATATACAGATACATACTCATACTATCTATGGAAGGAGGGAAGTGTATTCGGTGAAAACCTTATTTTCTTTCGTGTGCTTTCTTATTTTAGCCACTGGGTTATTCCCCACTATTAGCACCGCTGACGTGAAGCGTGTACACATTATTCCTGTCAATAAAACGGTAGAAAATGGACTGCTTTCTTTTTTAAACAGATCCATTGAAGATGCGGAAAATGACGGTGCAGATTTGATTATATTGGACATAGATACTCCTGGAGGAGCTGTAGATGCAGCTTCTGAAATAGCTAAAAGCTTAACCTCAACACCTATTCCTACCGCTGCTTTTGTCGACAAAAAAGCATTATCGGCCGGAGCGTATATTGCACTTAACGCCGATCAAATTTATATGACACCCGGTTCTACAATGGGATCGGCAGCTGTGATTGACCAACAGGGAAATGCAGCAGGAAAAAAAGCTCAGTCCTACTGGTTATCGGCTATGAAGAGCGCAGCAGAACAAAATAACCGAAACCCTAAATATGCAGAAGCGATGGCAAACACAAAGATGGTCATACCTGAGCTCAACTTAAAAGGGAACGAATTGTTGACGCTAACTCCGAAGCAAGCCGAGCAAGTTGGTTATTCAGAAGGAACTGTAAAAAATTTAGATAATCTCCTGAGCGTGCTTGGCTATGAAGATGCTAAACTGACGTATGCAAAAATGAGTGTAAGTGAACAAATTGCTCGTTTTCTTACCCATCCGCTTGTTGTTCCCATTTTATTATCTATTGGTGCTTTAGGAATTGTAATTGAATTGTTTACGCCTTCATTTGGTATTGCGGGCTCCATTGGAGTAGCTTCACTTCTTTTATTTTTCTATGGTCATATGGTAGCAGGATTAGCAGGAATGGAAGTCCTCGTTTTATTTATAGCAGGAATTATACTGCTTCTATTAGAGATTGTAGTGCCAGGCGGCGTTTTAGGGCTGCTAGGGCTTGGAGCTATCATTTTAAGTTTTTTTATGTCAACAGATAATAATGTCGAAATGGGAATTTCTCTTGTAATTGCAATAGTGGTGGCACTGGGAGGTGCGTTTGTGATGATGAAATTTTTTAAAAGAAAGCTTACACCTTTCAAAAAAATGGTGCTTAATGATTCACTTAATACCGAATCTGGTTATGTATCGAATCAAAATCGGTATGAATTAATAGGAAAACAAGGTAAAACAACAACACCGCTGCGTCCTTCAGGCACCGTGCTCATCGATGAAGAGTATGTGGATGTAGTCACTGAAGGCGGATATTTAGACAAAGATGTGTTAGTAAATATTATAAAAGTAGAGGGATCAAGGGTTGTGGTGCGGAAGCTCACAGAACCTTTGAAAAAGGAGGACCTTAATTAATGGAAGCAGGTAGCGTATTGTTTTTTGTAGTTATTGGCCTAGCAATTATTGCTTTAGCTGTTTTTTTCACTTTTGTACCGATTATGTTATGGATCTCAGCATTAGCAGCAGGCGTTCGTATTAGTATTTTCACACTGGTCGGAATGAGACTTCGTCGAGTGATACCATCTCGCGTTGTGAACCCGTTAATTAAAGCAAGTAAAGCCGGTTTAGGTATTACCATTAATCAATTAGAAAGCCACTATTTAGCAGGCGGTAACGTGGACCGCGTGGTAAATGCGTTGATTGCAGCGCACCGAGCAAATATTGAGTTAACATTTGAGCGCGGAGCAGCTATCGACTTAGCGGGCCGTGATGTGCTAGAAGCTGTACAAATGAGCGTTAATCCAAAAGTTATTGAAACACCTTTTATTGCAGGGGTGGCTATGGATGGAATCGAAGTCAAAGCAAAAGCCCGAATTACCGTTCGTGCAAACATTGATCGACTAGTAGGGGGAGCTGGAGAAGAAACGATTATTGCCCGTGTTGGCGAGGGGATTGTTTCTACAATCGGTTCACAAAAAGATCACAAAAAAGTATTGGAAAACCCTGATATGATCTCTCAAACGGTTTTAGGAAAAGGGTTGGATTCCGGAACAGCGTTTGAAATCTTATCCATTGATATTGCTGATATCGACATTGGTAAAAATATTGGGGCAGTTCTTCAAACAGACCAAGCAGAAGCAGATAAAAATATTGCCCAAGCAAAAGCCGAAGAACGTCGTGCTATGGCCGTTGCTCAAGAACAAGAAATGCGTGCAAAAGTAGAAGAAATGCGTGCAAAAGTAGTAGAAGCAGAAGCAGAAGTACCATTAGCGATGGCAGAAGCACTGCGCTCTGGCAATATTGGCGTCATGGATTATATGAATATTCAAAACTTGACTGCTGATACGGATATGCGTGATTCAATTGGAAAAATGTCTAAAGAAGACGATGAGAAATAATGAATCAGTTTAACAAGGAGGTTTTCTCCTAATGAATATCGTTGAAACGCTTATTAAACTAATTATTAATAATGCTTTCATTTTTGTCATCATTGGAGGGATTATTTTTAACGTTGTGCAGCGTTTTATGGCTCAGTCAAAAGAGGAAGAACAGCAGCGTTCTAAAAGAGCTCCTATGCCTCCTGTAAACAATCCTTCAAGGCGGGAAAGACCTAGATATCGCCCTGTCAAAGAAGAGCCAAAAACAGCTCGTATGGAGCCAGAAACTGTTCCTTCAGCGGAAACAAATCCTTTGCAAGAAAAACTGGAAGAGCTAAAAAACCGTTCGTATCATGAACCTTCTATTCAAAAGAAAATCGCAGTTGAAAAACCAAAAATATCTGATGAGAAAAACGTTTTTAAGCCCATTTCTCGTAAAGAAGCTGTTCAAGGAGTGATATGGTCCGAAATTCTAGGGCCGCCAAAATCGAAACAACGTAAATATAAACGATAAATAGATGTGATACATTAACCCCCTTTCTCATAAACATGAGATGAAAGGGGGTTCTTTTTATGAGCAAAAAGTGGAGACACCAAATGAAAAGATGGATGACAAAAACAATGGAACTACCCGCTGATGTATTAATGGATCTTCCCCGTATTACGTTAGTTGGACAAATACACATTTATATTGAAAATCATAAAGGTTTATTAGCCTTTTCTGATACTGAAATACGCGTGTTACTAAAACAGGGACAAATGTTAATTCGAGGTGAAGGACTGGTCATTAAAGTAATACTGCCAGAAGAACTGGTTTTAGAAGGTAAAATCAATCAAGTTCTTTATTTAGAACAATAACACAAGGAGGAAAAAAATGAAGAATGGATGGACAAACTTTGTTATTGGTACCGTACGTATTCGAATTGTTGGAAAAGGAATTGAACGTTTTTTAAATAATTGTGTGAGACAACAGATTATGATTTCGAATGTCCATAAAGTTGACGGTCAGCTAGCGACAGCAACGATATTATTGAAAGATGTAAAGAAAATTCGTATACTAATTCGCAACGCAGACTGTAAAATTTATTTTATAAGAGGCCGAGGTTTTCCTTTTTTAACAAAACGAGTGATTAAAAATAGTGGATTTGCTTTAGGTTTTCTTTCTTTTTTTATTATTCTTGGTTTGCTTTCCAACATGGTGTGGAAAGTGGAAATTAGCGGTGCAGAACCACAAACAGAACATCAAATGACGAAGCAGCTGGCCAAAATAGGTGTAAAAAGAGGAGAGTTTCAATTTCTGTTAGAGAGTCCTGAAAAAATTCAGCGCTATTTAACGGATAATATGAACAATATTACCTGGGTGGGAGTAGAAGTGCGCGGCACTTCTTATCACTTCCAAGTGGTTGAAAAAAATGAGCCCAAGCCTCAGCAAAAAACACCTTACCAACATTTAATTGCTAAAAAGAAAGCTATTATTACGAATTTGTTTGTCGAAAAAGGACAACCTTTAGTCAAGGTTAATGATTTTGTCAACGAAGGCGAGGTCTTAGTTTCCGGTATTATTGGAAACGAAAAAAATAAAAAAGTAGTAGCTGCTAAAGGAAAAGTCTACGGTGAAACATGGTATAAGTCTGAGGTGGAAGTGCCTTTAAAAACTGATTTTCAAGTATTAACGGGTAATGGATATACGAAGCACTATTTAGATTTTCAAGCTTTTAAAATGCCTCTTTGGGCTTTTAACAAAGAGAAATACGGCTCAAAGGTGACAGAAAAAGTGGAGCATCCACTCTATTTTTTTAAATGGAAATTACCTCTGTCGTATGAGAAAGTTGCTGTACGAGAAGAACAGAATTCGCAGCGCGTCTATTCTAAACAAGAGGCGGTGGAAAAAGCTTTGGAAATCGGTCGAAAAAAATTACTATCAACTTTAGGTGAGGATGCTAAAATAAAAGGTGAAAAAGTTTTGCACCAAGAACAGGACAATGGTAAAGTTAGATTATCAATACATTACCAAGTTATAGAAAATATTGCGAACACTCAACCAATTATTCAAGGAGATTGATGAATGTCAGAACAGCTAGTAACAATTAACGTACAACTTGATGATTCAAACGAAGCCATTTCATTATTTGGCGTACAAGATGCGAATTTAAAGCGAATTGAAGAAGAAATGCAGGTCTCGATCATTTCAAGAGGTGAGACTGTTGTAGTCTCCGGAAGTACAGAAAATGTTCAGCTAGTGGAAGAAATGCTTAAAAAGTTACTGAACATTATCCGCAAAAATATTTCCATATCTGAACGAGATGTTGTGTATGCGATTCAATTAGCTAAGAAAAATTCTCTCGAGTTTTTTGAAGATGTATATGAAGAAGAGATTGGTAAAAACGTAAAAGGTAAGACTATTCGTGTTAAGACATTAGGACAAAGTCACTACATTTCTGCTATTAAGAAAAATGATTTGGTATTTGGAATTGGGCCTGCTGGTACCGGTAAAACGTATTTAGCCGTTGTCATGGCCGTTAATGCTCTTAAAAATGGTCACGTACAGCGTATTATTTTAACACGTCCTGCTGTTGAAGCAGGTGAAAGTCTTGGCTTCTTGCCAGGAGATTTGAAAGAAAAAGTAGATCCGTACTTGCGGCCTCTGTACGATGCATTACATGATGTATTAGGAACAGAACATACGCAACGCCTAATCGAACGCGGAGTTATTGAAATAGCACCCCTTGCTTACATGCGAGGTCGTACACTAGATGATGCGTTTGTTATCTTAGACGAAGCACAAAACACCACGATGGCGCAAATGAAGATGTTTTTAACACGACTAGGATTTGGGTCTAAAATGGTGATTACAGGAGATATTTCACAAATTGATTTACCAAAAGGAGCTCAGTCTGGTCTAGCGGCTGTCTCGAAAATCCTGACCAATGTTAAAGGTATTTCGTTTGTTCATCTAGAACAGTCAGATGTTGTGCGCCATCCACTTGTGGGACGCATCATTCAAGCGTACGAACAAGCTGACCAAAAGACCCTTTCTTAATAGGGTCTATTTTTTGTAAAGGGGGTACGTTTGTGTCAACGTTTCGGATAATCAAGCAAACAATGGCACAGATCGAGCGATTACGGTTAATTCAAATTGGGTTATATGCCTTGTTAGGTATAATGATGTTTGCGTCTATGTATAGCAATGTAAAGCCGCAGGAATTAGATCTCAGACTATTGTCTATTTCCCCGCAAACCATTTACTCACCCGTTACCATTGAAGATAAAGAGAGCACAGAGAAAAAACGGGCAGAGGCAGAACAAGCCGTTGAAGATGTGTATACACAAAAAACAGAATACGCACAGAACCAAGTCGATCTTGTTGCATCTATTTTTGATGCGATGATGGAAGTTAATACAGAATATGAAAAAGAAGATCATGAAGATGACAGTATCGATGCCGTATTAAAAACCAAACAAAAAATGTTAGAGGACAAGCTTCCTGAAGACATTCAAAAAAACTTGCCAAAGGATACCATCAAGCAGCTGCTTCAGTCTTCTAACAGTGATTTATCGATTGCGAAAGACGCTGTAGTTACAGCCGTTCATCATGTGATGAAAGATCAAGTGAAGATTAGCGATGTAGAAGAGAAAAAAGACCAGGTAGAAGGTCAGCTTGTTTACACCAATGTCAGCAACTCTCTAAAGGATTCAATGAATGCAATTGCTAAATTCGCTATCATTCCAAATGTGATTTATGATCCCCAAAAAACAGCTGAAAACCGTCAAGCAGCTGTGGAAAAAGTGGAGCCTGTTCGAATTAAACAAGGTCAGATTATTGTAGAAGAAAATCAGCTTATTAATCCTGATATATATCGTCAGCTCCAGCTCGCGGGATTGTTGAATAATAAAGGATCTATTCAGCCTTTTGCGGGATTAGCTTTGCTGATTGTGATGATGATAGCGGGCCTCATTTACTATTTGCGTGAATTTCACACCAAGACATATCAGCCCTTGTTGTTGTATGTATTGGTAGCAACCATTACGATTGGCCTCATGAAAATCTTAAGCGTGTTTCAGCAAATTGATTTATCGGAAATAGGTTTCTTAGCTCCTGTTGCAGTGGGAGGTTTGCTGATTCGAATTTTAATGGATGAACGCATTGCTATTTTATCAAGCATTGTATTTGCTATTTGTGGAAGCATTATTTTTAATGGTGAATTGACAACCTCGTTTAATATGAACATCGGGATCTACTTTTTAATTAGCAATATTGCTGCTATTTTATTTTTAAGCAGGCAGCACAGGCGTTCACGGATTTTGCAGGCAGGTCTATTTGTGGCTATGGTAAACGTAATTATCAGCTTTGCTATTATTTTTATTAAAAATGGCCAAATTGGCACTGTAGAGCTTGGCTATTACAGTATGATGTCAATTGCATCTGGTGTTATTGCTTCCGTTTTAACTATAGGTTTGCTTCCGTTTTTTGAAAGTGGATTTGGCATTTTATCTACGATGAAGCTGATTGAATTATCGAGTCCTAATCATCCGCTATTACGTAAAATCTTAACCGAAACACCGGGAACGTATCATCACAGTGTAATGGTGGCAAACTTATCTGAAGCGGCGTGCGAAACGATAGGAGCTAACGGTTTATTAGCGAGAGTGGGGGCTTATTACCACGATATTGGTAAAACGAAGCGACCGCAGTATTTTATTGAAAATCAAATGAATATTACCAATCCGCATGATAAACTAAGTCCGAAGACTAGTAAAAATATTATAATCGCACATGCTACAGATGGAGCGACCATTTTGCGAAATCACAAGTTTCCAAAAGAGATTGTAGATATTGCAGAGCAGCATCACGGAACGACCCTGCTTAAGTTTTTCTATCATAAGGCACTTGAACAAACAGAAGAAAAACTTGATGAAAAAGAATATCGCTATCCTGGACCAAAGCCTCAGTCGAAAGAAGCAGCGGTTATTTGCATAGCTGATAGTGTAGAAGCAGCCGTAAGGTCAATGTCCAATCCGACTCCGGAAAAAATTGAAAACTTGGTGCGAAATATTATTAAAGATCGCCTGCAGGATGAGCAGCTTAGCGAGTGTAACGTAACGCTCAAAGAATTAGAGTTAATTCGCCAAGCACTATGTGAAACTTTAAATGGGATTTTTCATTCCCGAATCGAATATCCAGAGATAAAAAAAGAGAAGGTGAAGGTATGAGTTTAGTTATTGATTTTATTGATGAAACAAACGAAGTGAGTGAACAGCAGCAAAAAGAGCTTGAGAAGCTGCTTGAAGCCGCTGCTATATATGAAAATCTGCAAGAGGATGCAGAAGTATCCGTTACATTTGTGGATAATGATCGAATTCAAGAAATCAATCATCAATACCGCCATAAAAATCAGCCAACGGATGTAATATCGTTTGCGCTAGAAGAAATGGGCGAAGATGAAATGCAAATTATCGGAGATGAGATGCCAAGGGTCCTAGGGGATATTGTCATTTCGATTCCAAAAGCTCATGAGCAAGCAGAAGAATACAATCACTCGTTTATGAGGGAGCTAGGATTCTTAACGGTTCACGGTTTCTTGCACTTGCTTGGGTATGACCATGAAACATCAGAAGATGAAAAAGAGATGTTTACACGTCAAAAAGATATTTTAGAACAATATGGACTCTCGCGATAAAAAAGGGATAGCTAAAGTTGTCAGTAGCTTTGGTTATGCAATAGAAGGGTTTCTCTATGTTTGTAAAACACAGAGAAATATGCAAATTCACGTAGCAGCTTCTTTCATCGTCCTTCTCTTAGGAGCCGTGCTGTCAATTACAGCTGGTGAATGGACGGTTGTGCTGCTTCTCATTGCAGGCATGTTCAGCTTAGAGTTAATGAATACAGCGGTGGAAAAAGTTGTCGATTTAGTTTCTCCTGAATATCACATACTAGCAAAACACGCAAAAGATGCAGCCGCAGCAGCGGTGTTGGTCTATGCGTGTTTTGCTGTCCTTATAGGAGGAATTATTTTCTTAAAGTATTTGTTTTAAAAAGGATTCTTTTTGGTTCTTTACACCCCCGTGGTATAATAAAAAAGGACAAGTTAAAAGACATGTAGAAGCGCAAAAGGAGAGCGAATAAATGGATAAGACCGGACTGATTGATGAGGCGAAAAAAGCTCGTGAAATGGCTTATGTACCGTATTCAAAATTTAAAGTTGGTGCAGCTTTATTGACGAAAGATGGAAAGGTTTATCGCGGCTGCAATATTGAAAATGCGGCTTATAGCATGTGCAATTGTGCTGAGCGTACGGCTTTATTTAAAGCCTATTCAGAAGGAGATAAAGAGTATGCAGCACTTGCTGTAGTAGCTGATACTGATCGTCCTGTTTCTCCGTGTGGAGCATGCAGACAAGTAATCTCTGAGCTTTGTCCAAAAGAAATGAAAGTTATATTAACCAATTTAAAAAATAACATACAAGAACTAACTGTGGAAGAATTACTTCCAGGAGCATTTTCATCGGAGGATTTACATGAGTAATAATGAATTTAAGTCAGGTTTTGTTTCAATTATTGGAAGACCAAACGTAGGGAAATCAACTTTTTTGAACCGAGTAATCGGTCAAAAGATTGCGATTATGAGTGACAAACCGCAAACAACTAGAAATAAAATTCAGGGTGTGTACACGGAAGATCAGGCGCAAATTGTGTTTATTGATACACCAGGAATTCACAAACCAAAGCATAAATTAGGCGACTTTATGATGAAGGTAGCGCAAAATACGCTTAAAGAAGTAGATTTAATTTTATTTATGATTAACGCAACAGAGGGTTTAGGTCGAGGCGATGAATTTATTATCGAGCGTTTAAAAGATACAAAAACGCCTGTTTTCCTTGTGATTAATAAAATTGATGAAATTCATCCAGACGAATTGTTTTCAATTATCACGAATTATAAAGACTTATATCCTTTCGCTGAAATTGTGCCAATTTCAGCTTTACAAGGAAATAACGTGGAGCGCTTGCTTGATCAAATCAAGCAGCGATTGCCGGAAGGTCCGCAGTATTACCCGGCAGATCAGGTAACAGATCACCCAGAGCGCTTTATTATTACGGAATTAATTCGTGAAAAAGTACTGCATGCAACGAGGGAAGAAATACCTCATTCTATTGCCGTTGTAATGGATTCTATGCAAAGACGAGATAATGGCGCTGTTTACGTCGGCGCTACAATTATCGTCGAAAGAGATTCACAAAAAGGCATCGTAATTGGAAAGCAAGGAAAGATGTTAAAAGAGGTAGGAAGAAAAGCAAGAGCAGACATTGAAGCTCTTTTAGGTTCAAAAGTATTTTTAGAACTATGGGTAAAAGTGCAAAAAGATTGGCGAAACCGAGCGTCGCATCTCCGTGACTTTGGATTTAGAGAAGACGAATATTAATCATTTGAGTTCTTGTTGGCGTCGATTTATACCCCTTCATAAAAGAAGGTAATTTGTAAAAAATTGTGTTACATGATTTTACGTCGGAAGGCTATTCTAAACATAAGGAATTGAAATATGTATCTGATCTTTATGGTTAGAAAGGTGGGAGTTCTATGTTGAATTTTACTTGGAACATTTTTTCACAAACAGGTAGCATTGATACTTATCTCATTTTTAAGGAACTTGAAAATGAAGTGAAAGAAAGACCCGAAACATATGAGGACAACAGCGAAAGTCTCAATTCTCCCTTGTCTTAGCCTTCTGTAAGATGGCGGTGATGATGATTGTTTAAAAAGTGCGAAGGAATTGTCATTCGAACGAATGATTACGGTGAATCAAATAAAATTGTCACCATTTATTCACGTGAACTCGGAAAAGTGGGTCTTATGGCAAGAGGGGCAAAAAAGCCCAGTAGTCGCTTAGCTTCCGTCACACAATTATTTACGTATGGATACTTTTTTATACAAGCAGGTTCAGGAATGGGTACTCTCCATCAAGGAGAAGTTATCTCATCTATGAGAAGCATACGCGAAGATATCTTCACAACAGCGTATGCTTCTTATATTCTTGAATTAACAGATAAAGCTACTGAGAACAATAAACCAAATCCATTTCTATTTGAACTGCTGCACCAAACCATTCATTATATGAACGAAGAGTATGATGCAGAGATCTTAACATTTATTTATGAAATGAAAATGTTAAACGTTCTAGGTCTTCATCCTACATTAAATGAATGTGCAGTCTGCCATCAAGGTGAAGGAACATTTCATTTTTCCATTCGAGAAGGCGGGTTTATTTGTCATCGATGCTTAGAAAAAGATCCTTATCATTTGAAAATTAGTCCGATGACGGTTAAACTATTAAGGCTATTTTATTACATTGATTTAAAGCGGTTAGGTTCTATTTCTGTTAAACCCGAAACAAAAAAACAATTAAAGTTTGTAATTGATCAATATTATGAAGAATATTCAGGATTGTTTTTAAAAACAAAGCGGTTTTTGAATCAGATGGAGTCTTTAAAACAATCGCTCTCTGATAAGAAATAGAAAAGATAATCAGTGATATGCAAGGAATTGCTGTCGCTAGGGTGCCTCGTAGTGTGTAGAGGACACCCTTTTTACTGTGGAGCGAAGGGATAGTTTCGCTTATTGTAAGCGTAATGTCTGCTTTTTTTGAGAAGCCATGGTAAAATAAACGGCATTCTAAAAAGATAAAATGCTAAAATTAATAAGTTATAGCTTTTACTTTTGCTTAAAAAGTATATAATGTTTTATAAATAGTATGTCACATTTAATGATTAGGTGGTGAGTACAATCGAACTGAACAAACGACAAGAACAAATTTTACAAATTGTCAAAGACGAAGGCCCTATTACAGGCGAGCATATTGCAGATCAGCTTAGCCTTACGCGGGCCACGCTAAGACCGGACTTGGCTATTTTAACAATGGCTGGTTATCTAGAAGCGCGACCGCGCGTAGGTTACTTTTACACAGGTAAAACAGGAGCACAGCTTCTTACAGATAAAATAAAAAAAATACAGGTGCAAGAATATCAGTCTATCCCTGTAGTCGTGAACGAAAATGTGTCGGTATATGATGCTATTTGTACAATGTTTCTAGAAGACGTGGGGACCCTTTTTGTAGTGGATGAGAAATCACAGCTAGTGGGAGTACTGTCGCGTAAAGATTTATTGCGCGCGAGTATCGGAAAGCAAGAGCTCACATCTATTCCTGTTCATATTATCATGACGAGAATGCCCAACATTACATATTGTTATCGCGAAGATTTGTTAATTGATATTGCTAAGATCTTAATTGAAAAACAGATTGATGCTATGCCCGTTATTAAAGAGGGAGACGGCAATTTTGAAGTGGTGGGACGCATTACCAAAACAAATATTACAAAATTACTAGTAGCACTAGCAAATGATGAAGTATTATAAGTGAAAAAGGATTAAAAAGGGGATGCACAAAATATGAACAACCCATGTCTTTATGTCATTTCGGATTCTGTAGGTGAGACAGCTGAACTAGTTGTAAAGGCTGCATCAAGTCAGTTCAATATGACGGACTTTGTAATTAAAAGAGTACCTTACGTAGAGGACATCGCAACACTTTCAGAAGTGGTTTCAGTAGCGAAGTTGAACAACGCTATTATTGGCTTTACGCTAGTAAAGCCCGAAATGAGAGAATTTTTAATTCAAGAAGCGTCCAAAAACGGGGTAGAGGTATTTGATATTATTGGACCTTTAATTGATAAAATTCAATCTTCTTATCAACTTTCTCCTCGCTATGAGCCTGGAATGGCTAGAAAGTTAGACGAAGATTATTTTAAGAAAGTAGAAGCGATTGAATTTGCAGTGAAATATGATGATGGGCGTGATCCAAGAGGCATTCTTAGAGCGGATATCGTATTAATCGGTGTATCAAGAACATCTAAAACACCTCTTTCTCAGTTTTTAGCACACAAGCGTTTGAAAGTAGCCAACGTTCCGATTGTACCTGAGGTAGATCCACCAGAAGAGCTGTTTCACGTATCACCTGAGAAGTGTATAGGGCTTACTATCAGTCCTGAAAAATTAAACGATATTCGTAAAGAGCGTTTAAAGTCTCTTGGGCTAAACGATAAAGCAATTTATGCTAATATTGGCCGTATTAAAGAAGAACTTGAATTCTTCCAAGGAATTGTAGATAAGATTGGCTGTGAAGTGGTTGATGTATCCAACAGAGCCGTAGAAGAAACAGCTGGTATCATTCTCAATACCATCAAAAAGAAATAAACGATGAATCTCCTCTGTGCGTGACAGAAAGGAGATTGCTTTCTTATGTTTGTATGCTGTAGGCCTAAGAAAATATACCAAAGATGAATATGACAGAACTTTTAAAAACAAGTGACTTTGGTATAGAAAATATAGGTTGTTTATATTATAATAAAAAATTGTGATAAAAAAGAATAGTTTTAGGTTTAGACTTTGTTAAGAACGAATAAACTATTTATATAAAAGTCAAGTCAAAATCGAAAAAAGTATTCGACAAATGCCATCTACAGGAAATAACAAATTGTTAGAAGGAATCTCTGGAGGGATGTAGAATACAGAGTTATAGCAAAAGAAAAAGTAAAGTTTTTGTCGATGCTGATGCATGCCCTGTTAAAGCAGAAATCGTTGAACTTACACATACATATGACATCGAGCTTGTGTTTGTTGCTTCCTATGCTCACATGCAAACAAATCCTACACCAGGAAAATGGGTCTATGTAGATGCAGAAAAGGAAGCCGCAGATTTATATATTTTAAATCACGCAGCCAAGCAGGATATTGTCGTAACTCAAGATACTGGCTTAGCAAGCATGTTAGTAAGTCGAGGGGTTTACGCACTGTCTCCTCGTGGAAAGTACTATAATGACGACGAAATGAATACGGTGCTTTTCTTTCGCTATGTTTCTGCAAAAGAGCGACGGTCAGGGCGTCATACTAAAGGCCCAAAGGCATTTAGTGAAGAAGATCGCCAGCATTTCATTCAAGCTTTTGAAAAAATGTTGTCGAAACTTGCAGGAATTTAGCACTTAGTGAAGAATATTATATGAAATACGGAGCTGTTACTATGGCAAATCGAATTCCTGATGAAGTAATCGACCGTATTCGGCATTCAGTAGATATTGTCGACGTCATAAGCGATTATGTACAACTAAAAAAACAAGGGCGCAATTATTTTGGACTCTGTCCGTTTCATGGGGAAAGCACACCATCTTTTTCAGTATCGCCTGATAAACAAATTTATCATTGCTTTGGATGCGGTGCAGGAGGGAATTCATTTTCATTCATAATGGAATTAGAAGGACTGTCCTTCACGGAAGCAGCTCAGCAGCTTGCTGAAAAAGGAGACATTCCTTTTGAACATGAGATACATCCTCATGAAGAAGATAATCAAAAGCCTAGCAATAAAATGATTGAAGCACACGAGCTTTTAAAGAAATTTTACCATCATTTATTGGTAAATACAAAAGAAGGCCAAGATGCTTATGATTATTTAATAAATCGAGGGTTTTCACGAGAAATTATCGATGAATTTGAGATAGGTTTTGCTTTAGATTCGTGGGAATTTGTAAGTAAGTTCTTAACAAAACGTGGGTTTAATCCGCAAGAGATGGAACATGCAGGTTTAATCATTAAACGCAACCAAGATGAAACGTACTTTGATCGTTTTCGCGATCGAATTATGTTTCCTATTGCTGACTTGCAAGGCAAAACAATTGCATTTTCAGGGCGCCTGCTAAAAGAGATAAAAGGGCAGCCTAAATATTTAAACAGTCCCGAAACTTCTATTTTTAACAAAAGTCGCACACTCTACAACTTTCACCGCGCTAAAAAACATATACGCAAAAATCAGCAGGTTATTTTATTTGAAGGATTTGCAGATGTTATTTCAGCTGTTAAAGCGGGGTGCCCAAACGCAATTGCAACAATGGGAACTGCCTTAACAGAAGAACAAGCCAAAATTATTCGCCGAAATGTAGAGTCCGTTATCATTTGCTATGATGCAGATTCTGCTGGAATTGAAGCAGCGCACAAAGCAACTGCTATCTTAACAAATGTGGGTTGTACCGTTAAGATTGCTGTGATGCCGGATGGTTATGACCCGGATGATTATATTAAAGAATACGGGGCAGAGAAGTTTCAAAATGATGTTATTAATAGCAGCTTGACCTTTATGGCATTTCAAATGAGGTATCTCCGCCGAAAGCGAAATCTACAAAATGAATCTGAACGTATGCAATACATTGAAGACGTTTTGAAAGAAATAAGCCTCCTTACAAAAGCTGTAGAGCGAGATCATTATTTACGCCAATTGGCACAAGAGTTTTCCATTTCATTAGATGCGCTTAAAGAACAGCAGTATCAAGTGTATCGAACGGAAAAAAAGAAAAAGGATAATGATTCTCCAAATCGAAATAATATAAATAGACAACCAGTCGTAAAGAGAAGCTTATTACCGGCTTATCAAAATGCAGAACGTTTTTTGATCGCTCATATGTTGAAAGATAAGGATGTAGCATTTAGAATTCAAGACCGACTTCAAGGTCAGTTCAATGTCGAAGAACATCGTGCGCTTGTTCTATATTTGTATGCCTATTACGAGGAAGGACACGAGCCTAATCCGAGCGGATTTATTGAGCGGTTGCCCGAATCTTCGTTGTCTAGTCTAGCTTCAGAATTGGCGATGATGTCAATCAATGATGAATTGTCGGAGCAAGCTTTGAATGATTATATCCAAACGATATTGATTTATCCACAAAGGGTAGCGATAGAAAAAAAAGAAGCAGAAAAGCAAGAAGCAGAGCGTCAAAAAGATTATTTAAAAGCTGCGACAATAGCAATGGAAATTTTACAGTTGAAAAAAACGTTAAAATAAACGATGTTGCGTATTAGTCCCACTTTTAGAAGGTTTTCCTTAAAATTTTGGAAGGAGGGGATCTGATGGCTGAAAAATCAGCTCAATCAAAACAACTTGATTCAGATTTAACAATTGAACAAGTAAAAGATCAATTGACCGAAATCGGAAAAAAACGTGGTGTGCTAACATACGAAGAAATTGCAGAGCGTATGGCGAACTTCGAAATTGAATCCGATCAAATGGATGAATATTATGAATACCTTGGAGAACAAGGTGTTGAAGTAATGAGTGAATCTGAAGCAAATGATGACGATGCCGATCCCGATATTCAAGAACTGTCAAAAGAAGAAGAGTTTGATTTAAATGATTTAAGTGTACCTCCTGGTGTGAAAATTAATGATCCAGTTCGTATGTACTTAAAAGAAATCGGACGCGTTGACTTATTGTCGGCAGAGGAAGAAATCAATTTAGCAAAACGTATTGAAGAAGGCGATGAAGAAGCGAAACGTCGTCTTGCTGAAGCAAACTTACGTCTTGTGGTAAGTATCGCTAAACGCTATGTTGGACGCGGTATGCTGTTTCTTGATTTAATTCAAGAAGGAAACATGGGTCTTATTAAAGCGGTAGAAAAATTTGATTATCGCAAAGGTTATAAATTCAGTACGTATGCGACATGGTGGATTCGTCAAGCTATTACTCGTGCGATTGCTGACCAAGCAAGAACGATTCGTATCCCTGTTCATATGGTTGAAACGATTAACAAACTAATTCGTGTTCAACGTCAGCTTCTACAAGATTTAGGTCGCGAACCATCTCCTGAAGAAATTGCAGAAGATATGGACTTAACACCAGAAAAAGTTCGTGAAATCTTAAAAATTGCCCAAGAGCCGGTTTCTCTTGAAACGCCAATTGGTGAGGAAGATGATTCTCATTTAGGTGACTTCATTGAAGACCAGGATGCAACATCACCTTCTGAACATGCTGCATATGAATTATTAAAAGAGCAGTTAGAAGACGTCCTTGATACGTTAACAGATCGCGAAGAAAATGTTCTTAGACTCCGCTTTGGTCTGGACGATGGGCGTACGCGTACGCTTGAAGAAGTAGGAAAAGTATTTGGCGTAACGCGTGAGCGTATTCGTCAAATTGAAGCTAAAGCGCTTCGCAAGCTCCGTCACCCTAGTCGAAGCAAACGTTTAAAAGATTTCTTAGAATAGATAAAAGCGTAAATAGCGCTTATGAGATAGCTTCTTTCCCTGCGGAAAGAGGCTGTCTGTTTTTTTATGGAATAAATTTCATGAAAACGCATTTTAAAGAAGTATATTGATTTTTTTACCAACTTTTCTTCTTTCATATATTTTACTGAATTGTCCTTCGTTTTGCAAATGCTCCTTTATATTCTTTTGTTATAGAAGCGTAAGATGTTCAAATTTCATTTAAACATCCGAAAAAAATGGAATCGCTCTCATTTTATTCTTGCCTTGATGAATACTCCTCTATTATAACATGAAAAAATTAAAACGTTTTAAAAGTTGAGAAAATTTACAAAAATGAATTATAATTAGATAATGTAAGCGTATACATTTTTAGGGGGAATAAAAATGAATTATGAATTAACCAATGAACAAAAGATGATTCAACGGACGCTGAGAGAATTTTCAGAAGCTGAAGTAGCACCAAATGCACTAGAGCGCGATCGAAGTAAGCAATTTCCGCTTGATGTTTTTAAAAAGTTAAGTGAGCTTGGTGTAATGGGCCTTCCTTTTCCTGAAGAGTATGGTGGCGGAGGCGCAGATACGGTTAGTTTTGCTATTGTCGTAGAGGAGTTAAGTAAAGCTTGTGGCTCTACAGGAATTACATACTCAGCTCATGTTTCGCTCGGGGGGGCACCTATTTATTTATTCGGAACAAAGGAGCAAAAAGAACAGTACCTACCTGCTTTATGCTCCGGGGAATCTTTTGGAGCGTTTGGTTTAACCGAACCGAACGCAGGAAGTGACGCGGGGGGAACGGAGACCGAAGCAGTGTTGAAGGATGGAACATTTAGGATTAATGGAAGTAAATGCTATATTACGAATGCCAGCTATGCAAAGTTTTTAGCTTTAACAGCTGTTACAAACCGTACAGAAGGTAAAAAAGAAATTTCAGCTATTATCGTGCCCACAGAAGCTCGAGGTTTTACTGTAATAGACAATTACGAGAAAATGGGTCTACATGCTTCAAATACAACTGAACTCGTTTTAGAGGATGTTGAAGTGCCTGAAGAGAATTTACTCGGTGTAAGAGGAGAAGGATTCAAACAATTTCTAATGACGCTTGACGGGGGAAGAATTGGAATTGGGGCAATGGCCGTTGGAATCGCTCAAGCGGCTTATGAAAAAGCACTGTCATATGCGCAGGAAAGAAAGCAGTTTGGGAAAGCTATTTCATCGTTTCAAGCGATTCAGTTTAAATTAGCTGATATGGCCATGAAAATTGAGTTAGCAAGAAATATGGTGTATAAAGCAGCGTGGTTAAAAGACCAAGGAAAGCCATTTACGAAAGAAGCAGCTATGTGTAAACTGTATGCTTCTGAAATTTGTATGGAAGTAGCCAGTCAAGCTGTGCAGATTCATGGAGGATACGGCTACATGAAAGAGTATCACGTGGAGCGGTATTTACGGGATGCCAAGCTTTTAGAAATTGGAGAAGGAACTTCGGAAATTCAGCGCTCTGTTATTGCAAGGCAAATTGGCTGTTAAGATAAGCAATAATAAATTAGTTAATTATGTAAATAAAACCCTTTCACTTATGAGCATTTTCAAGTAAAATAAAAGTGCTTATACTATTTTGTTATTTCTAGGGATGGGAATACATAAAGGGGGTATAGTGAGTGAAGCGAAATCCGCTAATACCATTTTTATTAATTGCGGTAATTGGGATTGCCTTAATGTTAACGCTTTCGTTCAACGGATTGAACAATGCAAAAGAAATCGCGGCTGAAAAAGAAGGCGGTGGCGCGGAACAGCAGGCTTCAGCTAAACCAGAAGAAATTTATCAAAAAACTTGTATTGGTTGTCACGGTGATCAGTATCAAGGTGGAGTAGGTCCTTCGTTAAAAGGAATTGGGAAAAAAGTTTCTCAAGACGAAATTGCAAATATTGTTGTAAACGGTAAAGGAAACATGCCGGCCGGGCTGGTTCCACCGGAAAAAGCGAAGGAAATGGCTAAATGGGTATCCGAAATTAAATAGAGTTCAGAAACATGATTTTCTGGAAAGCCGCTCATTTATAAAGCAGGCTTTTTTTTTATGATGTTTTTATACGCATTCAGCTAGAAGGAAAACATGAAGAGAAATAGGAATCATGCAGCTATCTATGTTAAAATAATGAACAGTAATCACATAGAGAATAGGTGACAAAATGAATGAATTAAACTTATCAGCAAGACTTGAAGAAGTAGTAAAGTCGATTCCTTTGGGAGCAAAGATAGCAGACATTGGCTCAGATCATGCGTATTTGCCATGTTTTGCTTATTTAAATGGATATATTAGCGGGGCTGTAGCAGGTGAAATTACAGAAGGTCCCCTGCAATCGGCTATTCAGCAGGTGAAAAAAACAAGCTTAACGGATGTTATTGATGTTCGAAAAGGAAACGGCCTAGAAGTAATATCGCCGAATGAAGTAGACTGTATTACAATCTGCGGAATGGGCGGAACGCTTATTACGATGATTTTAGAAGAAGGAAAGGCAAAATTAGAAGGAGTAAAAAGACTTGTGCTTCAGCCAAATATTGGTTCACATCATATTCGCAGCTGGCTGATTCAACACAACTGGGAAATCATTGATGAAAAAATCATTGAAGAAGACGGTCGTATGTATGAAGTCATCGTCGCTGAACCTGGAAACCCTTTAGCTCCGTATAACGGGGAAGTGGAAGCCGGTGTGTTAATGGGCCCTATTTTAAAAGAAAAGCGCTCTTCTGCTTTTATGACAAAGTGGACGCATGAACTAAATCATCTTAAACAAATTGTCAGTCAAATGGAACAGGCTCAGTCAGAGGAAAGCAAAGCAAAACTTCAAAAACTTACCCAAGACATCTCATTAATTGAGGAGGCGTTAAAATGAGTAAAATCCCTAACGGATTTCAAGTAATTGAGGCATTTGAATCATTTTCTCCCAAGCATTTAGCGGTTGAAGGAGATAAAATTGGTTTACAGATTGGAACGTTAAACAAGCCTGTAAAAAAAGTAATGGTAACGTTAGATGTTCTTGAAACGGTCGTAGACGAAGCAATTGAAAAACAAGTGGATTTAATTATTGCTCATCATCCTCCTATTTTTAGACCTCTAAAACAAGTGGTTACAGATCGTCCTGAAGGACGTATTTTAGAGAAATGCATTAAGCATGATATTGCCGTATATGCTGCTCATACAAACTTAGATATAGCTAAAGGCGGAGTAAATGACTTGTTAGCCGAAGCGTTGGGGCTACAAGAGACAAAAGTGCTGGTTCCGACAACGTCGATTCAATTGAAAAAGCTAGCTGTATTTGTTCCTTCAAATGACGCTGAAGCAGTGCGCACAGCTATTTGTGATGCGGGAGCTGGACATGTTGGCCTTTACAGCGACTGTACGTTTTCAACAGAAGGCGAAGGCACATTTAAACCTTCTTCAGAAGCCAATCCATACATTGGCTCAAAAGAAGAGCTAGAACGTGTCAATGAAACAAAAGTTGAAACTATTTTTGAAGCGGGTCAACAAAATAAAATTATTCGTGCCATGCTCAGTGCTCATCCTTACGAAGAAGTAGCCTATGACATTTATCCAGTGGAACAAACGGGCGAAACGCTTGGACTTGGACGAATTGGTAAGTTAAAAGAAGAGATGACGTTAAAACAGTTTGCCGATCACGTTAAACAAGCATTGGATGTAGATGGTGTCAGAGTAGTAGGGTCTATGGATGCTACTGTGAAAAAAGTAGCTGTTCTTGGCGGAGACGGAAACAAATATATTACAAACGCAAAATTTAGCGGAGCAGATGCCTATGTAACAGGTGATTTGTATTTCCACGTTGCGCATGATGCAATGGCAATGGGATTAAACGTTGTAGATCCTGGTCATCATGTTGAAAAAGTCATGAGACAAGGTGTAACACGCGTATTAAACAGTCTTTTTGAAGCGAAAAACTTTGAGTGTGAAGTATTTGATTCAAAAGTAGACACAAACCCATTTACGTTTATGTAACAAAGAAGGTGTTGACGAATGTCAACACCTTCTTTTGCGTCTATTAAGACGATTTTTTTGTTCGAACTTTTGGTAAAATTTTTGAAAGAGGCACACTTTTTTCACGTGTCCATGTTGTTTCATCTTCCGGATCGAACTGATCTAGAAAATTGATGACCTCTTTTGTGATTGGAGTAGGGGTAGATGCGCCTGCCGTAACAGCTACGGTTTTCGCGTTCATCAACCATTCGATCTGAAGCTCTGAGATGTCACCGATGCGATATGCCTCAGTGCCGGCAATCTCCATTGATACTTGAGCTAGACGGTTTGAATTGTTACTTTTAGGATCTCCTACTACGATTGTAACATCTGCTTCACCTGCTTGCTCAGCTACAGCTTCTTGGCGAACTTGTGTAGCTAAACAAATTTCCTTGTGAACTTCAGCGTGCGGATATTTTTCTTTTACTTTTTCCATGACATCTGCAACGTCCCACTGACTCATTGTTGTCTGATTGGTTACAATGACTTTTTCACGTTGAATATTTAAATGGGCTACGTCTTCTGCTTTTTCAATTAAATGAACGATATCTGGTGCGATGCCAAGTGCACCTTCTGGCTCAGGATGATTTCTTTTTCCGATATAAATAACGTCATAACCTTCTTTTTCTTTTTGGCGAATAAGGTCGTGGGTTTTTGTAACATCCGGACATGTAGCATCGATTGTTGTTAAACCTTTTTCTTTTGCTCGTTCTTTTACTTCTGGAGATACTCCGTGCGCCGTAAAAATAACGGTTCCTTCATTTATTTGGTCTAAGATTTCTAGGCGATTAGCACCGTCCAGTGTGATAATGCCGTCCTCTTCAAACGCATCTGTAACGTGTTTATTATGAACAATCATTCCTAAGATATAGATTGGTCGAGGCAATGATTTATCTAAAGCGGCGTTTCGTGCAATGACCATTGCGTCTACTACACCATAACAATAGCCGCGCGGTGCGATTTTAATAACTTTCATTTCAATTTCCTCCTCATCATAATCCTGACGAGCAATTCAACTCGCTTCTATTATATAAAAGAGGAAGGAAGAATACAAAGATATTCTTTTTTTACTTACTGTCTTTACTTACGGAACTAGCAGATTTATCAAATATAAAGTTTTGGTTTAGACACTCGATCTCTAGAGGAAAGTTCAATTTCTTCTTCGAAGAAATCCAGCTCATCATCAGATGAATCCGTGCTTTCTGCGCCTGTTGACAAAACCTTACTGTCTTTGCTTTCATCAGTTTCAGCAACCTCTGTTCCTTCTGCTTCGAGTACTTCATCTGTATCGTCACTTGAGCGCAGGGCTTGATAGATTTTCCATAGAGAAGGAGCATTTTTGACAAGAGGTCCGTATTGTTGAATCATAGGTCCCATCGTTTCCGCAGCTTTTAATACTCGCTGAACATTTCCCATCATGGAGCTTAAGTTAGCAGGGTTCGTTAAACCTTGCAAACCTCCAAGCAGGGAAGAAGAGTTGGTCGCTCCTGCAGCACCTTGGGCTCCTGAAAGGCCTGAAAACAAAGAACCTCGAGGAGCAGCAGCTGCTGCTTGTTGAAAGGGGATGTTTCTATTCCCGCCTCTTCGGAATAGGCGAGTTAAGAAGTTACCTCCTCCACGGTTCAGGCCTTGCTGATTCGGGTAAAATGATTGTTGAGCATTTGTTTGCTGGGCAAAGTTACGAAACTGCTGTAATGGATTAAATTGGCCAAAGTTACCAGGTTGTTGCCCAAAACCGTTTTGCGGTGGCATTCCTGGCATCATTCTTCTTTGCATACCGGGTGGAAATGGTGGTCTTCGCTGTAGCAAAGGACGCACCTCCTTTAGTAAAGTAGATTTTCTTTTACTATCGTATGCAACTCGCGATAAAATGTTTTTGAAACAGGTAATAAGTTTTAGTAATATGAATGAGAAGTAGTCACAGAAGGAAAAATCGATTATAATCATATATTGTGCCTTAAAAGATGAACGTGAATGTAAAAAAGGAGACTATTATGGAAAAAACAAACTTTGAACGTTTTGAGTTTCAACCATTTTTAATAGAAGCAATTAAACAATTAGGTTTTTATCAGCCTACAGAGATTCAAGAGCGCTTAATTCCTGCCGTTTTAAAAGGGGAAAGTGTAATTGGTCAGTCACAAACAGGGACGGGCAAAACACACGCTTATTTGTTGCCTTTACTTGAAAAGGTAGATCCTAAAAAAGAAGAAGTACAAGTTGTAATTACCGCTCCAACTCGTGAGCTTGCTTCTCAAATTTATCAAGAAGTCTTAAAGCTAACAAAACACAGTGCTGAAGGAGAAGAAATTTCAGCAAAATGTTTTATCGGCGGTACAGATAAGCAGCGTACAATCGACAAATTAAAGAAACAGCCTCAAGTGGTTGTAGGAACACCGGCTCGTTTGTTTGATTTAGTAAATGAAAAAGCGTTAGTTGTGTATACAACTAAGGCGTTAGTAGTAGACGAAGCTGATTTAATGCTTGATATGGGATTTTTAGAAGATGTGGACCGTTTGGCAAGCAACATGCCTGAAAAATTACAGATGCTTGTTTTTTCAGCAACGATTCCTGAAAAATTAAAGCCATTCTTAAAAAAATACATGGAAAATCCAAAATTTACGCATGTTTCGCCGAAGCAAGCAGCAGCGGCTAAATTAGAGCATGTATTAGTTCCACTACGTCATCGTAACAAGTTTAAGCTGCTGCACGATATGCTTATTTCGTATAATCCTTATTTAGCTATCGTCTTTACAAATACAAAGAAAATGGCGGACGAAGTAGCAGATGACCTACTGTCTAAAGGCTTAAAAGTAGGAAGAATTCACGGAGACTTATCTCCTCGTGACCGTAAGAAAATGATGAAGCAAATTAATAATTTAGAATTTCAATACGTAGTAGCGACAGATTTAGCAGCTCGCGGTATTGATATTGAAGGGATTTCACACGTTATTAACTTTGAGCTTCCTTCAGATCTAGATTTCTACATTCACCGCGTAGGCCGTACAGCTCGTGCTGGTCATTCTGGAATTGCTGCTACAATCTTCGATGTGGAAGATGAAGATGCAGTAAATAAGCTAGAGAAAATGGGAATCGAGTTTGTAAACAAAGATCTTCAAAAGCAAGAATGGGTTTCTATTGATGACCGTAACCGCCGTAAAAAGCGTGTGAAGAAAGCGGATGAAGTGGGAGAAGAGGCACATCGCTTTATTCAAAAGCCTAAGAAAGTAAAGCCTGGCTATAAGAAAAAACGTGCTCGTGAAATTACAAAGTACGTGCAAAAGAAAAAGCGTAGTGAAAGACGCAACAATCGTTAATCGCAATAGGTTAGAGGTGTAAAAAAGAATGTTGAAAATTGGTTCTCACGTATCGATGAGCGGCAAAAAGATGCTTTTAGGAGCAAGTGAAGAGGCAGCTTCTTATGGAGCAAATACGTTTATGATCTATACAGGCGCTCCACAAAATACTCGTCGCAAAAAGATTGAAGAGCTTAATATTGAAGCTGGTCTTTTGCATATGAAAGAGCATGGAATGAAAGATATTGTTGTACATGCTCCTTATATCATTAATTTAGGGAATACAACAAAGCCCGAAACATTTGAGCTTGGAGTAGATTTCTTAACGTCTGAAATTCAGCGCACCCATGCTCTTGGCGCAAAGCAAATTGTTCTTCATCCAGGGGCTCATGTGGGGGCCGGAGCAGATGCTGGTATTCAGCAAATTATCAACGGTCTAAACGAAGTGTTGACAGCTGATCAAGAAGTTCAAATTGCGCTTGAGACAATGGCTGGAAAAGGAACAGAGTGTGGAAGAAGCTTTGAAGAAATCGCCCAAATTATTGATGGTGTGACGCACAATGAAAAGCTCTCTGTTTGTTTTGACACATGTCACGTACATGATGCTGGTTACGATATCGTTCAAGACTTTGACGGTGTATTAAATGAATTTGACAAAACCGTAGGAATACAGCGAATTAAAGTGCTTCACATCAATGATAGTAAAAATGTATGCGGTGCTCGAAAAGACCGTCATGAAAACATTGGGTTTGGTGAAATCGGATTTGGTGCACTGAATTATATTGTTCATCACCCAGCGTTTAAAGAAGTTCCTAAAATTCTAGAAACTCCTTATGTAGGAGAAGATAAGAAAAATAAAAAAGCGCCATATCAATTGGAAATTGATATGATTCGTGCACAAAGCTTTGATTCAGAATTAAAACAAAAGCTTATGTAATTTCATATGTGATTGAAAGAGGTCATGTCTACAGACATGACCTCTTCTTTTACATTAACTGCTGAAATAATTCGTTCACGCGTCTGGCAGTTTCACGATCTGTTACTTGAGCAATTTGTTTGATTAAATTTCGGCGCTCTTCAAGGTTATAAATATTTACGGGCTGCTGTCTAATGACAGATACAAGGGTGTGTGCCTGCTGATCTGTAATGGGGATGTTGTATTGTTTGCTATACTTTAAAAGCTCTTTCGGGGTAATATTGTTTACTTTCTTATTGACAATCTGCTGTACAATTTTCATATGATTACCTCCTCGTCATATACAGTTTATGAATAAAAAAGAAAGATGTGACTATATTGTGTAATAAAACAACATTTTGAGTCGGATGAACCTACGGGGGTAAGAAAGCGAAAGAGTGAAACGGCTTAGTTTACAAATAAAAGACAATCCTGTATACTACATTAATGACTAAATCGTAATGATTCTGAGAAAGTAAATGGGTAACGGAGTATACGATAGAAACCGTGCCCTCTTTTGTATGGAGAAATATAAAAAAAGAATGGTGAGGCGCATATGAATACACCTGATATCATTGAAATTGATCATTTATCATTTCAATATGATGGAGTGAATGTATTAGAAGATATAAGTTTTTCAATTCCAAAAGGAGCTTTTTTGGGGCTCGTTGGTCCAAATGGTTCTGGGAAATCAACGCTAATCAAATGTTTGCTTGGTTTGCAAAAACCATCTCAAGGTTCAATTCGTTTATTTGGAAAAGATCAGAGAAGGTTTAAAGAACGAAGTAAAATTGGATATGTATCGCAAAAAGCGAATAGTTTCAACAGCGGCTTTCCTGCTACCGTTTTTGAAGTGGTTTCCACGGGCCTTACTTCAAAACTAGGTTTGTTTCGCTTTATGAATGCCTCTCATAAACAAAAGGTAAAAGAAGCGGTAGAAGCAGTGGGGATGAGCGAATTTTTAAATCGAAACATAGGAGAGCTATCCGGTGGTCAGCAGCAGCGAATTTTTATTGCACGCGCGCTTGTAAGTGAGCCCGAGCTGTTAATTTTAGATGAGCCTACGGTCGGAGTGGATGCACAAAATGTATACACTTTTTATGAGCTTCTTGAAAAGTTAAATAAAGAAAAAGGAATTACGCTTGTGCTTGTTACTCACGATATTGGAACTGTCTCGGAAAAAGTAACCCACGTTGCTTGTTTAAATAAATTTTTACACTTTCATGGGAATGCCAAAGAATTCGAACAGCTTTGTGAACATGACGTATCTATGTTTTATGGTCATAATGTTCATGTGTTAACCCATGATCATCATCATGGAGGGCAGCACGTATGATAAGCAGTTTATTTCAATTTGAGTTTTTGCGAAATGCATTTTTAACAGGTATGATTATTGGCGTCTTAGCTCCTTTATTGGGCACGTTCATCGTAGTAAGACGTCTTTCTTTAATTGCAGACGCGTTAAGTCACGTGACGCTAGCCGGAATTTCTGCGAGCTTGCTTCTTAGTCAGAAAATAGGGTTTATGCAAGGAGTGAACCCCGTCTATTTAGGAATGGTGTCTTCCGTTACAGGGGCTCTTTTTATCGAGAAGCTTCGAGGGGTCTACAAGCACTATCAAGAGCTGGCCATTCCGATTATTTTATCGGGCGGAATTGGTATTAGTGCAATTTGTATCTCGCTGGCAGACGGTTTTAATAATGATTTAATGAATTATTTGTTTGGAAGCGTGAGTGCAGTTAGTCGTTCGGATCTTTGGACAGTTGTTGTCATAGCCGTATTTGTAATAGCTATTGTCTTTTTCTTATATAAAGAATTATTTATTTTATCTTTTGACGAGGAGCATGCTTCTGCTTCTGGAATTAAATCGAAGTGGATGCACTTTTTATTTATCGTGATGGTTGCTCTTGTCATTGCTGTATCGATGCGTATCGTCGGTATTCTATTGGTGTCATCGCTTATGACTCTTCCTGTAGCAGCAAGCATTCGCTTAGCTAGAGGCTTTAAACAAACGATTCTGCTTTCGGTGATTTTTGGTGAAATATCTGTTTTAGGCGGATTATTTTCAGCGTACTACTTGGATTTAGCACCAGGCGGTACAATTGTTGTCATTGCTGTTGTTATTTTAATCATATCTATTATGATTAATAAAGGACGGAAGGGGAAACAAAAATGAATTTAACTGAAGCCATTCATTTATTAAAAGATCAAGGATATAAACATACAGGAAAACGTGAAGAAATGCTTGCCTTGTTTTCAAAATCAAATAAGTACTTAACGGCAAAAGATGTATTAGAATATATGAAGCCTGATTATCCTGGTCTAAGTTTTGATACAATCTACCGTAATTTATCATTATTTGTGGAGTTAGGCGTACTTGAAATGACGGAGCTTTCGAGCGAAAAGCACTTTCGATTTAAATGTGCAACTGCTCATCATCATCACCACTTCATTTGTTTAGATTGTGGAAAAACAAAAGAAATTGAAGCTTGTCCGATGGAGTATGTAGACGAGGATTTGCGAGGGTATAATATTACAGGCCATAAATTCGAAATTTACGGTCAATGTATAGAATGTAATCAATAAAAAAGAGAGGGTGCTATGCACCTCTCTTTTTTATTTTTGCTGTTCTTTTAACCAGTCGGCTACCCACTGATCTGCTTCTAGCCAGTTATATACGCGAACCACTCCTTTTGGAACAGGTAAGCGATTATAAGGAGTATCAAATAAGATAACGGGAATATTGCATTCTTCACTGATTTCACAAGCATTATCATGTTTGTCTTCAAAAAAGATATCAACATCGTATCGTTTTGCTGTCTCAACTTTAAAATGAGAGCCGACTAACTCAATGTGATGAAACGATAGCTCATTTTTTTGAAACCATTCTTCCGTGACGTCCAATAGCTGATCGTGCCTTGCACTAATAAAGAATAATTCGTGCTTTTGATGCCACTTTTGCAAAACCGCTTTTGCATCGTCTGCAAGTGGAGAGGTTTCGTAAATAGAGCGTTCATTTGCTTTAAACCATTTCCCGAGTTCTGCAGGTGATACATTTACAAAAGGGCTGAAATCATATTCTGTAATATCTTCAAGTGTTAAATTTAAGTTAAAGGCTTTATTTAAATGAGGAACAAAAGTTTCAGGAGAGGTAACAGTTCCATCAATGTCAATTCCAAACTTTTTTGTCAACTACGTGCACTCCTTTAATACGTTTATTCTACTTAGGTGCTTGATTATTCTTGTCTAGTGTAACATAAAGCCTAAAGAGAAACAGTAATACTTTTTATACTCCTTAAGAAAAAAGATAAGGATGATTATACGGTGTGGGAATCGTGCAGGTATCTATTTTTGCAAGAAAATGAGCAGCTGTATAAGATTAACACTTATAATTTTTTCTCGCATTCAGATACTATAAATGCTCCTTATTTACGAAAGCGAGGGATTAAGCATGGAGAATGAAGAACAAAGGCGTAGAAAAGATGTATATGAAGCTGATTTCATGGAAGAAACTGCAGCTGAAGTGGGCGTTCCTTACCGAGTAGGAGAGCCACATGCAGAGCGTGAAGTTATAGATATTGACCGCAATCGCAATCATGAAGTCGCTGGACGAGGAGAAGGAACGGGATACGGTCGTTTCGCACTCGTGCTTTCGATTCTTTCACTATTCTTTTTACCAATTATTCTTGGTGCCGCTGGGATTATTCTAGGGTTTATCGCACGCAGAAAAGGAGCACTTACGCTAGGAGCATGGGCAATAGGGATCGGAGTTGTATCGATTATTGTCGGTACGTTTATATTACCGTTCTTTTCATAAAAAAAGCGAGGCGCATATGCGCCTCGCTTTTTTTGGTTATGATTTAGCTGCAGCTTTTTCAGCTTCTTGCTTTGCGTGATATTCAGCAGCAATTTTATCAATTTCTTTTTTTAGTTCCTCAACCATTGTTTCTTCCGGAACTTTGCGTACGATTTCACCTTTGCGGAATAGAAGACCTTCACCGCGTGCTCCTGCAATCCCGATATCAGCTTCACGAGCTTCGCCAGGACCGTTTACAGCGCAGCCAAGTACCGCTACTTTAATCGGTGCTTTTACGGTTGAAATATACTCTTCAACTTCATTAGCAATGCTAATTAAATCAATTTCAATACGTCCGCAAGTTGGGCAAGAAATAAGCGTTGCAGCATTGGAAGCTAAACCGAATGATTTTAGCAACTCGCGTGCAACTTTTACTTCTTCTACAGGATCCGCACTTAAAGAAATACGTAATGTATTTCCGATTCCTTTAGACAAAATAGCGCCAAGACCTGCTGCACTTTTTACAGTTCCCGCAAATAATGTACCCGATTCTGTAATTCCTAAGTGAAGAGGGTAGTCAAAAGCTTGAGCAGCTTTTTCATATGCTTCAATTGCCAAGTTAACATCGGATGCTTTCATTGAAACGATGATGTCATGAAAATCAAGGTCTTCTAAAATTTTAATGTGATGAAGTGCACTTTCTACCATGCCATCTGCTGTCGGATAGCCGTATTTATCTAAAATACGTTTTTCCAGTGAACCGGCGTTAACTCCAATACGAATTGGAATATTTTTAGCTTTTGCAGCATTTACAACAGCTTCCACTTTTTCACGGCGTCCAATATTACCTGGGTTGATACGGATTTTATCCGCTCCGCCTTCAATTGCTTTTAACGCTAAGCGATAGTCAAAATGAATATCTACAACTAATGGAATGTTAATGCGTTTTTTAATTTCAGGGATTGCATCTGCTGCGCGCTCATCTGGACAAGCAACACGAACAACTTGGCATCCTGCTTCTTCTAAACGTTTAATTTCTGCAACCGTTGCTTCAACATCATGTGTTTTAGTGGTTGTCATACTTTGAATAACTAATTCGTTACTGCCCCCAATTGTTAAATCTCCAACTTTAACGGGGCGTGTTTTTGTACGATGTATAATTTCACTCACGTGATAATCTCTCCTTCAAAATGAAATCAAGAATTTGAATTCATTAATAGAATAACTCTTTATGAACAAAATAACTAGTAGAAAGTACTACCTTAGCTATTTTAACAATGACTATCCCATCTTGACAAGAAGAATGCTGTCATTACTTGTAAATAGGGAACTTATACGTTTTTCCAATTTGAATATCTTCAGGCGCTGTACCGTTATTTAACTTCTTAAAGTCTTTAATCATTTGGTTCATAGAAACCGGTATCGATTTTTTTGTAAGCTCTTCAATGACGGACAAAACTGTATCGCCTGGCTTAATTTTTATTTTTGTATAGATTGAAGAAGAGCTGGCGGCTTTTGTTTCTGCAGGCTGCGCTTTGCTGACTTGAACTGCTTCAGTCGCAGTAGGAATGGTCCCGTATTTAATGTCGTAGTGACAAATATATCCGATAAAAGCGAAAGCGGCTAATGCACATAGCTTTTTCATTATGCTCCTCCTTCATTCTTTTGCTTATGTGTAAAGCCTATGCTTGTCTTACTTAAATATGATTGGAGAACGAAATTTGAAAGAAAAATTAATGATTGTTTCATTAGGCTTATTGCCTTTAATCATGGTGCTGGGAAATTCCATGCTCATTCCTCTGCTGCCAAGCATTCAAAAGTCACTTCACTTAAGTGGAGTCCAAACCAGTTTGATACTGAGTGTATTTTCTATTCCGGCTGCATTGTGTATTCCTGCGGTAGGAATTTTATCAGATCGATATGGACGTAAAAAATTAATTATGTATTCCCTCATCGTGATGATAATCGGTAGCCTTGTCGCTGCTAGTAGCGCTTTGGTCTCTTCTGGAAGCTTTGCTGTGTTGATGGCTGGAAGAGTGATTCAAGGGATTGGCGCTGCTGGTACTACAACGTTGGCAATGGCATTAACTGGAGATGTATTTACAGGGGAAAAAAGAGCAAAAGTCCTTGGGATTTTAGAAGTATATAATGGAGCTGGAAAAGTGGTTGCACCTATAATTGGAGCAACGGCGGCACTCGTTGTATGGTATGCCGCATTTTTTGTGTATCCTTTAGCTGCAGGTGCTGCTTTAGTAGGTATAGGCATGTATGTGAGAGAAGCGAAAACAGGTTCAGATTCAGTATCTGTTGGAGAGTATTTAAAGAGAGCCATTGGGATCGTCTATGATAAAAGAAAATCGCTTTTTCCTTTATTCTTTGTGGGGGGACTGGGGTTGTTTTTATTATTTGGCATTTTATATTACTTATCTTTTTTAATAGAGGAAACGTATCATATAGACGGTTTTTTCAAAGGAACCGCTTTTTTATTTCCTCTTGGCGCGATGACGCTCGTTTCTTATTGGACCGGTCAGCGAATCAAAACAGATGTAGTGCTCATGAAAAAATTGATGATAGTAGGAATGATTCTTTTATTCGTAATGTTTGGAGTATTAACGGTGATTTATACGCTTCCTGTGCTGATGTTTTGTTTGACAGTCGCCTTTGGCGGCTTAGGATTTGTTCTTCCTTGTATTAATATGATGATTACTTCAGCGGCTTCAGACGAAGAAAGAGGATTTATTGTATCCATTTATGGAACGGTGAGATTTTTAGGAGTAGCGTTGGGACCCGTTGTTTTTGAAGTGTGGATGCATACTGAAAGGCTGATGTTTATTTATAGCTTTAGTTTGCTCGCAGCAGGAGGTTTGTGGGTTTTGTATCAGTTGAAAATTTTTTCTTCTGCAATGGGGAGAAGAAAAGTTGTACAGAAATAAAGAGGCTGGGACAAAAGTATGTTAGTTGAAGAAGCTCCGAACAAATTTGATTCTTGATCAAGAATTAAATTCGTTCGGAGTTTTTCATTGGCAGGGTAAACATAGATTTTATGTATGTAGGTGCTTCTAGCGGTTGATTGGATTCATTTCGTTATGTTTCAATCGCTTTATTAGATTTTACCTTTTTTCTCATAGGAACCCTTGTGACGAGCAATAAGTAAATGAAGAACGTTCCTATCCAGTAAAGAGAGCTATGTGTTGCTAGAGACAAAGAAAAAGCTTCAAAAAGCGTATAAAGCAGCGTGAAGGCTACCGTACTATAAGCGCTCAGTGCCCATAGCTGTTTGAAAGGAAGCTGCTTCTTAGTGATGAGTCCAATCAGTTTTCCAAGATAAGCAAGGCAGGTAATAGAAAGGAAGTTTAGTCCAGATGTTAATACGTACAGTAAAAGCATAGCGATAGGGACAAGTATGTATAAAGAAAATTTTTGTTCGTGCAGCAAGTTTAACAGTTCATTTTTATCTTTATGATGCCAGTTTAGCAACTCATATGAATACGTTTGTGTTTGTGAATTAGTCGTGATATAAATTCCATCCTTTAAAAAACCAATTGCATGAGCAGGGGAATGAAACCGTTCAATAGACTGTGAGGGGTCTAAGATAAAAGCGGTACCGTTTACTTTTTTTGTGAAAGGTTGGCTTGACGTAAGCTGTGAATTTGAAATAGAAAAAGAAGAAACAGATTTCGGGAGATCTGTAGTCGCGGTATGATAGCCGTTTACAATTGTCAAAGTCATAAAGAAAAATGTAGGCAGCAAAGAAATGAATGTTAAAAACAGCACAAAGCCAATTGTTTTATTCGTATGCTCAAAGCGAAGCGACTTTATTTTTTGAAAGGAAGTAAAACTCCATGCTATCTTTTTCAGCATGCTCATTGTAAAGCCTCCTATTATTTAAAATTCTGATTATACCTTATTTTATAGCGGAAATTTAAGGTTTACAATAGGTTTTAGAAAACGTTACCAATTACAATGGTGCGATGGAGCGTTTTGTCAAAAGCATTTCTTTATATGTACAGATTTTGCTGTCATTGTTTTTGGGGGTTATTACGGGCAGTTTGAGGACTGTGCTGTTAATAGTGCAGTGGTACACTCGAAAATCGTTATCTGAAGATATATTCGAAAGTAAAATAAAGGAAGGTCTCGTGGTGCAAGGTCTTTCTTTATAGGAGTGGTTATTGTATGATAAATAGTAATAATAAAAAGGATAGGTGCGGGCATGGCTATTTTATGTTGGGCATTAGTTATCATTAGCTTTGTTGTATCGTTTGTTGGGTTGGTTTATCCCATCATCCCAAGCGTGCTATTTGTAGCGCTAGGATTTGTCATATACGGTTTATTTTATGATTTTAGCTCCTATAGCTGGTTATTTTGGGTGATACAAGGATTGTTAGTTGTCGCACTTTTTTTAGCAGACTATATCGCTAATATTATTGGTGTGAAAAAATTCGGAGGCACTAAAGCAGGCGTTTGGGGAAGTACAGTTGGATTGCTTGTGGGTCCGTTTGTTATTCCGGGATTTGGAATTATTTTAGGGCCGTTTATCGGAGCGATTGTAGGAGAACTGATTGTTCATCGGACCACAATTAGCAACGCAGTAAAAATTGGAGTAGGTTCGGTTATTGGCTTTTTTAGTGGCGCTATCTCAAAAGGATTTATTCAACTGTTGATGATTGCCTATTTTTTATACGCTGTTTTAAAATAATATATTGACTTTAGGCCAGAAACATGTTAAATTTTTAATGTCGCTAGTAAATGTTATATTGTTCCACAGTAGCTCAGTGGTAGAGCTATCGGCTGTTAACCGATCGGTCGTAGGTTCGAGTCCTACCTGTGGAGCCATGGCGGTGTAGCTCAGCTGGCTAGAGCGTACGGTTCATACCCGTGAGGTCGGGGGTTCGATCCCCTCCGCCGCTATTTTCCAATTTACGTTTGTGACATACATAATTCATATTGTTCCACAGTAGCTCAGTGGTAGAGCTATCGGCTGTTAACCGATCGGTCGTAGGTTCGAGTCCTACCTGTGGAGCCATGTGGACCCTTAGCTCAGCTGGTTAGAGCAGACGGCTCATAACCGTCCGGTCGCAGGTTCGAGTCCTGCAGGGTCCACCATTTATAGGGTTGGAGGAATACCCAAGTCCGGCTGAAGGGATCGGTCTTGAAAACCGACAGGGGTGTTAAAGCCCGCGGGGGTTCGAATCCCTCTTCCTCCGCCATACTATTGTCTATTCAAAGCTTCTTTTGAGAAAAAGAAGCTTTTTTTATGTTTAAAAGAATAGCGAATGGGAATTAGGTAAATATAAATCATGGATTAGGTACTTTTTATTTGAAAGAGTAGGGTAAATTTGCTAATCTAAACGTATATGGTGCTTTTGCGCCAAAATGCTTACATATTTTGAAGGAGGAATTATTCATGGCTTACAAATTACCAGAACTACCTTATGCATACGATGCACTGGAACCACATATCGACAAAGAAACAATGAATATTCACCACACAAAACATCACAACACATATGTTACAAACCTAAACGCTGCTGTTGAAGGCAAAGCGGATTTAGAAAGCAAAAGTATTGAAGAGTTAATTTCAAACTTAGATGCTGTTCCTGAAGATATCCGTACAGCAGTACGCAATAACGGTGGCGGTCATGCGAACCACTCATTATTTTGGACAATCCTTTGCCCTAACGGCGGCGGTGCTCCAACTGGTGAATTAGCAGACGCTATCGCTAGCAAATTCGGCAGCTTTGATCAATTCAAAGAAGAATTTGCAAATGCAGCTAAAACTCGCTTCGGTTCTGGCTGGGCTTGGTTAGTTGTAAACAACGGCGAATTAGAAGTAACAAGCACACCAAACCAAGATAGCCCATTAATGGAAGGCAAAACGCCAATTCTTGGTCTAGACGTTTGGGAGCACGCTTACTACTTAAATTATCAAAACCGCCGTCCAGATTACATTTCAGCATTCTTTAATGTTGTAAAATGGGACGAAGTTGCTAAGCGTTACGACGCTGCAAAATAAGCTGAAGACGTATTTAAGAGCCAGTAAAGTAATTATTACCTTTACTGGCTTTTTTGTTTTCCAATTCTTTTACATATCTCCTTTTCTTTTTCACACACTAGGTGTAGAAGAGAAAAGGAGTTTTTTGATATGCCTTTATTAAAAAAAGTAGTTGGAGATGTAGAAGTTAGTAAAGATTTACTTTTGCTTTTAATTATAGGCGGTCTTTATGCCTTGGCTATTTCAATTTCCAATTCGTTTGTTAACATTTATCTGTGGAAACAATCAGGCGAATTTTCGGATCTCGCTATTTATAATTTAGCGGTAGTGGTGCTTCAGCCGCTTACGTTTATTTTAGCAGGTAAATGGGCCAAACGAATTGACCGGGTTGTGGTTTTAAGGTTAGGCGTATCTTTTTTAGCTGTTTTTTATATCGCTGTATTAGTCAGTGGAGCTAACGCAGCCGAGTATTTAGTATTGCTTGGTGGACTGCTGGGTATAGGATATGGCTTTTATTGGCTAGCTTTTAATGTGCTAACCTTTGAAATTACAGAACCTGATACAAGAGACTTTTTTAACGGATTTTTAGGGATCTTAAACTCTTTTGCAGGGATGATTGGTCCTTTAGGAGCGGGCTTTGTTATTTCCGCTTTGTATGAATCACTTGGGTATAAAATTGTGTTTGGTGTATCTCTGCTATTGTTTGTCGGTGCCGTTGTGCTTAGTTTTTTTATTACAAGACGCGCAGCTGAAGGAGTATACAAATTTAAAGAAGTGTGGGCTGAACGAAAAGTCAACAAAGACTGGAATCGAATATTACAGGCTCATTTCTTTCAAGGATTGCGTGAAGGTACGTTCATTTTTGTCGTATCCGTCATGGTATTTATTACGACGGGAAGTGAATTAGCTTTAGGAACTTATGGACTGGTGAATTCAGCGGTGGCGTTTGTAGGATACTATGTAGCCTCAAGATTTATTAAGCAAAAAAATCGCCTTCGATTTATTTTCACCGGGGGCCTCCTTCTCTATGGAGCAGTCTTTTTGCTTATCTTTAACTTATCGTATCCAAAGTTAATTATATATGCTGTTTGTATTGCCATTGCCTATCCTATTTTGTTGGTTCCATTCATTTCTCTAACGTACGATGTGATTGGACGAGCAAAGGACGTTGTTTCAAAAAGAATCGAATACATTGTTGTCAGAGAAGTATTTCTGAATATTGGGCGCGTTGTTTCCATATCTTTATTTTTAATAGCCGTACTATTTTTTGATGAAGCAAAAAGTATTCCCGTTTTATTAGCTATTGTTGGAGCAGGGCATACGATCATTTATTTTTGTGTAAGACATATCTCACAGCCTCTGCACAAAAAAGAAACGACTGTTACTCCTCCAGTATTAAATGAAGGAGACGGAGAGTCTCCAGCTTAGAGTATTATCAGCTCCTTCATTTGTACTATGGAAAATGCCTCGCTTTTCTTTTAGAATAAATACGTTGTGTAAATAGGCACCTGCCAGGTGTCTATTTATTTGCTAAATGTCTGATTTTATGGTGTTATGGTATATATGTTTTATAAAGTGTAGGTGTTGGTATGAAAAAGAAAAAAAGAAGAAAAAGTCATGTGCCTTTTCGTGTGAACTTACTTTTCTTGACCGTATTTGCCCTATTTTCCGTATTAATTTTGCGGTTGGGACTTGTTCAAATTGTGTACGGTGAGAATTACGAACGAGAAGTCGAAAAAACACAGGACGTTACAGTCAGTACGCCTGTTCCTCGAGGGAAAATGTACGATCGGTATAACCGCGTAATTGTAGATAATACCTCTTTAAATACGATTACATATACTCGTTTTCAAGGAAATACAGCTGAAGAAAGGCTGCGCATCGCTAAAAAGTTAGCCACTATGATCGATGTTCCTTACACCACAAATGTGATTGATATTCCAGAAAATAGAAAGAATAAAGATGCTAAAAACGTGGTAAAAATTACAGAACGCGACATGAAGGATTATTGGATTATGCTTCACCCTAAAGAAGCGGAGCAGAAAATTACGAAAGCTGATCGTAAAAAAGTTCAAGATGGTGAAATGACTGATGACGAACTGTATCAACGTCAGTTAGACCGCATTTCTAAAAAAGATTTAGAAAGTTTAAAGAGTGATTTAGAAGTTCTAGCTATTAAGCGCCAAATGGAGGCAGGTTATTCTAACACCCCGCAAATTGTTAAAAGCGGTGTGACAAATGAAGAGTATGCCGTTGTAAGTGAGCATTTAGATGAACTTCCGGGTGTTGATACAACAACGTATTGGGATCGCTCATACCCAGAAAACAGCACTCTCCGTACTTTGCTTGGAAATGTATCCTCTGCCAACGAGGGTCTGCCCAAAGATAAAGTACAGTATTACTTATCAAGAGGCTATAGTCGAAATGACCAAGTTGGGACGAGCTATTTAGAGAAGCAATACGAAGCTCAGCTCAGCGGTCAAAAAGAAAAAGTCCAGTATGTAACAGATGATAAAGGAAATCTCCTTGATACAATTCAAGTGTCGAAAGGCGAACGCGGCAGTGATTTAGTTTTAACTATTGATATGGAGCTTCAAAAAGCGGTAGAAAAACAAATTACGGACCAGCTTTTAGCCAAAAAGAAAATGAAAGGAACGCAGTTTTTAGACCGTGCTTTTGTGATTATGATGGATCCTCACACAGGAGAAATCTTAACAATGGCAGGTAAAAAATACACCATTGATAAGAAGACTGGGGTACCTAAAATAGAAGATTTTGCATTAGGGAATATTTCAACATCTTATACAATGGGCTCTGTTGTAAAAGGGGCAACGGTTCTAGCTGGCTTAGATTCAGGAGCTATTAAGCCAAACACAGTGTTCGTTGATGAACCGTTAAAAATTAAAGGAACACCAATTAAGAAATCAGCTGAGGCTGAGGGGTTAGGACCCTTAACGTATTCATCCGCGTTAAAATATTCATCCAACGTATTTATGTTTAAAACGGTAATGGCGATGGCTGGATTACAGTACCACAAGAACATGACTTTACCGATTAAACCTGACACATTCAGCGAACTGCGTTCGTACTACAGTCAGTTCGGCTTAGGCGTATCAACAGGCATAAACCTCGATAACGAATCAACAGGTGTACAAGGCGGAAGCAATGTTCCAGGTACAGCGCTTGATTTAGGAATTGGCCAGTATGATACGTACACGCCGCTGCAGCTTGTTCAATATACTTCTGCAATAGCTAATGGAGGGTATCGCATCAAGCCGCAGCTAGTAAAAGAAATCCGAAAGCCAACGATAAAAACCGATGAAATTGGCGGTACGCAGCATTCATTTGAACCTGATGTGTTAAATCGTATCACGATGAAAGAAGAATACATTAAAGATGTTCAAAATGGCTTTAAGCGGGTTACGCAGGAACAAGGCGGTACAGGGTACGCAGCTTTCCATACAGCGAACTATAATCCTGCTGGTAAATCTGGAACGGCACAAGCCTATGAGAAAAACCCAAGCGGAGGGGATCCGATTAAAGTTAATAACTCAAACTTTGTGGCCTTTGCTCCGGCAAATGATCCTGAAATTGCAGTAGCTGTCGTGGTACCATCGGCATTTGTGCCAAGTGCACCAAATACCATTACAAAAGAGCTTGCTCGTTCTGCGCTCGATACGTATTTTGATTTAAAGAAAAAAGGTGAACAAGAAGTAAAAGATCAAGAAGAGAATCAACAGGCTGTCATTGCAAACGACGCCAATTAAAGAGGCTGGGAAAAAGCATATTAGTTGAAGTAAGATCCGAACGACGTTGATTAAGAATTAACGCTGTTCGGATTTTTTTATTGAGAGGGTGAACGTAGATTTCATGTAAGTAGGTGCTTTAAGCGGTTGATTGGAGGGCAGGGCGAAGACTTCTGCCGGAAAAGCGGAAGAAGTGAGACCCCGCAGGAGCGGAAGCGACAACGAGGCTCACCGGCCGCCTGCTTGCACGGAAATCAACAGTGGTGTCAGAAGAAGTGATTCGTACTGGCTTATTTATCTAATTTACTTATCTTTATATCAAATTAATTTAGTTATGTCTCAACCTCTTCTTTTTTGTTAGAAATCTTTACATATATGGTTTTTTATTGAATTTAAGGGTCGTAAGAACTAGTTTTTTACCTAAAAAACACGCAGATAGGCCTTCATTTACAAAAGCTTTACATTGAGTTAAAACACAATTAATAGTCGGCTATTATTCTGTAAGTGTAAGGATTAATAGAAATGATCAAAATAAGGGGAAGCGTTCGGCTTCTCGTATGTATTTACACTAATAGTAAACAATAGATATTAAATAGACATAGAGAGACTTTTATTGTGCTCAAAACGGTTAAAGACGATGAAGGAGGATTATCCAATGGCAATAACAATGGAATTGACTAACAAAGAAAAAGTAAATACTCCGCAAACAAAAGAAATTGTATATAAAACAAAAGGTTTGAATTTATGGTATGGCAACACACATGCCTTAAAAAATATTGATTTAGACATTCATGCTAACGAAGTTACCGCGATCATCGGTCCATCGGGCTGCGGAAAATCAACATATATTAAAACGTTAAATCGTATGGTAGAAATGACGCCAATTGTCCGTACATCAGGTGAAATTGAGTATAGAGGAAAAAATATTTTTGATAAATCGTACCATGTGGAAGAGCTGCGCACGCAAGTAGGAATGGTTTTCCAAAAACCAAATCCGTTCCCAAAATCTATTTATGATAATATCGCGTACGGTCCAAGAATTCATGGCGTTCGCAACAAGAAAAAACTAGATGAAATTGTTGAAAAAAGTTTACGAGGAGCAGCTATTTGGGACGAAGTTAAAGATCGTTTGAATCAAAATGCGAATGGGTTGTCAGGTGGACAACAGCAGCGTATCTGTATTGCGCGCTGCTTGGCTATTGAACCCGACGTTATTTTAATGGATGAGCCTACTTCTGCACTCGATCCAATTTCGACATTAAAAGTAGAAGAGTTAGTACAAGAATTAAAGAAAGACTTCAGCATTATTATTGTTACACATAATATGCAGCAAGCGGCACGTATTTCAGATAAAACAGCATTTTTCTTAAATGGAGAAGTGGTAGAGTACGCAGAAACAGATAAAATCTTCTCAATGCCATCTGATAAACGCACAGAAGATTATATTACAGGTCGTTTCGGTTAAGACATACAAGGAGATGGGATGAGTGGTTGTACGCGAAAAGTTTCATGGTGATTTAAAGATATTACGTGAAAAATTATTAGAAATAGGGCGCTTAACGCATGAGGCGTTATCAAAATCAATTGAAGCGTTGCAAACAAGTAACGTTGAGCTGGCGCTAGAAATTATCGACGGTGATTCATACGTGGATGACTTAGAAGAAGAAATTAATGACCTAGCTATCCTACTGATTGCAAAGCAGCAGCCCGTGGCTATTGATTTAAGACGTATTATTGTGGCAATTAAAATTGCTTCGGATGTTGAGCGTATGGCAGACTTTGCCGTTAATGTAGCAAAATCAGCTATACGAATTGGAAACGAAGAATTAATTAAGCCGTTAGAACATGTAAAGAAAATGCACGATATTTCGATTGAAATGCTGAGCCTTTCGTTAAAAGCTTATCACGAAGAAGATCTTGTGTTGGCTAAAAAAGTAGCGGAAATGGACGATCAAGTGGATGAGCTTTACGGAATAACAATTAAAGAACTTTTAAGTCTTGCTAAAGAAAAGCAGGAGGCTATGAACCAAATTACACAGCTTTTATTTGTAGCCCGTTATTTAGAGCGTATGGCTGATCATACCACTAACGTAGCAGAAAGCGTATTTTACCTTGTAAAAGGCAAACGCTACGATTTAAATGAATAGTGGAAAAAGAGGCTGGGACAAAAGTGTTTTAGTTGAAGGAAGATCCGAACGATGAATCGTTCGGATTTTTTTCATTGTATCGAGAAACGTAGGTTTAATGTAGCTGCTTCTAGCAGTTAATGAGAGGGAAGGGCAAAGACTCCTGCAGGAAAAGCGGAAGCGACGAGGAGGCTCATCGCCGCCCTCGGAAAGCGACATTTTGCACGGAAATCAACAGCGGTGTAACAAACGATTCATACGGGCCCATGCATCCAATTTGCTGGCCTGGATTTTTTAACACAAATCGACAAATTGCGTTTATTGTGGCAACTTTTTCTGAATGGTAAGATGTTAATAAGTTTATACGGCATTTATATGTAGAAAAAACAATCTAAGAAACGAAGTGATAAAACAGTGGCTCCTAATCTTATTCAAAACTTAAATGTGTGTATAGCTACTCAGCTTGACTCATCTCGTATTTATGTTCACTGGTCGTTTTCAGAGCATATTCGAGAAATGGTAGAAAGTATGTTTTCGACACGATGGGAAGAATTGAATCTAGCTATGTGTACGTATGATATAACAGGCCTTCATTTTAACGGCCATGAATCAAACCGCTATTATATGAAGGGTCTTACTCCTAAGCAAGCCTTCATATTTATGAATAGCTTGGAAAGTGAGCGCACGTATGTAATAGATATTGGTATTCAAGATAAAGAAGGAAGTTTTTTTTCCCTTCTTCGTTCGAATCCGGTTTATTTGATGAAAGAACAGCATGAACAAGTGAATGTAACGTCGTTGAGCTGGATGTACGAACCTGTAAAAGTTCACCAGGGTGTTCAAAATGAATTTAGCACATATTCCTTATATTCAAATGACTTGGAGCAGGTGAAGAAGCAATATGAATAGTGATGACTGTATTCTTTTAACTTATATGCATTATCCGTTGCTACATGTACTTCAAGCAAAGAGTGAGTATCCGCTGTTTGAACAAGTAACGAACGAATTCATCCCTTTTTTAGATCAAATTGAGTCTGAAAAATTGATAGGTGCAACAGCTGTGATGTCTTGTGTATTTTTGAACGTATTAAACGACGAGGAGTTTAATACTCGTTACGCTCAGTATTTACACCAGTTTTCAAGCCGGCAGCATCAGAGAGCACTCACTTTTTTAAAAAAGTGGGACGGGAGCTTGTTCTCAGCCTGCAAATATTTCTTTCAGCATGACATGCTGGAATGTATTCCTACTACCGTAACGAACGCGTTCGTTTCCATCCTTAAAACAGAACAAACATTAAATCTCCAAATTACAGAAGCAATACGTGTTTTTCAACAGTTTTTTGAAAAAAAGCCCGTCGGTTTTTTTATACAGCAAGGAGAGTATACTCATCAAGTAGATATGCTCCTGAAATCTCATGAAATGCGCTACACCTTTGTGAAGTCATCAACAGATGAACTAAAAAAGTCCCCTGCTGGTATTATCTTGTTTCCATATCCTAAGCAAGGAAAACAAGTTGAGGAAGGAACAATGAATAAAGCGAGCGCTGTTTTGGATTTGAAAGCGAAGGACACGCTTGGCTTTCAGCGAATGCAAGCAGCAAGCGGTACATTTCAATATCCTTTAGATTACGCGAGGGATATACAGTTTCATCAAAACGAAACTCTTGCACTCTACGGTGCAACAAAAAGCGCCGAATTTGTCAATGAGAACAATCAATTGTTTATTTCAACCGTACAGAAGTCAGAGGCGATGCTAGGTGTGATCGATTTTAAACATCCTAGCGTGGTGAATGCCATCTACCGACAGTGGCTCCTTTTAAGTAGCAGCGATTGGCTTTATACTTTTGAAAAAGTCAGAGGTGAATACGAAAGGCAAATAAAGCTGTTTGATTTTCTCTGTCACGAAGAGAATCCAAGGATGGATAGTGAAAACAGTTTTCTTTCAGGAAGTTCTTTTTTATACCCTGTAAAAGAGATAGAGCCGTCGGCTTTATCAGTAAATCAATATAAAGGCGGTCTCTCCATTTTAATGCTTGCATGGGAATTCCCTCCTCTAGTTATCGGAGGACTTGCACGACATGTATTTGATTTATCCAGAGCGTTAGCTAGAGCGGGTCATCACGTTAGTGTATTAACGACGTATGTAGAGGGGCTGCCGGAATATGAACGTTTATACGGTGTTCACGTTTACAGAGTTAAAAGCCTGCAGCCTCATCATCCGGATTTTTTGACATGGGTAAACAGTTTGAACGTGGCTATGGCTCTTAGAGGACTGGAGTTAGGCTACAAGCTGTCTTTTGACGTTATTCATGCTCATGACTGGCTTGTTGCATCCGCAGCAAAATGTTTAGCAGATAAAACGGATAGGCCGCTAATTACGACCATTCATGCGACAGAACATGGGCGCAATAATGGTATTCATAATGACATGCAGCAGAAAATTCACTTGCAAGAAGAGGAGCTGATTCGACAATCAAGCTCAATCATTGTCTGCAGCGACTATATGAAGAAAGAATTAATCACTTTATTTCACGTAGAACAGGATAAAATTGCTATATTTCCAAATGGAATTGACAAGCAGCTGGTAGTCGACGCAGTAAATGAACGGTTAAAAGAAAGTTTACAAAAGAAATATAATTTTAGAAAGGCCCCTATTATTTTTTCAATTGGACGAATTGTATATGAAAAAGGATTTCAGCTATTTATTGAAGCAGCGGAACTATTTAAGAAAAAACAAATAGATGTTCAATTTGTTGTGGCGGGAAAAGGGCCTTTACTTCATGAATTTCGAACACAGGTAAGTGAAAAGCAACTAGACAAATACGTGTATTTTATTGGATACATTACCGATAACGAACGAAATCAACTTCTTCAAGCTTGCAAAATGGTTGTTTTTCCAAGTCTATATGAACCTTTTGGAATTGTGGCTTTAGAGGGGATGGTAGCCAAGAAGCCAACCATCGTTGCCGATACAGGAGGTCTAAGCGATATTGTTTCACATTTCGACACGGGCCTGACGTTTGCCAGAGGAGATACGCTCGAATTAATCAACTGTATTGAATTTTTGTTAAAAAATGAAAAAATAGCTGCGAAAATCAGCGAAAATGGGTATAGAAAAGCAACAACGATGTTTAGCTGGGAGAAAATCGCTATCGATACAAGTAAGCTGTTTCAACATCACATTTGCCAGGATAAAAAAAGGAGGGAGGCAAAAAATTGAAAGCCATTATACTTGCTGGCGGTAAAGGAACAAGACTGCAGCCCTTGACCTACACGATTCCAAAGCCTATGCTGCCGCTTTACGATAAACCTGTGATGGAATATAGCATTGAACTGCTTAAGAAACATGGAATTACAGAGATTGGGATTACGCTGCAGTATAGGCATGAACAAATTATTGAATACTTTGGGGATGGCTCTCAGTGGGGAGTGACGCTTACTTATTTTATCGAAAAAGAGCCTCTTGGAACAGCGGGCGGAATTAAGCGAGCAGAGGCCTTTATTGAGGAAGACTGTATTATTATTAGTGGAGATGCCTTAACAGAAATTAATCTTCAAGACGTTATTCATTTTCATTATGAACAAAAAAGCGAAATGACCATTGTTACAAAAGAAGTAAACGACGTGCGGGGTTATGGAGTGGTGACGATAGATGAAGGGAATCGAGTCACGGGATTTGTAGAGAAACCCACCTACGAACAGGCCAATAGCCGATTGATTAATACGGGAGTGTATGTGATCAAAAAATCCGTTCTTGATTACGTGAATTCTTATGGTCCTACAGATTTTAGCTTTGACATTATCCCGCTTCTTTTGGAATATAATCATACTGTGTGCAGTTTTGTAACAGAGGACTATTGGATTGATATTGGGCAAATCCACCATTATCGTCAAGCACACTATGATTTGTGGAGCAAGTGGTTTGGCGATAGACAGGAAAGTATTGTCTCAGATGACGCGCTTATAGAAGAAGGGGTGACTGTTTACGATCCGGTTTACGTAGGAGAAAATGTGGTGATTAGAAAAGGTGCTTCAATTGGTCCTTACACGATTATCGGAACCAATAGTATCATAGAAGCACATGCTGCAATCGATAAAACGATTTTGCTTCAAAACGTAACGGTGGGGGCAGAATCGTTTTTATACAACGCTACGATAGGTCCGTATGTAAATGTTCAAGCAATGACTACGTATGTCCAAGATACAGTAGCTGAAAATCAAGTGCTACCTCACCTTTCTGTAAAACCAGATGTTTCTATCTTCAAAAACGGTCGCCTGTATGTACATTCATCTGTTGATCGAGAAAGACTATACAATGCGTTATTACTTGTATGCAAACATCAAGGATCGTTCTGTCTAGCAAGCGATGATGAAGGAGAAGCCACTCAACTTCGCAAAGAATGCTTTTCTTTTTTACGGAGTAATCATTCAGCTGTGTATGATATTAAAAAAGAAGCTCTTCCGGTATTTCGATATTACATGATGACTTCACAAGCGAGCATTGGTATTTATATTGGTGTGGATAGCAAAAACAGCGGTCTGTTTTTAGAAATATATGATAATAAAGGACAATTAGTTAATCAGCTTATTGAAAAAAAGATTGAGCGGATGTATCTTCAAGCTAAAAAAGCAAACATAACGACTTCTGTTTCACTTAAAGAAACAAGCATAGGAAATATCAGGGAAGAATATTGTGATGCTTTAGTAAAATCAATTAATCAGCATGTTTTATTAGAAGACAGTACGCGGATTGGTGTGATTTGTTCACCGTTTATACAGGAAGTTGTCGAATTATTATGTAAGCGTCTTCGTATCCATGTGTTATTTTTAAACAAGTGGGAGAAAACAGAAGAAACCAAACGAATAATTAAACGAAATAAGCTGTCTTTTTGTATTCAGATTAAAGAAGATGGAGAAACATTTGCTCTATATGATGAAAAAGGCTGCAGCGTAAATGACTCAGAAATTATGTCGCTTTATATTTATAGCGTATACATGACAAAAAAAGTAGCATTCGTTCCTATTCCTATACACTATTCATCCACACTAGAAACATTTGCTCAATCTCTCAATCAATCATTTATGAGGACAAAAGCAAAAAAACGTGATTTGCTTAGTCTTTTGGGACCCGTTCAATTTCAGTTGGATGCCATGTACGCTTTATGTCAGCTGATCGAATTAATTATGGTGCAACAGCGGAAAATTTCTGAAATGATTCAATATGTCCCGCACGCTTATATGAACTGGCGGTATATTTCGTGTCCGCTAGAAATTCAAGAACAAGTGATGAAGAAACTATTAGAAGAAGCAATCGGTAAACAAGTGTATGTCATTGATGGCTTGAAAATTTATCATGATCCTCATGAATGGACGCTTATTTTGCCCGATGGTCACTTGCCTGTATTAAATATTTATTCCGAGGCGTTAAACACTCAGACTGCCAAGAAGCTGTCGGCATATTTTGTAGAAAAAATACAAGAGTATCAAAGAGTGTAAATAATGGATTTTATTTAAAAGAAAGGAAGTGCGCCTCTCGTAAAAAGAGTTCCGCTTATTTCAAGAAACTTCATATATAAGGCGCAGCAGAGAAGGAACTCAGGGCTCTAAGAGGAAAGAAAAAGTGAAGAAATGAAATTAAATGACTTTCTTCAAAAAAACAGACTGGCATTTCCTTTCGAAAAATGATATTATATTAAAGTCTGATTTATGTTTATAATGTTTGGAGGGAAAATAGATGCGCGTAAACGTTACATTAGCTTGCACTGAAACTGGTGACCGTAATTACATTACAACTAAAAACAAGCGTAATAACCCAGATCGTCTTGAGTTAAAAAAATACAGCCCAAGACTTAAAAAAGTTACACTTCATCGTGAAACAAAGTAAGCAGTAGGAGTACAATCCTGCTGTTTTTTTTTATAGGGGGGAATTAAAATGAAATCTCATCTGCGCAAAGAGATGAAGCGCGTTCTTAATTTAATTTCTGAAGAGCAGCACGAGGCACATTCAACGAGCATAGCAAATGCACTGTATGAAACTTGTTTATGGAAAGAGGCTAGAGTCATTGCAGCTACGGTTTCAAGAAATAAAGAAGTTAATACGAAAGCCATCATTGAACGGGCTTGGAAAGATGGAAAGAAAGTAGCTGTTCCAAAATGCAACCCCACAACATCTCAAATGATTTTCTACGAGATTACGAATTTTTCACAGCTTGAAACAGTGTACTACGGGTTAGCCGAACCAATTGTTGAAGAAACGGTTCCCATTTCAAAATCTTCAATTGATTTACTCCTTGTGCCTGGCGTGGTATATAGCAAGAATGGATATCGTATCGGCTATGGAGGCGGCTATTACGATCGTTATTTAACAGATTATACCGGACAGAAGCTAAGCCTTGCGTTTGATTGTCAAGTCGTTTCAGAGGTTCCATATGAATCTCATGATATTCCCGTTGAATATATTTTGACAGAGAAGGAGCTTATTTGCTGTGAATCCGTTTGATGCTGTCATGATAATCGTGATATTACTCATGGCAGGAGCGGGCTACATAGCAAAAGCACTGACAGTATCGGGAGCCTGCATGTCTTTCATCGTAGGAGCGAGCGTTTATATCGGTTTTTCGCTTCAAGGTTTTTTACTCTTACTCTTATTTTTTAGCACTTCTACGTTGTGTAGTAAGTATAAAAAAGAAAAAAAACGCGCATTAGAAGAAAAGCTAGAGAAGCACGACAGGCGAGATTACATTCAAGTCCTTGCTAATGGAGGTGTAGCTGCTGCTTGCGGTTTGTTATATGCTGCAACAGCTTTGCCTGTTTACATGTGGATGTTTATGATTAGTATCTCAGCTGCTAATGCTGACACATGGGCATCTGAAATAGGGTCTCTTAGTAAGAAGCCGCCGTTTTACATTTGGACGTTAAAGAGAGTAGAAGCGGGTACTTCAGGAGCCGTTTCACTTTTAGGTACAGCAGCCGGAGCAGCCGGAGCTTTTCTTATTGCTGCCGCTTGTTATTTTGCTTTTCCATCCATATCGCTGAGTAGTATATTGCTAGTTGGGTGCTTTGGTTTTATTGGAAACGCTATAGACACTCTTCTTGGAGCAAGTGTGCAAGTTCGCTTTCGCTGTCAAAGCTGCGGTATTGAAACGGAACGGAAAGATCATTGCGGCAAGCCAACCGTAAAAGAAAAAGGAATAACGTTCTTTAACAATGATGTTGTGAATCTTGCCGCTATTTTGCTTGCTGCTTTTACAGGCGGAATCCTTATCCTGCTTTTACCTATATAAGAGCATAAAATGTTCGTCATAGGAGCAAAGTAAACGTAAGGAGGCTTGAAAATGAGACATATTGTATTAGTACTTACGCTTTTAGTTGTTGGAACGCTGGGCTACCAAATGAGATACCGTGTTTTAAATTCGCTGTTTGGAAATTCATTTATTCGCAGTCTAGCTGTTCGTTCATTTTTTAATTTGCCGTTTGTTCGGGATCGTTTAATGAAGCAGGTCTTCCGCTAAGAGCGAAAGATACATAAAAAACACCTTACAGACATGTAAGGTGTTTTTTCGTAGAAAAAGAAAAAGGGAAAATCGTTGCTTTTTTCCTGGCTTTCTGCCATCTTTACATATAGAGAGTGTGAGGAGGTGACTATTTGTCTAGGCAAGATTTTTATTATTTGCAGGTGGCACAGCAATTGCTTGGCCATTCTTCATATGAGCTGATTTCGATGAAAGCTGATGCTTCTGAGCTATGGTTTCAATCGTCGCATCGTAAAGATAAGTCAATTGTCCGCATAGTTCGCCGGAATTTTAAATCAGCCGTTGAGCAGCAAAAAGATGTATTGTACGCATTACAAAGAGCTGAGAATGTGCGAAAGCAGAGAGGTAAATCAACGCTTACTCTTAACACGATTTACTTTGCTGATTTTGATCCTTTTTATACAGAGCAGTCCTTAGAAAGCGCGCCGAGTCCCTCTAAAGTGAATAGTTACGTTGAACAACTAACGGCAGAGAAAGCAAGCGCTTATGAACCTTTATTCGAACGGCTAGGTCTTACATTAGAAAGCGCAGACAATTTCTCTTCCGAAGAAGAAGCACAGCGAATAGAGCAGTGGAAACATAAAATTGTGCTTTTTGTACAGAAAAAACAAAGCGAAGAACAGCAAATAGCTGGATACGGGAAGCCTATTTTTACATATATATTTTTAGCGCTGCAAATCTTAATGTTTCTATTTCTGGAGTGGAAGAGCAGTACACAAAATACGCTCACTCTGATTCAATACGGAGCTAAATACAACCCCTTAATTATGGAAGGCGAATGGTGGCGTTTTTTTACACCTATAATTTTGCATATAGGACTTCTGCATTTGCTTATGAATAGTGTAGCCCTGTATTATTTAGGAACGCTTGTAGAGAGGATATATGGCAGCGGGCGTTTTGTCTTTATTTATATATTTGCCGGGTTTGCAGGATCTCTAGGAAGTTTTATATGGAATACGTCTATTTCCGCAGGAGCCTCAGGGGCTATTTTCGGTTGCTTTGGAGCTTTACTGTTTATAGCAAGAACAAATCCACGCTTCTTTTTTCGAACAATGGGGTCGAGTTTCATTGTCATTATTGTAATTAACTTGATTTTTGGATTTGTTGCGCCGAACGTCGATAATGCAGGGCATATTGGCGGTTTGGTTGGCGGATTTTTAGCTGCGAGTATCGTCAGTTTACCCAAACAAAAAAAGCTGTATATTCAGATTCCGGCTTTCATTTGCACGCTTTTATTAGTAGGAAGTCTGCTTTTTTATGGATATCATGAGCGTTCTGTTTATCAAGATGAGCCATATGCACTCAGCGTAGCGGCTACGTATCTTCAGCAGAAGCAGTATGAAGAAGCAAAAGACGCCATCAAGCTTTTTATTGAAAAAGGGACAAGCAATAGTGACATATATTTTATCAGTGCTAGCGCAGAATTTTATCTTGAAAATTATAAAGAAGCTAAACAGCAATTGAATCAGGCTGTAAAGTATGATTCAACTTTTCATGAGGCGTATTACAATTTAGCTTTGGTGAATATAAAACTGAATGATATTACAGCGGCCACACAAAATATCGACAAAGCAATTGCGCTTGAACCACAAAGTAAAAAATATGAAAAGCTGAAGCGACAGCTAGAAAATTAAAACTGTTGAATGACGAATTTAATATTTTATACTTTACTATTGTGAGAACGTTTACTAGAATATTAATATGTAGACCTAGCAGTGGGCGTTAAATACGGCCGCTGTTTATGACTGAATGACTGTTGAGTTATCTCAAAATAAATGAATCATATCACCTAGAAAATAGGATAAAGGTGACAGAATGAATACGTTATATGATGTACAACAATTATTAAAGTCCTTCGGCATTTTTATATACGTAGGCGATCGTACTGCTGATTTAGAGCTGATGGAAGCGGAAGTAAAAGAATTATATCAGTCTAATTTGATTGATGTACGTGATTACCAAATGGCAATTCTTTTGCTTCGTCGAGAGTTAAAACAACAAAAAGAGAAAAAGGATGAATGAACATGGATGACAAATGGTTAGTTGGAGTTGATTTAGGCGGTACAACAATAAAAATGGCCTTTATTAATCATTATGGAGAAATCATTCACAAGTGGGAAATTAATACGGATGTGAGCGAGCAAGGCCGTAAAATTCCAACAGATATTGCAAAAGCAATTGATAAAAAGTTAAACGATCTTGGAGAAGTAAAGTCAAGATTGGTAGGAATTGGTATTGGTGCACCGGGGCCTGTCAACTTTGCAAACGGTTCGATTGAAGTAGCTGTCAATTTAGGTTGGGAAAAATTCCCTATCAAAGATATCTTGGAAGTAGAAACTTCTCTTCCTGTTGTAGTAGACAATGATGCAAACATTGCAGCCATTGGGGAAATGTGGAAAGGTGCTGGAGACGGAGCAAAAGATTTGCTGTGCGTTACGCTTGGCACAGGTGTTGGCGGCGGTGTCATTGCCAACGGTGAAATTGTACAAGGCGTAAATGGAGCAGCTGGTGAGATTGGCCACATCACATCTATTCCTGAAGGCGGTGCACCGTGTAACTGCGGCAAAACCGGCTGTTTGGAAACAATTGCTTCAGCAACTGGGATTGTACGTTTAACGATGGAAGAGTTAACGGAAACGGACAAACCAAGTGAGCTTCGCACAGTGTTAGAACAAAACGGACAAGTTACATCTAAAGATGTATTTGATGCAGCTCGTTCAAAAGACGAGTTAGCTATGCATGTTGTAGATAAAGTTGCCTTTCATTTAGGCCTAGCACTAGCAAACTCTGCTAATGCATTAAACCCTGAGAAAATCGTTCTAGGTGGCGGTGTGTCTCGTGCAGGCGAGGTATTACTTGCACCGGTAAGAGATTATTTCAAACGTTTTGCATTTCCTCGCGTAGCGCAAGGTGCTGAACTAGCAATCGCTACTTTAGGAAACGATGCGGGAATTATTGGAGGAGCTTGGTTAGTTAAATCTTATTTTGAATAATAAGCATGAATCTAACTGAGATAAAAAAGCGCTTTGACTAAATGTCAAAGCGCTTTTTTATCATGCATCTTTTCAATCTTTACATATACATAGTGTAAAGGAGTGAAGATTATGCGAATTATAGATATCCAAAAGCCTTACGATTACAAGCGAACCATAAAAGACATACAAACACTTTTGACTTATTATCCCTATGGTTCTCTTGAATGGATAGGGTGCAGCGTGCTTGGAAAGCCGATTCCTCATATTTTAATTGGAAACGGAAAGAGAAAGGTTCATATCAATGCGTCGTTTCATGCTAATGAATGGATTACGACAAATGTTCTTCTACAGTTTATGGAAGATTATTTAGCTGCTCTTCATTATGATCAGGCGTTGAACGGGCAAGATTCAAGAGCTCTTTTTAATCAAATTACGCTTTCTGCAGTTCCAATTGTTAACCCAGACGGAGTAGATCTGGTCTTAAAAGGTCCTGGTGTAGGCGAACCTTATGCGTCTTTTCTTTCTAAAATAGGGAGAGATTTTCCAGATTTTCAAAGCTGGAAAGCAAATATCCGAGGGGTGGACTTAAACAATCAGTTTCCGGCTTATTGGGAAATCGAAAAAAAGCGTAAAGAACCTAAAGCGCCGCATTATCGAGATTTTCCAGGCTATGAATCTCTCTCTGAACCTGAAGCTCAGGCAATGGTAAAACTCGTTGAGCGTCATGATTTTGATTGTGTGATTGCTTTACATACCCAAGGAGAAGAATTTTATTGGGGGTATATGAATGAAGAGCCTGAGGAAGCAGAGGAAATAGCAAGCTATTTTGAAAGGGTAAGCGGTTATAAAGCTGTCAAAACGATTGATAGTCACGCGGGATTTAAGGATTGGTTTATTTTAGAAAAGAAAAAGCTGGGGTTCACCCTAGAATTGGGAAAAGGGATTAATCCGCTGCCTTTATCTCAAATATCGCGCGTATATAATCCGACTAAAGCTATTTTAGTTGCGGCAATGGATTATCTGTCTATTTAAAAAGCCACGCAAAGCATATGCTTTGCATGGCTTTTTTAATGATGTACCGCCGGATAGCCGTGATGTATGATGGTCATCACGGTAAACCATCCGAATACACCGAATGTTAGTACCGAAAAACCAATGCCTAATATGTTTTTATTTCTCAAAGATGAAATAGCTGCAAATACGCCTAGCAATGTTGTTAGTGCAAAAATAATCATAAGACCCACTCGAAGAAACCTCCTTTAGGTAACTTAAAATTAAAGCGCTATCATTAGCTTATCCCTTCAATTGTAAAACTTTTCTAACCGTTTGTCGAGATGAAAACCAATCTTTCTTTTGCTTCTTTGGCTTAGAAAGGTCCTTACTTTCATTTATAAGATGATGTGTGTATGATAATGCATATAACGGAAATAAATTTACACAAGGAGGACACATTATGAACTATCATCGTATACCGCTAGGACCTATTCAAACGAATTGTTATGTCGTTGCTAACGAAAAAAAAGAATGTTTAATTTTTGATCCGGGAGCTCAGGGAAAACAGCTCGTTGAATTTCTCGAAAAACAAACGTATAAACCATTAGCTATTTTGCTGACACACGCTCATTTCGATCACATTGGAGGAGTAGATGAGGTGATGAATCACTACTCTATCCCGCTTTATGTACATAAAAACGAAAAAGAATGGCTCCATAATAGTGACTTAAACGGGTCGAAATTTTTTGACCTAGGAGAAATTACAGCTCCAGATGCAACCGATATTATTTCATCAGAAGGCAATTTAACAATCGGTTCATTCCAATTTGAGGTGTATGAAACGCCTGGTCATTCTCCTGGCAGCGTTTCATATTATTTCAAACCGGGTAACTTTGTAGTATCTGGTGACGCGCTTTTTGCAGGCGGCATCGGGCGCACAGATTTACCTGGAGGTAATCAAGCTCAGCTGTTAGAAAGCATCGAATCGAAATTGCTGTCCCTTCCAGAAGATACGCTTGTACTAAGCGGTCACGGACCTGAAACAACTGTGGGACACGAAATGGATCAAAATCCTTTTCTAAATGGGTTTTAAGAATACAAAAAGCGATGGAAGCCCATCGCTTTTCTCTTTACTGTCCTGGTGTCATCATAAAAGTTGACCAGTACGTGAACCCCACAAAAAAGACGGTCAAATATGCTCCAAAAACGTAAATGTACATTCTTTCAGACAGCTTTAAATAACTAAGAATTACAAAAAAGCCTGTTTGAGCTAAAAAGAGTAAAGAAGTCTTATGCATGTGACCGAGGTAAAACATTACAGTGAAAATTGCTGTCCAGAACCCCATTACACGGTACATTCGTTCCACGTCCATTTCCTCCTTTATCAAACTTAGTTAGTGTCATGATGAATGTCATCGCTGTGTAAGCACTAGAAAGCACTTATGAAACTATATCGATACTTTTCCATTATAATACATCCTTTCTTTCCTGAAAACGCTATCTTTTCCTTGAAATACGACAGAAGAAAAAAAGTTATACAAAACGTATGCAAAATACTATACAAAGGTTATACAAAACGTGTACAATGTATATAAACAATCTATAACTAAAAAACGGGAGGGTTTCATATGGAAGAAATTAAATTTTATACGTACCCGAGCTGTACATCATGTCGTAAAACGAAAAAGTGGCTAGTGAAGGAAGATGTAAATTTTAAAGAGCGTCATTTATTTAGAGAAACACCTACTCATAAAGAAATGCTTGAACTTCTTTCTATGACAACAGAAGGGATGGATGAACTTCTTGCTAAAAGAAGTCAGGAATATAAAAAGTTAAATGTTGATGTGGACAGCATGACGTTATCACAAGTAGTTAATCTATTAATTGAACATCCTCGTTTGCTTCGCCGCCCCATTTTAACGGATGGCAAAAAGCTTGTAGTAGGTTATAACGAATCTGCACTTAAAAATTTGGTCAAGAAAAAAACAAGTCTTGCGTCTCTAGTTGTGTAAGTATACATGATGAAGAAGCTCAATTCAGTAAATAACGAATAAAACGACAGCGTAGAGTTTTACATCACGTTGTCTTTTTTTTATGTAATCGTTTAGAGGTGTACAGAAGTTGTACATCGTGTACAAGGACTGAAGCGAAGAAAAGAAGCGTATACGAAAAAAATTATAAAAAATGAAAAAAGAAGGAGGGAAATCTCGAAAAAGGTCGAAATTACTGTTTCTAGGTGTTTTAAGAATCATCTTCATTACAAATAAAGGAGTGATGATCGTTTGACCGAAATTGAACAGTTTGCTACTTACGTTATACGAGATGCATGTGAGTGTCGAAGTTCTGATGTGCATATTGTGCCCCGAAAGAAAGATGCTGTGATTCAGCTGCGAATTGACCAGGAGCTTATTTTAAAGAGGGTTATTTCAAAGGAAATGTCTGAACGGCTCATTTCGCATTTTAAATTTTTAGGGGGAATGGATATTGGGGAGCGCAGAAAACCTCAAAATGGTGCATTGACCACTTCCGTTGATCACTATCAAGTAAATTTGCGTTTATCAACTCTTCCTACTTCTCATGATGAAAGTCTTGTTATTCGGCTTTTGCCTCATCAACAATCTACCTCTCTCAAACATTTATCTCTTTTTCCTGAACATACTAAAAAGCTTATTTCTCTCTTGAAATTCTCTCATGGATTAATTATTTTTACCGGTCCTACAGGATCAGGTAAAACCACTACTCTATATACTCTTTTACACGAAGTAAAGCACCTTTTTAATCGAAATGTTATTACACTAGAAGATCCTATTGAAAAACCGAGTGAAACCGTGCTTCAAGTGCAGGTAAATGAACGCGCAGGGATTACGTATACGACTGGTTTAAAAGCTATATTGCGCCATGATCCAGACATTATCATGGTGGGAGAAATAAGAGATAGTGAGACCGCCAAAATTGCTGTGAGAGCAGCGCTTACCGGACACTTGGTTTTGACAACGATGCATACTAAAGATACAAAAGGATCTTTGTACAGGCTGCTTGAGTTTGGCGTTAGCTTTCAAGAAATGGAGCAGACTCTTGTAGCAGTAGCTGCACAGCGTCTTGTAGAAATTCGCTGTCCGCTGTGTTCGGGAAAATGCCACCCTGCTTGTAAAAAAATGAGGAAGCATCGTCAGTCCAGCATATACGAATTGCTTTATGGCAAGGAGCTTGGCGCAGTGATGAGAGAAGTGAAAGGAGAAAATGCGGATTATGATTATAAGACGCTCCGAGATGTTATTCTAAAAGGAATTGCGCTAGGCTATTTATATCCGCATTCGCTAGACGGATGGGGGTAAAGACAAATAGACAAAAAAGGTGGTCTCTCGCTCAGCAAGCAAAAATTCTTAAGCAGGTCTCCAAGCTCTTAGAAAAAGGCTACACTCTTTCTCAAGCTCTTTCATTTTTGACGTTTCAAGTATCTAACAAAGAAAAAACGGATATTGAAAAATGTCTTGAGCAGTTAAAACGAGGAGAATCTTTGCACGATGCTTTTGTTAAACTTCAGTTTCACCGTGATATTTTAAGCTATTTATATTTTGCGGAACAGCATGGAAACCTTCAATTTGCTTTAAAAGAAAGTAGCTCAATGATTGAAGAAAAAGTAAGGCATCGTAAAAAATTTCAAAAGCTTGTTCAATATCCCGTATTGCTGCTTCTGTTTATTCTTTCCATTTTATTTGTTTTAAGTACGGTTTTACTTCCGCAGTTTGAAGCTCTGTACTTATCCTTTGGAAACAAGCAGTCTTCGTTTATCCTCTTATTTATGCAGGCGATGTCGTTCTTTCCTTTTGTGTTACCTGCAGTCATCAGTATGCCAATCATCCTTTATTTGTTTTATGTGATTTACATTAAAAAATTGCCTCCCGTAGTTCAAATGCAGCTTTTTATGAGAGTTCCCGTTATCCGAACGTTCACACGGCTATTTAACTCCTACTTTTTTTCTGTTCATATGAGCAATTTATTAAACGGTGGTTTATCTATTTATGAATGTTTTGCTCTTTTTCAAAAGCAGGAGCATCATCCGTTCTTTCAAGTGGAAGCTTTTGCTTTTACAGATCAACTTTCCTCAGGAATGCGATTAGATCATATCGTTTCAGCTAAATCTCATTATGAAAAAGACTTGGCTCACGTTATTGTGCATGGCCAGCAGAACGGTGAGCTTTCTCAAGAGCTGTATGATTACAGTCTATTTATGATGGAAAGAATGGAACAATTTATTTTTCGTATTTTAAAATATGTACAGCCGCTTACATTTTTGTTCATCGGAATGGTCATTCTGCTTATGTATATGTCCGTTATGCTTCCGATGTTAGAAGTGATGTCGAGCTTGTAGAAGGGTGAAAGAATATGATTCTAAAAGGTAATAAAGGGTTTACCCTTATTGAAATGTTAATCGTTATGCTCGTTATTACCGTGCTTTTGCTCATTATGATTCCAAATGTATTAAAGCATAATACGGTTATTAACAATAAAGGCTGCTCAGCTCTTGTCAAAACCGTAGAGGCTGAGGTACAAGTATATGAGCTTGAAAACGGCGAAAAACCAAGTCTAGAAGAGCTTGAAGCAGGAGGCTACTTAAAAGAAGGCACCGTGTGTCCAAATGGTCAAGCTATTCAAATTGACGGTACCGGAAAGGTTACGGCTAGTGGTTCTTCTTAAGCAAAGAGGATTTACCCTCATTGAGATGCTGATGGTTTTATTTATTGTGCAAGTGATGATGTTTTCCATTATCGTAACCATTCGGCCGCTTGTGGAATATTACAAAATCACATTATTCTTGCGACAGCTGCAAAGCGACACGTTTTATGTGCAGCAGACAGCCATGAACCGAGAATCTCCAATTAAAATTAACTTCGCACCGAAGGGAACAGAATATATTGTTTCTGATTCTCGTGCCGTTCTTTATAAGCGCGCCTATGATTCCACCATTCATATCACGTTTGGAAGCGGCAATTCCACGATACAATACAACAAAAACGGCAATATTTCTCAAGCAAAGACCATTTTTATCAGCAGTCAAAAGTTTAAATACAAAGTTACTTTTCAAATAGGTAGAGGGCGTTTTTATGTGGACAAGATGTAAGGGTCAGCAGGGCTATACCTTGTTAGAAATGCTTGTTTCATTTAGCATGCTTTTACTCCTAACCGGTACAATTATTCCTTTGTATGTTCAGATGAAGGAAGAAGAAAAGAAGCAATATGTTTCGTATCAAGCTGATGCTATCTTGCACGAAGAGCTATTGAAATATAAATATGAAACAGGATATAAACGGCGAGAAAAAATCGTAAAAGAAAACGTTGTGTTTTATCTGAAGTGGAACGGAGAAAGTGCTCAAAAGCTTTGTGTAGAATGGACAGATTCGGCTGATAAAATGAAAAAGAAGTGTGATGTGATGTTGAAGTGAAAAGTGAAAAAGGCTTTACGCTTGTAGAGATGTTAGTCAGTTTTGCTCTTTTTTTGATCATTGTTTCATTTTTCCCCATTATCATTCCGCTAGCTAAGCAAACATATAATCCAGACTTTAGTATGAATGAAATGGAGTGGGAAATTTTTGTGAATCAACTTGCTATGGAATATCGAGAAGCAAAAGAAGTGAGAATTCATGCGACTACGCTTACGTTGAAAATGGAAAATAATCAGATCATCACTTATGAACGATACGAAGACAAGATAAGAAGACGAGTGGATGAAAGCGGTCATGAAGTTGTGCTGCAGCATATTAAGAATATCATGTATGAACAGCAAAAAGAAAGGCTGCTGATTCGTTCAACAGACGGTGTTAACAAAGTTAGAGAAGAAACCATTACGACGTTTTTGATGCTTGCTTATGAAAGATAATGAGCAAGGGTTTATTCTCCCGGTTGTGTTGGCATTTTGTGCGCTTTTTCTTCTGTTAGTAGCTCAGCAAACTACTTATTTTGTGACGAAAAGTTCATTTTATCAAGAAGTAGAGCAGAAAAATCGTCTGCAGCATCTTTTAGAAAACGCGGTTGTACATGTAAAAAAAGAAATAAAAGAACATAATAAATCTCCATCTGCACCCTTAGTGTTAGAAACGGGTACGGTTTCATACGACGTAGTAAGTGAAGATGAACAGATGATTATCCTAAAAATAAAGTGTCAAACACTGCAAGGAAGAGCATTGACAGAAACCGCATATATTCAAAAAAAGGACCAGCACATTGTGAAGTGGACGGATTAAGTCTCTTTCTCTCCGGATATAATAGTGCTGAGGAGATGATTATATGAAAACGAATGATTATGTAAAATATATGACTCAGCAATTTGTACAATATATGGATCAGCCAAAAGAAGAGAGGAAAACGAAAAAGATTCAAAAAAAAGAAGAGCGAGCACCTTTTGCGAACAGATGGTTTGGAATGATTCCGCTGTCGTTTATGCTGTGGTACCGAAAGAAAAAAGAAAGATGAGCATATCATATGCTCATCTTTTTTTAACCGGCTTGTGTTTTATTAAATTGACGTGACATCGTTTCTGGCGATATGTAAAATAAGCCACCGTTTATAAACTTAAATAAGATCGTCGGCTCGTATAGCTCTTGAAGCGCTGTTTTTTCGGTCATATATATTTCTGGCAGCTCTTCTGCTGTTTCGTAAAAATGATCAAGAAGCGCTAAGTCTTCGTACCATCTTTCCTGCGCTTTTTCTGCCCATTCAGTCGGTTGAGTTTTAACGTAGTCAGTCACGTATGATGTGAGTCGTGCAATCGCACTTTTCGGCTTAATAAAAGGTGAAAGAGTAAAGCAATAGTCCGAGATTTTAGATGATAAATTTTGATTAATGATTGATTCATGAAATGATTCAACGATTTGTCCGTTAATTAAATTAATGCCAAGCGACAAGAGCTCATCCTTTTTACGGTCGCATTTGTATGAGACTTTAATATTTAACGCAAGCCAAGGGTGTAAAGGCTGATTTGTTGGCTGAGCTGATGAAACTTGTTCATACAGATGAATAAACCCGCCTAGCTTTTGAGTAGAAGCGAAAATTTGATGCAGCCTAGGTGAGCCAAAATGAATTCGTTCTCCTTGAACAGAATCGTCTTCAAACGCGGGATCTGTAATGAAAGTGAGTGAAGCAGGATTTGCTTCTCCGCCTGTCTTTTCAACATAATGCCAATAAAATGGACGATTCATCAACTCTTTGTCAAGTTCGATTGTTAATTGAACCTTTAGATAAGATGGTGTTTCTGTGACAATAGAACAATTATTAGCTAGAAAGTAACGCTTTAAAAATTGATGAATATCAGTTTGCTGCATGCTGATCCTCCTCGCTGTCTTCGTATTGAATAATAGACGTCAAGTTCTCCATTTTGATTTTTATTTCTCCTTCACTCCGTGAATGAAATAAAATATCTTGAATATGCTCTTCGATATTTTTTAAATCAAGCTTTGTTAAAATATCATCTAACTCTCCAACAACTCGTTCAAAAAGGTTTATTTTTTCGTATAACAATTTTAAAATATGTTCTTCGACCGTATGTTGAATCGCTAAATTGTAAATGTGAACATCATGCTTTTGACCTAAACGATGTACCCTTCCAATTCGCTGTTCTAGACGCATTGGATTCCACGGTAGATCATAGTTAATAATATGATGACAAAACTGAAGGTTGATTCCTTCTCCGCCCGCTTCAGTGGCAATAAATACTTGCGCGTGGCTTTCAAAAAGCTGCTTCATCCAGTCTTTTTTACCTCGCTTAAATCCTCCTCTAAACGGTACAGAGGTAATTCCATGCTGTTTTAAATACCACTGTAAGTACAGTTGAGTTGCTCTGTACTCAGTGAAAATAATAACTTTGTCATCAATTTTTTGAACGAGCTCCAGAACTTTTTCTGCTTTTGCATTTTGCGGCACTTGCTGAAGTAGTTGCATTAATGGAGTAATCATATGTTCCGTTAATGCGCTGTTTTGATCTTCCTGACGTTCCAGCATGTTTTTTAATGTCATATACACCGCTTCACGGCTGCTGCAGGCCTCTCGCTGCAGGGTTAAAATTGAAAAAGCACTTGAAGGGTGCAGTCCGTTTCCTTTAAAAGACGTAATCGCATCGTATAGCTCGCGTTCTTTCGGTGAAAATTCAACAGGAATGGTTTGAACAATTCGCTTCGTCCATTCGATACCAGTATCATGGCGGCGATTTCGAATCATAACTTTGTTAACAAGCTCTTTTAAGTGCTCATCGTTTTGCAAAGAGCGTTTTTTAGCAGAAAATAATTCTTCGAAATAGTCTTTATTGCCGAGATGGCCAGGCTTTAAAAGAGAGACTAAGTTGAAAATTTCTTCAATTCGATTTTGAATCGGTGTTGCGGTTAGCAACAGACAAAATTTCTTTTTCAGGCTTTGAACAAATTCATAGTTTTTTGTTTTGTTGTTTTTAAGTTTATGAGCTTCATCAATGATGATGAGGTCGTAGTCTTGTTCTAGCACAATTTCTCGATGAGGGGAACGTTTTGCTGTATCAATTGAAGATACAACGATGTCACACTGATCCCACACATATGATTTTCTTTGAGGGACCGCGGGAATATAAAATTTTTGATTCAATTCCATAGCCCACTGTGAAACAAGCGAAGCTGGAACTAAAATGAGAACTTTTTTAACAAGCCCGCGAATCATATATTCCTTCAAAATTAACCCTGCTTCAATCGTTTTCCCTAGTCCTACTTCATCTGCTAAAATGGCTTTCCCATTCATTGTTTCGACTACTTGTTTGGCTACTTCGAGCTGATGAGGAAGCGGCGTTAAATCGGCTAAATGTTTTGGGCTTTGTAGCCCTTCAAATTCTGAGATAAGCGTTTGGTCTTCTATTTCATAGGCAAGTTTATACAAATCCCATGCAGACCAAGGGCCGTCTTGCTCCAATTTAGTTGAGAAGGCTGCTTCCCATGTTTCATCGATGTTTAATTTCACTTTCATGATAAAAATGCTCCTTTGTAAAAAATTTTTATTGAACAAATGATAAGAATCAGGTAGGATAAAAATATATTTAGAAAATTTGAAAAAGAAAATAGATTAGCACTTTACAAATGATTGTGTGAATAAAGAAAGATACATCTTTCAGTAGTATGCCCAACTTTACCAACTTTATAGAAGCGAATGACGACACGGGGAGAGACTACTTGAATGTAGCGCCGAAGGAGCAAGCAATAAAATTGTGAATCTCTCAGGCAAAAAGACTCTTGTTTGACGCAGCTCTGGAGAGTGTCTATGCGTTTATAGACCACCCACGAGGCAAACCTATTCGTTTATAGGTAAACTTTCAGGTGAAAAGGACAGAGACTTCCTACTAAATACAGTAGGGGGTTTTCTGTCCTTTTTTGTTTGGATACATAGTGATCCCCACACTATTTGAAAACTCCCCGTTATGAAAAGTTTCACGTGAAAAAGAGGAGGACATAAATATGACAACAGAATTACACAAAACGCCGCTTTATGATACCTATCAAAAATATGGTGCCAAAACAATTGATTTTGGAGGATGGGCTCTTCCCGTTCAATTTTCTTCTATTAAAGAAGAGCATGAAGCTGTACGTACAAAGGCAGGTCTTTTTGATGTCTCTCATATGGGAGAAATTCTTGTGACAGGAGCTGATAGCTTAGCTTTTCTTCAGCATACGATGACAAATGACGTTTCTACCCTTGTAGATGGAAAAGCGCAGTATACGGCTATGTGTTATGAAGACGGAGGCACGGTAGATGATTTGCTGATTTACAAAAAAGCAGATCAAGAGTATTTGCTGGTCGTAAACGCTGCTAATATTCAAAAAGACTATGAGTGGCTTGTGTCTCACAAACAAGGAGATGTAACGCTCGTTAATCAATCTGATGAAACTGCGCAGCTAGCATTACAAGGTCCTTTAGCAGAAAAAGTTTTACAAACGTTAACGAATAAAAATTTAGCTTCATTAAAGCCATTTACATTTGCTGATGATGTAGAAGTAGCGAATGTAAAAGCTCTCGTTTCACGTACTGGATATACCGGAGAAGATGGTTTTGAAATTTATTGTTCTTCAGCTGACGCCTCTCACTTGTGGACGGCTATTTTAGAAGCAGGAAGTGAGGACGGTGTGTTGCCTTGCGGACTAGGCGCTCGCGATACGCTTCGTTTTGAAGCTACTTTGGCTTTATATGGCCAAGAGCTTTCAAAAGATATTACGCCCATTGAAGCTCGAATTGGATTTGCAGTAAAAACGAACAAAGATAGCTTTATTGGAAAAGAAGTGTTAAAAGAACAGCGTGAAAGCGGGGCACCTCGTAAGCTGGTAGGAATTGAAATGATTGATAAAGGTATACCAAGACACGGTTACGAAGTATTTGCAGATGAAGAACAAATTGGATTTGTGACAACAGGTACACAGTCACCGACATTAAAGAAAAACATCGGTCTAGCGCTATTATCAGCAGAGTATACAGAGCTTGGTCAAGAAGTGGAAGTGCAGGTTCGGAAAAAACGCTTAAAAGCAAAAGTGGTTTCAACACCTTTTTATAAACGTTCAAAGTAAGCTTTGGGGAGGAATTTAACATGTTACATCGCTATTTACCAATGACAGAACAAGATCAGCAGCAAATGTTAGCAGCAATTGGTGTTTCATCCGTTGATGATTTATTTTCAGATATTCCGCAGCGCGTTCGTTTTCAAGGAGAATACAATATTAAAAAAGCGGCTTCAGAGCCTCAGCTGTTAAAAGAATTAAATAATATGGCTGCAAAAAATGCTCATTTGAAAGAATATTCTTCTTTTTTAGGAGCGGGAGTTTATGATCATTACATGCCGGTTATTGTTGATCATGTTATTTCTCGTTCGGAATTTTATACGGCCTATACTCCGTATCAACCGGAAATTTCTCAAGGAGAACTTCAGGCCATCTTTGAATTTCAAACAATGATTTGTGAGTTAACGGGGATGGACGTGGCCAATTCTTCTATGTATGACGGAGGAACTGCTTTAGCAGAAGCCGCTATGCTCAGTGCGGGTCAAACGAAAAAGAAAAAAGTACTTGTCTCTGCGGCCGTTCACCCTGAGTCAAAAGATGTGTTAAAAACGTATGCGAAGGGTCAATACATTGAAGTGGTAGAAATCCCTGCAGCAGACGGCGTAACAGATATGATTGCATTAGAAAAAGAGATGGGAAGTGACGTGGCAGCTGTTATTGTCCAGTATCCAAATTTCTACGGACAAATCGAGCCGTTAAAAGAAATTGAAGAAATTACTCATCAAGAAAAATGTATGTTTGTGGTTTCAAGCAATCCTTTATCATTAGGTTTACTTACGCCTCCTGGAGAATTTGGAGCTGATATTGTCATTGGAGATGCACAGCCATTTGGTATTCCAAGTCAATTTGGAGGCCCGCACTGCGGATACTTTGCAACTACGTCTAAGCTTATGCGGAAAATTCCAGGACGATTAGTAGGGCAAACGGTGGATGAAAACGGTAAGCGAGGGTTTGTTTTAACCCTTCAAGCTCGTGAGCAGCATATACGCCGTGATAAAGCGACGTCTAACATTTGTTCAAATCAAGCGTTAAATGCTTTAGCGGCATCAGTTGCCATGACAGCTTTAGGCAAGCAAGGTGTAAAAGAAATGGCGCTGCAAAACTTATCAAAAACGCATTATGCATATGAAGCGTTAAAGGCAAAAGGGGTAAATGTAGCATTTGAAGGACCGTTTTTTAACGAATTAGTCGTGAAGCTTCCTGTTTCGGTAACAGAAGCAAACAATCATTTATTAGCATCAAAAATAATTGGCGGTTATGATCTTAGCCGTGATAACCAAGCGCTTGAAAATCACATGCTGCTTGCTTTTACAGAACTCCGTACAAAAGAGGAAATTGACCAACTTGTAAATGAATTGGGGGATCTTCATGCTTAATCAAAATCAATCACTTATTTTTGAAAGCAGTAAAGAAGGGCGAATCGGCTATTCATTGCCGGAGTTAGATGTTCCGCAAGTAAATGCTGAAGAGCTGCTTGGAAAAGCGTATGTCCGTACCGAAGCTCCTGAGCTTCCTGAAGTATCAGAACTCGATATTATGCGTCATTACACCGCGCTTTCAAAACGAAATCACGGAGTGGACTCAGGGTTTTATCCGCTTGGTTCATGCACGATGAAATATAATCCAAAAGTGAATGAACAAGCAGCACGGATTGCTGGGTTAGCGCATATTCATCCGCTTCAAGATGAGCAAACGGTTCAAGGTGCTCTCGAACTTTTATATGATTTACAAGAGCATTTAACAGAAATTACGGGAATGGATGAAGTAACACTTCAGCCAGCAGCGGGTGCTCATGGCGAGTGGACCGGGCTTATGATGATTCGTGCCTATCATGAAGCAAATGGTGAGACGCAGCGAACAAAAGTCATTGTTCCAGACTCAGCTCACGGAACGAACCCTGCTTCGGCAACAGTTGCGGGATTTGAAACGGTAACGGTAAAATCAAACGAACATGGTTTAGTGGACTTAGAGGATTTACGCCGCGTAGTGGGAGAAGATACAGCCGCTTTAATGTTAACAAACCCAAATACGCTAGGGTTATTTGAAGAAGATATTTTAGAAATGGCTGAAATTGTTCACGCAGCAGGTGGAAAGCTTTATTATGATGGTGCAAATTTAAACGCAGTATTAAGCAAAGCTCGTCCTGGAGATATGGGATTTGACGTTGTTCATTTAAATCTTCATAAAACCTTTACAGGTCCTCATGGAGGCGGCGGTCCTGGTTCCGGTCCGGTAGGGGTAAAAGCAGATTTAATTCCGTATCTGCCTAAACCAGTGCTTGTGAAAACAGAACAAGGCTATCACTTTGACTATAACCGTCCTCAGTCAATTGGACGCGTAAAGCCGTTTTACGGCAACTTCGGTATCAACGTTCGCGCTTATACGTATATTCGTTCAATGGGTCCAGACGGCTTAAAAGCCGTAACGGAAAACGCTGTGCTAAATGCCAACTATATGATGCGTCGTTTAGCAGAACACTATGAGCTGCCGTTTGACCGTCACTGTAAGCACGAATTTGTTTTATCAGGAAAACGTCAGAAAAAGCTTGGCGTGCGCACATTGGATATCGCGAAACGACTGCTTGATTTTGGCTATCATCCGCCGACTATCTACTTTCCTCTTATCGTAGAAGAGTGCATGATGATCGAACCAACGGAAACGGAGTCGAAAGAAACGCTAGATGCGTTTATCGATGCGATGATTCAAATTGCAAAAGAAGCAGAAGAGACGCCTGAACTCGTACAGGAAGCTCCGCATACAACGGTTGTGAAGCGCCTTGATGAAACGCTGGCAGCGAGAAAACCAGTTCTTCGCTATCAGAAAGAACAGGCTGTTCAAAACGTCTAACAAAAAACCTCGCCCAAAGGCGAGGTTTTTCTATATACATACCATTATTTTTTCTTTTTTACTTTACCGTTCCACATTTTGAAGCCGCCTTTTAAATCATAGATTTCTTTAACACCGTGGCGACGAAGCATTTGTGCTGCACGTCCTGTGCGCATTCCGCTTTGACAATAGATGTACACAGGCTGATCCGGACGAAATTCTTTAATGCGCATACGGAACTGTGAAAGAGGAATATTTCGTGCGCCTAAAATATGTCCGTTTTCGAATTCATTCGGTTCGCGAATATCAACTAGCTGTGCCTTGCGGTAGCCGCTGCGGAATTCTTCTTCAGTTAACGTTTTCATAATGCGACGTTGGATAAAGAACATAACGACAGAGTATATGATGATTACTCCAAGTAAAATGAGTACTGCTGTAATTGGTGACATGCTGATTCTTCCTTTCTTCGACAAAATCCATACTCTTATTATATAAGTGAATGAAATTAGAAGTAAAGCGATTTTGCCTTGAATCTAGCGGATTTCTTCCCGAAAATGAAAAAACTACCACATTTGAATTCGCAGTTTTATGTTGCTCTTTGCTTTTCCTTAGCTCAATCTTTTGGTAGACTAAAAAACGGATTTATTTTTTATATTACATATAGCTGAGGATGAGGTAGATGAAAGCAAAGTGGAGATTTATTGATTCCAACAACCGTTCGCCTTATTACAATATGGCGTTAGATGAAGCGTTATTAGAATGGCATAGTAAAGGAGAAATTCCACCTACGATTCGTTTTTACGGATGGAACCCTCCAACGCTGTCGATCGGTTATTTTCAAAAAGCTGAAAAAGAAATTAACTTTGATAAAGTAAAAGAATTAGGATTAGGCTTTGTGAGACGTCCAACGGGCGGCAGGGGCGTGCTTCATGATGAAGAGCTTACTTACAGCGTCATTGTATCTGAAGAGTATCCTAATATGCCTAAGACAGTTACAGAGGCATATCGCGTCATCTCTGAAGGTTTACTGGAAGGATTTCGTTCGTTAGGGCTCGAGGCTTATTTTGCTATTCCTCGTTCAGAAGAAGAAAAAAATAGCTTAAAAAACCCTCGTTCGTCCGTGTGCTTTGATGCTCCTTCTTGGTATGAACTTGTTGTAGAGGGCCGCAAAATTGCTGGAAGTGCCCAAACTAGACAAAAAGGAGTTATTCTACAGCACGGCTCTATTCTGTTAGAGATTGATGAAGATAAATTATTCAGCGTGTTTAATTATCCAAATGACCGCGTGAAAGAAAGAATGCAGCGCGCATTTCGTTCTAAAGCGGTAGCCATCAATGCAATTGCGGGCCGCAAAATTTCTATCGAAGAAGCAAAAGAAGCGTTTTATAAAGGATTTGCTTCTGCTCTTGATATCGATTTAGAACCGTATACACTATCTGAAGAAGAGGAAGCATATGTAGAAGAACTAGCGCGCACAAAGTACGGATCGGATGAATGGAACTTTAAGCGCTAAACGAATGCGGATGGTAAATAGATAAAAGTGCAACTTCTTATAAGTTGCACTTTTTATTGGAATTTTTAGAAACAATGCTTGGCTAATAGAATACATACGGAAGAAAAGTCAAACACTTTTTTTACGAAAAAAAAAATATTTCACTTGACACCCTTCTATATGTAGATGTTTGGAGAAGTGTCAAATACTATATATTGAATTCGTCCAAGCCGTGTGGTAAGTTATTGATAGTTGATTGAAAAACTCTATTTCCTTTAAAAGGAAATAGAGTTAATAAATTTATAGATGTTCGATAGGTAAGGAGTTGTGAGAATGACTGTTTTGTTAAATCAAAAAGTGAATATGAATGTTGAAAAGCTCAATTCAGATATTGAACGCTTTCCGCAAGTACATCCGATTACACCGGATATGAAGTTAACTCATAAAGGTGTTTCAAGATTGGTAATGTTAGACCGCTATGCGTTTAAAGATACGGAAAAATTAACGTTATCAGAAGGAGATTTTGTTGTTCTAACTGTAAAGGAAGACCCAAAATTTCCAGCACGAGGACTTGGCTATGTGGAAAGCATTAATTTTGAGCAAAAAACCGCTGTTGTCAAGGTAGAAGATGAGTTTAGAGGAGCTTTATCACCTGAAGAAGCAGAAAATGGGTTAATTATTCGTTCTTTAGATGTCATTGAAAAACCTCTAGAGGTCTTCTATGAGCAAATTGCAAAACGTAATGCAACAGGCTTAGCTTCTGTGGAAAAAACAGAAGAAAAGCGCAAAGAGTGGTTTGAAAAGTTCTATCAAGAGCTTGTTCAGCTAAACTTTGTACCAGCTGGCCGCGTTCTTTACGGTGCAGGTGCTGACACGGACGTAACGTACTTTAACTGTTACGTAATGCCTTATGTAAAAGATTCACGTGAAGGTATTTCAGAACACCGCAAACAAGTAATGGAAATCATGAGCCGCGGAGGCGGTGTTGGAACGAATGGTTCAACTCTTCGCCCGCGCAACACGCTGGCTCGCGGTGTAAACGGCAAATCATCTGGTTCGGTTTCATGGTTGGATGATATTGCTAAACTGACGCATCTTGTTGAGCAAGGTGGGTCGCGTCGTTAACAAACCGGCGACGTAATCTCGTGAATTGCTGGAACACCCTTAGAGCTTTCTTCACCACAACGTGATCGGCAACGATGAGCGTGATGGTTAGAAAAGAGGAAAGATTGGGCAATCAGCAGCCAAGTGTCTTTGGAAACGAAGATAAAGGTTCAACGACTATTGAAACTTCCTAAAAGTTCTAATGCAATAAAACTTTAGTGAATAAAGTAGGTGTTATGATGGAAGCAAAGGAAGGAGTAAACCATAGCAAACGGCAACGTCGCTATGGGGCACGAGACAAAGGGATTTTCTTCTTTGATGATATAGTCTGATCTTACATGAAAGTGTAAGAGTACGGCAGAAATGACCGTACCCTTCTTAACGAAGAGTAACAAATTGGGGGCACAAATGATCATGCTTGCCGACTGGCATCCTGACATTGTAGAGTTTATTATTTCTAAAATGCAAAACCCTCGCATTTTACGTTTCTTAATTGAAAACACAAATGACGAAATGATTAAAAAGCACGCGCAAGATAAATTGAAGTTCACGCCGCTAACAGAGTCTGAAGAAGCAATGTACCAAGGAATCATTAACTATAAACAAATTCCTGGTCTTGGTGGGTTCAGTGAAAAAATCATTAAAGATGCAGAAGAAAAGCTGCAAACTGGCGGAACGTACAGCGTTCATAACTCAGAGTTTTTAACAGGAGCAAACATTTCTGTATGCTTAACAAAAGATTTTATGGATGCTGTTGAAAACGACGGTGAATACGAACTTCGCTTCCCAGACGTAGAAAGCTATTCAAAAGAAGAAATGGCTAACTACAATGAAAACTGGCACGAAGTAGGCGACGTGCGCGAGTGGGCAAAACAAGGAAACAAAGTTCGTACGTACCGTACTATCCGTGCAAAAGAGCTATGGAACCTAATTAATATTTGTGCAACGTACTCAGCTGAACCAGGCATTTTCTTCTTTGACAATGCCAATGACATGACAAATGCTCAAGCATATGGTCAGCACGTTGTTGCAACGAATCCATGTGGTGAACAACCACTTGCACCATTCTCTGTTTGTAACTTAGCTGCTGTTAACTTAGCGCAAATGGCAGATAAAGAAACAAAAACAGTTAACTTTGAAAAGCTACGTCAAACGGTTGAAACTGGCGTTAGAATGCAAGATAACGTTATTGATGCAACTCCTTATTTCTTAGAAGAGAACCAAAAGCAAGCGCTTGGCGAACGCCGCGTTGGTCTTGGTGTAATGGGTCTTCACGATCTTCTTATTTATTGTGAAACAGAATACGGCTCTGACAAAGGCAATGAGTTAGTAGATAAAGTGTTTGAAACAATTGCCACGACGGCTTACCGCGCGTCTGTAGAGCTTGGAAAAGAAAAAGGAAGCTTCCCGTTCTTAGTGGGCGAAACAGATGCTGAAACGGCTTCTTTACGTGAAGCATTTACAAATACAGGCTTCATGAAAAAAATGCCTGAAGATATTCGTGAAAACATTAAAGAGCACGGTATCCGAAACTCTCATTTATTAACAGTAGCGCCAACAGGCAGTACTGGAACAATGGTTGGAGTATCAACGGGTCTTGAACCTTATTTCTCATTCTCATACTTCCGAAGCGGCCGTTTAGGTAAATTTATTGAAGTAAAAGCTGATATCGTTCAAGAGTATTTAGATCAGCATCCAGAAGCAGATCCAAACAACCTTCCTGAATGGTTCATTTCAGCTATGGAACTTGCACCACAAGCTCACGCGGACGTGCAATGTGTGATTCAGCGCTGGATTGACAGTTCAATTAGTAAAACAGTAAACGCTCCTCGTGGTTACACGGTAGAGCAAGTTCAAAAAGTGTACGAGCGTCTGTATAAAGGCGGAGCAAAAGGCGGTACAGTGTACGTAGACGGAAGCCGTGATGCACAAGTCTTAACGCTAAAAGCAGAAGAAAATACATTTGATGAAGAAATTGAAGCGCCAAAAGAAGAAACAAAACCGCACGTGGTGTTAGTTGATACAATTAACGAAATTCGTTCAACTGATGTAACAATCGGTTCTGAAGTAGGCAATACTTGTCCGGTTTGCCGTCAAGGAACGGTAGAGGAAATGGGCGGATGCAACACATGTACAAACTGTGGTGCACAGCTGAAATGCGGCCTTTAATTTTTAATCATGATTGACTAGTAAAAGCTGACTCAAGTGAGTCGGCTTTTATTATGTATGAAAATGGGGCATAAATAAGAAGCGGGAACGAACGGTTCTTGTATTTGAATAAGCATTGTAGTATGATTTTGATTGAATGTCTTTTATCCAGTTTTATCTTATGACATCGCTTTATTTACACGTTTTTTTCACATAGATTATCAAACATGAACACGATATCACTATAAGAAACAGACATTTATGATTTATTATTAGTAATACATAATATTAATTGGGGGAGATTTCATGCCTACACCGAGTATGGAAGATTATATTGAACAAATATATATGCTAATTGAAGATAAAGGATACGCTCGAGTGTCTGATATTGCTGATGCATTGGCGGTTCACCCCTCATCTGTAACAAAGATGGTTCAAAAACTAGACAAAGATGAGTACTTAATTTATGAAAAATATCGAGGCCTTGTTTTAACAGCTAAGGGACAGAAGATTGGAAAACGTCTTGTTTATCGCCACGAGCTCTTAGAGCAGCTATTGCGAATCATTGGCGTGGATGAGAAGAATATTTATGATGACGTAGAAGGAATTGAACATCATTTAAGCTGGAATTCCATTGATCGAATTGGGGACTTAGTTCAATACTTTGAAGAAAATCATAACCGTATTCAAGATCTTCGCAATGTACAAAAACGAAATGAAGAAGAGCAAAAATTATAAGGAAAAAGCAGCGGCCAATAGCGTCACTGCTTTTTTTCTTTTTATCATAACTTGTTGCTGAGTCGACTACAAATGTAGAGTAGGTAGTTTGGAGGAGAGGCTGTGTACGTCGACGGAGTATTTTCAGGTGGCGGTATTAAAGGGCTTGCACTGATTGGTGCGTTACAAGCTCTAGAAGAAAAAGGCTTTATTTTTCGGCGGTTAGCGGGAACGAGTGCGGGTTCCATTATTTGTGCATTTGTAGCAGCTGGTTATACAAGTGAAGAAATCGTTGAAATGATGAATGAAATTGAGTTATCTTCTTTCCTAGATCAAAGAATGTCCTTTTTACCATCGAGCTTGACAAAATGGCTGTTTTTATATTGGAAAATGGGATTATATAAAGGAGAAAGGCTTGAAAAGTGGATTGCTGAGAAGTTGCGGAGCAGAGGAATTCGTACATTTGCTGATTTGCCTGATCAGTCGCTGCGTATTATTGCGTCAGATTTGACCAACAGTACGATGCTTGTTCTTCCAGATGATTTGCCTAAATATCACATTGATCCGAATCGTTTTTCTGTAGCAAGAGCCGTTCGGATGAGCTGCAGCATTCCATATTTTTTTGAGCCGGTTAAATTAAAATCTACTCCAAGCAGTTTAATAGTCGACGGGGGAGTGTTAAGCAACTTTCCAATTTTTTTATTTGATGATGATAAAAGTTTGAAGAAACGACCGGTAATTGGTGTGAAGCTGAGTCCGAAGGACGAAGAGAGAGAACGGAATAAAATTAAAAATGCCGTTGGTTTATTCAGTGCGCTTTTTGAGACGATGAAAGATGCGCACGATGCAAGACATATTTCAAAACGTCACGAAAAAAATATTATCTTTTTACCTGTTAATCAAGTTTTTGCGACAGAATTTACCCTCACAGAAGAACGGAAGGAAGAGCTGATTGCGTTTGGCAAAAAGCGTACAAGGGCATTTTTGAAAAAATGGTGCTATTAAAAAAACAAGGAGGCTTTTCTCCTTGTTTTTTTAAAAGAATGCTCTATTTTTCTTTTTTCCTTTTTTACCTTCGATGACGGTCAAGTGTGAGTTGTTTTTCTTTTTCTTTAGCGGTTTCGTTGATTTGGATACCGGGCGCTTATTTGAGCTTCGGTACGTATGCATATCAACTTTGTTGCTTCCTCGCTCTTTTTCTTTTTGACGCAGTTTCGATTGCTTTACTGCGCGCACATAGCCTCTATCTTGACCTTTTGTCTGAGAAGGGCGGAGAATAAACCGATAAACTAAGTAAAACAAAATGATAAACAGAAAAATATAACCTGCTTGACGTAATAAAACAGCTGGATCTGTAATCAACGTAAATGCAAAGCCAATGACTCCTAACCCGATTAGACCATATACAAGTGGTTTCACGAATGGACGTCTCATTTTGTTCACCTCCTAAAATAGTAAAAAAAGAAAGCAAAACGGTGTGGATTAGACAACTTGTTCGTCAGTGGTAGAAGAAAGTTCATTTTCAACGCGTAAAAGTTCTTTAAATGAAGCAATCGCAACTTCAACTTGATCATCTTTTGGTTCTTTGGTTGTTAAAAGCTGAAGCCATAAACCGGGATAACCTAAAAAGCGAAGAAGAGGGACATGACGAACTTTATTGGTTAACTGTAACACTTCAAATGATAAACCAAGGACAACTGGAATTAATGCAAGGCGATCCACAATTCGTAACCAAAGAGGATCCGTTGGAACTAGTAGGTAGACAAACATTCCTACAACTACGGTAAAGAGGATAAAGCTACTTCCGCAGCGATAATGAAGTCGAGATTGTGCTTGAACGGCTTCTACCGTAAGTTCAGCATTGTTTTCATATGCATTAATGACCTTGTGTTCTGCTCCATGATATTGAAACACCCGTTTAATAAGTGGCGTTTGTGAAATCACATAAATATAGCCAAGGAGCAATAATAGTTTAAATACTCCTTCAATAAAAACTTGAGCTACACTTGAAGTGAAAACAGGACGTGTCAATTGTGCTAAAAACACAGGAATCAATGTAAATAGTACTTTCCCGAAAAGAAAGGATATTACACCAATAGTTGCAACGCCAAATATTAAAGATAGTTTTGATTCTTTTTTCTCTTTTTGTTGTTCTGCTGCTACTTGAGCATCATCTTCTGGATTCACGTCATAGCGTTCAGAGGAAAAGTTCAAGTGCTGCGTACCGTTTGCACTGGCTTCAACAATAGCAGCAATTCCTCGTAAAAAAGGAATTTTTTTTAAAGCAGTGAGTACGGAATTTGATTTTCTTTTTGAATGAAAATAATCAATAGATTGATCTTTGCGGCGAATAGCCGTCACCATCATACGTTTGCCACCGAACATGACACCTTCTATAACGGCTTGACCACCATACGCAGGTTTTTGTAATTTAGACATTTCAGGCACCAACCTAACTTAACTAGACTAGACTTCTTAGTATTTTATATTCTACAGCAAAATCAAATAAACCTCTAGGCGGATGCATGTTATCTAGTTTAGCCAATATTTTTCATCTCCACACCCTTCATATGAATTTTTTTCCTTTCATTTATAAAATTTGTTTATGAAACTCTGTGCGAAGTAGTTTTAAAATGTCTCTGCGATATCAGGCGCCCTTCTTGCGTATAGGAAGAGTAATAAACGTAAAAACTTAGAAATGAGTCGGTAGGAAATGAGAAAAAAGTTCATACTACATCAAGAGGTGATTAATATGTCAGAACCTAAAGAACAGCATGAAAAAAAACAGGATAACCAACCTACGCATAAACAGGAAATATCTTTTTTATTTAAAGCCATCTTTATTTCCTTTTTTGGAGGGGTTTTCTGGAGCTTTATTGGCTATTTAAATTATCTGTTTAGCTTTAGTGTTATCAATCCAAATATGCTTTTAGATCCGTGGGCATTAGGTGATTGGAAGGATAAAGGAATAGGTGTTATCGTCAGTATTTTTCTCATAGGGGTATTATCTATTGTTGTCGGGTTGTTATACTACGTCCTATTAAAGAAGTTTAAAACAATTTGGATAGGTTTTGCTTACGGCTTATTATGGTGGGCAATCGTATTCGTTGTTTTGAATCCGCTCTTTCCTAACTTGAAAACAATTGGAGAGCTTCCAGCTAACACAATTATTTCATCCCTCTGTATTTATATTTTATATGGTGTATTCATCGGATATTCCATTTCTTTTGAAGCGGCAGAGCTTCAAACAAAAGATGAATCTACAGATTTTCAAACGGCGAATAAGTAGTGTGAATGTTCCAACGTATGCTAATATATTCTATATAATGATTTAAAAAGAAAAATAAAGTGTAAATTCACACAAGTGAGCTGCATAAAGGGTGCGTAGTAGGGGAGAGTGTTGAAATAAGATGAATAAGATTTTAGTAATAAACGGTCCTAATTTAAACCGTTTAGGCGTACGCGAACCAGCGGTATATGGGACAGATAATCTTCAAAATCTTGAAGAGAAGCTTCAGCGAGCAGGCAGAGACCATGGGGTAGAAGTTGAGTGCGTACAGTCTAATCACGAAGGTGTAATTATCGACTGGATTCACGAAGCGGATGAGAAGTTTGATGGGATTATGATCAATCCTGGTGCTTTTACTCACTACAGTTATGCCATTCGAGATGCGATTGCCAGTATATCTGTTCCTGTTATTGAAGTGCATATTTCGAACGTACATAAGCGTGAAGAGTTTCGCCACCATTCGGTGACGGCACCTGTTACGCATGGTCAAATTGTCGGGTTAGGTTTATACGGATACGAGCTTGCTCTGCAGGCACTTTTACAATTAAGGGGGAAATAAAATGAAAATCGAAAAACTACGCGAACAGTTTTCAAAGTTGAATGTAGACGGTGTTGTCGTTACAAGTGAATATAACAGACGCTATATGACCAATTTTACAGGATCTGCTGGTGTCGTTATCATTTCTGAAGACAAAGCGGCATTTGTAACAGATTTTCGTTATGTTGAACAAGCAACTAGTCAAACAGAAGGTTTTGATATCGTTCAGCACAAGGGTCCTATTGTAGAAGAAGTAGCGAATGTAGTGAAACAATTTGGAATTAAAAAGCTTGGTTTTGAACAGAATTATGTTACATATGGACAGCATCAATTATTTGATAAGCATATCGGAGCGGAACTTGTTCCAATCTCGCGCGCAATCGAAAACTTACGCTTGATAAAGAGTGACTCAGAGATTAAGATATTAAAGGAAGCTGCAAAAATAGCAGATGCAGCATATGAACATATTTTAACCTTTGTTCGTCCTGGTTTAACAGAGCTTCAAGTATCGAATGAACTGGAGTTCTTTATGAGAAAACAAGGCGCAACATCTTCATCTTTTGATACAATTGTTGCTTCAGGGCATCGCGGGGCTTTACCGCATGGTGTTGCTTCTGACAAAGTAATTGAAAAAGGCGAACTTGTAACGCTTGATTTTGGCGCATACTATAATGGTTACTGTTCAGATATCACACGAACATTTGCCGTCGGTGAAGTAAGTGATAAGCTAAAAGAAATTTATAATGTCGTACTGCAAGCAGAGCTTAACGGAATGAACGGTATCAAAGCAGGTATGACGGGTAAAGAAGCAGATGCGCTAACGCGTGATTATATTACAGAACACGGATACGGCCAGTATTTTGGACATTCGACCGGTCACGGCGTAGGGTTAGAAGTACACGAAGGCCCATCGCTTTCTGTGAAATCTACAGATGTACTGCAGCCAGGTATGATTGTAACCGTTGAACCAGGTATTTACATACCAGACTTAGGGGGCGTTCGTATTGAAGATGATACGGTCGTCACAGCAGAAGGTAATGAGGCATTATCGCACTCATCAAAAGAGTTCATTATTTTATAAAATGTAGGAGGATTTCTTCATGATTTCAGTAAATGATTTTCGTACAGGTTTGACAGTAGAAGTAGACGGGGGTATTTGGCGTGTAATGGATTTCCAACACGTAAAGCCTGGTAAAGGCGCTGCATTCGTTCGCTCAAAACTACGTAACCTTCGTACAGGAGCTGTGCAAGAAAAAACGTTCCGTGCAGGTGAAAAGGTAGGAAAAGCTCAAATTGATAATCGTAAAATGCAATATCTATATGCAAGCGGCGATCAGCACGTATTCATGGACAACCAGTCTTATGAGCAATTAGAGCTTCCGGCGAGTGCAATTGAATATGAGCTAAAATTCTTAAAAGAAAATATGGAAGTCGCAATTATGATGTATCAAGGTGAGACATTAGGTGTTGAACTTCCAAACACAGTTGAGCTTAAAGTAACAGAAACTGAACCTGGTATTAAAGGTGACACAGCTTCTGGCGGTACAAAACCAGCAACTGTTGAAACTGGTTTAACAGTAAACGTTCCTTTCTTCGTAAATGAAGGCGACGTATTAATTATTAACACAACAGACAGCAGCTACGTATCACGCGCGTAATTCGGTCGTGTAAGCAAGCTGCAAACACACGAAAAAGGCAGAGAATGATTCTCTGCCTTTTTTGTGTGTTTTTTTGTGCTAACCCTTCCTTATTTTGCATAGGTTGTACTAAACAACGCAGAGATATAGGAGGGGCTTATGAAGCAGTGGTTGGATCATTTAAACGGTACGGTATTAACGATGGCGTGCCTTCGATTTATTTCTTCATTTATTGAGTTTATTGCCGCTATTTTAATTGTCACAAACAATGATGTGAAAAAAGCGTTAATGATTAATGGAATGCTAGCGCTTGTTGGTCCGATTGTAATGGTGAGTTCTTTCACCATTGGTTTAGTGTCCGTAGCAGATCAATTATCTTTTGGAAAATTAATCATGATTGTAATAGGAGTGCTCTTCATTTTAATCGGTGTTTTTAAATAAAAGGTAGGCATAAAATGGTCAAGCTCATAATACATTGAAGTGAGTTCAAATATGAGGGGATGAATATGTTAAACGAAATACTTGCAATTTTTCCGCCTAATTTAAAAAAGACTGTTGAATTTTATGTCACAAACCATTCTCATGTGCTAGAAGAAATTCGAGTGCGCATAGGAAGACCTGTCGAATTTACAATCAACAATCAGCCTTATTTCGAATCGTATCTTCCAAGTGCAGAAGATGCTTTATTTATCTTAAATAAACTAAGCCAGTTTTCGATTTATATGATTGAAGAAGAATTAAAAAAAGGATATGTCACCATTGAAGGCGGACACCGGGTTGGACTAGCGGGAAAAGTTGTAACGGAAAATGGACAGGTTCGTGTGATTCGTGATGTATCATCCTTTAATATCCGGATTGCTAAACAAAAGATTGGCATTTCGAATCAGCTTATTCCTTTTTTATACAATCGCTATTGGCAAAGTACGGTCATTATAGGACCTCCTCAAACAGGAAAAACAACCATGATTCGTGATTTAGCCAGAGTAATAAGCACTGGCATAGAGCGCTCTAAGATTCCTCCGTTTAAAGTAGGGATTGTAGATGAACGATCAGAAATTGCTGGGGCTGTTAAAGGGGTTCCTCAGCATACATTCGGATCTAGAATGGATTTATTAGATAGCTGTCCGAAAGCTGAAGGCATGATGATGATGATTCGCTCCATGAGTCCCGATGTACTGGTCGTGGATGAAGTTGGAAGTGAAGAAGATTGTAAGGCCGTACTTGAAGCCGTTAATGCTGGTGTTCGTGTCATTATGACTGTTCATGGGTATGACATTGACGATTTAATGAAGCGTCCCACTTTGCAAGCTTTAATGAAACTTCACGTATTTAAAAAGTATGTTGTGCTATCGAACAGCCGAGGTCCTGGAACACTTCAGGCTATCTATGATGAGCATTATAACTCCATGAAATTGACCGCTGAAAAGTCGCTTATTGAAAATAGTAAAGGGTGATGGTGTATGAAACTGTTTGGTGCCATCTTTATCTTATTTGCTTCCACTTACACTGGATTTGAGTTTGCAAAGCAGCTTAGCGAAAGACCTAGGCAGCTCAGGCAATTAAAAACGGCTCTTCGGTCCTTAGAAGCGGAAATTATGTATAGCAACCGGCCTCTTCAAGAAGTTGCTCATTTGTTATCTCTACAGCTTCCTAACCCTTTAGCTTCTTTATTTAGTGAGTTTTCAATGAAATTAAAAGAAGGTACTGAAAGTGTCAAGGAAGCTTGGGAAAAGACGTTGGACCAATTTTGGAAACAAACCGCACTTAAAACAGGAGAACTGGAAATCTTAAAACAATTTGGTGAAACGCTTGGTCAGCATGATCGTTATTCGCAGCAAAAGCATATTTTGCTGACGCTGAACCATCTCGAACGCGAAGAACAAGATGCAGTTGATAAGCAGAATCGCTATGAAAAAATGGTTAAAAGTTTAGGCTTTCTATCTGGATTGCTACTGGTCATCCTATTGATGTAGCGATGGAGGAGGATTGAATGTGGGAATTGATATGAACACCATTTTTCAGATTGCTGGGATTGGTATCGTCGTAGCTTTTTTAGTCACCGTACTCGAACAGATGGGAAAAAAAGATTACGCGAATTGGGTTACCCTCATCGGTTTTATTTATATTTTATTTATGGTTGCTTCGATTGTGGAGGACTTATTTCAAAAAATCAAATCGGTTTTTTTATTTCAAGGGTAGAGGGGTGATTTGCCATTGAAATGCTTCAAATTGTGGGCTTAGGATTAGTAGCGACATTTTTGGCACTCATTTTAAAAGAACATAAATCACCTATTGCTTTTTTACTTGTCGTATTCGTGGGATCCGTGATCTTTCTTTTTTTAATTGATCAAATCTACGAGATTATTAAGATGGTCGAGCGGCTGTCGATCAATGCTCACGTTAACATGATTTATGTGGAAACCATTTTGAAAATCATTGGTATTGCCTATATCGCCGAATTTGGTGCTCAAATTACGAAAGATGCAGGACAAGGTGCCATTGCTTCTAAAATTGAATTAGGTGGAAAAGTGCTGATTCTCTCCATGGCAATTCCTATTTTGACGGTCATTATTGAAACGATTATTTCAATGCTGCCCAATTAATTTTACTTAATATGAGGTGACGAAATGAAGCGGTGGACGTTTAAAGTGAATATACTCGCTCTTCTTTTGTTCCTCTTTTTTTTCTTTCCAGAAAATGTACAAGCTTCCGAACCCCCGAAGCAGCAAGAACTTGTCAATGAACAAATTGATAAGCTCGGTATCGATGAAGTCAAACAGTTTTGGGACGATATTATTACCCAATACGGCGGCTTTTTACCCGAGAGTCAGAAGGGAAGTTTAGTCGATTTTTTAAAAGGAGAAAAAGAGTTCTCTCTTAAAGAATGGCTAGGAGGTCTTGTAAAGTTTTTATTTCACGAAGTATTAGCGAATGGAAAGCTCCTCGGTACACTCATTATGCTAACGGTTTTTAGCGTGTTTTTGCAAACGCTCCAAAGTGCGTTTAATCAGCAAACCGTAAGTAAAGTAGCGTATGCGCTTGTATATATGGTTTTGATCATCATTGCTCTTAATAGTTTTCAAATTGCTATTTCTTATGCAACAGGAGCGATCGAGACCATGACCAAATTCATTTTAGCTCTGGTGCCGCTGCTGCTTGCCTTAATGGCATCATCAGGAGGAGTTGTATCGGCAGCCTTTTTTCATCCGATGATTTTGTTTTTAATGAACACCAGCGGTTTGCTTATTCAATACGTAGTGATGCCGCTGCTTTTTCTTTCAGCACTGCTTAGCATTGTGAGTACGATTTCAGATGAGCATAAGGTTACACAGCTTGCTCAGCTGTTGAGAAATATAAGCATTGGCGTGCTTGGAATATTCCTAACTGTTTTTTTAGGTGTGCTATCCGTCCAAGGTGCCACATCAGCTGTTGCTGACGGTATTACGATTCGAACGGCAAAGTTCGTCACAGGGAACTTTATACCTGTTGTAGGACGTGTGTTCACAGATGCGGCTGATACAGTCATCAGTGCCTCGCTTCTATTAAAGAATTCAGTAGGGATTGCTGGAGTAGCAGTCTTACTGTTAATCGTCGCATTTCCGGCTATTAAAGTGTTAACGCTCGCTTTTATCTATAAGCTAGCAGCAGCTCTTCTTCAACCCATTGGAGGAGGACCGGTTATTTCCTGCTTGAGCATTATCAGCAAAAGCGTCATCTATATTTTTGCGGCGCTTGCTGTTGTCTCGCTTATGTTTTTCTTATGTTTAACGGTCATCATTACAGCGAGCAACGTCACAATGATGGTGAGGTGAAGAAATTGCAGGCCTTAACGACGTGGATTACGAATATCGTTCTTTTTATCTTATTAGCTACCATTATTAATTTACTGTTGCCCAATTCTAGTTTTCAAAAGTATACGAAGCTGGTGGTTGGACTTCTTTTGATGCTGATTATTATTACACCCGTTTTTCAAATTTTTAAAGTGGATGTTAATCAAATGCTGAAATCACTTAGCTTATCATCTATTCGATCCGATCAACAGGTAGAAAATTCAATAGAAAATCAGAAAAAAGAAATACAAGCTTCACAACGTGCATATATTTTAGAACAAATGGCTGTCCAAATGGAGGCAGATGTAAAAGAGGAGTTGATGGATCAGTATGGTGTAGCAATTGATCGAATTCACATTGAAACAAAAAAGCCGAACGACGAACCTACCGCTGATAATATTAAATCCATTTCAGTTGCCGTAAGTAAAAAAGCATCGGGTGATTCCGAGGTTGTTTCAGCTGTGAAAGTTATTTCTATTGATACCTCCACACCGATCGAAACAAACAAACCAACAGAATCCAAGAAATTATCCAACTATTTAGCAGCAAAATGGGATGTAAAACAAGGCCAAGTTGTTGTGAATATGGAGGAGGGAGACACGAAATGAGTCAAAAGCCAGAAAAAGGTGACCCATCATTTTTTCAGCGGTTCTTTTCACTTAAACAGTCATCAACTACGAAGAAACCTTCAAAGTTAATGTATATAGGTATTTTACTAGCTGCAGGCGTTATCTTTATGGTATTTAGCAACTCACTCACAACATCTATGAATTCAGGCGGATTATTAAAGAGTGCAAGCAAAGAAACCAGCGCACCACCCGTATCACAAGATATTCCTGCTTTTAGCTCCAAAAAGACAACAACGATGACAGGTTATGAAGAGCGGTATGAGGAAGAATTGAAAGATATTTTAGATCAAGTTAGAGGCGTAAGTAAGGTAAAAGTAATTGTGAACCTAGATGCAACAGAATCCAAAATATATGAAAAAAACAGCGTGACAAAATCGCAAACGACCAACGAGACGGACCGTGAAGGAGGGACTCGTAAAGTTGAAGATTCCTCAACAGATGAACAGCTGGTCATTGTAAGAAGTGGAGAACAAGAAAAGCCTGTTGTAGTCAAAACCGAAAAGCCAAAAGTCAGAGGTGTGTTAGTTGTCGCTAAAGGAGCTGATAATATCGAGGTAAAGAAATCTATTATTGAAGCCGTGACAAGAGCGCTCGATATACCAAGTCATAGAGTAGCAGTATTAGCGAAAAAAGGATGAGGGGGAAATGAATATGTTATTAAAAAAGCAAACGGTTTGGTTATTAACAATGTTAAGTTTAGTTGTTGTGTTATCGGTGTACTATATGACAACGCCAGAAAATCCTCAGAGTAATGTTGCGCTAGTAGACAATGAAAAACAAAGCGAAAAACAGGCTGATGACAAGGCTCCTGCAGAAGATACAAAACAACAGGCAGATGAGAAATCAGGAACAAAAGAAGATTCAAAAACCGAAGGCTCAGCAGAAGATGTAAAAAAGGAAACGGCTAAAAATGCAAAAGAATCAGCGGTTGTATCAAGCACAGATAGCGACGAGCTATTTACGGCGCTCCGCTTGGAATTAAATGATGAAAGAAGTCAGATGAAAGAAGAGTATCAGGAAGTAGCGGCATCAAAAAATGTAACGCCTGCAGAAGTAAGCAAAGCGATGGATAAAATCGATGAATTATCAAAGCTCGGGGAAAAAGAAGCAACGCTGGAAACATTAATTAAAGCAAAAGGATACAGCGACGCGCTAGTAAGAGCAGATGGAAAACAAGTGCAAATTACCGTTAAGACAGAAAAACACTCAAAAACAAAAGCCAATCAAATCATTCAGCTAGTCAAAAAAGAAATGGGTCCAAAAGAAGTAGCGGTAGAGTTTCAGCCAACTAAATAAAGGGAATAAAAGAAGTGTAAAACAGCCGCAAATTGAGGTTGTTTACACTTCTTTTTTTATGAAATGACTAAAATCTAAGCGAGACGGGAAAAATTTTAACATGGCTTTCTTTTTTTACTTCGGTTATAATAGGTTTCATAATCTTATATTAGTACTAGGTGACAAATGTTTTCATAAGTATTGTCATCTGTAAAGCTATGTTTCCATTTATAAAACAATAACGCTAAAAAGTTATTATAGAGTAAGTGGAACTTCTTTTTAATGTTTGCCAAACGAATTGAATGGCTGTAGCCATTTATCGTATTATTAACATTGTAGAGAATTCTATTTTCATGAGGTAGGAGTGTTCAATATGTTAAAAATTCAAGAGATCCGTGAGATCATTAAACTAGTTGATCAATCATCAATCGAGGAGTTCACCTATGAGCACGAAGGCTCCAAAATCAAGATGAAGAAAAAAGACGCAATTGTTTCCAAACAAGCGCAGCAAGTAGTGGTTTCGGCACCTGAACAAGCAGCAGCACCTGCACCGCAGGCAGCAGCGGCTCCAGCGCCAGCCCCAGCAGCACAGTCTGCTCAACCAAAAGAAGAACAAGCGGCCCCAGCGGTTGATGAAAGCTTACATAAAATTACATCTCCGATGGTAGGCACATTCTATGCGTCATCATCGCCAGAATCAGATGTATACGTAACGCCTGGAGATAAAGTACAAAAAGATTCGGTTGTATGTATCGTAGAAGCAATGAAATTATTTAATGAAATCGAAGCAGAAGTTAAAGGTGAAATCGTTGACGTATTAGTTGAAAATGGACAACTTGTAGAATACGGTCAACCTCTTTTCTTAGTAAAGCCTGAATAAGGAGCGGTAAATATGATTAAAAAGCTATTAATTGCGAATCGAGGAGAAATTGCGGTTCGAATTATTCGAGCGTGTAAAGAGTTAGGTGTAGAATCAGTAGCTGTTCATTCTCAAGCTGATCGCGACTCTTTGCATGTACAATTAGCAGACGAAGCGTATTGTATTGGACCAACGTCATCTAAAGACAGCTATTTAAACTTTACAAATATTATGAGCGTTGCGATGCTAACGGGCTGTGACGCCATTCACCCTGGATATGGCTTTTTAGCTGAAAACGCTGATTTTGCAGAGCTATGCAGAGAGTGTAACGTTACATTTGTAGGACCAAGTCCGGAAGCCATTAACAAAATGGGAACAAAAGACGTAGCGAGGGAAACGATGCGTGAAGCCGGTGTCCCAATTGTTCCTGGTTCCACTGGAATTGTAGAGTCAGTGGAAGACGGTATGTCAATCGCTAATGATATTGGCTATCCTGTTATTATTAAAGCAACGGCAGGAGGCGGAGGAAAAGGAATCCGCGTTGCGAAAAATGAACAAGAGCTTATTAAAGGTATTACAATTACGCAGCAAGAAGCTGCTACAGCTTTCGGTAACCCTGGTGTGTACATTGAAAAGTTCATTGAGGATTTCCGTCACGTTGAGATCCAAGTGTTGGCTGATTCTCATGGAAATACTGTACATTTAGGAGAGCGTGATTGCTCGATTCAACGCCGTCTTCAAAAATTAATTGAAGAAACGCCTTCTCCAGCGTTGGACGAAAAAACGCGTGAATTAATGGGCGACGCTGCTGTTAAAGCCGCTCAAGCCGTTAATTACACAGGAGCCGGAACCGTGGAATTCATTTATGATTATCGTGAAAACAAATTTTACTTCATGGAAATGAATACGCGTATCCAAGTAGAACATCCTGTTACAGAGATGGTGACAGGAGTTGACTTAATTAAAGAACAAATCAACGTGGCAAATGGTGAAACTTTACCGTTTACGCAAGAAGAAGTGACGTTTAACGGATGGGCAATTGAGTGCCGAATCAACGCAGAAAACCCAGAGAAAAACTTTATGCCATCACCAGGTACGATTCAAATGTACTTGCCGCCAGGTGGCTACGGAGTGCGCGTAGACTCTGCTGCATACCCGGGCTATGCAATCCCACCTTACTATGATTCAATGGTGGCTAAATTGATTGTTCATGCGCCAACTCGTGAGGAAGCTATTGAACGAATGAAGCGCGCGTTAGATGAATTTGTTATCGATGGCGTTGCGACCACTATTCCTTTTCACCAAAAGCTATTAAATCATGAAAAATTTGTTAGCGGTGAATTCAACACGAAGTTTCTTGAGCTATATGACGTAATGAATTCTTAGTATAATATAAACTATAGGAGGTGCTGTACATGAATGAAAATCATGTATTAGAAATGGAAGAACACCCAAATTCTCTTGGCAAAGTAGAAATTGCTCCTGAGGTTATTGAAGTCATTGCGGGTATTGCTGCTTCTGAAGTAGAAGGCGTTTCTGCAATGAGAGGAAATTTTGCAGCTGGCGTTGTGGAGAAACTAGGAAAGAAAAACCACGGTAAAGGTGTAAAAGTGGACTTAACAGAAAACGGGATAAAAGTAGACGTGTTTTGTATGATGAAGTTTGGTGTGTCTATTCCAAACGTAGCGCAGCAAGTACAAGATAACATTCGTCAAGCCCTTAAAAATATGACAGCTATTGATCTCGATGAAGTAAACATTCATATCGTAGGGATTCAGTTTGATACGCAAAAAACTGATATTGAAGAAGTTGAATAAAATAAACGTTTACCTAACGGCTGTTGCTAAAATGGAATAACGTATGATTACTTGTTCCTTTTCAACACAAGCTATGGTAAAGTGAAAAAGACTGTCTCGTCATAAAGACGGTCTTTTTCGTGTTCTACAAACTTCGTATAAGAACAATCAAGTATCGTTTCATAAACTATGCTATTATCTAGGTATACTAGTTGAAGAAGATAAATAAAGGAGCAAAAATAATGAAAAGACATACAGCACGCCAAAAAGCATTACAAGCACTATTTCAGCATGATTTAGGGCAAACCGAGCCAATGGAGGCAATCGGAAATGTTGTACAAAACGAAAAGTCTGATCAATTTTTAGAAAGTCTTGTGCTAGGTGTAGTTGAGCATCAGCAAGAAATTGATGAACTTTTACGCAATCATTTAGAAAAATGGACGTTAGACCGCGTAGCTACTGTAGACCGCGTAATCCTGCGTATTGCCGTATACGAAATGAAGTATGAAGAAGAAATTCCTACGAGCGTTACGTTAAATGAAGCGATTGAATTAGCAAAAACATTTGGCGATGATCAATCAAGCAAGTTTATCAACGGCGTATTGTCTAAAGTGTTAACAACTTTATCTAAATAAACGTTCATCTTGCCAAATCAAGTGACTAAAATGCTTCTCTCCTTTATATAAAGGGGAGAGGGTGACTGCAAAGGAGGCAAAATGATGAGTGAAGTGCGTTATCTAACCGTTACGGCTCTTACACGATACATCAAGCGCAAGTTTGACGTAGACCCTCACATGCAAGATGTATGGATTAAAGGAGAAATTTCTAACTTTAAACGTCATAGTCGAGGACATATGTATTTCACCTTAAAAGATCAAAATGCTCGTATCGCAGCCGTTATGTTTGCTGGACATAACCGTCAGCTTAATTTTCAGCCTGAAGAAGGAATGAATGTACTGATTCGAGCTGAAATTTCGGTTTATGAACCAAGCGGAAATTATCAAATGTACGTAAAAGAAATGCAGCCTGACGGCGTTGGAAACTTATACTTGGCCTACGAACAGCTGAAAAAAAAGCTGGAAAAAGAAGGCTTGTTTGATCATGCTAGAAAACGAAAACTTCCGAAGTATCCAACAACAATAGGTGTGATTACATCTCCTACTGGAGCCGCCGTACGTGATATTATTACGACATTAAAGCGCAGATATAACGCGAACATTATTGTTATGCCCGCTCTTGTTCAAGGAGTGAATGCGGCACCGTCTATCATCAAGGCAATTGAAGAAGCAAACCGTCGTAAAGAAGCAGACGTATTAATTGTCGGCCGCGGCGGCGGGTCAATTGAAGAGCTTTGGGCGTTTAACGAAGAAAGCGTAGCTCGTGCAATTTTCACTTCTACTATTCCCGTTATTTCAGCGGTTGGACATGAAACCGATTTTACAATTGCAGACTTTGTAGCAGATTTGCGAGCCCCTACTCCAACGGGTGCTGCGGAGCTGGCCGTACCTCATATCAGTGAAATTACAGAAAGATTGACTCAGCGAAATATCCGTCTTCTTCGTTCGATGAAAGAGATGCTTCAGTCTAGTAGCCGCAGGCTTGAACGATCTCAGAAATCATATGCTTTTCGTTATCCTCAAAAGTTGGTCGAGCAAAAAGAGCAGCAGTTAGATCAGCTGATGGAGCGTTTTTATCGTGAAGGTAGAAGGTACATTGAGCATAAACGGACGAACTACGAGCAGCTAACAGCCGCTTTGTTGCGCAATCACCCCGAGCATCAGTTAACGAAAGCGGCAGACCGTCAACAGCAGCTGACGAAAATGCTGACAAAAGAGATGCAGCAGCTGCTAAAGCAAAAACAGCTTTTATTTGCCACGGCAACGTCAAAATTACATACGCTTAGTCCATTAAAAACAATGGAAAGAGGCTACAGCTTAGTATACGATAAAGAAAAAGAGTTAATTAAATCAACCAAACAAGTATCCAAAGGTGATGTGGTAAACGTTCGTTTGACCGATGGACAGTTGCAGTGTGAAGTTTCGAAAATAGAGGAGCGATGAAAAATGGCGACAAATAAAGAGTATACGTTTGAAGAGGCGATGGAGCAGTTAGAAACCATCGTAAACAAGCTAGAAGAAGGCGACGTGCCTTTAGAAGAAGCAATTCAACAATTCCAAGAAGGAATGACTCTTTCAAAATTCTGTCACGATCGTCTTCAGCATATTGAAAAGCAAATGGAAACTATTTTACGTGAAGACGGAACGCTTGAGCCATTCTCGGTACAGGAGGAAGAGTGATGGTGAATGAAATGAATTTAAAAGAGTATATTTCTTTTACAAAAGATCGAGTAGAAACACGCTTGCCTGAAGTGGTAAAGGCATTACATGCTCCGGTTAACTTAAAGGAATCCATGCTTTACTCGCTTACGGCAGGAGGAAAGCGACTTCGCCCAGTGCTGTTGTTTGCAACGCTACATGCATTTGGAAAAGACGAGAGCATGGGATTAGAAACAGCCTGTGCAGTGGAAATGATTCATACATATTCGCTCATTCATGATGATTTACCTAGTATGGATGATGACGACTTAAGAAGAGGTAAACCGACAAATCACAAGGTGTACGGCGAAGCAACGGCTATATTAGCTGGAGATGCTCTTTTAACAAATAGCTTTCAGCTCATTTCTGAAGCGGTACATCCTGAAATTACATCACATATGAAACTTCAGCTCATTACAGAACTGGTAAAAGCAAGCGGAACAGAAGGTATGATCAGCGGACAGGTTGCAGATATGGAAGGTGAAAAAAAGCAGCTCACGCTAGATGAGCTTGAATATATTCATCTTCATAAAACGGGGAAGCTGCTAGGATTCTGTGTAAAAGCAGGAGCAATTCTTGCAAAAGCTACGCCTCTACAGCAAGAATTATTAGAAGAATTCAGTAAGCATGTAGGGTTAGCGTTTCAAATTCAAGATGATATCTTGGATGTGGAAGGGTCTGAAGAAAAGTTAGGAAAGCCAATTGGCAGTGATACAGAAAATGAAAAAACGACATATCCTTCTTTATTAGGTATGGAAGCGGCCAAAGAAAAGTTACAGTATCATGTTGAACAAGCACTTCTCTCGTTACGTCAAGCTCAAATTAAGCACGGATTACTAGAAGAAATTTGTTTATATATAGCAAAACGTGATAGTTAATGACGATTTCTGTCAGGTTTTTTGAGTGATACAGTAAAATAAGATTGAGTCCCAATAGGGGCTATGCTATAATGATTTTACTACTGTATAAAAGCGTAGTGCATAGGTTTGAAAGACATATACAATATCTTGGTGGCCGTTATCACATTTGTGTTAGCGGCTATTTTTTCACTATTTTCCTTTGAATATCACTGGTTTACTGATAGAATATCAAAGGTATTGTAAGTAATAAGGAAATACTAAAAATTGACTATACGTATAAAACAATAGACAATGTATTAAGGTAACTTTATAACAAGTACGAAAGTGAGTGATCCACCTTGGATCTTACAACGATAAAAAACCCTGAGTTTTTAAAGAAAATGTCAGTAACACAATTAGAAGAACTAAGTGAAGAGATTCGTCGTTTTTTAATTACAAAGCTTTCTGCAACTGGTGGTCATATAGGGCCAAATTTAGGGGTTGTTGAGTTAACGCTTGCACTCCATAAAGTGTTCGACAGTCCAAAAGATAAATTTTTATGGGACGTCGGGCATCAGTCGTATGTCCATAAAATTTTAACAGGACGAGCGGGAGAGTTTGATACAATCCGTCAATATAAAGGATTATGCGGTTTTCCAAAGCGAGATGAAAGTGAGCATGATGTATGGGAAACGGGACATAGTTCTACATCTCTTTCAGCCGCAATGGGAATGGCTGCTGCAAGAGATTTGCAAAAAACAAAAGCTCACATTGTTCCTATCATTGGTGACGGAGCTTTAACAGGTGGTATGGCTCTTGAAGCGCTTAACCACATCGGGCACGAGCAAACGGATATGACCGTTATTTTAAATGACAATGAAATGTCTATCGCTCCTAACGTCGGAGCTGTACACAGCATTTTGGGGCGTTTGCGCACGGCGGGCAAATACAACTGGGTAAAAGATGAGCTTGAAGTTCTACTGAAAAAAGTGCCTGCGGTAGGCGGTAAGCTCGCGGCAACGGCAGAACGTGTAAAAGATGGCCTAAAGTACATGGTTGTGTCAGGCATGTTCTTTGAAGATCTTGGCTTTACGTATTTAGGACCGGTTGACGGCCATAGCTATGACGATTTATTGGAAACGTTACAATATGCAAAGAAAACAAAAGGACCGGTACTTATTCATGTGATTACGAAAAAAGGGAAAGGGTACTTGCCAGCGGAAAGCGATAAAAGCGGAGCGTGGCATGGTACAGGCCCTTACAAAATTGAGTCCGGTGACTTTATTAAAGACAAAAATGTTCCGATTGCTTGGAGTAAATTAGTAAGTGATACGGTATTGAAAATGGCTAGAGAAGATGAGCGTATCGTAGCAGTAACGCCAGCAATGCCTGTAGGTTCAAAACTTGAAGCGTTTCAAAAAGAGTTTCCGCATCGCATGTTTGATGTTGGGATTGCAGAGCAGCATGCAACAACAATGGCCGCTGGTCTTGCAACTCAAAATATGAAGCCCTTTTTAGCTATTTATTCGACGTTTTTACAGCGTGCATACGATCAAGTGGTTCATGATATTTGCCGTCAGAAGCTAAATGTATTTATTGGGATTGATCGAGCTGGACTAGTAGGTGCTGATGGTGAAACGCACCAAGGTGTATTTGACATTGCGTTTTTACGTCATTTGCCTAACCTTGTTATTATGATGCCAAAAGACGAGAATGAAGGTCAGCACATGGTTCACACTGCTTTGACTTATGAAGAAGGTCCGATTGCGATGCGCTATGCGAGAGGAAACGGATTAGGTGTTGAACTAGATTCAGAACTGAAAAACATTCCGATCGGTACATGGGACGTATTAAAAGAAGGTTCGGATACAACCATTTTAACGTTTGGTACAACGATTTCAATGGCGATGGATGCAGCATCAGAACTTGAGAAGCAAGGAATCAGCGTCAAAGTGGTCAATGCTCGTTTTATTAAACCGCTGGATGAAAAAATGCTTCACGAGATTTTCCAAACGAATAAGCCTGTGATTACGGTGGAAGAAGCGGTACTTCAAGGCGGTTTTGGAAGTGCGGTGTTAGAGTTTGCATCAGAGCACGGCTATTATGATACTCGCGTTGAACGTATGGGTATTCCTGATCGCTTTATCGAGCACGGCAGCGTAACAAAACTTTTAGAAGAAATTGGCTTAACCAAAGAAGAGATTATAAATCGAGTTAAAAAACTCGTAACACCAACACAAAAGAGGCTTGAAGTTAAGTGACAAAAAAAGAACGAGTAGATGTATTATTAGTAGAACGAGGTTTGATTGAAACAAGAGAAAAAGCAAAGCGTACAGTGATGGCAGGACTTGTTTATGCGAATGAAGTCCGTTTGGATAAGCCGGGAGAGAAAATTGAACGCGATACGCCGCTGACAATTAAAGGTGCAGTGATGCCTTACGTCAGCAGAGGCGGCTTTAAGCTTGAAAAAGCGATTAAAGAATTTAATGTCCATGTAGCGGATAAAATCATGATTGATATTGGTTCTTCTACTGGAGGCTTTACCGATTGTGCGCTTCAAAATGGAGCGAAGATGTCCTATGCGCTAGACGTAGGCTATAATCAGCTAGCTTGGAAGCTTCGTCAAGATGAGCGAGTAGAAGTAATGGAACGAACAAATTTCCGTTATGTGACACCAGCTGATTTATCAAGAGGCTTGCCTGAATTCGCTTCTATTGATGTATCGTTTATTTCCTTAAGACTCATTCTCCCTGTGTTAAAAACACTTCTTGTTCCATACAGCGATGTTGTTGCACTTGTTAAGCCACAGTTTGAGGCTGGAAGAGAGCAAGTTGGGAAAAAAGGAATCGTGCGTGACTCAAAAGTGCATGAAGAAGTCCTTCAAGGAATGGTGGATTTCTCCCTTCGTCAAGGATACGATGTATATAACATGTCGTATTCACCGATAACAGGAGGAGATGGAAATATCGAATTTCTTCTTCATCTGAGCTGGAAAGGCGAGCGTGAACTTGGTGAAGATCAAGCTCCGCTTACTGTGCGTGAAGTGGTCGAAGAAGCACATAAGACGTTAAAAGAGAAAAAGTAATAATGGCCAATGTTAAGCAAAAACTTAGCATTGGCGATTTGATTATGACTCTTTATACAAAAGGTGCATAATCAAGTTGAACACATTATGATACTTAATTAGTGAAAGACTTATAAACAACAAAACAAAAAGAAGATTACATATTAATGTGAGGTGCCAACATGAATAAAGGGCAAAGACATATTAAAATTCGTGACATTATCACGAATAATGATATTGAAACACAGGATGAATTGGTAGATATTTTAAAAAACCAAGGTTTTAATGTAACACAGGCAACAATCTCTCGTGATATTAAAGAACTGCACTTAGTCAAAGTGCCTTTGATGGACGGACGATACAAATACAGCTTGCCTGCAGATCAGCGTTTTAATCCCTTACAAAAGTTAAAGCGCTCTCTTATGGACGCATTTGTAAAAATTGATTCAGCCGGGCATATGCTGGTGATGAAAACATTGCCGGGAAACGCAAATGCGATTGGCGCATTAATTGATCATTTGGACTGGGATGAAATATTAGGAACAATTTGTGGAGACGATACATGTTTGATTATTTGCCGTACCCCTGAAGATACGCAAATTATATCAGACCGATTCTTAGAAATGTTATAAAGGTGAGTGAAGCAGGTTGTTAGCTGAATTATCCATTAAAAACTTTGCGATTATTGATGAACTTTCTGTTTCATTTGAAAAAGGCTTAACGGTATTAACAGGCGAAACAGGAGCGGGAAAGTCGATTATTATTGATGCCATTTCATTGTTAGTAGGTGGAAGAGGCTCTTCGGAGTTTGTCCGCCATGGAACAGACAGAGCCGAAATTGAAGGGCTTTTCTTATTTGATGAAGAACAGCATCCGAGTCACGAAAAAGCCAAACAAGTCGGTTTGGAAGTGGAAGATGGAATGATTGTGCTTCGCCGAGATATCACTACAAATGGGAAAAGTATTTGCCGTATCAATGGGAAGCTCGTAACGTTAGCTATCCTACGTGAAGTCGGACAGACGTTAATTGATATACATGGACAGCACGAGCACCAAGATTTAATGAATCAAGATCGTCACTTAACTCTTCTTGATCAATATGGAGGAGAAAAAGTAGAAGAGGCTTTGACGGAGTATCGAGAGGTATTTTCGAGGTATACGTCGCTAAAAAAGCAGTTGGATCAATTAACTGAAAATGAGCAGCAGATGGCACATCGCCTCGATCTTATTCAATTTCAATTAGATGAAATCAAAGCCGCAAATTTGCAGCTCAATGAAGACGAGGAACTAAATGAAGAGCGTTTGAAGATTTCCAACTTTGAAAAGATCTATACGTCGCTAAACGATGCGTACAATGCGCTGCACGGTGAACATCAAGGTCTGGATTGGGTAGGCGTAGCAATGAATCATACGGAGGATATTTCGTCACTGGAAAAAAACTATGCCGAAATTTCGGAGATTATTTCATCGAGCTTCTATCAGTTAGAAGACGCATCTTATAAAATTCGTCAGCAGCTGGATTTATTAGAATTTGATCCGAAACGATTAGACTTTATTGAAGCGCGTTTAAATGAAATTAATCATTTAAAGCGTAAATACGGTCAAAGTGTAGATGAAATTCTAGAATATGCAGCGCAAATTGAAGATGAAATTGATCGTATTGAAAATCGAGATACGCACGTGAGCAAGATCAAAGAACAGTTAAACAGCGTAGCACAGGATTTATTAGTAGAAGCTAACAACGTTTCAGCTATTCGAAAAAAACTTGCTCAGGAGTTAACGGACAGCATCCATCATGAGCTTCAAGAACTCTATATGGCTAAAACCGTATTTCAAATTAAATTCTCTGTCGTAAATGCAGGTAAAAATGACGTTGAAGTAAATGGCGAAAGAATAAAATTCACCAAAGACGGCATTGACAACGTAGAGTTTTATATTTCTACCAACCCTGGTGAACCGTTAAAGCCTCTTGCGAAAGTAGCATCAGGCGGAGAACTGTCAAGGATCATGCTGGCGTTAAAGAGCATCTTCTCTAAGCATCAAGGCGTGACGTCCATTATCTTTGATGAAGTTGATACAGGCGTAAGTGGAAGAGTAGCTCAATCGATCGGTGAAAAAATACATGCCATTTCCGTTGATTCGCAGGTTCTTTGCATATCTCATTTGCCGCAGGTAGCAGCTATGGCAGATACTCATCTCTTTATTGCTAAAGAGATAAAAGGTGATCGTACAACGACATCTGTTCTTCCATTAACTCTTGATGAAAAAGTAAAAGAAATTGGTCGAATGATTGCAGGAGCTGAAATTACAAGCTTAACGAAGGAGCATGCCAAAGAGCTTTTAGATTTAGCGGATAAGATGAAGCAGACCATTTAACAAAACACCTTTTAACACGTAACAGTATGTGTTAAAGGTGTTTTTTTATACAAAATGGAGGAACTGAAAATGTTTCCTTGCACTTCTTTTCATTTTTCTCTGAACTTCTGTTATAAATGCGCTCTAAGAAGGCTAAATTAAATGTGTAGCCATTTAGGCGAGGAAGCGAGGAGAGTGAAAACATGCAAAATCGATACAGACATATAATTGGTGCGATTCTCCTTGTTTCGTTCATTTTTGTAGGATTTATTCCAGTTGTGCAACAATATATACACATTCCAAAACAAATCGTCTTATTTGAACAGCAAAAAGAAAAAATTAATACGACATTACCGCTTAGCGTAGAAGCTTCATCACCTGTTTACGATGTAACAAGTAACAAGGCGAAGCTGACCGTAGCAGGCAAACAGGTAGGCAAAGAAGAGTTGATGCTTCATTTGGCCGGTATTCCTGTAAAGCGTGTAGACGTGCAGGTATTATCTGATTTTAAAGTCATTCCTGGTGGACAATCAATCGGTGTGAAATTAAATTCAAAAGGTGTTCTTGTTGTAGGCTATCATCAGGTAGATACAGCAAAAGGTAAAAAATCTCCTGGCGAAATTGCGGGTATTCAAGTTGGAGATATGATTACGAAGATTAATGGTAAAACCATTGAAAAAATGAGTGATATTACACCGTTTATTCAGCAGGCAGGGAAAACGGGTGAACCATTAAATCTGCATATTTTAAGAGAAAAAAAGCAGTTTGACACGAAGCTGTATCCGTTAAAAGATAAGCAAGATTATGCGTACAGAATCGGTTTATACATCCGTGATTCAGCTGCAGGAATTGGCACAATGACTTTTTATGATCCAAAATCTAAAAAATACGGCGCTTTAGGCCATGTTATTTCGGATATGGATACAAAAAAGCCAATCGTAGTAGAAGATGGACAAATTGTCCGTTCGACCGTTACATCAATTGAGAAAGGTTCGAACGGCGTTCCCGGCGAAAAGCTAGCGAGGTTTTCTGAAGATAGACAAATCATTGGAAATATTACACGAAATAGTCCTTTCGGTATTTTTGGAAAATTGTCTTCAACGATGGAAAACGGAATAATGGATAAAGCAATGCCAATTGCTCTATCTCATCAAGTAAAAGAAGGACCTGCTAAAATTCTAACGGTAGTAGATGATGATCAAGTGGAAGAATTTGATATCGAAATTATGAGTACTATACCTCAAAAGTTTCCGGCTACTAAAGGAATGGTTATTAAAATTACAGATCCTAAATTGTTAAAGAAAACAGGTGGAATTGTTCAAGGAATGAGCGGGAGTCCGATTATTCAAAACGGTAAAGTCGTTGGAGCGGTTACCCATGTTTTTGTAAATGATCCTACCTCCGGTTACGGTGTCCATATTGAATGGATGCTTAACGAAGCAGGAATCGATATTTATAAAAATAATCGAAAAAAAGCGAGCTAATGTTGTCATTAGTTCGCTTTTTTTGATAAAAATTATTGTCGTAAATGTACGAGAAAAACGTCGAAAAACAAAGAAAATAAGAGAAAATCGAATAAATTCCATTTAAAAGACTTTTTTCTAAAAAAATAAAGGAAATAATGTTGCATTGTCGAATTTGTCCTTTAGAATAAAGAATAGAGACACGTAGGAAACGACGTATAACATAAAGGACTGAGGAGGAAGCTGCATTGAAAAAAATTAAAGTATGCTTGGTTGATGATAATCGGGAACTAATTGGTTTGCTTGAAGATTATATTTCAGAGCAAGAAGACATGGAAGTAATCGGAGTAGCTTACAATGGACAAGAGTGTTTATCCATTTTAAAAGATAAAGATCCGGATGTTCTTGTATTAGACATTATTATGCCGCATCTAGATGGATTAGCAGTTTTAGGTCAGTTAAAAGAAATGAAAAAAGAAAATTATCCGAATGTCATTATGCTAACGGCATTTGGACAAGAAGACGTAACGAAAAAAGCGGTCGATTTAGGAGCTGCTTATTTTATTCTAAAGCCGTTTGATATGGAAAACTTAGTGAATCATATTCGTCAAGTTAGCGGACAAACATCTTCATTTATGCAACGTTCATCTTCTTCCATGCGTTCACATCGCGACAGCAAACCAGCAAATTTAGATGCAAGCATTACGAGCATCATTCACGAAATTGGCGTGCCTGCTCATATCAAAGGCTATTTATATTTGAGAGAAGCCATTTCAATGGTATATAAGGATATTGAGCTGCTTGGTTCGATTACAAAAGTACTGTATCCTGACATTGCAAAAAAATATAATACAACAGCAAGCCGCGTTGAGCGCGCCATTCGCCATGCCATTGAAGTAGCATGGAGCCGAGGAAATATTGATTCCATTTCTTCATTATTCGGATATACTGTCAGCATGTCAAAAGCGAAGCCGACAAACAGTGAATTTATCGCCATGGTTGCGGATAAACTACGCCTTGAACATAAAGCGAGTTGAAAGGGATAGGACTGCTGGAATTACGGGGTTTTGAGTGAGCTGATACCTTTTGTAATACAGAGTACATGCCGATAAACTTTTGGAATTTACACTAGATAGTAAACTGAAAACCAATAAACTTTTTACGGCAGGGCCGATGAATTTTAAGAATTCATTGGTCCTTTTATTTTGTTTTAAGAGGGGGAAATATTGAGGGGAGTGGATCCTCCTTCTTGTTTCCCTTCATATTCACTGTAGGACGTTAAAATAATTTATATAAATGGTATGATGGTCTAAGGTTTGCAATAAGATAAAAATTTATAGCGTTTCATACACATTAACCAAATCAATTAACTGATAAAGCTCCTGAAGGTGATTACATGAAATATAATATTGATGTATTAAAACAACAAAACATAGCTTATAGTTGGGGTACTTTGTATGTAGGTTTGGAACTAGGGGTAATAGATCATAGCCATCTAACTCATTATGCAATTGAATACGTAGAGATGTTTCCCGATGTAGAAGATGCTAACATTCTTGAGCTTGCATGGGGATCTGAAGAAATAAATTATAAAAGAGTATTAATCGAAATACTAGAAGAATTTAATATGGAAGAGTTTTTAGAAGAAGGAGACAAATTTGAATACGAAACAAGAAAATGGAGATATGGGATATTAGAGTCATTGAAAAAAGCCTATAGAGATGATGGGTCGGCATTCCTTGAAGCTGTTGCTGAAGTATATGCTGATTTTCAATACCCTCGTGAGCTGGAAAGTTTTATCTACTATCTTCCTTCAAGTGATGATAAATATCGTCCAGAAGAGCACTCTGCAGAAGAAAATAGTAACAGATTAGTATCTGATTTAAAACACTTTTTGGATAATGAAAAGGAGTATTTTAAAAACTCTTAAGTTTTGAGCTCATGAGGTGATTAAATGAACTATTTTGCTAAAGTAACGAACCTAAATAAAAAGTTGGAAAGAGAAGTTACGTTAGATATAAATGGTATAGTATTTACAGCGTTTATTGATATTTGTTCGTATGAAATTAAGGAAGGGCAGCGTTATCCAGTGCGTATAAGTTTTACAATGATCAATGATTTACTTGTCTGCTTGATTGAAAAAAGACTCAAAGAGCTAGAGAGAATTGGGGAAGCATATGCGTATGTGGTTCGAGGAATTGTTTGGGACGGTTTTATTGATGCGGGTTTACATGTGATAGATGAAGACGGTTATTTAGATGATTATCCAGAGGTCATGGGTAAATATGCAGAAATTATAGTAGATCGACTTAGCGTGGAGTTTTTATAACGAACAGCCGTGTATTATGTGCGACTTAGGAGTTGAATAACATAATGATTGTCAAAGCCCTTACTATCATTCATGAAGATTGGGGAGAAACCTTCGAAGATTTTTGTATTTATTATCACTTAGATGTTGGCTTAAAAGGTGTTGAAGGCGCTTCAGATATGTTTTCATTTGAAGTTATAAGTCCTCCAAGGCTTTACAGTACAATTGAAGATATTGAAATTGGTCGTGGATATCTGATCATGAAAGACTATGACCAAAATAAAGTAGAACAAAGGGTGAAAAGACTTGTAGAAATGAACAGAGAGGAAGATTTTGAAGATGCATTAAAAAAATTATCTACATATTTTAGATGGGATATGGATAAGTAAAATATAAAAAAAGCTGCCTTTACAGGCAGCTTTTTCTTAATCCATTAATTTAGCAATCGGTTTTGAAAGGAACAAAACAATAATTCCAAGTACAATTGTTACAGCTCCGATTAAGCTGAAGATGTCGAAATAACCTAACGACTGTGTATAAGATGCAAGAACACCCGCTAGCTTATTAGCAACAGCAGAGCTTGCCATCCATACGCCCATTAAAAGAGAAGCAAGCTTTAATGGAGCCAGTCTACTTACCATAGACAACCCTACTGGCGAAATCATAAGCTCAGCCAGCGTGTGCAGGAAGTAAGTGAAAATCATGAACAGGATATTTACTTTTAAAGCTGGGTCATTACCAGTATACATAACGGCTGGAATTAAAATTAAGAATCCTAATCCGACTGTTACAAGTCCCATACCCATTTTTGTTGGTGTTTTAAAATCACCGCGTTTTGAATTTCCTAGCTTGTACCAAACAAGTGACATAATTGGTGCTAAAATCATGATAAACAGTGGATTCAATGATTGGAACCACTCTGTTGGAACCGTAAAACTACCGATTTGACGATCAATTTGATCTTGAGCATATAGCGTTAAAGAACTTCCAGCCTGTTCAAAAGCTGTCCAGAAAGCAATAACAACGAAAGCTAGAATAACGATAGCAACCGTTCTTTTCTTTTCTCGTGCTGTCAGCGGAGCAGTTGATGTTTGAGATGCTGCTGCATGAACTTTTCCTGTAGGCTCTTTCCCAATATCACCTAAATAGCGATTAGCCAGTAGGTTAAATAAAATTTGTCCAACAACCATTCCGATAGCTGCTGTTAAAAATCCGTATTTATAACTCATTAATCCAACAACTAATGGGGCAAAAAATGCACCAAAGTTAATACCCATATAAAAAATGGTAAAAGCACCGTCACGGCGAGGATCATTTTCTGCATAAAGATCTCCGACCAATGTGGAGATATTTGGTTTGAAAAATCCGTTTCCGATAATTAATAAAGCAAGTCCGATATACAAAGCGGCTACGCTTTGATGAATGAAGATGGAAAAATTCCCGAGTGCCATAATCACACCACCAATTGTGATGGCTAGCCTTCTTCCGAGGAAGCGGTCTGTTAAATATCCGCCAATCATCGGCGTAATGTAAACAGCACTAGTGAATGTTCCATATAAGCTCAGTGCAGTTGCTTTATCTACCCCGAGTCCACCTTGAGCAGCGGTAGCAGTTAAATAAAGAACAAGAATGGCTCTCATTCCATAATAACTAAATCTTTCCCATGCCTCAGTCGCGAATAATAAGTACAGTCCAGGAGGGTGTTTTTTCCTAGACTCATTTGGCTGCTGATTTTCGTGTTGTACAGCTGCTTGCATAATGAAGTCCCCCTAAAATTTCTCTCATACTATTTAATTCTTTTATTTGAATTGATCAAAAAATCAGAATATAAGTACTGGAATAAATATAATGTATTTTTATTTTAGTAGAAAAACAATAATTTCGTCAATGAAATTATATGGAAAAATCAAAAAAATAATTAAATATACACAAAAAAGTATTAAATTACTTATTTAAAAGCATTTTTAAAAATACATTTATATTATTAAATATTCTAATATATGTTATGGAAAATGAAGTAAGAAAGTAATACTATTTTTGGAAACGAAAATTCGAAAGAAAAAAGGATCTGTTATTCAGATCCTTTTTTATCTTCGCCCGCATTTAATTCAGCAAGCTTCTGCAGCAAAATATGCTGAGGCATATGCATCAATTGCTCGAGGGGGATATTTAATTGTTCTGCTAATTTTACGGCTGTATCCGGAGAAATTTGCAGTGGTCTCATACACAACGACCTCCTTTTGCATATAAAGTAATGAAAGTGAAGAAGTATAAACAGTAAATTCGTGCTTTCACTATTAAGTAATGCTAAAGTTAATAATAAGTGATAATAGAGGAGTTGAGCAAGTATGTTTGTAATAGGTCATCGCGGCGCAGCTGGAACGTTTCCTGAAAATACGATGATTTCCTTCAAAGAAGCAGCGAGAGTCGGAGCACACGGAATTGAACTTGATGTGCATATGACAAAGGATGGAGAACTTGCTGTAATTCATGATGAAAAAGTAGATCGAACGACGAATGGAAAAGGGTATGTAAAAGATTTTACGTATCAAGATTTACAAAAATTAGATGCGAGCTATAAGTTCAAAAAAAAGTACGGGGTATGTAAAATTCCCATGTTAAATGAAGTAATGGAGTGGGCTTCAAGTGAAGGAATTAGTGTAAATATTGAGTTGAAAAACAATATATTTGACTATCCATACTTAGAAATGAAAGTCTTGGATTTAATTTATTTATACAAGATGAAGGATCGAACGATGATTTCATCTTTTAATCATAACAGCTTAGCCCGAATTGGTTCTTTGGATTCTACGATTGAAACAGCTATTTTGTATTCTTATCCGATGTATGAGCCTTGGGTATATGCGCAGCATCTTGGCGCAAAAGCTCTTCACCCTAATCAGCGTACCGTGAATGAAGTAAATGTAGCTGCTTCAAAAGATTGTCAAATTCCAGTGCGACCTTACACAGTAAATGATGTAAAAGTAGCTGAGCAGCTTCGGAAATATGGATGTGAATCCATTATTACTGATTATCCTGAAAAAATGGTGAAGCAATTTGGGGGACGCTTTTCGTAAAAAAACATCGCATTAATGCGATGTTTTTTTATCTTTTTGAAATCTGTTTTGAACTTTGTTTCGCTTGCGGTCTCTGTGCAGAATAAAGCCAGCAACAAATCCAAGGCCGATTACAAATAACAGAAGGCCGACTGAAAATTGCAAAAATAAAGAAGGGAACGGGGATTGCAGGATGCCAAAAATCATATCTCTCATAAGTTTAATGCCATATCCAGCGAGTATACCAGGAATAAGTAAGATTAGCAGGGCAATAATTCGAACCATAGCTTCTCCTTTCGCTTCTCTTTTTTAAAATGAATGCGTTTACATTATGAAACCGTTATACTTGAATCATAAAAGAACTAAATAAATTGTCAAGAGCGTTTCTTTTTTTATATGATAGGTATATGCAATATTTTGCACGGAACATGTACATATTAATTAGAAAAGGTGAAAAAATATGCAAAATGTGTTGATCGTTGGAGGAGGAAAAGGCGGATTAGCTATTCTGAAAATCTTGTTGGAAACCGAATTTATGAAAGTGATTGGTGTAGTAGACGTACGAGCTGACGCGCCGGCTGTTTTGCATGCGAAAGAACAAGATATTTCAACCGGAATGAATTGGGAGCCTTATATGACAAAGCAGCTCGATGTCATTGTTGAAACAACAGGTAAACAAGGTGTTTTTCAACAATTGCAGAGAAGCAAACCTGCTGATGCACTGGTAGTTCCGGGATTGGTTGCTGAAATTATGGCCAATCTGATGGAGGAAAAAGAAGAGTTAATTCAGCGGTTAAAGCAAGAATCGTATAAATATGATCTTATTTTTAACGCGGCTCATGATGCGATGGTCGTGATTGATAGGAATGGATATATTACGCTATTTAATCAAAGTGCCGAGCGTTTGACGAACTTTTCACACAGAGATGTAATTGGTAAGCATCTTCATGAAGTTATTCCAAATAGTAAACTTGTTGATGTTCTTCATACAAAAACGATTGATCAAAATAGTGAATTTGTGTTAGATAGCGGACGGAAGGTCATTACGACTAGAATACCAATACTCGACGAGAATAGAGAGCTGTTTGGTGCCTTTTCGATTTTTAAAGATATTACGGACGTTGTCGGATTGGCAGAAGAAGTTACGAACTTAAAAGAAGTACAAACTATGCTTCAAGCTATTATTCAATCTTCTGAAGAAGCTATTTCGGTTGTCGATGAAGAAGGAAGAGGGATTTTAATTAATCCTGCTTATACGAGAATTACGGGTTTAAAAAAGACGGATATTATTGGTCAGCCCGCGACTGCCGATATCTCTGAAGGAGACAGTATGCACATGAAGGTGCTGCAAACAAGACGTCCTGTTCGAGGTGTAAGAATGAGGCTTGGTCCGAGTAAAAGAGACGTAGTTGTGAATGTTGCCCCCGTTATTGTCGATGGAAAATTAAAAGGCAGCGTTGGCGTTATTCATGATATGTCTGAAATTCAAGAGCTTACAAATGAACTCAAAAGAGCGCGTCAAATTATCCGAACGCTTGAAGCGAAATATTCATTTGCTGATATCATTGGTCAGTCTGAAGAATTTCAGTTAGCAATTGAGCAGGCTAGACTTGCTGCTAAAACACCAGCTACTGTTTTGCTTAGAGGTGAATCTGGGACGGGTAAGGAGCTGTTTGCACATGCGATTCATAATGCGAGCAGCCGAAAGTTTAATAAATTTGTTCGGATCAACTGTGCTGCACTTTCTGAGTCTTTGCTTGAAAGTGAACTTTTTGGGTATGAAGAAGGAGCTTTTTCGGGGGCAAAACGAGGCGGAAAACGAGGTGTTTTTGAAGAAGCCAATAACGGTAGCATCTTTTTGGATGAAATCGGGGAGCTTTCAGCTCATATGCAGGCTAAGCTGCTTCGAGTGCTTCAAGAAAAAGAGCTTATTCGCGTTGGAGGCACGACCCCCATTCCGGTGAATGTTCGCGTGATTGCAGCTACGAATGTGAATTTAGAAAAAGGAATGGCTGATGGAAGCATTAGACAGGACTTGTATTATCGGCTAAACAAAATTCCGATTCACATACCTCCTCTTCGGAAGAGAAAAGAGGATATTGGAGCGCTTGTTACACACTTAATTACAAAAATTAATCAAGATTACGGCCGACATGTTGAAGGGGTAACAGATCGGGCCTTACAATCATTGAGATCATACGACTGGCCAGGAAACGTCAGAGAGCTTGAAAACATATTAGGAAGAGCTATTATTTATATGCACTATACGGAAACAATGATTGATTCTGTTCATCTCCCTTCACTTGAAGGCAAGGGCAAAAAAGAAAAAAATCAGGCGAATGAAGAGGTAGTATTCGAAGGGAAGACTTTAGCGCACATGATGGAAAATTATGAAGCTGAACTTATTCAAAAAGTGCTGATTGCAAACAAGTATAACCGAACGAAAACAGCAAAACAGCTCAATATTTCCCTGCGTTCTCTGTATTATAAGTTGGAAAAATACAATCTTGCAAATAACAGCATGCAATAAAATGCATGGTGTGCAAGTTATTGCATATAAATAGAGAGGTATTCTTTTTTTCTGTTTGTCGTTAGAATCAATAAAAAAATTTTTTTGTGCGTAGAAACGGATATAAGCAGCTATATTATGTAATATATGCAGAGTGTGGCACAAATCTTGCATATATTTTAAGTGACTGCATAAACGCGCAGTATGCTCTTTAAAAAGGGGCAAAAGAAAGAATGAAAAAGGAGAGGTCGAACATTCCATGACTCTTGCTACCATCTTATCTCGGGTTGCTAAGCAGTCTTCTTTGACTGTTGCTGTTGCTGCAGCTGAAGACTTAGAAACAATTGAGGCAGTGTATGAAGCTGTGTCAAGGGAAGTTTCTGAATTTATTTTGTTTGGCAACGAAACAACAATTAATGAATTATTCAGGCAGTACCGCCCATCCTTACTCACTCATAAGGCTGTGACGGTCGTACATACGGAGTCCGTTTTAGAAGCGGCTCAATTGGCTGTGCGTTCAGTTCAGCAAGGTCAAGCTCATATCGTAATGAAAGGGAATTTATCCACATCGCTTATTTTAAAAGCTGTGTTAAATAAAGAGCATGGTTTGCGTACGGGAAATGTTTTATCACACGTAGCTGTGTTTGATGTTCCTCACTATGACCGCCCTATTCTTGTAACAGATGCAGCTATGAATATTACGCCATCTCTGGAAGAGAAAGTTCAAATCATTCAAAACGCGGTGAACGTTGCTCACTCGATTGGGATAGAGGTGCCAAAGGTAGCTCCTGTTGCAGCGGTTGAAGTTGTGAACCCTTTGATGCCTGCCACAGTAGAGGCTGCACTTCTTACACAGATGAACCGCAGAGGACAAATTAAAGGCTGCGTTATTGATGGACCTTTAGCACTGGACAATGCCATTAACATAGAAGCAGCCAAGCAAAAAGGCATTCAAAGTGAAGTTGCCGGTCAAGCAGATATATTACTCGTTCCAGCAATTGAAACAGGGAACGTCTTATATAAATCCCTTATTTATTTTGCTAAAGCAAAAGTTGGAGCTATTCTAGCGGGGGCAAAAGCTCCGGTCGTCTTAACATCCAGAGCAGATTCATCAGAAAGTAAATTATACTCACTGGCGCTTGCTATCAGCGTCGCTCAACAGAATTCTTAGGAGGCACTAACAATGAAAATTTTTGACTATATGGAAACATACGATTATGAGCAGTTATTATTTTGCCAAGATAAAGATTCAGGCTTAAAAGCCATTATTGCGATTCATGATACAACAATTGGACCAGCTCTAGGCGGTACGAGAATGTGGACATATGAATCAGAAGAGGCTGCAATTGAAGATGCGCTTCGTTTATCACGCGGAATGACTTATAAAAATGCAGCAGCAGGCTTGAATTTAGGAGGAGGAAAAACGGTTATTATCGGAGATCCTCGCAAAGACAAAAATGAAGCGATGTTCCGTGCATTTGGCCGCTTTATTCAAGGGTTAAATGGTCGATATATTACAGCAGAAGATGTGGGCACAACGGTAGAGGATATGGATATTGTATATGAGGAAACGGATTATGTAACGGGTGTATCTCCTGCCTTCGGTTCATCAGGCAATCCATCACCAGTCACAGCCTACGGCGTATACCGAGGAATTAAAGCAGCAGCAAAAGAAGCATTTGGAACAGATATGCTTGAAGGAAAAGTAGTAGCTGTCCAAGGTGTAGGAAACGTAGCATATAATTTATGCCGCCACCTTCACGAAGAAGGGGCAAAACTTATTGTAACGGATATTAATAAAGAAGCTGTTCAGCGTGCGGTAGAAGAATTTGGTGCGCAAGCAGTAGACCCAAATGATATTTATGGTGTAGAATGTGATATCTATGCTCCTTGTGCACTCGGAGCAACGATTAACGATGAAACGATCCCTCAAATAAAAGCAAAAGTTATTGCAGGGGCAGCTAATAATCAATTGAAAGAAACGCGTCATGGTGATTTAATTCATGAATTAGGCATTGTATATGCACCGGACTATGTTATTAATGCAGGAGGCGTTATTAACGTAGCTGATGAGCTAGTTGGATATAACCGTGAGCGTGCGCTGAAAAAAGTTGAAGGTATTTATGATAATATTGAAAAGGTAGTTGAAATCTCAAAGCGAGATGGCATTCCAACCTATCTAGCAGCAGATCGCTTAGCTGAAGAAAGAATTGAAAAGCTGCGTCGTTCACGCAGTCAATTTTTACAAAATGGACAGCATATTTTAAGTAGACGTCATACGCGCTAATGTTTGAGCTGAAGGCTAGGCAAAAGGAATAAATGAAATCCTTTCGACCTAGCCTTCGTTTATGAGAATGATAAGGTAGGAGGACATGTGTTGGATATGCACGAATATCGAATGCTGATAATAAATCCGGGTTCAACGTCCACAAAAATTGGCGTGTTTCACAACGATAAACCAATTTTTGATCGAACAATCCGCTACGATTCACAACAAATGAATCAGTTTGAGACGATATATGCACAGTATGAGTTCCGTAAAAACTCGATTTTAGAGGCACTTGATGAAGAAGGGATTAATTTATCTAAATTAAGTGCAGTATGTGGAAGAGGAGGGCTTTTACGCCCGATTGAAGGCGGCACATACGAAGTAAATCAAGCCATGCTCAAAGATTTAAAAGACGGTTATGCCGGCCATCATGCTTCAAATTTAGGCGGGATTTTAGCGTTTGAGATTGCATCTGGATTAAATATTCCAGCATACATTGTTGATCCAGTGGTGGTAGATGAGCTAAGTGACATCGCTCGTATCTCAGGAACTCCTTTTATGGAAAGGAAAAGCATCTTTCACGCGCTGAATCAAAAATCGGTGGCTCGAAAAGTGGCCAAAGAAATGAATAGCACATACGAACAAATGAACGTTATTGTTACCCATATGGGCGGGGGCATTACGGTTGGAGTTCACAAGTGCGGAAAAGTAATTGATGTGAACAATGGCCTGCACGGCGACGGTCCTTTTAGTCCAGAGCGCGCTGGCGGTGTACCGGTTGGTGAATTAGTTCGTCTTTGCTTTTCAGGTCAGTATTACCGCGAGGAGATTATGAAAATGCTTGTAGGAAAAGGCGGACTTGTCGGTTATTTGGGCACATCTGACGTGCAGAAAGTCGAAGCGCTAGTGAAAAATGGAAACGAAAAAGCTAAGCTTATCTACGAAGCAATGGCTTATCAAATTTCGAAGGAAATTGGAGCTGCCAGTACGGTATTGCATGGAAAAGTAGATGCCATTATTCTAACGGGAGGCATTGCTTATTCAAAAGCGTTTGTTGAGCTGATTATTAATCATGTAAAGTGGATTGCAGATGTCATTGTTTATCCTGGAGAAAATGAGCTTCAAGCGCTAGCTGAAGGGGCTCTCCGAGTGCTTACAGGTGAAGAAGAAGTAAAGGAATATAAAGGCGCTTAATAGCGTTTGCAGAAAGGTGTGAAGCAGTGTGGCAAAAGAATATGATTTGGTCATTCTCGGCGGTGGAACCGGAGGGTACGTAGCAGCTATTCGTGCCTCTCAGTTAGGTCTATCGGTAGCGGTTGTGGAAAAAAATAAGTTAGGCGGCACATGCCTGCACGCAGGGTGTATCCCAAGCAAAGCTTTACTAAGAAGTGCAGAAGTCTATCAAACGGCTAAGAAAAGCAGTGAATTTGGCGTAGAAACGTCCAATGTACTATTGAACTATGCTCGTGTACAAGAACGAAAGTCAGAAATTGTTTCACAGTTACATAATGGTGTCAAACAGCTAATGAAAAAAGGTAAAATTGACGTATATGAAGGAATTGGACGTATTTTAGGACCTTCTATTTTTTCTCCTATGCCAGGAACCATCTCCGTTGAATTAAAAAGCGGTGAAGAAAACGAAATGCTTATTCCAAAGAATGTAATTGTCGCAACAGGGTCTCGCCCTAGAACATTACCTGGTTTAACAATCGATGGAGAGAAAGTAATCACTTCAGATGAAGCATTAAAGATGGAAACACTTCCTGCTTCTATTATTATTGTGGGAGGCGGCGTCATTGGAATTGAATGGGCGTCAATGCTCACAGATTTTGATGTTGATGTAACGGTTGTTGAATACAGCGATCGAATTTTACCAACAGAAGATCAAGATATCTCCCGTGAAATGACGAAGCTTTTAAAAGCAAAAGGAGTTACCATTATTACTTCTGCTAAAGTAATGGCTGATACACTGTCTGTTGGTGGTCAGGTGAAAATTTCTGCTCAAGTAGGAGACGATATGCAAGAATATGAAGCAGAAAAGCTGCTTGTATCTGTAGGGCGTCAAGCGAATGTCGAAGGAATTGGTCTCGAGAATACCGATATTGTAGTAGAAAACGGTGTGATTGCCACAAATGATTTTTATCAAACGAAAGAATCTCATATCTACGCAATTGGAGATGTGATTGGCGGACTGCAGCTTGCACATGTAGCTTCTCACGAAGGAATCGTAGCTGTTGAGCATTTACACGGTGACAAGCCTTTGAAGATTGATTACACAACAATTTCTAAATGCGTATACAGCAGCCCGGAGGCAGCAAGTGTAGGATTAACAGAACAAGAAGCAAAACAGCAAGGATTTCAGCTGAAGGTTGGAAAGTTTCCGTTTAAGGCCGTTGGAAAAGCTCTTGTATATGGAGAGGCAGAGGGATTTGTTAAAATTATTGCCGATGCCGACACAAATGATGTTCTTGGTGTGCATATGATTGGACCTCACGTGACGGATATGATTTCTGAAGCGGGTCTTGCAAAGGTATTGGATGCTACACCATGGGAAATTGCTCATACCATTCATCCTCATCCTAGCCTTTCAGAAGCGATGGGAGAAGCTTCATTAGCTGTAGATGGAAAAGCGATTCATTTTTGATGATTAAAGGAGGTTTAAACATGACAAAAAACCGTCATGAATCATTAGGATTAACTGATGAACAAGTACTTGAAATGTACCGCACTATGCTGCTTGCACGAAAAATTGATGAGCGTATGTGGCTATTAAACCGTGCAGGGAAGGTGCCTTTTGTTATTTCATGTCAAGGTCAAGAAGCCGCTCAAGTTGGCGCAGCTTTTGCCTTAAACAGAGAGAATGATTACATATTACCTTATTACCGCGATCTGGGTGTTGTGCTGGCATTTGGAATGACTGCGCGCGATTTAATGCTTTCTGGGTTTGCTAAAGCAGAAGATCCAAACTCAGGAGGTCGTCAAATGCCAGGTCACTTTGGCCATAAGGAAAAGCGAATTGTAACAGGATCTTCTCCAGTTACAACACAGGTGCCTCATGCAGTAGGAATCGCTTTAGCAGGACGATTGGAGAAAAAAGACTTAGTCACGTTTGTTACGTTTGGAGAAGGATCTTCTAACCAAGGAGACTTCCACGAAGGCGCGAACTTTGCAGGTGTTCATAAGCTTCCTGTTATCTTTATGTGTGAAAATAACAAGTATGCGATTTCTGTTCCGGTTGAAAAGCAGCTAGGGTGCGCAAAAGTATCTGATCGTGCGATTGGATATGGTATGCCAGGCTACACAATTGATGGAAACGATGTCCTTGAAGTATATCGAGTGGTAAAAGAAGCAAGAGATCGTGCATCCAGAGGAGAAGGGCCTACTCTTATTGAAACTGTTTCAGAGCGTTTGACTGCCCATTCAAGTGATGATGATGATCGTGCATATCGCGGCGCAGAAGAATTGTCTGAAGCTAAAAAGAGTGATCCGCTTGCGTACTTTGCGACTTATTTAAAAGAGGTTAACGTGTTAACCGATGAACGAGAAAAACAAATGCTTGATGATATTATGAACATCGTTAATGATGCAACAGATTATGCTGAAAACGCTCCTTATGCAGAAGCGGAATCGGCTTTAAAATACGTGTACGGTGAGTAAGGAGGAGAACATATGCCGGTTATTTCATATATTGATGCAGTAACAATGGCCATTCGTGAAGAAATGGAAAGAGATTCCCGCGTGTTTGTATTAGGAGAAGACGTAGGAAAAAAAGGCGGCGTATTTAAAGCAACCAACGGACTGTACGAACAGTTCGGGGAAGAAAGGGTTATTGACACACCTCTTGCAGAATCTGCTATTGCAGGCGTAGGAATCGGAGCGGCAATGTACGGCATGCGTCCGATTGCGGAAATGCAATTTGCTGATTTTATTATGCCTGCAGTCAATCAAATCGTGTCAGAAGCAGCGAAAATTCGCTATCGTTCTAATAATGATTGGAGTTGTCCAATTACAATTCGAGCTCCGTACGGCGGTGGAGTTCACGGTGCTCTTTATCATTCTCAATCTGTTGAAGCACTGTTTGCCAATACGCCAGGGTTAAAGATTGTGATGCCTTCTACGCCTTATGACGTAAAAGGATTATTAAAAGCAGCTATTCGTGATGATGATCCAGTTCTTTTCTTTGAGCATAAGCGTGCGTACCGTTTGATTAAAGGAGAAGTCCCTGAAGATGATTATGTACTTCCGATTGGCAAAGCAGATGTAAAGAGAGAAGGAGACGACATCACGGTTATTACATATGGTCTTTGTGTACACTTTGCTCTTCAAGCTGCTGAAAAGCTAGAAGCAGACGGTATTTCAGCACACATCTTAGATTTAAGAACGGTCTATCCACTTGATAAAGAAGCTATTATAGAAGCAGCATCTAAAACAGGTAAGGTCCTGCTTTTAACGGAAGACAACAAAGAAGGCAGCATTATGAGCGAAGTAGCAGCTATTATTGCTGAACACTGCTTATTTGATTTAGATGCGCCAATTCAGCGCCTTGCTGGCCCCGATGTTCCAGCTATGCCGTATGCACCAACAATGGAAAAATATTTTATGGTGAATCCAGATAAAGTAGAAAAAGCAATGAGAGAATTAGCTCAATTTTAAAAGGAGTTGTATCAATTGGCTATTGAAAAAATTACGATGCCGCAGCTCGGTGAAAGTGTAACAGAAGGTACAATTAGCAAATGGCTCGTTTCTGTTGGAGATCACGTAAATAAGTACGACCCGTTAGCTGAAGTCATGACGGATAAAGTAAATGCTGAAGTGCCTTCTTCTTTTAGTGGAACAATTAAAGAGTTAATTGCAGGTGAAGATGATACTTTACCCGTGGGAGAAGTGATTTGTTTAATTGAAGTAGAAGGAACTGTACCTCAAAAAGAACAGAAAACGTCTGATAAGACTGTAGAAGAATCAGCGCCAAAAACAGCGGACAGTCAATCCAATAAAAGCCGATACTCTCCAGCTGTTATGCGTCTGTCACAAGAACATAATATTAATTTAGATACCGTGACAGGAACAGGAGCGGGCGGCCGCATTACGAGAAAAGATATTTTAGCTGTTATCGAAAAAGGCGGAGCTGCTGAAGTGAAAGAAACACCTGCATCAACAGTTCAGCGAGAAGCACCCGTAGCGGCAGCTGCTCCAAAAACGAAGCAACCCGCGCCGGTTGTGTCTGCAGCCGGAGATCAAGAAATCCCTGTTTCAGGCGTGCGTAAAGCTATTGCAGCAAATATGCTTCGCAGTAAACACGAAATTCCGCATGCATGGACAATGGTTGAAGTTGATGTAACGAACTTAGTTTCTTATCGTGATGCATTAAAGACGGAGTTCAAACAAAAAGAAGGTTTTAACTTAACTTATTTTGCGTTCTTCGTAAAAGCAGTGGCTCAGGCTTTAAAAGAATTCCCTCAAATGAATTCAATGTGGGCAGGAGACCGTATTGTTCAGAAAAAAGATATTAATGTATCTATTGCTGTTGCAACAGACGATGCTTTATTTGTGCCGGTTATTAAACAAGCCGATGAAAAGACAATCAAAGGCATTGCGCGTGAAATTACAGAGCTTGCGCAAAAAGTTCGTACGGGTTCATTGAAGTCTGAAGACATGCAGGGCGGAACGTTTACTGTTAACAACACAGGCTCATTTGGTTCCGTGCAATCAATGGGGATTATTAATTACCCGCAAGCGGCTATTTTACAAGTAGAATCTATTGTAAAACGTCCGGTTATTATTGATAACATGATTGCTGTTCGAGATATGGTTAACTTATGTTTATCACTTGATCACCGCGTGTTGGACGGCTTGGTGTGCGGCAGGTTCTTGGCAAGAGTTAAAGAGATTTTAGAATCTACGTCTAAAGAGAATACGTCCGTCTATTAAAAAAAGCAAATGGAGCTTTCTCCATTTGCTTTTTTATTTTGAAGCAATGATTGAACAATTTGTAAAAGATGTATTAAAATAAAAGAAGAATCATCAAACTTCAAAGTGTAATCATCTAGGTCTAGCAGGCAGCTATTAACTGTAAAGGGGCATGGAAATGAAAACAAATACATTATCATTTCATGAATTTACACGTACACCTAAAGAAGATTGGGCACAGGAAGTTAGCAAAAACACCGCGCTCCGCTCAAAAGAAACGTTAGAAAACATCTTTTTGAAACCGCTTTATTTTGAAAGTGATACGGCACATTTAGACTACTTGCAGCAGAGTCCGGCGGGAATAGATTGTTTAAGAGGAGCCGGTAAAGAATCATACATACTAGGGGAATGGGAAATCACCCAAAAAATCGACTTACCTTCTATTAAAGAAAGCAATAAACTTCTTTTACACAGTTTGAGAAATGGACAAAATACGGCCGCTTTTACGTGCAGTGAAGCAATGAGGCAAGGAAAAGACGTTGATGAAGCAACTGAAGCTGAAGTAGCCTCAGGCGCTACAATTTCTACTTTAGAGGATGTTGCTCATTTGTTTCAGCATGTAGCTCTTGAAGCTGTGCCTTTATTTTTAAATACGGGATGTACATCCGTTCCACTTCTTTCGTTTCTAAAAGCATACTGTGTTGATCATAACTTTGATATGAGACAGCTAACAGGTACGGTTGGAATGGATCCGCTCGGCACTCTTGCTGAATACGGGAGAGTTCCACTTTCTACTCGAGATTTATACGATCATTTAGCTTACGCAACGCGTTTGGCTCACAGTAATGTTCCAGAGCTCAAAACGATCATTGTATCAAGCATTCCTTACCATAACAGCGGTGCAAACGCTGTTCAAGAACTAGCTTATATGCTTGCTACAGGAGTGCAGTATATTGATGAATGCATGAAACGCGGTCTGTCCTTACATCAAGTTTTACCTCACATGACCTTTTCTTTTTCAGTTAGCTCACATTTATTTATGGAAATATCAAAACTTCGTGCTTTTCGCATGCTTTGGGCAAATGTGGTTCGTGCTTTTGATGACACGGCCGTTTCAGTGCCGTTTATTCATACGGAAACGTCACGTCTTACACAGTCTAAAGAAGATATGTATACAAATGCATTAAGGAGCACGGTTCAAGCGTTTGCTTCTATTGTAGGAGGAGCGGATAGTCTGCATATTGAACCATATGATTCCGTTACATCCTCATCTTCTCAGTTCGCTCATCGCCTTTCCCGTAATACTCACTTAATTTTGCAGCACGAAACACATATATCAAAAGTAATGGATCCTGCTGGAGGCTCTTGGTACGTTGAAGCTTACACACATGAATTAATGACAAAAGCTTGGGAGTTATTTGGCAACATTGAAGACCACGGCGGAATGGAAGAAGCTTTAAAACAAGGGCGAATTCAAGATGAAGTTGAACAAATGAGAGTAAAAAGACAAGGAGATATAGAGTGCCGAATTGAGCGCTTGATCGGAGTCACACACTATGCTCCTAAGCAACACGCTGCATCTGAAGAGATAAAAAGCACTCTGTCTAAAAAAGAAGAAAGAAAAATGAATAAATACAGTGACCAGAACACTTCGGAATTTTTATCAAATCTTTCGCTAGAGGACTATACAAAGCTAGCATCTAAAGGGGTAACAGCAGGGTGGATGCTAAAACAAATGGCGAAGCAGTCACAGCCAGACAGTGTTGTGCCGCTCACTAAGTGGAGAGCAGCAGAGAAGTTTGAAAAAATACGGGTTTATACAAAGGGAATGAGCATTGGCATTATGGAGCTCGCCGATCCTAGCAGCCATAAAAAAGCTGAGATTGCCCGGTCTTTATTTGAAAGCGCAGGCTTTGCGTGTGAAACAATTAAAAACATAGATTCCTACGTCGAGATAGCAGATTGGATGAATGAACAAAAGCACGAAGCATATGTAATCTGTGGAAGTGATGAACTCGTGGAAAAGCTCTTAACAAAAGCGATGACTTATTTTGAGGAAGATTCCGTTTATGTGTACGTAGTAGGGGAAGAACACGTATCACGCAAAACGCAGTGGCAGCAAAAAGGTGTAATGAGCGTCATACATCCTAAGACAAATGTTATTCAATGCGTTAAGAAGTTATTATGTGCTTTGGAGGTAGAAGTTCATGTATAAAAAGCCTTCTTTTTCTAATATTCCATTATCATTTTCAAAGCAGCAAAGGGAAGATGACGTGACTCAAAGTTCATTCACTGCTTTTCAAACAAATGAACAAATTGAATTAAAATCATTATATACAAAAAAAGACAGAGATGACCTCGACTTTATTCACTTTGCACCTGGTATTCCACCGTTTGTGAGAGGACCGTATGCAACGATGTATGTGAATCGGCCTTGGACGATTAGACAGTATGCAGGATACTCAACGGCGGAGGAAAGCAATGCCTTTTACCGCCGAAACCTAGCTGCTGGACAGAAAGGGCTGTCTGTTGCTTTTGACCTAGCTACCCACCGCGGCTATGACTCTGATCATCCAAGAGTTGTTGGAGATGTAGGGAAAGCAGGAGTGGCAATTGATTCAATGATTGATATGAAGCAGCTGTTTGAAGGGATTCCGCTTGATCAAATGTCCGTGTCGATGACGATGAACGGGGCGGTTCTTCCTATTTTAGCTTTCTACATCGTAACAGCTGAAGAACAAGGAGTAAAAAAAGAAAAGCTGGCTGGAACGATTCAAAACGATATTTTAAAAGAATATATGGTGCGCAATACGTATATTTATCCTCCTGAAATGTCCATGCGAATCATTGCGGATATTTTTAAATATACAGCGGAGCATATGCCGAAATTTAACAGTATTAGTATATCAGGCTATCATATGCAAGAAGCAGGCGCTCCAGCAGACTTAGAGCTTGCTTATACGCTTGCAGATGGACTTGAATATGTACGAACCGGCTTGAAAGCAGGAATTTCAATTGACGCGTTTGCACCGAGACTATCCTTTTTCTGGGCAATTGGAATGAACTACTTTATGGAAGTAGCGAAAATGAGAGCGGGGAGGCTGCTGTGGGCAAAACTCATGAAACAGTTTGAGCCGGACAACCCTAAATCACTCGCTCTTAGAACGCATTCTCAAACGTCCGGATGGAGCTTAACCGAGCAGGATCCATTTAATAATGTTATTAGAACATGCGTCGAAGCTCTGGCTGCAGTGTCAGGACATACGCAATCGCTTCATACAAACGCACTGGATGAAGCGATTGCTCTTCCGACTGATTTTTCAGCTAGAATTGCTCGAAATACGCAGCTTTATTTGCAAAATGAAACGGAGATTTGTTCCGTCATTGACCCTTGGGGAGGCTCTTATTATGTGGAATCATTAACGAATGAATTAATGATAAAAGCGTGGAAGCACCTTGAAGAAATAGAACAGCTCGGCGGAATGACAAAAGCAATAGAAGCAGGCGTACCTAAAATGAAGATAGAAGAAGCTGCTGCGCGCAGACAAGCAAGAATAGACTCGCAGGTAGAAATTATTGTAGGTGTGAATCAGTTTCAGCCGGAGCAAGAAGAACCGCTTGATATTCTTGATATTGATAACACAGCAGTTCGAATGAAGCAGCTGGAAAAGCTAAAGAAAATACGCAGTGAACGTAACGAACAAGCGGTACTTGAAGCGCTTAATCGACTGACCACTTGTGCCAAAACAGGCGAAGGGAATCTCCTTGCTTTTGCGGTTGAAGCTGCAAGAGCTAGAGCTACACTAGGTGAAATTTCAGAAGCGATTGAGAAAGTGGCTGGAAGACATCAGGCTACTTCTAAGTCAGTCAGCGGGGTATACAGTGCGGAGTTTGCGCATCGAGATCAAATCGAAGAAGTTCGAAAGCTCACGGCTGAATTTTTAGAGGAAGAAGGAAGACGCCCAAGGATTTTAGTGGCGAAAATGGGGCAAGACGGTCATGACAGAGGATCAAAAGTGATTTCAACAGCCTTTGCTGACCTTGGATTTGATGTGGATATTGGCCCTTTATTTCAAACGCCTGAAGAGACAGCAAGGCAAGCTGTAGAAAACGACGTACATGTGATTGGGATAAGCTCTTTGGCAGCCGGGCATAAAACGTTACTGCCGCAGCTTGTTGATGAGTTAAAGAAATTAGAGCGCGACGATATCGTTGTTATTGTCGGAGGCGTTATTCCTAAACAAGACTACTCATTTCTTTTAGAGCACGGCGCTTCTGCAATCTTTGGACCTGGAACAGTAATCCCAAAAGCGGCCGTTTCCGTCTTACATGAAATAAAGAAACGGTTAGAAGAATAGTTGGTGAAGACAATTGGTGAAATTAAAAACGGTACAAGATTATAAACAAGGGCTGCTTGAAGGGAAAAGAACAGCGTTAGCTCAAGCCATTACTTTAATTGAAAGTAAAGCGCCGAAGCATAAAGCAATAGCACAACAGCTGATTAAAGAAATCTATCCCCATACGGGGCATTCAGTGCGCATTGGTTTTACTGGCGTACCAGGAGCAGGAAAAAGTACGCTGATTGACAAATTTGGATCGTATCTATGCAAAAATGGCCATTCCGTTGCAGTTTTAGCAGTCGATCCAAGCAGTACCTTGTCTGGAGGAAGTATTTTAGGAGATAAAACCAGAATGGAGCTGCTTGCCAAACAAGAGAACGCTTTTGTCCGTCCTTCACCTTCTCAAGGAACGCTTGGAGGTGTTCATCTTAAAACGAGAGAAGCCATTTTTCTTTGTGAAGCGGCTGGGTATAACATCATATTTGTCGAAACGATGGGTGTTGGCCAAGGTGAAATGATTGTAAAAGAGATGGTAGACTTCTTTGTTTTGCTTGCTTTAACCGGAGCAGGAGATGATTTGCAAGGAATTAAAAAAGGGCTGCTTGAATGGGTTAATTTAATTTGTGTAAATAAAGCAGACGGGGATAACCGGCTAAAAGCAGAAGTGACTGCAAAAGAATACAAAAGTGTCATCGGTTTTCTTCACGGTCATTCCGGAGGGTGGAAACCACAGGTCATCACAACTTCTGCTTATGAAGAAGCGTCGTTTCAACATTTATGGCAGATAATTTGTGACTATAAGGAATGGATGAATAAAAAAGATCTGTTTTATGCAGTAAGACAAAAGCAAATGAAGGCATGGTTACAAGCAAGTGTTAATGAATATTTACAAGAATCATTTTATGAACATCCTTTAGTTAAGCAAACATTAGGGGATGTTGAAAAACAAATGATGACCGGAGATGCCACAATGGCTGAAGCTCTCCAACACTTGATTAAAATCTATCAGCAGGCGATGAAAGAAATGTAAAAAAGGATCCTGCATTTTATGCGGATCCTTCTACACTAGGGAGTTAAGAGTATGGTTTTCTAGCTGTAAAAACAGTATCACCATTTCTTTTCTTGTTTAATCTTGATTACCAAGAAAAAATGAGTCAAAGCAATCGCCTTTTTAGTTTTCGTTTGCTATGATAAAGGATAGATAGCAAAAGGGAGGTATGAAAATGAATATCGATTTTAACTTGTTTATGAACGACGTTGTTCGTCAGGCCCGTAAAGAAATTACAGCTGCTGGTTATACAGAATTAACGACGGCTGAAGCGGTAGATGAAACGTTTAAACAGCCTGGCACAACGCTTGTAATGGTGAATTCAGTTTGCGGTTGTGCAGGAGGTATTGCAAGACCTGCTGCAGCGCACGCTGTACATTATGATAAACGTCCAACAAACTTGGTTACAGTATTTGCTGGGCAAGATAAAGAAGCAACTGCGCGTGCACGCGAATACTTTGAAGGTTATCCGCCTTCATCTCCATCTTTCGCTTTATTAAAAGACGGAAAAATTATCACAATGGTAGAGCGTCACGAAATTGAAGGCCATGAGCCAATGTCAGTTGTGATGAAGCTGCAAGAAGCGTTCGAACAGAACTGTGAAGAAGTGTAAGAGAGAAGCCGTTTTGAACGGCTTCTTTTTTTATGCATTTTTTTATCCGTCTGTATGCAGGCTTTCTAATGAGTGGAAAATGTTGAGAAAAGGTATTTTCAAATAGTGAAACTTATATTTAAAAAAGATATTGCATATTTATAATGTTGTGTTAAAATACATTTATATGAATATATATTTAAATTTCGACATTTACTTGCAATAGTAAAAAACTTATTTCATAATATTATTAATTTTTAAAAAATAATGTAAGGAATAAACTAGGGGGAACGAAGATGAAATTGAAAAAGTGGTTATCGGTAACGGCAATTGGTCTCTTAACAGCAGGCGTTTTAGCTGCATGCGGAGCAGGAGAAGGAACGTCTAATGGCGGAGCAAGCAGCGACGACAAAGATAAAAAAGTACTTGTAATGGGAACATCAGCAGATTACCCACCCTTTGAATATATTGATACGGCAAAAGGTGATAGTGAAGCAATCGGATTTGACGTAGATTTAGCAAAAACAATCGGTAAAAAGTTAGGCTATGACGTGCAGGTAAAGGATATGGAATTTGGCGGATTAATTCCAGCTTTACAATCTAATAAAGTCGATTTAGTTTTAGCCGGTATGACGCCAACTGAAAAGCGTAAAAAGAACGTGGACTTCTCAGACGTATACTACGAAGCAAAAAACATGATTGTATCGAAGAAAGATGCGCCAATTAAAAACGCAGAAGAACTAAAAGGAAAAACAGTCGGTGTACAAACTTCTTCTATTCAAGCAGACGAAGCAAAAGAAATTGCAAAAGAAGTTGACGGAGTAAATGTAACAACGCGTGACCGTATTCCAGAACTAATTCAAGAAATGAAATCAAATCGTATCGATGCAGCGATTATTGAAGATACAGTAGCTAAAGGGTATGTGAACAAAGACAAAAGCTTGCAAATGTCTGATACAGGACGTCCCGATTCAAGTAAAGGATCAGCAATCGCATTTCCTAAAGACAGCAAGCTAACGAATGACTTTAACCGTGAATTAAAGAAAATGAAAGAAAACGGTGAATTGGATAAATTAATCGTTAAGTGGTTTGACGACCAAAAATAAGAATGATAGTTAGAGAGGAATGGAACTAGGCATGAATTTGGATTTTTCGCAAATCGTGCCTTCTATGCCTTATATTTTAAAAGGGATAGGGGTAACGATACAGATAGTCCTAGCTTCAGCAATTTTAGGGTTTGTGCTGGGAGTTATTTTATCTTTATGTAAAATCAGCCGCAATAAACCTCTTCAATGGTTTGCGGATGCATATACGTCCGTGTTTCGCGGAACACCGCTTGTACTGCAATTATTATTAATATACTTTGGATTACCTCAGCTGCTCGGGTTTGATATTGCCCCGTTTCCAGCGGCCGTTGCTGCGTTCGGGCTAAACTCTGCAGCATATATATCTGAAATTATTCGCGCTGGTATTTTAGCTGTTGATAAAGGACAGCGTGAAGCGGCATTAGCGTTAGGAATTCCTTATCGCCGCATGATGGGACAAATTATTTTGCCACAGGCACTTAAAAATATTTTACCTGCTTTAATGAATGAGTTCATTACATTAACAAAGGAATCAGCTATCGTTACAGTTATTGGAGCACTCGACATTATGCGCCGTGCTTACATTGTAGGGGGAGAAAAATTCGCCTACCTTGAACCGTTAATTTTTGCAGGGTTGATTTATTATGTAATGGTAATGGGCTTAACGCTCCTTGGTAAAGCAGTCGAGAGGAGAATGAGAAAAGGTGATTAACGTTGAAAATTTACACAAATCATTTGGTAAGAATGACGTTTTAAAAGGTATTTCAACTACGATTAAGGAAAAAGAAGTCGTAGCTGTTATTGGCCCTTCTGGTTCTGGTAAATCTACTTTTTTACGCTGTATGAACCTGCTTGAAGAACCGACGAGCGGATTAGTTTCCATTAACGGTCAAGTGATTACAGATAAAAAAACAAACATTATGCGTGTGCGTGAAAATGTAGGAATGGTATTTCAGCATTTTCACTTGTTTCCACATATGACAGTGCTTGAAAATTTGACGTATGCTCCGATGACGGTAAAAGGCGTGTCAAGAGAAACGGCTGTTGCTAAAGGCAAAGAATTACTCCAAAAAGTTGGACTTGCTCAAAAAGCCAACGAGTTTCCAAGTCGCTTATCGGGCGGTCAAAAGCAGCGTGTAGCTATTGCAAGAGCATTGGCAATGGAGCCGAAAGTAATGCTGTTTGACGAACCAACATCAGCATTGGATCCAGAGATGGTAAAAGAAGTACTAGATGTAATGAAGTCGCTAACAGAAACAGGAATGACGATGGTCATTGTAACGCATGAAATGGGATTTGCACGAGAAGTAGCAGATCGCGTGCTGTTTTTAGACGGCGGTGTGCTTGTTGAAGATGCGCCTCCGGCTGAATTTTTTTCAGCGCCTAAAAGCAAGCGTGCTAAAGATTTCTTAGAAAAGATTTTATAATAAAAAAGTGCAGGAAGAGTACGATCTTTTCTGCACTTTTTTTATTGAAATTTATACGGTACAGCAAGATTTAAGGTTGTGTTATTTTTCTATTCGTGTTAATAAAGAATAGAGTATTTTATCACACTAAAAAGAAACCAACATGTAGGAGTCTAGAAAATGAAATTTAAAATTGGGTACCGGACAATTAAAACAGCCGTCGGTACATCACTGGCTATTATTATAGCTCAGTTCTTTCACCTCGAGTTTTTTGTATCAGCTGGAATTATCACCATTTTGTGCATTCAAAATTCAAAGAAAAAATCGTTGCGAAGTGCAAGCGATCGTTTTATTGCTTGTTCTTTATCCATTCTGTTTTCGTTTATATTCTTTGAAGGGATTGCTTATCATCCACTTGTTATAGGACTGATGCTGCTTTTGTTTATCCCGGTTACGGTTATATTCAAAGTGAATGCAGGCATTGTTACAAGCTCCGTTATTTTGCTTCATATTTACTCCAAAGGCAATATGACATGGGGAATCGTCTTTAATGAACTTGGCTTAATTGTAATTGGGATAGGTGTTGCCCTGCTTGTGAATTTATATATGCCAAGTTTAGATCAAGAGCTTCGCACGTATCAGCAAGAAATTGAAGAAAATTTCCGGTCGATGTTAAAGGAAATCGCCCTGTATCTCAGAACCAATGACAGCAGTTGGGACGGTAAGGAAATTGCAGATACGGTAAAAATTTTAGAAAAAGCAAAAAGCCTTGCGTTTCGTGATGTAGAAAATCATTTTGTTCGTGGGGAAAATTATTATTACCGCTATTTTAAAATTCGTGAAAAACAGCTTGAAATTATTGAACGCACGCTTCCTCTCATTACCGCTATTGATCTGGTAGTAGAACAGCGCTACATGATTGCCGATTTCATTGAAGAATTAAGTCTATCCATCCACCCTGGTAATACAGCAAAATTATTTTTAGCCAAACTTCAGCATCTACGAGAAGCGTTTGCAGAGATGCCGCTTCCTAAAACGCGGGAAGAGTTTGAAGCGCGTGCCGATTTACTGCACGTAGTCAAAGAAATTGAACAATATTTGGTTATTAAACAAACCTTAAAAATAAGTTAAACAGCATGCATGTTGTTTATCTTGCTTACGAACACTAAATAAGACAAGAGATATCTCTCTTGTCTTTTACTTAGGACTAACGTAAGGTGGTGGATTACGTGCATGTGTTTGCTTTTATCCTTTTACTACTATCTCCGGTTTGGCCATTAGGAGAAAATCCGTTGCCAAATGATCCTTATATTATTATTAATAAACAAAGCAATGAGCTTGCTTATATTCAAAATAAAGAAATTAAACAAATTATTAAAGTAGCAACGGGGAAAACAGTTAATCTGACGCCCGAAGGAGAGTTCACGGTAACAGTAAAAGCTGTTAATCCTTATTATCGGAGAAGTAACATTGAAGGAGGCGCTCCTCAAAATCCTCTAGGTGTAAGGTGGATTGGATTTGATGCAAGAGAGACTGACGGACGTATTTATGGCATCCATGGTACAAATCAGCCGGATTCCATCGGTAAATATGTATCGAATGGCTGTATTCGCGTAGAAAATCGTGAAGTAAGCCATCTATATGATCAAGTCCCGTTAGGTACAAAAGTATGGATTGTATCTACAGATCAATCTTTTGAAGAGTTAGCCGCCCAAAAAGGCATTGTGAATATACAGCAAAAGACTGGTGACTAGTCACCAGTCTTTTTATATGTTTGCATTGCACACAGAAACAGCAGTGCAGCTATGTTTTTCGTCATCAGTCCCGATTAAAACCACATGGCAAGTCCCGCTAAAAGCGTGGATATTAACATGACAAGAAGCATTAAAAACACAATGGTTTTTTGGATTTTCTTATTAGACATACAACCAAAGTCCTCCTACACGTTTTTTTCTTATTTTACATGTCTTCCGCTGCTTAGACAAGCAACTTTCTGTACATACGCGAGCAGGAGATTTCTTTTGTTTTCAAGAATATGTGTAAATGAAAACGCTTTTTTAAGAGGTGAGAAAGTGATAAAAGGAATTGACCACATAGGAATAGCTGTAAAATCAATTGAAGGCAGCCTCCCATTTTATGAAAAGGTATTAGGACTGTCTCTATTAAAAGTAGAAGAAGTAGAAGAACAAGGAGTAAAAGTTGCTTTTATTCAGTGCGGCAACGTAAAAATTGAATTATTAGAGCCACTCTTTGAAGACAGTGCGGTCGGCGCGTTTATCAAAAAGAGAGGTGAAGGTCTTCATCATGTTGCTTTAGGTGTGCGCACGATTGAAGAACGGATTAACGAGTTAAAGGAAAAGGGTGTACAAATGATTGACGATGTTCCGCGAAAAGGCGCAGGGGAAGCATCCATTGCTTTTTTGCATCCAAAATCAGCAAACGGTGTTCTTTATGAGCTCTGTGAAAAAACACTAGAGGAGGAGAAGAAACATGGTTGACATTTATGATAAATTAAATGAATTGTACGATAAGCGCCGGAAAATCGAGTTAGGCGGTGGAGACGAAAAAATTGAAAAACAGCACCATAAAGGAAAGCTAACGGCGCGCGAACGAATTGAAATTCTTTTGGACGAACATACATTTGTGGAATTAAATCCGTTTATTGAACATCGGTGTGCGGATTTCAGTATGAATAATCAAGTAGGACCAGGAGACGGGGTAGTAACAGGTTACGGCAAGATAAACGGTCGCTCAGTCTACTTGTTTTCGCAAGATTTTACAGTATTCGGAGGCGCGTTAGGTGAGATGCATGCTAAAAAAATTGCGCACGTAATGGACTTAGCGGCTAAAACAGGCGTGCCGTTTATTGGCTTAAATGATTCAGGCGGGGCTCGTATTCAAGAGGGCGTCATGTCTCTTGATGGATACGGTCATATTTTTTATCGAAATGCCATTTATTCGGGTGTCATGCCTCAAATATCTGTTATTATGGGTCCTTGTGCAGGCGGAGCCGTGTACTCACCGGCGATTACGGACTTTGTTTTTATGGTAGAAGAAACAAGTCAAATGTTCATTACAGGACCAAAAGTAATTGAAACGGTAACGGGAGAAAGCATTTCCTCTGAAAATCTTGGAGGAGCAGCTGTTCATAACGAAATTAGCGGTAATGCCCATTTTAGAGGTGCAACAGAACAAGAGGTGCTAGAACAAGTACGAACGCTCTTAAGCTATCTTCCTCAGTCTAGTCAAGAGCAGCCTCCTTTAGCCTCAAAAGCAGAGTCTGATCATTATCGTCCGGATTTATTAGACGTTGTCCCGTTTGATGCCGTGCGCCCTTACGATGTGCGTCAAGTTATTCAGCAAGTAGTGGACGAGCGCTCATTTTTTGAAGTGCAAAAAGACTTTGCAAGAAATATTGTCATTGGTTTTGCTCGCATAGATGGAAAAGTTGTCGGACTTGTGTGTAACCAGCCTAAAGTAATGGCAGGCAGTTTAGATATTAACTCCTCAGATAAAGCAGCAAGGTTTATTCGATTTTGCGATTCATTTAATATCCCACTTATTACATTTGAAGATGTTACAGGTTTTTTCCCAGGTATCAAGCAGGAACATGGCGGAATTATACGTCATGGTGCTAAAATTTTATATGCATACTCCGAAGCTACCGTTCCGAAAATCACAGTGATTTTGCGAAAGGCGTACGGAGGTGCATACGTAGCTTTAAATAGTAAATCGATTGGAGCGGACCTTGTGTATTCGTGGCCGAATGCAGAAATCGCTGTTATGGGTCCTCAAGGTGCTGCAAATATTATCTTTGCAAACGACATTCGAGGCAGCGAAAACCCAGATGAAACAAGACACGAAAAAATTGAGCAGTATCGCGAGAAATTTGCTAATCCTTACGTAGCGGCAAGCGCTGGAATGGTCGATGATGTGATTGATCCTCGGGAAACACGAATAAAATTAATACAAGCGCTTGAAATGTTGCACAATAAAAAGGAAGAGCGTCCAGCAAAGAAACATGGTAACATACCATTGTAGGTTATTTTTGGAGGGATTACATATTATGATTAATGAACAACGAATCGTTGATTTATTTATTGAATTAGTACAAGTAGACTCAGAAACAAAGCATGAAGAAAAAATCGCTGTTGTACTAAAAGAAAAATTTACCGCATTAGGCGTCGAAGTAGTAGAAGATGATGCCAAAGAAAAAACAGGCCACGGAGCCAACAACTTAATCTGCACACTGCCAGCTACAAAAGAAGGCGTAGACACAATCTACTTTACTTCTCATATGGATACAGTCGTACCTGGAAATGGTATTAAACCATCTATTGAAGATGGCTATATTAAAAGTGACGGCACGACAATTCTTGGAGCGGATGATAAAGCAGGCTTAGCAGCAATGCTAGAAGCAATCACCGTATTAAAAGAAGAAAAAATCGCGCACGGCAAAATTGAATTTATTATTACAGTAGGAGAAGAATCTGGCTTAGTGGGTGCTAAAGCTCTTGATTCTAGTCTCGTAACGGCAAAATTCGGCTATGCTTTAGATAGCGATGGCAAAGTGGGAGACATTATTGTTGCTGCGCCGACGCAAGCAAAAGTAAATACAACAATTTATGGAAAAACAGCTCATGCGGGTGTAGCTCCTGAACGAGGCGTTTCTGCTATTACGATTGCTTCAAGAGCCATTTCTAAAATGCCGCTTGGACGTATTGATGAAGAGACTACAGCGAATATTGGACGTTTTGAAGGTGGAACGCAAACGAATATCGTGTGTGACCGCGTCGATATTTTAGCAGAAGCTCGTTCATTAATTCCAGAAAAAATGGAAGCACAAGTAGCGAAAATGAAAGAAGCGTTTGAAACAGCTGCACAAGAAATGGGCGGACGTGCAGAAGTTGATATTAAAGTGATGTATCCAGGCTTTAAATTTGGCGATGGAGATCATGTTGTTGAAGTTGCTAAAAAAGCCGTGGCTAATATCGATCGTCCTTCACGCCTGCTTCAAAGCGGAGGCGGAAGCGATGCAAATGTAATCGCAGGCTTTGATATCCCAACAGTAAATTTAGCAGTTGGTTATGAAGACATTCATACAACCAATGAAAAAATTCCGGTAGAAGAACTGGTGAAGACATCTGAACTAGTAGTGTCGATTATTAAAGAAGTAGCAAAATAATAGTTGAAGCCTTGCTTTTATATAAAAGCAAGGCTTTTTACATAGTGAATAGTAAATAGTCTGAATTTTTTAACATAATGTATAATGAAGAAAAGACGGTCGTTTTGTACAATAAAGTTAGTAATACATTTTACAAAGTAGAAGTTGAAAATAACGTATATAAAAAATATGTAAGCGCTTTCAATTTGAGTTTTATCAACAGATATTCTTGGGAGGTTGATGCAATGCGATCACCGGAAAGTTTGCAGTCCATCATTCAAAACTTTAATGAAGTAGAAAAAGGGTTGTCCAATAGAGAAGCAGTCGAAGAATCTAATCGATGTTTGTACTGTTATGATGCACCCTGTATTCAGGCATGCCCTACAGGAATTGACATCCCGACGTTTATTAAAAAAATTGCATCGGGCAATTTAAAGGGCTCTGCCGAAACGATTATGTCTTCGAATCCAGTAGGAGCAAGCTGTTCGAGAGTCTGTCCAACCGATGAACTATGTGAAGGAGCGTGTGTGCTAAACCATTCAACCAAACCAATTATGATTGGAGATTTGCAGCGCTACGCAACGGATTGGGCTATTCAAAATGAACAGGTGCTGTTTGAGAAAGGAAAAGCCAACGGCAAAAAGGTAGCGATTGTTGGGGGAGGTCCGGCTGGTCTCTCTGCAGCAAGAGAACTGGCCCGATTCGGGTACGACGTAACCATTTTTGAAGCGGAAAAACAAGCAGGAGGGTTAAATACATATGGAATCGTGTCGTTCCGTCTTCCTCAAGCGATTTCATTCTGGGAAGTTGAACAAGTAAAAAGCTTAGATGTAAAAATTAAAACAAACGTAAGAATTGGAGAAGATATTCTTCCAAGCGAATTACTGCAGTCATATGACGCGGTTGTATTAGCTATTGGTATGAGTAAGGTGCCTTCTCTACATGTTGAAGGTGAAGAGCTAGACGGTGTGTATGATGCGATTGATTTTGTGAAAAAAACGAAGTCGAAAGCGCTATCAACAGAATTTGTTGGTAAGCGTGTAGCCGTCATTGGAGCGGGAAATACTGCGATTGATGGTGCTACGTGTTCTGTGCGCTTGGGGGCTGAAAATGTTCAAATTTTATACCGTCGTACACGAGAAGAAATGACGGCTTATGATTTTGAATTTGAATTTGCGAAACAAGATGGTGTTGAATTCCGCTGGTTAACGGCTCCTATACGAATTATTGGAGATGAAAATGGTAAGGTGAGCGGGATTGAATGTGTAAAAATGACCCTAACAGATCCAGATGCAGACGGCCGCAGGAAGCCTGTTCCTGTTGAAGGTTCAACGTTTACGATTCCAGTCGATGCTGTTGTTAAAGCAATTGGTCAAGAACGTTACCTGTCTTTGATTCAACAATTCCAGCTGAACCATGAAGACGGAGTTGTCTTAATCAATCAAGAGACGTTCCAAACATCAAATCCAAAAGTATTTGCTTGTGGAGACGTCATTTTTGGTAAAGGACAAGGAGAAGCAATGGTTGTGACCGCTGCTCAGCAAGGAAAACAAACGGCGTTAAATATTCATATGCAGTTAACAAAAGAAACAATGGAAACAGCTTAAAATCAGGAGGAGGAGAAATCTATGGCAGATTTAACAACAAATTTAGCAGGTATTCAATCACCAAATCCGTTTTGGCTGGCATCCGCACCGCCAACCAATTCAGGTTATCAAGTGCAGCGTGCATTTGAAGCAGGATGGGGAGGCGCAGTTTGGAAAACGCTTGGTGATCCGATTTTAAATGTTTCCTCTCGATTTGCTGCCGTTGGCTTCAACGGTCAGCGCGTAGCCGGCTTTAACAATATTGAGCTAATCACCGATCGTCCGCTTGAAGTTAATTTGAAGGAAATCTATGAAACGAAAAAGAAGTTTCCTAACCACGCAATTATTGCCTCTCTTATGGTAGAGCCTCAGCAAGAAAAATGGCATGAGATTGTCAAAAAAGTAGAAGATGTAGGAGTAGATGGATTAGAGCTGAACTTTGGCTGTCCGCATGGAATGGCAGAACGAGGGATGGGTGCTGCCTCTGGGCAAGTCCCTGATTTAGTTGAAAAACAAACGTATTGGGCTAAAGAAGTAGCCCAAACGCCGGTCATTGTTAAGCTAACCCCAAATATCACAGATATTACCGTTACAGCAGAAGCAGCGGTTCGAGGTGGTGCCGACGCTGTTAGTATGATTAACACCATTAATAGTTTAGCAGGAGTAGACATTCATTCATGGAATACAATTCCACACGTAGCGGGAAAAGGCGCTCACGGAGGCTATTGCGGCCCGGCTGTTAAGCCGATTGCATTAAACATGGTTGCTGAATGTGCAAGAAGTCCGTTTATTAACGTTCCAATATCTGGTATGGGAGGCGTTTCGAACTGGCAAGAAGCAGTGGAATTTATGCTCATGGGTGCTACAGGTGTGCAAGTATGTACAGCTGCTATGCATCACGGATTCCGCATTGTAGAGGATATGATTCAAGGTCTCAACTATTACTTGGATGAAAGAGGAATCGAAAAAGTAAGCGATATTGTAGGGAAAGCCGTTTCAAAATATTCCGACTGGGGCAACTTAGATCTCAATTATAAAGTAGTGGCTCGCATCGACCCTGATACGTGTATTAACTGCAATAAGTGTCATATTTCTTGTGAAGATACTTCTCACCAATGTATTGATATGTTGAAAGATCCTTCAGGGAAACCTTATTTAAAAGTACGAGAAGAAGATTGTGTAGGCTGTAATTTATGTTCGATTGTATGTCCTGTGGACGGAGCTATATCTATGGTTGAATTACCAAATGAACAACCGCCAATGACGTGGAATGAACGCCAAGCTGCTTTACAAGCGACGGCTGCACAGCGATTGGACGTATAAATACAAAGGGGATGAAGAAATGAAGAAAATCGTTAAAAATGGTGTCATAGTCACAGCAACAGATACGTATAAAGCCGATATTTTAATTGAAAATGGAGTGATTTCGGCAATTGGCTCAGCTTTTGAAGAACAGGGATGCGAAGTGATTGATGCAAAAGGCAACTATGTATTCCCAGGAGGCATCGATCCCCATACTCATTTAGATATGCCGTTTGGAGGGACCGTTACAAAAGACGACTTTGAAACAGGTACAAGAGCAGCAGCTTTTGGAGGTACGACAACTGTTATTGATTTTTGCTTAACCAATAAAGGCGAACCGCTCCAAAAAGCGATCGGCACATGGCATGAAAAATCAAAAGGAAAAGCGGCTATCGATTACAGCTTTCATCTAATGATTGGAGAAATCACGGAAGATGTATTAAATGAGCTTCCTACGATTATTGAAAAAGAAGGAATTACTTCTTTTAAAGTGTTCATGGCCTATAAAAATGTTTTTCAAGCAGACGATGCTACCCTTTACCAAACGCTAGTGCAAGCTAAAAAACTAGGGGCGCTTGTGATGGTACATGCTGAAAATGGAGATGTTATTGAGTATTTAACGGCAAAAGCGCTGGAGCAAGGACAAACTGATCCTATCTATCATGCCCTCACTCGTCCTCCGGAAATAGAAGGAGAAGCTACGGGAAGAGCCGCAGTGCTAACCGAGCTTGCTGACTCACAGCTCTATGTTGTTCACGTATCTTGCGCTGAAGCAGTTAAAAAGATTGCTGAAGCAAGGGAAAAAGGCGTAAATATCTGGGGCGAAACGTGTCCGCAGTATTTGACGCTTGACCAAACCTATTTAGAGAAACCGGATTTTGAAGGAGCAAAATACGTATGGTCGCCGCCTTTACGTGAAAAATGGAACCAAGATGTTTTGTGGAATGCCCTGCGTAATGGCGACTTGCAAACGATTGGATCAGATCAGTGCTCGTTTGATTTTAACGGTCAAAAAGATCTAGGAAAAGGAGATTTTACAAAGATTCCAAACGGAGGACCTATTATCGAGGATCGCATGAGCCTTTTATTTTCAGAAGGAGTAGTGAAAAACCGAATTAATATCAATCAGTTTGTGGATATAACGTCAACAAAAATCGCGAAGCTGTTCGGACTGTATCCGAAAAAAGGAACGATAGCAGTTGGTGCAGACGCGGATCTGCTTATATTTGACCCTTCTGTTGAACGTGCGATTTCAGCTAAAACGCATCATATGGCAGTTGATTATAGCGCATTTGAGGGAATGAAAGTTACAGGTGAGCCGGTTTCAGTGCTTTGCCGAGGAGAATTTGTCGTAAAAGATAAGCAGTTTGTCGGTCAAAAAGGCTATGGACAGTATACAAAAAGAGCAAAGTTTAATGAGTTAAACACGGCTAACGAAGCTGAAAAATTAACGTTATAAAAACAGATGCCAAAATAGATTGGAGGCAGGGGAATGTCAAGTTACCATGAATATATGGCAGAGCGGGAAAAGATTGATTTTTTGCTGCAAAAAGGATTTAAAATAACGGCTGTAACAGAGAATCTAAGCGGGGCGTTTGTGACGTTTGAACACATCGAAAAGAATCAAACCGAACAAGAAACGCTTCATATATTGACGGCGGATGCTAGAAAGTATTTTTCATCCTTACTGATTCAACAAGTATAAAAACGAAGGCTGAGACAAAATTATTTTAGCTGAAGGAAGATCCGAACGATGAATCGTTCGGATTTTTTTATTGGTAGGGTGAACGTAGGTTTCACGTATGCAGGAGCTCCTAGATGTTGATGGAAGTAATTTAGTTATGTCTCAATCCCTTTCTTTGTTTACTAAGACCTATAAGTTTTTTACTATATTGGCTGACAAAAGTGATCCGTTTTTGTGTTTTTTTCGTTTTGGATGTGAAACAAAATAACTAGATATTATCCATTGACTGTATTACAGTTGTTACATTTCGTTTACATCGAAAGAGAAAAGGTTTAGTTATCTAGTAAATTGTAGTAAATATTATAGTAGAACGTTTTCACAATAAATCTATTAAATATAAAAAGGGTGTGACACGGATGGATCAAGCTACGCAGTGTATGACACAAGAAGAAACAAAAATTATTGATAAATTAAAAATGGAAATGTTAAATGCAGTGTCACTACAAGATTTGCGTTTTTATAAAAAAGAAATTCACCGAATTAAAGAACAAGCGGTTAAGCGCCACGGTTTTTTTAATAAATTACAGCAAACGGCTCAGAAGCTGTAACGATCCATTATCGTTACAGCTTTTTTCGTTTCTTTTATTAAATATTTTATTTCTTCTAAATATTTAATATAATGTAAGAAGATATAGCTTTTGTTCTACACATATGCGAAATACGCGTTAATGATCCAGGAGACATGATGTGAAATTCGCTAGGGGCGGTGTTGACTTGAAATCATATTTAACAGTAACAGAGATTTTAACAAGGAAACATTTTGTAAACTGTGAAGTAATAGCTGGAGAGAAAGGGCTTACTAATTCTGTGAAGTGGGTGCACGTGATGGAAGTGACGCGCATTAATGAGCTGCTAAAAGGAAACGAGCTCATTTTATCAACAGGGGTAGGCTGGGGAGAAGATCCTCAATCTTGTTTATCATTTCTTCAGCAATTAATTTCTTGTAAGGCATCAGGACTGTGTATTGAACTTGGCACTTATACTTCTAAGATTCCGCAAATTGTCATTGATAAAGCGAACGAATGTGATTTTCCGATTATTTTATTTCACGAAGAAGTTCCGTTCGTTGAAATTACGCAAGATGTTCACTCACTTTTAATTAATCAGCATTATCAAATGATTTCCGATTTAGAACAGTATTCTCATCGGCTAAATCAGCTGCTGTTAACAGTTAATGACCCGGCCGTTATCTTACAGTGTTTATATGAATCTACGGGGCTTCTTGTCGGCCTTAAAGTTTCAAATGAATTATTTACCTTTGCTCCGGAGATGGACTTACTCAAACAGCAGCTTCTACTTCATTATATAAGCAGGCAAAATGAGAGTCCGCATTTTACTGAGCAGCCTATTCATTTATTAGGACAAGATTATGCTCAGCTGTATGTCGCCTCTATAAATGAAGCGTTAACAGAACTTGAAGTGCTCACCGTTGACCGGACGGCAACTGCACTTGCTCAGCATTTTTTGAAGGACTTGTATGTCGAAGAGAAAAAAAGAGTAGATGAAACTGAATGGATGACGAAATGGATGAACGGAGAGCTAACTCTTGAACAAATAAAAGATTCTATGCACGAGGTGTGTTCAGATTCTCCTATTCGCGGGGGTATCGTTGTTTGCTGTAAGTGGCAAAGACGGGAAAAGTTTGATCGAACGTATTTTAAGCTGATCTTACGAAGCATCTTTGAACAAGAAGGCTTTCACTTATTAGTCTCCGAGCGAAATCGCGAAGTGTTATTTATTCTTTTGAACAAACGAATGGTTAGCACGTGGAGAGAGAGATTAGAAAGCAGTCTTCACCGCTGGATGAATCAATACGAATCGGATGAAAACTCAAAGCGGAACGCTATTAGCTTTATCGGAATTGGCCAATACTGTGAACAGCTTGACTGTATGCATAAAAGCTATGAAACGGCTAAAGAAACAATTTCGATTCAAGAAATGCTGCAAAAACAAACCATTATTCATTTTTATGATGATTTGCATATGTACCGAATTATTTCGCTTTTACATCAGCATGAAGACTTACAGGAAGTGGTGTTTGAATATCTGCAGCCCGTTATTACATATGATGAAACGTACAATGCAAAACTCATGGAAACATTAAAAATTTATTTAGCATGCAACGGATCTAAACAAGAGACGGCTAAGCGTTTATACATTGTGCGGCAAACGCTGTATCACCGCATTGAAAAACTAGAAAAGCTGCTGGGTGAAGATTTTATGGAGCCGGAAAAACGATTGGCGATTGAATTTATGATTATGGCATATGAATATTTGTTTATGATGAAAAAGTCGCGTGCGGAATTTATAAACGGATAAGTAAGCAGCTGGAAACAGCTGTTTTTTTATGTTGAGGATGATTTTACTATATGTTCATTTTAGTTCATGCTTTCTCCGAGTTCACTGCGCAAAATGTGAAACGAGAATCTAGAGTTGTTTCACATTTTGTCTAATGCAACCACCATTTATTTATTCAATAATAAAGGTAGATTTGTCATTTCTTATTTTTTGAGGAGGCCAAGCGATATGTCAGTTGTGAATAATGATACGCAAGTTTTAAAAAATTACGTGGGCGGAAAATGGGTTGATACGGCAGGGCAAAAATTTGGAGAGGTAATTAATCCATCGACGGGCGAAGTAATTGCAAAAGTACCGCTTTCTACAAAAGAAGACGTAGCCAATGCGGTGGAAACAGCGCAAAAAACATTTGAAACATGGCGTAACGTTCCTGCTCCAAAACGAGCAAGATTAATGTTTGCGTTTCAGCATTTACTAGTTAAGCATCACGAAGAGTTAGCGAAATTAGTTGTACAAGAAAACGGCAAGGCTTTTAAAGAAGCTTACGGTGAAGTACAGCGCGGTATTGAATGCGTGGAGTTTGCTGCGGGTGCTCCTACTTTATTAATGGGAGAATCATTAAATAACATAGCGGAAGAAATTGATTCTGAAATGTTCCGTTTCCCACTTGGTGTTGTCGGAGGCATCACACCTTTTAATTTTCCAATGATGGTACCGCTGTGGATGTTCCCGCTTGCCATTGTATGTGGAAATACGTTTGTATTAAAACCGTCTGAGCGAACGCCGCTTTTAGCAACGCGACTTGCTGAACTTTTTACAGAAGCAGGAGCACCGGATGGATTATTAAATATTGTACACGGGGCACATGATGTCGTGAATGGATTAATAGAGCACGAAAAAGTTAAAGCGATTTCATTCGTCGGATCGCAGCCGGTAGCAAAGTATGTTTATGAACAAGCTGCAGCTCAAGGGAAACGAGTTCAGGCTTTATCCGGAGCTAAAAATCATCATGTTGTGATGCCAGACTGCGATATGGATAAAGCGGTATCCCATATTATCAGCTCGGCTTATGGAAGTGCCGGCCAGCGATGCATGGCTTGCAGCGCCGTGGTCGTAGTTGGTGAAAAAGGAGATGAATTCGTCGCAAAATTAAAGCAAAAAGCAGATGAATTAATTATGGGAAGCGGATTTGATGATGAAGTGCTTCTAACGCCCGTGATTCGAAAAGAGCACCGTGATAAGGTGCTGGATTATATTGAACTTGGCATGAAAGAAGGGGCGGAACTCATTCGTGACGGACGTAAAGAAATGGATGAACATGCAGAAGGAAATTTCTTAGGAGCAACCATTTTTGACCGCGTAACTCCTGATATGACCATTGCTAAAGAAGAGATTTTTGCACCTGTACTAAGCTTGCTTCGCGCTGACACATTAGATGAAGCACTTCGCTATATGGAAAAATCTCGTTTTGGAAATGGAGCAACGATTTATACAAAAGATGCAAAAGCGGTGCGTCAATTTAGAGAAGAAGCAGATGCGGGTATGCTCGGCATTAACGTAGGAGTACCTGCTACGATGGCCTTCTTCCCATTCTCCGGCTGGAAAGACTCTTTTTACGGAGATTTGCATGTAAACGGCAAAGACGGTTTGAACTTCTTTACACGTAAAAAGATGGTTACATCACGCTTTGACTTTTAACATATAGATGAATATAGCAAGTGGCTTCGGCATTTTGTCGAAGTCTTTTCATACAGAAAAAAATACCGCGCTAGCGATTTGGGAGTGGATAAGATGGTACAGGTCAGTCAAAATGAAAAAGATCTGCGTGCAAAAGATGAGCAGTATGTATGGCATGGAATGAAACCATACAGTCCGGATGCAACGATGGTAGCTACAAAAGCAAAAGGTGCTTGGATTACAGATGAACAAGGAAATCGCTATTTAGATGCAATGGCAGGGCTTTGGTGTGTAAATACCGGGTATGGACGGGATGAGTTAGCGCTCGCAGCCTATGAGCAGCTAAAAGAACTGGCTTATTTTCCGCTCACTCAATCTCACGTACCTGCTATCAAACTAGCAGAGAAGCTAAATGAAATGCTAGGTGATGATTATGTTATCTTCTTTTCAAATAGCGGATCTGAAGCAAATGAAACGGCTTTTAAAATTGTGCGTCAATACCATCAGCAAAAAGGAGAGCATTCTCGCTACAAATTTATTTCGCGTTACCGAGGGTATCACGGAAATTCAATGGGCGCACTAGCAGCAACGGGCCAAGCTCAGCGTAAATATAAATATGAACCGCTTGCTCCTGGCTTTATTCACGTTGCGCCGCCTGATTCATACCGAGGGCAAGATGACTACCATGCGCCAAAAGAAGAGCTTCAATCTGTAAAAGATATTGACAATGTCATGACGTGGGAGCTAAGCGAAACGATTGCCGCTGTTATTATGGAGCCAATTATTACAGGTGGAGGAATTCTTTTACCGCCTCAAAATTATATGAAAGGCGTAAAAGAAACGTGTGAAAAACACGGTGCACTTCTAATTGTAGATGAAGTTATTTGCGGCTTTGGACGTACAGGAGAAGCCTTTGGTTTTATGAACTATGATGTAAAACCAGATATCATTACCATGGCAAAAGGAATTACAAGCGCATATCTTCCGCTCTCGGCAACTGCTGTTAAAAAAGAAATCTATGAAGCGTTCAAAGATAGCGATCAGTACGAGTATTTTCGCCACGTTAATACATTTGGAGGAAGCCCGGCTGCGTGTGCACTGGCATTAAAGAATTTAGAAATTATGGAAAGAGAAAATCTGTTTGATCGTTCTAAACAGCTCGGGGCTTACGTATTAAGTGAGCTAACGCCGCTTATTGATAGCCACCCATACGTTGGAGATGTAAGAGGTAAAGGGCTTTTAATCGGAATTGAACTTGTAGCTGATAAGCAAACGAAGGAACCGCTAGACGTTAATCTTGTAAATGAAGTGATTGCTAAATGTAAAAGCAAAGGAGTCATTATTGGGAAAAATGGAGCAACGGTAGCCGGCTATAATAATGTTCTCACGCTCTCGCCGCCGCTCAACATTGAGGAAAGTGATATTGAGCTGTTATTAGCTACTATTACGTATGCGCTTGACAGCATCAAATAGGTAAGTTTGCAAAAAGCCTGTATAATATACTTACAGGCTTTTTGTGCGTGTGAAGGAGGAAGTAGAAAATGGAATTGTTATTTTTAGGAACGGGTGCAGGAGTACCAGCAAAACAGCGGAATGTTTCATCTCTTGCGCTCGAACTTTTGCAAGAAAGAGGGGCGGTGTGGCTTTTTGATTGCGGAGAAGCAACGCAGCATCAAATTTTACATACAACCGTTAAACCGAGACGAATTGAGAAAATTTTTATTACGCACCTTCACGGTGATCATATTTATGGCTTACCTGGACTCCTTGGAAGCCGTTCGTTTCAAGGCGGAGAATCGCTGCTTACTGTATACGGGCCAAAAGGAATTAAAGAATTTATTGAAGTCACGCTTGCTGTAAGTCAAACTCATCTGCAATATCCTCTAGAGGTTGTTGAAATAGAAGAGGAAAGTGAAAGTGGAACGATTTTTGAAGATGAAACTTTTTCAGTGGAGTTTGGCAAACTTGAACATGGCATTTTATCTTATGGATATCGCGTTGTCGAAAAAGATTTGCCAGGGTCACTGGACGTTCAGCGTTTAAGAGAAATGAATATTCCCCCAGGGCCTCATTATCAGCAGTTAAAAGAAGGGAAAGAAGTAGTATTAAAAGATGGGCGTCTAATCAATGGACAAGAGTTTGTAGGAGAACCTAAAAAAGGGAAGGTCATCACGGTTTTAGGAGATACAAGAAGGTGCACGCAAAGTGTTCAGCTTGCTATGCATGCGAATGTGTTAATCCATGAAGCTACGTTTGCAGCGGGAGACGAGGAGCTTGCTTACAACTATTTTCATTCTACTGCAAAAGAAGCCGCTGAAATTGCTAAAACAGCATCGGCCGAGCGTCTTATTTTATCTCATATCAGTTCGCGTTACCAAGGAGACGCAGTCAGCCAGTTAGCAGAAGGAGCAAAAGAAATTTTTCCGAATACCGATATAGCAGAAGACTTAAAAAGGTTTACGATTTCATAAAAAAAGACGAGGATATCCTCGTCTTTTTTTACCATCCGCGTTCGTACTGAACGGGTGCTGAAAGTGTTTCATTTAATTCTTTTGCCGCCGTGCGCGGGAAGTACGGATCGCGCAGAAGTTCGCGCGCAACAAAAATTAAATCAGCGCGTTCGCTTTGTAAAACCTCTTCAGCTTGTCGTCCAGTTGTAATTAATCCAACTGCGCCTGTATCAATATTTGCCTGCTGCTTAATTTTATCTGCAAACGGAACTTGATAGCCAGGGTATACGTTAATTGGAGCATGTACAAGAGCACCGGAACTAACGTCAATTAAGTCGACGCCTTGTTCTTTCATCCATTTTGCAAATACAACGTGATCATCGACTGTTAATCCGCCTTCTGTATAGTCAGAAGCAGAAACACGGACAAATAAAGGACCGTCCCACTCTGTTTTCACAGCGTCAATAATTTCCTTTAAGAAACGATAGCGGTTTTCTGCGCTGCCGCCATATTCGTCGCTGCGTTTATTGCTTAGCGGTGATAGGAATTGATGTACTAAATAACCGTGTGCCGCGTGAAGCTCGATAATATCAAATCCAGCTTCCTTTGAGCGTCGAGCGCTTTCTTTGAAGGCAGAAATCGTTTCATGAATTTGTTCTGTGGTCATTTCCACAGGTTTTTTACTTTTATCATCAAAAGCAATCGCAGAAGGAGCATAAATATCGCCTTCAACAGTTGCTTTACGTCCTGCGTGTGCAAGTTGAATGGCCGTTTTTGCACCGTTTTCTTTTAGCTGTGTCACAAGTTTTGTTAATCCATCTCTTTGCTCATCATTCCAAATCCCTAAGTCTTGAGCTGAAATACGACCTTGTGGGACGACAGCTGAGGCTTCAACCATAATGAGACCTACTTGTCCAACCGCGCGAGTTGTGTAGTGAACCATATGAAAGTCGGTTACTACTCCGTCTTCTTTTTCGCATGAATACATGCACATTGGTGACATTACAATTCGGTTTTTTAATGTTACGTCTTTCACTGTATAAGGTGAAAATAGTTTTGTTGTCATTCGGTTTAACCTCCAATTATTTCGATACTCTAAACAAAAGTTATTATATCACCGCATTGAAATATCTTTCACATAATCTGCTTATCCATTTTTAATCATAAAAAAACCTCTTTCTTTTTTTAGAAAGAGGTGAACCTTTACGAACGTTTACTCGAGATTTTTTCGTCAATCGTATCTCCTAAATATTTAGAGCGAATGGTAGCTTGTTCAATACACTGCATCATCGCTTCTTGGAAGTTATGAGAAATAAGCTGTTCGATTCCTGCTTCTGTTGTACCGCCAGGACTCATAACTTCTTTTCGAAGTACGGCCGGTGTTTTAGGTGACTGTTTCAGCATTTCTGCAGCACCGATAAGCGTTTGAAGAATTAGTTCATTTGACACTGACGTATCCAAGCCTTGTTTTTCAGCTGCTTTTTCCATTGCTTCTACTAGATAATAGACATACGCTGGGCCGCTTCCAGATAGTCCTGTTACAGCGTGAAGCTGCTCTTCCTCTACAGTTGTAACCGTACCAATCGTTTCAAATAAAGCAGTAGTAACGTTCATATGCTCCGCTGTAGCAAACTTCCCGGGTGCAATGGCTGTAGCCGATAATCCAATAGAAGCAGATGTATTTGGCATAGCTCTTACAACCGCTACTTCTTGGTCAAACAAGTTTACAATTGTGGCAGTCGATACACCCGCTAAAACAGAGAGAACGAGGTGATGGGGACGAATATAGGACTTAATTGTATTGATGCTTTCGGCTACGTCTTTTGGTTTGATAGCAAGCACGACGATATCGCTTTTTTCTATTAACAAGGCATGATTACGCGTAATGTTAATTCCATAGGCGTTTCGAAGTTCGTGAAGTCTTTTATCGTTGCTATGATTTGTTACGGTGATTTGATTGGGGCGAAGCTTTTTATCTGACAGCAGCCCTGAGATCATGGCTTCAGCCATTGATCCAGCTCCAATAAAGGCGATGTTTAAATCCGTTTTCATTAAAATTTCCTCCAGTCATTTGCTATCCAATGAAAACAGATACTGAAATTTCAGTATCTGTTAAAGGTTTGTGTTTGTGTATCTCTTCTTTATAAAATGCATAGTTATCTAAAGATATGAATAAAACTTCACTATATTTCTGTCATTATGCAATGAAAAAGAGAGGGATGTCAATGTAATTTTCAGAAAACGAAAGCAATTGTATAAATAAGGGGAAAAATCGTGTAAACTTAAAAGAAAATGCGATGGTAAAGGAGCAAAAATACAGATGAATGAGCAATTGTATAAAATTGTGCTGCCTACTCCTTTTGCGGTAGGAGATGTGAATGTTTTTGTTATAAAAGGTCAGACCGTTACGCTAATCGATGCTGGTATTAAAACGGAGGCAGCGTGGTCTGTATTTAAAGAAAAGCTTAATGAAATAGGATTAAAACCTGATGATATTAAACAAGTTGTCCTAACTCATCACCATCCTGATCACGTAGGAATGCTTGATTTTTTTGATAAAGATATCGCCATAGTCGGTCATGCGAAAAATCAGCCTTGGATCTCTCAGAATCCGGATTTTTTTCAGTGGTACGATGCGTTTTTTGAAGATCACTTTATGAAAGCGGGCGTAGATGAAAGATTTCGCCCCTATTTAAAACGTTTAAAAGCATCAATGAAGTATTCATGTCACCGTTCTCTTACGACTTCTGTGCAGGAAGGAGATTACATTCGGGGCCTAGAGAGTTGGAAAGTGCTTGAAGTGCCCGGTCATGCTCAAAGCCATATTGCATTATACAATGAAAAAACAGCGGTTATGATTGGAGGAGATTTGCTGTTAAAGCATATTTCATCTAATCCGCTTATTGAACCTCCTATGAAACCAAGCGGCGAGCGGCCTAAAACGCTTCTTCAATATAATCATTCGTTAAGACGTCTGCTTGACTTAGAGATAAGCTGTATCTATACAGGTCATGGAGATGAAGTATTACATGTCCGTGAACTTGTACAAGAGAGGTTACAAAAGCAAAGCGACCGAGCGGATAAAGTGCTTAGCATGATAAAAGAACGCCCTCAAACAGCGTTTGATATTTGCAAACAGCTATTTCCTACTATTTATGAAAAAGAACTAGGGCTAACTCTTTCTGAAACAATTGGTCAGCTCGATTTTTTAGAAGATGCAAATAAAATCAGTACACATGAAAAGGAAAGTACGCTTATTTATTCTGTGTGCTCTTAACTTACAAAAAAGGTGTGTTATATTTGAAATCCTCGTTAAAGAACCAACATGTCGTGATTACAGGCGCTTCAGGAGGTCTTGGAGAACATTTAGCTTATGAAGTGGCCAAAAGAGGGGGCGTCCCCGTTTTACTTGCACGTACAGAAGAAAAGCTGCAGCGAGTAGCTGAGCAAATTAATCAAAAGTATGGGATTACCTCTTACATATATAAAGCTGACGTAGCGAACGTAGAGGAAGTCAGAAGTGTTGTTCAGAAAATGATAAGTGAAATTAAGCGTGTTGATGTGCTGATTAATAATGCAGGCTTTGGTGTATTTGAAGAAGTGAAAGAAGCATCCATTTCGACAATTGCATCAATGTTTCAAGTCAATGTTATTGGATTAATTGCATGTACACAAGAAATTTTAGCTTATATGCTAAAAGAAAACAAAGGACATATTATTAACATTGCTTCTCAAGCAGGCAAACTGGCAACGCCTAAATCCAGTGGCTATTCAGCTTCTAAACATGCCGTGCTAGGGTTTACCAACAGCCTGCGAATGGAATTAGCAAAAACGGATATCTATGTAACCGCAGTGAATCCAGGTCCTATTCAAACCAACTTTTTTTCAATAGCGGATCAGTCAGGAAACTATGAAAAAAGTGTAGAAAAGTTTATGTTAACACCTCAATACGTAGCTGAAAAAACGGTCAATATTATTGGGAAACCAAAACGAGAAGTCAACTTGCCTAAGTGGATGAACATGGGTTCGAAGGTGTATCAGCTTGCCCCGGGGCTCGTAGAAAAATTGGCAGGGGATGCGTTTAATAGAAAATAACCTGTGCTTTAATCACAGGTTATCAATGTTTTTCGTTAATGCTTTCGTTCAGTAAAGCTGTATTTCTATGAATCTACTGCTCGTCTAAAACTTTTGCAGCGCGCACACAAGAGTCGAATTTTCCTTTATGATTTCCGTCGCAAAAGGGCATCTTTTGCGACTGGCCACATCGGCATAGTGAAAATGTCGGCTTTGTTTCAAATTTATTGCCGTCTGCATCAATTAATTCAACGTCTCCAGTGACACGGAAAGAACCGTTATCCATTACTTTAATTTGTACTTTTGACATAGAAAAACCTCCTTTTTGTACACACCTATATGAAGCGCCAGAGTTTAATGAAAGCAAGATGTGTATTATACTCATTATATAAGCAATTTTCGTTTGTTTATACAATTAGTTTAAAAGGAGTTAAAGGAAAATGAATATTACCTTTACAGATAAAGCAATAACAAAAATACAAGAAAAGTACGGAAAAGATTCTTCACTATATTTAAAATTGAAATACGATACGGATGGATGCGGCTGTGTGGTGAGCGGTGTAACGACGCTATGGATTGTTGATGAAAAAGAGAGCGATGATGTGACCATCGAGACGAATTTTGTTCCCGTTCTTGTCGAAAAAACAAAGCAAGTATTTCTAGATGATAATATGACGGTTGACTACAATGAAAGTGCATATGCGTTTATGCTAAAATGTCCTTCTCAAATTTTAAATCCGCGCATGTCATTCATCGATAAAACAAAAGAAGCGCTTTAATGCGCTTCTTTTTGTATTTTTTCTAAAAATGATTCAATAACTTGTTCATATTCCCCTGGATTATCAGCATACGAGCGGGCATGAGTGCCTACAGGTGCCAAATACATCCGTTTTGCACCCATTTTTTTGGCATGCAGCTGCTCCGTCATTTTAGGAAGAATATAGTCATCTTCTTTACTATGGATAAACAGAACAGGATGTTTTATTTGATCTACGACTGAAATGGGGGATACGTCTTTAAATGAATAGCCTTCTCGCCATTTTAAAATAATATTGGCTGCTGGCATCACAAGCTGTTTGGGCAGATGGAAATCTTGTTTTAAGCGATAGGCAAGAAGTTCTTCCAAGTCTGAAAAAGGGCAGTCGACAATATAAAAATCAGCTCCGTCTTCCATTCCAGCATACAAAAGAGTGGTCGCAGCTCCCATAGACTCCCCGTGAATCCCAAGGGAAATAGTTGAACCGAATTGTTCTTTTACCCAGTGAACAACAGATTGAAGGTCCAGCTTTTCATAATAGCCGTAGCTCGTTGTTTTCCCTTCAGACTTGCCGTGACGGCGATGATCATAAAGAACGACGTTCCATCCAAGCTTCAGAAAAAGCCGAGCATATTTCATAGAATTCAGTGAATGAACTGTGACTCCATGCGAAAGAATCATAAATCGGTTGTGATCGTGTTGTTTAATAACGGTCCCAGCTATGTTATAGCCTAGAGAAGAAGGAAGTACAAATGCTTCTTTAGGAAGAGTGCTATAGACTTTCTCATCATAAAAGCCATCTTCCGTATCGCGGTCAATAATAACTTTGTCGGTCTTTTTACGGATGTACATCATTTGATTTGTAAAAAAGATGCCAAGAGCGGCAAATGCTCCGAGAACGCTTCCTACTAATAATAGCCATTTTTTCATGATTAGCGGCTCCTTTTGTTAATATAGCTATTAGTTATTATAGCATCGCTCTCATAAAAACCTAATTTTTAACGCTGTGCAAATAAAGAGTATTGCTTGCTTTCAATCGGTCTTGAAATGTAAGGAGCGATAAAATCGACCGCTTCGAGCAGCTTTTCTTCATTAATAGAAGTGGAAATACCCATTTCATGAAGCATAAAGACAAGATCTTCGGTAGCTACGTTTCCCGTTGCTCCCTTAGCAAATGGACATCCTCCTAGCCCGCCAGCGGATGAATCGAACCTGTTAATACCGGCTTGCAGAGCTGCATAGATATTGGCAATAGCCAATCCTCTCGTATCGTGAAAGTGCGCAGCAAGTAGCGTGTGGGAAAAACTTTGTTTTAATTTCGAGAAAAGTGAAAATACATCTTTAGGATTTGCCATGCCAATTGTATCGGCAACGCTTAGCTCATCTACTCCAGCTTCCACAAAGCTTTCGCAAAGGCTCAGCACGTCACGTTCATTTATTTTTCCTTCATATGGGCAATAAAAGGCGGTGGAAATGCAGGTGCGAATAAAACATTCTTGCTGCTTAAGCTGCTGAATGAGAGGAAGCAGCGTTTGGACAGCTTCTTCGGTGTTTTTGTTAATATTTTTTTGATTAAAAGTATCGCTTACGCCAATAAAAAGCGCAACCGAGCGGCAATCAGCTTGCAGTGCCTTTTCCAAGCCTTTTTGATTCGGCACCAGTACAATGTTTCGGCATGTATCAGGCTGGAATATAGGTGCGATGGTAGAAGCATCTTTCATTTGAGGAACCCATTTTGGAGAAACAAAGGATGTAATTTCGATTTCAGATAGTCCAGCTTCTTTTAATTTTTTGATAAAATTAATTTTTTTATCAGTTGGAACAAAATTTTTTTCATTTTGAAGTCCATCTCGTGGACCAACTTCTATAATTGTTACTTTTTCAGGAAATCCCATAAACCGCTCTCCTCCCACAATGTAAACGCTTACTAATATTTATTTTAATTCTAAAAAATTAAAATTCAATAAAAATTATAAATTTTTACAAAAAAAGAGGAATTTCGCAAGTGATGTCGAAATTAATACAAGTGACAGTTAATCACAGTAATCAAACAGTAAGGAGAGGTTTTCGACATGGGTCAAACAGAAGTAGTCATTGTAAGCGCTGTACGTACAGCAATCGGCAGCTTTGGGGGAAGCTTACAAAATGTATCCGCAACAACTTTAGGTGGTACTGTAATTAAAGAAGCTTTAAACAAAGCAGGGGTATCAGCAAACGAAGTAGATGAAGTTATTATGGGAAATGTCTTACAAGCAGGTTTAGGACAAAATCCAGCACGACAAGCAACTTTAGCAGCAGGGTTGCCTGAAACTGTTTCAGCATTAACCATCAATAAAGTATGCGGATCAGGACTAAAAGCAGTACATCTCGCTACACAGGCGATTCTTGCTGGGGATGCTGATGTGATTGTTGCTGGTGGAATGGAAAACATGAGCCAAGCACCATACCTATTAAAAAATGCACGCAACGGGTTTAAAATGGGCGATCAAAAAGTAGTCGACAGCATGATCCAAGATGGATTATGGTGTGCATTTAACGACTACCATATGGGCGTTACAGCTGAAAACCTGTGTGATAAATATGAAATTACTCGCGACGAACAAGATGCATTTGCAGCTTCAAGTCAGCAAAAAGCAGAAGCAGCTATTCAATCTGGCCGTTTCGCAGATGAAATTGTGCCAGTAGAAGTGCCTGGAAGAAAAGGCCAAGTAACAATTTTTGAACAAGATGAGTTCCCACGCGCAGGCACAACGGCTGAAAGTCTAGGAAAGCTACGTCCAGCTTTCAAAAAAGACGGTTCAGTAACAGCTGGTAATGCATCTGGTATCAATGACGGTGCAGCTGCAGTAGTGGTAATGAGCCGTAAAAAAGCAGACGAGTTAGGCCTAACACCATTAGTGTCTATTAAAGCTAATGCAACTGCTGGAGTAGACCCAAGCATTATGGGAATCGGTCCTGTAAGCGCAGTGAAAAAGGCGCTTGAAAGAGCTGCTGTTTCATTAGAAGACGTTCAACTAGTAGAAGCAAACGAAGCATTCGCTGCACAGTCAATCGCTGTGGATCGTGAACTTCAATTTAACCATGATATTTTAAATGTAAACGGTGGAGCAATTGCGCTTGGACATCCTATTGGTGCAAGTGGTACACGTGTCCTGGTTTCACTTATTCATGAAATGCAAAAACGCGACGCAAAACTTGGTTTAGCAACGTTATGTATTGGCGGAGGCCAAGGTGTTGCAACAATCGTTGAACGTCCTTAATTTTTGATATAGCTTTAACAAACATTAAAGCTATATCACAACGCCACAGATTCCAAACATACTGCTTTGGAACTCGTGGCGTTTTTGTTTTTCTTTGAATTTTGTCTACTAATATAACTTTTTTGACAAAAAAATGATTAAATTATAATTTTTAGTTATATATATATTTAAAAAGAAATAAAAATCTTTTATAATAGATTAGAAAGCGTTTTCAAAAATAACGAAGGGGTGGTTATGTATGAAACAAGTACATACGTCGTTTAAAGAAGCGGTGAAAGATATTCACGACGGTGCTACGATGATGGTCGGTGGTTTTGGTTTATGTGGAATTCCGGAGAATTTGATTTTAGCGTTAGTTGAAACAGGGGTAAAAGATTTAACCGTAATTTCAAATAACTGCGGCGTAGACGACTGGGGACTTGGACTGCTTCTGAAAAACAAACAAATTAAAAAGATGATTGGCTCTTACGTGGGAGAAAATAAAGAGTTTGAAAGACAAGTATTGTCAGGAGAAATTGAAGTAGAATTGCTACCTCAAGGCACGCTAGCTGAAAAGATTCGCGCCGGCGGAGCGGGCATACCTGCATTTTATACACCAGCGGGAGTGGGAACACCCATTGCTGAAGGAAAAGAAGTTCGTGTGTTTGATGGGAAAGAATATTTACTAGAAGAGGCGTTAAAAGCTGATTTTAGTTTGGTTAGAGCTTGGAAAGCCGATCATATGGGGAATTTAGTGTATAACAAGACAGCGCGCAATTTCAGCCCAATGATTGCAGCAGCAGGAAAAGTGACGATAGCAGAAGTAGAGGAACTTCATCCAACAGGTTCACTTGATCCAAATATTATCCACACACCTAGTGTATATGTTCAATCGTTAATTATTGGTGAACAAGAAAAACGTATTGAGCGTTTAACCGTTCAAAAATAACAAAAGGGGAGAGATTTTTCATGATTGAAAACGGCGTGAACGTGAGAGAGCGAATTGCAAAACGTGCTGAAAAAGAAATTTTGGACGGATTTTATGTAAACCTTGGAATTGGTATTCCAACGCTTGTGGCTAATCATATCTCAGATAATAAAACGGTTGTGCTTCAGTCCGAAAACGGTCTGTTAGGCATTGGACCATATCCGAAAGAAGGAGAAGTAGATCCTGATTTAATTAATGCAGGTAAAGAAACCGTAACGGCGACAAAAGGGGCTTCTTACTTCGACAGTGCTGAATCGTTTGGCATGATTCGCGGAGGGCATATTAATATTGCGATTTTAGGAGGCATGGAAGTCTCAAAAACTGGTGACTTAGCTAACTGGATGATTCCTGGAAAAATGATTAAAGGAATGGGCGGTGCAATGGATTTAGTTCATGGAGCGCAGCGCATCATTGTTATTATGGAACATGTGACGAGAAAAGACCAACCTAAAATCTTAAATGAGTGCACCCTCCCTCTGACAGGAAAAGGGGTAGTAGATCGTATTATTACAGATCGAGCGGTCATTGACATTACGGCAGAAGGCCTAAAACTTGTCGAAGTAGCGAAAGGCTATACGGTAGAAGATATTCAACAGTCTACAGAGCCAACTCTAATCATTGATGAACATGTAAAACTAGATGCATTTTGATTTTTGGTAACAAAAGCAAGAATATGATACAATATCTCTCAATTAAAGTAGCGGGGGAATTGTGATGGCTAAAAAAAAGCAAAAACAATCAGCACAAAAACAAAATGATCAGCTCAGTATCAAAGATCAGCTAAATGATAGCTTATTAAAACAGCTTCAGGCTAAAAAACAGGCGCTTTCTTTAAAAGAAGAAGAGCAGAAAGAAACAGAACGTAAAGAAGCTGCTCGAATTCGAAAAGAAAAAGAAAAAAATAAATCGTTTGAAGAACTGTTAAATGAAAGTGATATGAACTGGTCCGAATTTAAAAAATAAAAGCGCCGATAAAGGCGCTTTTATTTTTTAACGATGAGCTTCATATTGATTTGCTTTAAAAATCGAGTGCAGTTTGTTCACTTCAGTAGGCTGTAGGGGGGAGGTCTCGACAGCCTTTACGTTTTCACGAAGCTGTGAAGAAGAGCTTGCTCCTGCTACAACTGAGGCTACCGTAGGATTAGCTAAACAGTATTGAAGTGCAGTTGAATTCAGAGAGTGATTTGGTCGTACGTGACGAAATGCTTCAATCGTTTTTGATAATTCCGTACCGCTATAGTCTAAGTATCCCTTACCTTCGAATGCAGCAAGCTTTTGCTCTCCTTTTTCGGTTAGCAGCCCTTTGGCTACTGGACCTCTGGCTACAACGCTAATGCCGTTATCGTGCAAAAGGGGAAGTGCACTTTCTTCAGGACGTCTGTCTAACAAGCTATATTGCATCATGACACTGACAATAGAAGAGTTTTGCACATACTCTCGAATCACATTCGGCCGGATAGATGAAATACCATAGTAGCGAATGACGCCTTCTTGTTTTAATTCTTCAAATGCTTCAATCGTTTCTTCAATATTGTCTTCAACAGTCCCTCCGTGCAGTTGATATAAATCGATGTAATCCGTTTGAAGCCGGCGCAGGCTTTCTTTCACTTCATCTTTTATGTAAGCTTTAGACGGATCCCACGTCCAGCTGTCTTTTGCATCATTCCAGCGATTTCCTACTTTTGTGGCTAAAACAATATCATGTCTGCGGTTTTTTAAAGCTTGTCCCACAAACTCCTCGTTTAAGCCAAAGTCATATAAATCTGCTGTATCAAAATAATTAATGCCATATTCCAGAGCTTCATCAATCATATTGACAGCGTGTTTCTGTTCCGTGCCAAGAGACATGCATCCTAAACCTAATGTACTGACCAGCAAATCTGAAGTACCTAAGCGTCTTTTTTCCATATATGCCACTCCTTATTTTTTACTTGTTTCTATCTATTGTAGCGCTATGATAGAGGAAAACTCAAATAAGAAGATTAAAAAACTGCAGCACAATTAGTGTCTGCAGTCTGCTTGTTGTTTGTAAGAATTAAAATTTTGAGAGATAGCGTTCGTCCACTCATCAACATACTGAAATTGTTCGCCGTATTCTTTTAACTTTTGCTTAATTTCCCATGCTTTACCGACTAAAATGATTTGCTTCTCGTGAACATAAACTTTCATTTTTTCTACCTCCCAAGATTCGTATGATAGAATATATGTAAGAGTCAAAAAAATAGAACGAGGTGGAGAAAATGGATCATTTAACAGAAAAAATGCGGTCTTCTGAAAAGCTGTTTGGAGGCAGAGTGATTGATTTGTACTTAGAAGAAGTAGAGCTTCCGAACGGAAAAACGAGTACAAGAGAAGTAGTTAAGCATCCTGGAGCTGTCGCTGTCATTGCGTTAACAAGCGATCATAAAATGGTTATGGTCAAACAGTATCGCAGACCGATGGATCGTATTTTAGTGGAAATTCCAGCCGGCAAGCTGGAAAAAGGAGAAGAGCCGATTGTAACGGCAAAACGTGAGTTAGAAGAAGAAACGGGCTATACAACAGATTCCCTTAGCCATATTATTTCTTTTTACACATCGCCAGGTTTTGCAGATGAGTTGGTTCACGTTTATTTAGCAGAAGATTTAAAAGTGATGACCACCAAAGCGGAATTGGACGAAGATGAATTTGTTGAAGTGATGGAAGTTACTGTAGATGAGGCCCTTACTCTTATTCAAAACAAAGAAATTTACGATGCAAAAACAGCATATGCTGTGCAGTACTTACAGTTAAAAAGCGGATTAGGAGAGTAAGAGAGTTTTTTCTTTTACATACGTACGGCAATCTAGCAATTTAGAGGTTTACATTGAAACGTCATTTGATGTGAGAAAAAACAGGCATGCGCGTATCTCTAGCTTAAAAAATGTGTGACAACCATATATTAGTTGAAGAAAAATCCGAACGATAAATAGAGATTCTTGATTTAGAATCAAATTCGTTCGGATTTTTTTTAAGTTGATGGTGAACGTAGCTTTCATTTATGTAGTTGGTTCTAGCGGTTGATTGGAGGTCAAGGCGAAGACTCCCGCGGAAAGCGAAGCCTTGCATGAAAATCAACAGCGGTGTCACAAGCTATCCATACTATCTCATTTGTTCTTATTTAGATTAGATTAATTTCATTATGTCTTAATCTCTTTTTTATGTGATAGATTTAAAAGATTCTTGGCATAGTTTTTGTACTCTATCATACACTCTATTAAGCGATTAATAGGAGGAAGACGATGAGAAAAAAACAATTGCCATTATCGTATGCAAGACATTTTCAAGAAAACAGTTCTATTTATTTATTTGTAACCGTGCTGTTTTTAATGGGAATCATTTTTGGGGCTATTGTTGTAAATAGTTTGACGCTTGATCAAAAAGAAGACCTGTACTTCTATTTAAACCGGTTTTTCGGACAGGTAAAGAGTGGGGAAGTAGCAAGCAGCGTTGAAATGTTTCAGCAAAGTTTTTTTCACAATGTTAAATACTTAGGGCTCATTTGGATACTAGGAATTGCTATTATTGGTTTGCCTGTAGTGTTAATTCTGCTGTTTTTAAAAGGAATGGTGATTGGTTTTACCGTAGGCTTTTTAGTCAATCAAATGGGACTCTCTGGGTTTGCGCTATCTTTTGTATCTGTTATGCCGCAAAATATCTTTCTCATACCGGCATTTCTGATTCTGTCTGCAGCTTCAGTTGCCTTTTCTTTGAAGCTCGTGCGGCAGCAGTTTTTTAAAAAAGCAGCGGAGCCAATTTCTGCATCCTTTTTACGCTATAGCGGCACGATGATTGCAATGATATGCTTGGTTGCCTGTGCAGCTACAGTTGAAGCTTACGTATCACCTACTTTAATGAAAAGTGTAATGGCTCTATTAAATAAGTAAGAATAAGTATTAAATAAAAAGAATTCTTTTTTCTTATTAAGAATAACTTTATTTTGACACCCTCGACACATCTGATATAATGGATTAGTGAATGGCGAGGGAGGGAATAATTATGGAAAGTCGAATTGAGCGAATTAAGCAGCAGTTGCACTCAGCTAGCTATAAATTGACACCTCAACGTGAGGCGACTGTAAGAGTACTTCTTGAACATGAAGAGGATCATTTAAGTGCCGAAGATGTATATCTCCTCGTCAAGGAAAAGTCTCCGGAAATTGGATTGGCAACTGTTTATCGTACGTTAGAATTGTTAACTGAACTTAAAATTGTTGATAAAATAAACTTTGGCGATGGCGTTTCTCGCTACGATTTAAGACAAGAAGGAGCCGCACACTTTCATCATCACCTTGTGTGTATGGAATGTGGATCTGTGGACGAAATTCAAGAAGATTTGCTTGAAGACGTTGAAGAAATTGTGGAAAAGCAATGGAATTTTAAAATTAAAGATCACCGCTTGACATTTCATGGCATTTGCCATCGCTGTCAGGATAAAGAAGACAAGCAGTAAAAGCCTTTTCCATAATGGAGAAGGTTTTTTGTTGTACATAAATAGAAAAAATAACGAGGTTACAAGCTATATGGTTTTATAGAAAGGAAGGAAATGACAAGGAGAGAACTCAGCGTATAAAGGCAAGAAACATGTATAAAACCTGTCCCAATTGGCATATCTTCTAATAGAATCAAAAATTGGAGGAATTGTTTCATGAAATCATGGACTGAAATGGTATATAATACATGTAAAGTATTTATCTTATTTACCGGGTTTACTCTTTTGTTTTATTTTGGAATGATATGGGTATCTCAAGAGTATCAAAATTATAAACGTTATGATGAGCCGTCGGGTTCAGCAGTTAAGGTCATGCAAGCAAGTGTGAACAAAGATCAGACGTGGCTGGAGCGTTTATTTATGTTTTATCAAAACGGGGAGTAGAGGCTATTGAATGATCAAATTCAAGATTTTATTCATTATTTAGTAGTAGAGCGGGGACTGGCGAAAAATACGATTGATTCGTATGAACGAGATTTAAAAAAGTATGCTCAATATTTAGAGCATGTAGAGCAGCTGAAATCATTTAATGAAGTAACAAGACTCCACATCGTTAATTTTCTGAAATATTTAAGTGATCAGCAAAAATCATCTAAAACGATTGCGAGACATGTGGCTTCAACTAGATCTTTTCATCAATTCTTACTAAGGGAAAAAGCAGCGGATACAGATCCATCCGTTCATATTGATACTCCGCAGCTTGAGCGCAAGCTGCCAAAAGTGCTAAATGCAGAGGAAGTAGAGGCGCTGTTAAATGTGTTTGATACTTCGACGCCTTTTGGCATACGAGACAAAGCGATGCTTGAATTGCTTTATGCTACTGGAATTCGTGTATCTGAACTCGTTAACTTAAATATTGATGATGCACATTTGACGATGGGATTTATTCGGTGTATCGGAAAAGGGAATAAAGAAAGAATTGTCCCCATCGGAAGGTTGGCAACAGAGGCGATTGAAGAGTACTTACAGCATGGCCGGAGTATTTTAACAAAGCAAAAGGAACAGGACAAAGCACTTTTTGTTAATCATCATGGAAGGCGCTTGACAAGGCAGGGGTTTTGGAAAATATTAAAAAAGTTAGCTTCTGAAGCAAAAATTGAAAAAGAATTAACTCCACATACGTTACGCCATTCGTTTGCTACTCATTTGTTAGAGAACGGCGCGGATTTGAGAGCTGTTCAAGAAATGCTCGGGCATGCGGATATTTCGACCACTCAAATTTATACACATGTCACAAAAGCGCGTTTAAAAGATGTATACAATCAGTTTCACCCGCGAGCGTAGGAAGATCCCAATGTCCAGTAAGTTCATAGACATTGGTTTTTTTGATTGAAAACACTTTCATTCCTGTGTACAAAAAAATAAAAAGCGTCTATACTAATAGAGAGGTCAGACTTCTGACCAATAAGAGAAGATGGTTAAATTATTTCCAAACGGGAATTTTATAGAGAATAAATAAATTGATATTTGGAGGGAATAAAATGGCGCATACATATAAACGCGTATTTTTAGTTGTCATGGATTCAGTAGGTATCGGTGAATCACCGGATGCTGAAAAATACAATGATAAAGGTGCCGATACGTTTGGTCATATTGCAGAACACTGCAACGGTCTTCATATGCCTAATATGGCTAAGCTTGGTCTAAGCAATATCCGTGAAATTAAAGGAATTGATAAAGCCGAAAAGCCGTTGGCTTACTATACAAAGATGCAGGAAGCTTCTGCCGGAAAAGATACAATGACAGGTCATTGGGAAATTATGGGCCTTAATATTGATACGCCTTTTAATGTGTTTCCAGACGGATTTCCAGAAGAGCTGATTTCACAATTAGAAGAAAAAACAGGCCGTAAAATTATTGGAAACAAACCAGCATCTGGTACAGAAATTTTAGATGAGCTAGGAAAACAGCATATGGAAACAGGTGACTTAATCGTCTATACATCAGCAGATTCTGTTTTGCAAATTGCTGCTCATGAAGAAATTGTTCCAATTGATGAATTGTACAAAATTTGTGAGATTGCTCGTGAATTAACGCTTGATGATCCATATATGATTGGACGTGTTATCGCTCGCCCGTTTTTAGGTGAACCAGGTAACTTCACTCGTACATCCAATCGTCATGACTATGCATTAAAGCCTTTTGGACGTACAGTAATGAATGAATTAAAAGACAATGACATCGATGTTATTGCTATCGGTAAAATTTCTGATATTTACGACGGAGAAGGGGTCACAAAATCTCTTCGTACCAAGTCGAATATGGACGGCATGGATAAGCTAGTTGATACATTAAACATGGACTTCACAGGCTTAAGCTTCTTAAATTTAGTTGATTTTGATGCTCTCTATGGCCATCGCCGCGATCCACAAGGATATGGGCAAGCGCTTGAAGAATATGATGCACGCTTGGAAGAAGTATTTGATTTATTAAAAGAAGATGATTTATTGATTATTACAGCGGATCATGGAAATGACCCTGTTCATCATGGGACAGACCATACGCGTGAATACGTGCCGCTTCTTGTGTACAATAAAGGCATGAAAGAAGGAAAAGAACTTTCTATTCGTCAAACGTTTGCGGATATTGGCGCAACGGTAGCAGAAAATTTTGGCGTAGCAATGCCTAAGCATGGAAAAAGTTTTTTACAAGAGCTGAATTAAGCAGGGGGAATGGAGTATGACAAAAGAATATATTGAAAAAGCAGCAGCATATATTAAAAATCAATCAGCTGTTACACCAACCATTGGGCTTATTTTAGGTTCTGGACTAGGGGTATTAGCTGACGAAATTGAAGGCGCGGTAAAAATTCCGTACAACGACATTCCTGAGTTCCCGGTTTCAACAGTTGAAGGTCACGCAGGTCAATTAGTAATAGGTACTATTCATGACGTACCGGTTGTAGCTATGCAAGGACGTTTTCACTTTTATGAAGGGTACGCCCTTGATAAAGTAACATTTCCAGTGCGCGTAATGAAAGAAATCGGTGTAGAAACGTTGATTGTAACGAATGCAGCAGGCGGAGTAAACGAATCCTTTAATCCAGGAGACTTAATGATTATTTCTGATCATATTAATAACTTTGGAACGAACCCTTTGATTGGACCTAATGACTCTGATTTTGGCGTAAGATTCCCGGATATGTCAACTGCTTACTGCAAGGACCTTCGTCAATTAGCGAAGAAAGTAGGAGCTGATTTAAATATCGCCTTACAAGAAGGTGTATATGTAGGAAATACAGGTCCAACATATGAAACGCCTGCTGAAGTACGAATGCTTCGCATTATCGGGGGAGACGCGGTCGGTATGTCTACAGTACCAGAAGTTATTGTAGCACGCCATGCAGGTATGAAAGTACTGGGTATTTCTTGTATTTCTAATATGGCAGCTGGTATTTTAGATCAGCCGTTAAATCATGAAGAAGTGATTGAAACGACTGAAAAAGTAAAACAGCAGTTTTTATCGCTTGTAAAAGAAGTAGTAAAGCAACTTCCAGCTGATCAAAAATAAGAAGAAAATATGACTTCAAGCATCGAGAATTTCTCGATGCTTTTTTTATTTCGTTTAGTATAAATCGATTATACCTTGGAAAAAATAGGTTGTATAAAGAATGGAGGTTTGTGGAGATGAAGCGAACTATTGTAAAGTTACTCGTTGTCATATTTTTATTTCCACTTATGACGCAACCTGTTTTAGCCGCAGAAAAAAAGAGTTCTGAGCTTGCTGACAGTGCTAGGTCAGCTATTTTAATTGAACGGGATACAGGAAAAATTCTATACGAAAAAAATAGTAATCAAGAACTTCCCCCTGCCAGTATGACTAAAATTATGACAATGATTTTAATTATGGAGGCTTTGGATAAAGGGAAAATTACCTTAAAAGATAAAGTGCGAGCAAGTGAATATGCCGCTTCAATGGGAGGCTCACAAATCTTTTTAGAGCCCGGAGAAGAAATGACGGTAAATGATTTGCTAAAAGGGATTGCGATAGGTTCTGGTAACGATGCTTCTATGGCAATGGCTGAATATTTAGCTGGATCAGAAGAAAAATTTGTAGCAAAGATGAACCAAAAAGCGAAAGAGCTTGGTTTGACTCATACAAAATTTCAAAATCCGACAGGCCTGCCTGTAGAAAATCACTATAGTACAGCTCATGATATGGCCATGATGGGCAGAGAGCTACTAAAGTATGAAAAAATTATTAACTATACAAGTAAATACGAAGCTTATTTACGCACGGATACAGATAAGAAGTTTTGGTTAGTAAATACGAATCGTTTAGTGAAATTTTATCCCGGGGTTGATGGACTCAAAACGGGATTTACAGGTCAAGCTAAGTATTGCCTGACAGCTACCGCTAAAAAGGGAAATATGCGTGTGTTAGCGGTTGTATTCGGTGCAAGCACGCCAAAAGATCGCAATAATCAAGTAACCAAAATGTTAGACTACGCATTCAGTCAATATACAACGAAGCCTTTATACAAAAAAGGAGACGTTATTGCCAAGATAGATGTAAACAAGGGTAGTGAAGATCAGGTAACAGCCGTTACGTCAGAGCCTATTTCTGTTTTATTGAAAAAAGGAAATGCAGCCAAAGATGTTAAAACAGAAGTGAAAATGAACGAGAAGTTAAATGCGCCTATTCAAAAAGGCGACAAAATTGGAACGTTGACCATTAAGAAGGATAACAAAGTAATGAGTTCTTCACCGCTTCTTGCAAAAGAAGATATCGATGCTGCTTCTTGGTGGAAGCTATTTAAACGTACATTCTCTATTTTCTCTCAAACATCTTAAACAGCTAAATGTGACGAAATAGAACTAGTTTTGTCGGTGAGAAGGATTCTATTCTGTTGGCAGCGAAAGATTGACTATAAGATTTCCGAGGAGGTTTGTATAGTGAGTCTTTCAATTGAACTGGAATTCAAACAAGATGTCTTGTTGGTTCGATTAACAGGAGAATTAGATCATCATACGGCAGAAGAGCTAAGAAGCAAAATCACCCAAGCGATAGAGAAGGAATCTATCAGCCATTTGATTTTAAATCTACAGCATTTAACCTTTATGGACAGCTCTGGCTTGGGGGTTATTTTAGGGAGATACAAACAAGTTCATAATAACGGTGGGGAAATGGTTGTATGCGCTATTTCTCCCGCTGTAGAACGTTTGTTTAATATGTCAGGCTTATTTAAAATTATTCGTTTTGAACCTAATGAAGAAAACGCGCTTCAAAAATTGGGGGTGGCATAATGAAAAATCAAATGAACCTCCAATTTTCCGCGCTTAGTCAAAATGAATCGTTTGCCCGTGTCACGGTAGCATCATTTATTACACAGTTAGATCCAACAATGGATGAGTTAACAGAAATTAAAACAGTCGTATCTGAAGCAGTAACAAATGCTATTATTCACGGCTACGAAAGCAATCCGGATGGTGTGGTATATATTTCTGTGACGCTTCATGAAGACGGTGTAGTGGAGCTGATGATTCGTGATGAAGGAATTGGTATCGATAACGTGGATGAAGCAAAGCAGCCTTTATACACAACGAAACCAGATCTAGAACGCTCTGGAATGGGTTTCACCATAATGGAAAACTTTATGGACGAAATTCGAGTAGAGTCTACTGTATTAGAAGGTACGACCTTATATTTAAAAAAGCACTTAACAAATAGTAAAGCGCTATGTAATTAAGGAGACTTGCCAATGGATGTGGAGGTCAAAAAAAATAAAAACGAACCGTATTTAAAGGATCATGAAGTTAAAGACCTCATCAAGCGCAGTCAGCAAGGTGATCAAATTGCACGAGATACAATCGTCCAAAAAAATATGCGGCTCGTTTGGTCGGTTGTTCAACGTTTTATTAACCGTGGTTATGAGCCCGATGATTTATTTCAAATTGGATGTATAGGACTATTAAAGTCCGTTGATAAATTTGACCTATCGTATGATGTTAAATTTTCAACATATGCTGTTCCGATGATTATTGGTGAAATTCAGCGGTTTATTCGTGATGATGGCACGGTAAAGGTTAGCCGTTCTCTGAAAGAAATGAGCAATAAAATACGTAAAGCAAAAGATGAGCTTTCCAAATTGCTTGGACGCGTCCCTACAGTCGCTGAGGTTGCAGAACATTTGGATCTCACTCCTGAAGAAGTAGTGCTGGCTCAAGAAGCTAATCGTGCTCCTTCGTCTATTCACGAGACCGTCTATGAAAATGATGGAGATCCAATTACCCTTCTTGACCAAATTGCTGATCATACGGAAGCGAAGTGGTTTGATAAAATTGCATTAAAAGAAGCAATTGAAGAACTTGATGAGCGTGAAAAGCTCATTGTCTATTTGAGGTATTACAAAGATCAAACTCAGTCCGAAGTGGCCGCAAGGCTGGGAATTTCTCAGGTTCAGGTATCGAGGCTTGAGAAGAAAATCTTAAAACAAATGAAGCTGCATATGAATGACACGTAATACTTAAGAAGCAATCCGTTTTGCTATTCAAAGAAGAATAGTGAAACGGATTGCTTTTTTTTATTTGGTAATTAATGGTCTGTTCAGAAACGTGAATTAGAAAATTTAAGAAAATCCATACTACACGTACAGGGAGATAATGAATCGTAAGGTGTGATATGAATGGAAAACGTTCTTTATCTTAAAATGAGGCATCGTATTCAAGTAAAACCTGATGAAGCTGTAAATATTGGACAATTAGCAATGGTTATAGCAGGAGATTCTGTTCAAAAGCAAATTGAAAAGCTAATTGTCTATCAAGTAAGTATGAGTGATCGAAATATTATCATTGTTGATTTAATGAAGGTAATTGAAAAAGTTGCCTCTCAGTATCCGCACTTAGACATTCAGACGATTGGACCCGCTCAAACAATTGTAGAGGTCGTGTATAAAAAGAGACAATATTCCTTTTTGTTTTTTCTAGCTGTTTGGTTTCTTCTCTTCATCGGAGCTGCTTTAGCAATTATGAACTTTCACGAAGATGTGAGTATGAGACAAGTACATCAAAAATTGTTCTATATGCTGACCGGTCTGAGAGATAAGCAGCCTTTGCTGATTCAAGTACCTTACTCTATCGGTTTAGGGTTGGGAATGATTCTGTTTTTTAACCACGTCTTTAGAAAACGAATTAATGAAGAGCCTAGTCCTCTCGAAGTCGAAATGTTTAATTACCAGCAAGACTTAGATCAATACGTCATTATGCACGAGAATAAAGAAAGTATGAAAAAAATTGATGATCATTAACATTGTGATGACCATTGTAATTGGACTTGCGGGAGGATTGGCTGCAGGTGCTGGATTTGTAGCATTTTTAACGGTGCTGGGCATTATTCCGCGTTTGATGCAGCTGACCAAAACCATGAAATACATTCAAGCATATGAGTGGGGAGTCGTAGGTGGTGCCGTTACAGGCGGTTGGTGCAGTCTTCATCAATACACGTGGCAGTTTCCTGCGGTGCTTATTATGATCATAGGTCTAACGAGCGGTATTTTTATTGGAATGCTGGCAGCAGCGTTAACAGAAGTGCTTAATGTATTGCCGACGTTAACGAAACGAATAGGAATGGAAGGCAAGCTTATTTTATTGTTAATGGCCATTGTACTAGGCAAAGTATGCGGGTCATTATTTCATTGGATTTATTTTGTTAATCAATAAGAAAAGGATGTATGTAACATGGCAAATAATCAAAAATTAAAAGATAACTATCAAGAAAGCATTAAACCATTTCAGCCTAAACCTTCATATGTGGCAAATTGCCTAAAGGCCTTTTTGGTAGGGGGAATCATTTGTACATTAGGACAGGCAATTCAAAATTTCTATATTGCATTTTTTGACTTTAATGAAAAAAATGCAGGTAATCCTACCGTCGCAACCCTTATTTTAATATCTGCGCTCTTAACCGGGTTTGGGATATATGATCGTATTGGTCAATTCGCAGGTGCAGGTTCAGCCGTTCCTGTTACGGGTTTTGCCAATTCCATGACGAGTGCAGCGCTTGAACATCGAAGTGAAGGAATTGTTCTCGGAGTTGCGACCAACATGTTCAAGCTGGCTGGAAACGTCATTGTATTTGGGACGGTTTCGGCTTACGTTGTAGGAATCATTCGCTACCTTTTTAAAACTTATTTGCTATGAAAAGAGGGGGATTATGAGAAAAACTGGAAAGCAAACGTGGGTTTATGAAAATCCTATTTACATTAATGCTACAGGAACAGCCGTAGGGCCAAAAGAAGCAGATGGACCGTTGGGAGAAACATTTGATATTACACATAAAGATTTGCACTGTGAAGAAGACAACTGGGAGTTAGCTGAAAGAAGACTGATGACGGAGTCCATTGACTCCTGCTTGCAAAAAATAAATTTATCCTATGAAGACATTGATTTGTTTTTGGCTGGAGATTTATTAAATCAGAACGTAACGGCTAATTTTGTAGCTCGACATAACCAAATTCCATTTCTATGCATGTTTGGCGCTTGCTCCACATCAATGGAAACGCTGGCAACAGGGGCAGCTCTTGTGGATGCGGGATTTGCTAATCGTGTTATTGCATCAGCGAGCAGTCATAACGCAACCGCTGAGCGCCAATTTCGAAATCCTACCGAGTACGGAGGACAAAAACCAGATACGGCAACGGCAACTATTACGGGAGCAGGGGCAGCGCTGGTCTCGAAAGAAAAAGGTATTGTGCGTCTCACGTCTGCAACGATTGGGCGTGTAATGGATTATGGGATTAAAAACGCAAACGATATGGGTTCTGCTATGGCACCAGCTGCTGCAGATACCATTCAAAGGCATTTGGAAGACTTAAACGTCGCGCCAAGCGAGTATGATCTTATTTTAACAGGAGATTTATCTGGTGTAGGCAGTCCAATTTTAAAACAGCTGCTCAAGGACGAAGGCTACGATATATCAACCAATCATAATGATTGCGGATTAATGGTATATCGCCCCGACCAAAATGTATTTGCAGGAGGAAGCGGCTGCGGCTGCTCGGCTATTGTCACGTATGGTCATATTTTAAATGAATTAAAATCGGGAAACTTAAAGAAAGTGTTTATGGTGGCAACAGGAGCTCTTTTAAGTCCAACGATGATTCAGCAAAAAGAGTCAATTCCAACAATTGCTCATGGCGTCGTCTTAGAACATATCGGGGAGGGGGATGATCAATGGAGTATGTAATAGCTTTTGCTGTAGGAGGAATCATTTGCGTTATTGGGCAGCTGCTGCTGGATCTTGCTAAACTTACTCCAGCGCATGTTATGAGTTCGTTTGTAGTTGCGGGAGCGATTTTAGATGGATTTGGTCTTTATGATAAGTTGATTGAATTTGCTGGCGCCGGAGCGACGGTTCCAATTACAAGCTTTGGTCATTCCTTGCTGCACGGAGCGATGAAGCAAGCGGATGACCATGGATTTATCGGGATTGGGATTGGGATTTTTGAACTTACCTCCGCTGGAATTTCAGCAGCTATTTTATTTGCTTTTATTATCGCGTTAATCTTTAAACCGAAAGGATAAAAGATTATGAAAAAAAGAAGGATCATTATTGTAACCGATGGCGATGAATATGCGCGCAAAGCAATTGAGCATGTAGCTAAATCCGTTGGTGGCAGGTGCATTTCGAGGTCATATGGAAACCCTACTACGTTAACAGGGAGTCAAACGGTAGATTTAATTCTTCAAGCACCATATGATCCCGTCTTTGTGATGTTCGACGATAGCGGTTTCTTAGAGGAAGGACCTGGGGAAATTGCTTTGCTGCATGTAGCAAAGCATCCTCAAGTAGAAGTTCTTGGAGTGATTGCCGTTGCATCACGTACTCATCAAAGCGAATGGACAAGAGTGGATGTGACCATTGATCGTTTTGGGGAAATATCGCATTACGGCGTGGATAAAAGCGGAATTCAAGAGTTAGAAGTCGGACGAATTAATGGAGATACAGTTTACTGCTTGGATCAGCTCGATATTCCCTTAGTTGTAGGAATAGGAGATATCGGCAAAATGGCTAGGATGGATGATGTCAAACTGGGATGTCCTATTACTGAAAAAGCAGCAAGACTTATTTTAGAAAGGAGCGGTTCGTTTGGGTAAGCTAGCAGAGAAGAAAACAGCTATTTTTTCAAAAGTGCAAAAAAACGATCAGTGGTTCAAGGAAAACGCTAGTATGAACACAAGCTTTGATGTGGGAGTACGTAAACTGCTTATTTTGGATCGAGAAGTTCATATTTACTACGTAACGGGGCTGTGTGATAGTTCATTTATTATTGAAATTGCAAAAGTACTCATTCAAATTAATGATAATGAAGTTGAACGAGCAAAGTTAAAGGATATTGTTGAAAACCGTCTTATTCATCAGCAAGTCAAGCCTTTAAAGACGCTGGATGATGGAATGGTATCGGTTTTATCAGGACTGCTATTCGTTTTAATTGACGGTGAAGAAGTTGGCTTTGAAGTCGATGTGCGTACATATCCTGGCAGATCCCCTGAAGAAGCGGATACAGAGAAAGTGATTCGCGGAGCAAGAGATGGATACACTGAAAACATCATTATCAATACAGCGTTAACAAGAAGACGAATTCGTGACGGAAGATTTCGTTTTGAAATTATGAAGGTAGGCGAACGATCAAAATTGGACGTAGCGATTGGGTACATAAATGGCGTAGCTGATCCAGGGCTGGTTAAACTGATAAAAGATGAACTGGAAGCAATTGATATAGATGGTTTGCCGATGGCTGACAAATCAATTGAAGAGTTCTTAGTCAAACAAGGAATTAATCCTTTTCCAATGGTACGCTATACAGAACGACCGGACACAGCAGCAGCTCATGTGCTAGAAGGGCATGTAATCATTATTACCGATACGTCTCCAAGCGTTATTATTACGCCAACTACGCTGTTTCATCACGTGCAGCATGCGGAAGAATACAGGCAGGCTCCTTCTGTCGGTACGTTTATCCGCTGGATACGGTTTTTAGGAATTCTTGCTTCTCTTTTCTTATTACCGTTATGGCTGTTATTTGTACTTGAGCCAGACTTGCTGCCGTCAAAATTGCAATTTATTGGGCCAAACGAAGAAACAAATATTCCAACTGTTGTTCAAATTTTCCTAGCTGATTTTGGGATTGAATTTCTGAGGATGGCGGCCATTCATACGCCGACGCCGCTTGCCACGGCGATGGGCTTGATTGCAGCCGCGCTTATTGGGCAAATTGCTATTGATGTAGGTCTTTTTGTTCCGGAGGTTATTTTGTATGTGGCTATTGCAGCAATTGGTTCATTCGCGACGCCAAGCTATGAGCTAGCGGTAGCAAATAAAATGCTGCGATTGTTTCTGTTAATTTTCGTGGCGGCCTTTCATACTCCAGGGTTTCTTATTGCGACAACGTGTATCATTCTCTACATGGCGCGACTAAAATCATTAAATACGCCTTATTTGTGGCCGTTTCTTCCATTTAATCCGCAGGCTTTGTGGCAGATTCTCATCCGCACACCGGTTCCTGGAGCGAATCCGCGACCTAGTATTGTGCATCCGCAGGATAAAGACCGCCAGCCTGCAAAACCTTAAACAAAATATGTGGTTGAAACCTGTATGAAGATGTGATAGATTTGTTTTAAATATGGAAAATAATAAATATTTAGACAGTTAGCAGCGAATTGCCGTTAACTGTCTTTTTTACACTATACACAGGAACGGGGTCTAAACATGTTTTTACACGGAACAAGTCGCATAAATAAGCAGGGGCATCTGGAAATTGGTGGAGTTGATACGGTTGAATTAGCATCAAATTTTGGGACACCCCTTTACGTATATGACGTGGCTTTAATTCGGCAGCGTGCTAGAGGATTTAAAGAAACATTTGAAAAGCATGGGGTAAAAGCACAGGTCGCTTATGCAAGCAAAGCTTTTTCGACAATTGCAATGGTCCAAGTCGTTCATGAAGAAGGTCTTTCGTTAGACGTTGTTTCGGGGGGAGAACTGTATACGGCTTTAGCAGCTGACTTTCCAAAAGAACGGATTCATTTTCACGGAAACAATAAAAGCCGAGCAGAACTAGAAATGGCCGTCAAAGAAGATGTAGGATGCATTGTAGTTGATAATTTTTATGAAATTGCATTGCTTGAGGAAATAACGGAACAGTATCAAAAAAAGATGCCTGTTCTTCTCAGATTAACACCTGGAATTGAAGCTCATACACATGATTATATCTTGACAGGGCAAGAAGACTCGAAGTTTGGATTTGATCTTCAAAACGGTCAAGCAGACGAAGCTGTGCATCTTGTGCAAAATAGCAAGGGGCTAGAACTTTTAGGTATTCACTGTCATATAGGATCGCAAATTTTTGAAACAACGGGATTTATTATGGCGACTCAAAAGCTTTTTGCAAAAATGAAAGAGTGGAAACAACGTATAAAATTTGTTCCGCAGGTATTAAATTTAGGCGGGGGTTTTGGCATTCGTTATACGGAAGAAGATCAGCCTATCCCTGTTTCTCAGTATGTGGAAGTTATTATAGAAGAGGTCAAAAAGCAGTCCAAACAGTTAGGAGTAGAAATTCCTGAAATTTGGATTGAGCCCGGGCGCTCTCTTGTAGGAGATGCTGGAACGACCCTGTATTCAATCGGTTCTCGTAAACACGTACCGAATGTACGTGAATATGTAGCGATTGATGGAGGCATGAACGACAATATTCGTCCCGCACTGTATCAAGCGAAATATGAAGCGGTCATTGCCAATCGAATGAATGATGAGAGTGATGAGCTCGTATCCATCGCAGGTAAGTGCTGCGAATCGGGGGATATGCTGATGTGGGATGTACATCTTCCAAAAGCAAACCCAGATGATTTATTAGCGATGTTTTGTACAGGCGCATACGGTTATTCTATGGCAAGTCACTATAACCGTTTGCCAAAGCCAGCTGTCGTGTTCGTAGAAGATGGAGAAGCACAGCTAGTCGTAAAACGCGAAACGTATGAAGACATTGTAAAAAATGACGTGAAATACAAAGTGACGGTAAAAAAGTAACGAGTGATTAACGTAAAAAAAGAGCCTCTTGTTCAAGAGGCTCTTTTTTATGAGAATAACGATTTAATAGCATCAATAATATCAACAAAGAATTGCTTTAATTTATCAAGAAATGATTGGCCTTCTTCTGACTGAAGAAATGTTGTTACTTTTTCTTTTGTCGCAGAAAGCTGGTCTTTTACTTGGTTCCAATCGATGTTCATATCTTTTAACCGATTGAAAAAGTCAACCAGTGTATTAAGCTCTGAATCTGTTAATTTAATACCTAAATCATCAGCCACGCGCTGAATTAACGTGCGTAAATCGTCCTTTGTTTGAGGATTTTCTTTAGCAATTTCTTCTTTAATCGTTGCCATAAACTGCGCTGCTTTTTCTTTACCGATTTTTTCACCAAGTTCAGATGTTTGGACCATCTCTTCGTTGGCTGCTTTTTTTACTTCTTCTGGGATTTTTTGATCTGTTTGAACTTCATATGCTTTCATAATACCTGTTAAAGCGGCTGTACCAGATACTTCAAATGGAGCAGTAATCTGGATTTTTGCATCTTTAACGCCGGCGGTCATTAAAGCATTAATATACATGTCATCTGTAATACCATTAATATTTTGAGTTGATACGCTTAAACCAGAATCTTTTGAGCCAAGGGTAATACTAGAAGATGAAATAGCACGAGATCCAATAGTAGCCTTTGGAATAAAGTCACCTAAGTATTCATGCTCTTCTTGGTTTGTCACGGTTACTGTTTGAGCATTGCTTGGTGCATCAAGGTCATTTAATACCTGTTGCTTCTGAGAGCTGGTTAAGTCCTGACCTAATGTAATAATCACATCGCCCGGAGCAGCATCTGCAAAACTTTTTAAGGGTGCGGTTAGGAATAGAAGAAGACCTAATGTCACCATCATTGCTTTTATCGTTAATTTCAAACCTTTTTCCTCCTTTAATCCCATACTTGCCCTATTATAATACGGGCAGGTCTGAAGTAACAGAGTCAATTCATCATTTTCCCATAAATCAGTCTAGAGGCGTAGATTTCTATATAAAATGAAATCTATGTATCTCCATCACTGTATTAGACGGATGATACTATAAAAAGTTTCATCTCACAACTACTATTTTTTATTTAGAGCCCTACGATAAGAAAGTGAAAAAGTGCATTCATTGAATTCATGAGCTTGTTTGTAGTAGAATAGAGTGAGTTTATAAATGTAAGTGTTCTGCCTCTAGGTGGCATTTACAACTTTTACGTTTTGCCGCTTTGACGGGGAAGATAGAGCCTGTAGCGGTACTAATACATATATTGGAGGTCATTTATATGAAAAAAGCAAGTATTTTAATGGAAAATGGTGAAAAAATTCTAATCGATTTATTTCCGAACGAAGCACCAGGAACAGTAGAAAACTTTGAAAAGTTAGCTAATGAAGGATTCTACAACGGCGTAACGTTCCACCGCGTTATCCCTGGATTTGTTTCTCAAGGAGGAGACCCAACTGGTACAGGTGCTGGCGGCCCTGGCTATTCAATTAAATGTGAAACAGAAGGAAACCCTCACAAACACGAAGCGGGTTCTCTATCAATGGCGCATGCTGGTAAAGACACAGGCGGCAGTCAGTTCTTTCTTGTTCATGAGCCACAGCCTCATTTGAACGGTGTTCACACTGTATTTGGAAAAGTAACAGAAGGACTTGATACAGTGTTGAAAATGAAAAATGGCGACGTAATGAAAGAAGTAAAAGTCTGGGAAGAATAAGAGTATACTGCTATAAATGGATATCAGCTAATAAAACGTCATAACAACCTTTTACAGGGGGTTACGGCGTTTTTTCTTCGCGCAACAGCTCAAAAAGCGTAATAGATTAGGTTTCTCATACACGCGTGACATATGACAAGCTTTTGTGTAATATTGCTATTTACTTATAAATTTTGTATGATAAAAGCAGTAAAAAACGCAGCGCATTAATTTGTAGGAAAGTTTGAGGACGAGGGAGAATCGTATGCTTATTCGCTATAAACGAAACTATGAAAAAATTGCCATGGGTCTTCTATCGTTTGTACCTACGGAAAAAGATTTAAAAAAACTTCAACAAACGATGAAAGAATATGAGCAAAACGAACATTGGCAGCTGTATCTTTGGAAGCAAGAAGAAGATATTATTGGAATTGTTGGCATTTCCATGCTCGATAAAAGTTTGATTGAGGTTCAACACGTCAGTGTAAACCCTTCACACCGCCAACAGGGCATTGGCAAAAAAATGATTAAAGCTCTTAAAGAAATGTATACGACTGCACAAATTAAGCCGAGTGAAATCATCGCTCCTTTTTATGAAAAGTGTCAGGCGGATGAATAAAGAAAAGCATGATTAGTTGAGGTGCGAAAGCGTCTTTCACATCCTAGTCATCATAAAACAACAGGTAGCTTCTAGCTACCTGTTGTTTTGTTTTGCCAATAAGTTCGCTTGTCTTTCCGCAATCACATCTGAACGATCTCGCGTGCTGTGACGATGAACAATCGCATCATTTTGCAGATTAGAAGCTGATAACCAGACAAGCTGTTTATCAGTGCTTCTTTGTTTGCAAGCTCGTAATAATGCTGGATCTTCAATAGGTAAGTTAATGCTTTTATATGGCTGATAGGTATCGATTAAAGCTAATTGTTTGCGAAGAAGTTTAAGCAGTGAAGGATAATTAAGTCCAAGCTGTGCAATATTTTCTTCTTCCTTCGTTAAAATTGCCAGCGCCTTTTGCATCGTTCTTTTGGCTCCCGCGAAATTTTGACGTCGATGATGATAGAGTGAAACAGCAATTTGAATAAGGCCAACCCAAATAATATTGCGGTGTCCTCTTTCGTCTTTTTTCCAGTGTTCTTCTAGCAGTTCATGGCATTCAAAGTAATCCCGGTCGCCATGAAAATGAACTAAATAATCAATATAGGCTTGTGAATACAATCTTGTTCCCTCCTGGTAAGACTCTATATGTAGTGTATCACAAAAATTAGCTATTCATCAGCGCTGTGCCTTTAAAGAGACAAACGTGCTCAAGGTATGGCGAACACGTTTGTTTTTATTCAATATGTGTGGTTAGAAGCGTAAGCAAGAACAACCAACAATAATTAATAAAATAAACAGTACAACAATTAAAGCGAAACCGCTACCGTATCCACAAGATTTTTCACCCATGCGAGTTCCTCCTTCAGCCATTTGAAAATGTTATTACCTTGACATCATATGTATGTTTAAACTTTTTGTATGGGCAAATGACCTATTTTTACGTTAATTTGTATTGGACATGTGTCTATAATCCTCTATACTAATGATAGTAACGTTATATAAAGCAGCAGAAATGATAAGCAATTGAAAAGTGTTGGTGAGATAAAAGTGGAGTACAGTGTAAAAGTAGATGCGTTTGAAGGACCTTTAGATCTTCTTCTGCATTTGATTAACCGATTTGAAATTGATATTTACGATATCCCAGTAGCGACAATTACTGAGCAATATATGATGTTTATACATACAATGAATGAGCTTCAGCTAGACGTTGCCAGTGAGTATCTAGTCATGGCAGCAACTTTGCTTCAAATTAAAAGTAAAATGCTTCTGCCTACGTATGAAGAAGATATGGATGAAATTGAAATGGTCGATGAAGAAGATCCGCGTGAAGAATTGATGCAGCGCTTAATTGAATATCGAAAGTTTAAAGAAGCGGCAGTAGAGCTTCAAAAGCTGGAAGAAGACCAAAGTCATGTGTATACAAAACCTCCAAGTAATGTGCAAATAAATGCAGAAGAACGTACGCAGCCTCAGGACGAAGGGTTGGATATATCACTGTATGATATGCTAAGTGCTTTTCAAAAGTTAATGAAACGAAAGCAAAACAAAAAGCCTATGCAGACGAAAATAGCAAGACAAGATATTCCAATTGACAAGCGCATGAGTGAAATTGTGAATGAATTAAAAGCCTTTAAAGGGAAAAAAAGTTTTTATCAGCTGTTTCCTTATCAAGAGCGTGATCATATTGTTGTAACGTTTTTAGCTGTGCTGGAATTAATGAAAGAAAATGAAATCGTTGTGGAACAGCAGCACAATCTAGACGAGCTTTATGTATCGTATCGAGAAAGGAATGAAGAGGAATGACAACGAATAATTTACAGGCTATTATTGAGAGCTTACTTTTTGTTTCTGGTGATGAAGGTCTGTCTATTAGCCGGTTAGCTGAGATTATAGAAAAGCCTCATGAAGACATTCAAGGTGCTTTGGAAAGCTTAGAGCAAGAGTGTAAGTCCAGAGGAGTTACACTTGTTGAAATAGGCGGGGCCTATCAGCTTGTTACAAAAAAAGAGCATGCACCATATATTGAGAAGCTCGTAGAAGCTCCTGCTAATCAATCATTGTCACAAGCAGCGCTTGAAACGTTAGCTATTGTAGCGTATAAGCAGCCAATTACAAGAGCTGAAATCGAAGAGATTCGCGGAGTGAAAACGGAAAGACCTCTTCAAACTTTAATTGGAAAGGTTCTGTTAAAAGAAGTGGGACGAGCGGAAGGCGCAGGGCGTGCCATCTTATACGGAACGACAAAAGAATTTTTAGGCTATTTTGGGCTTAAAAGTATCGAAGAGCTGCCGCCGCTTCCAGAAGATTTGTTACAAGAAGGAACCAATCAAGAGGCAGATTTATTTTTTCAATCGTTTCAAGAAATGAAGTGAAACCGTAAAAGAACATAGAGTTTTTCTATGTTCTTTTTTGTATGGACAAATCTTTTCATTCATAACCAAAAAAGACGAGCATAAACTTGTACAAACAGGTAGAGGGACGGGGATGACATGAAAAGAAGCAAAAAAAGTATCATCTATCTATTTATTGTATTGCTATGTCTCAGCGGTTGGCCTTCCGTATCATCTGCAGCAGGGAGTGTAAGTGCTCATAGTGCTATTTTGATGGAACAGAAGTCAGGAAGAGTGTTATACGCTAAAAATGCAGATCAAGTTAGCCGAATTGCTAGCATCACAAAAATTATGACAGCAATACTGGCGATTGAATCTGGCAAAATAAATAAAAAAGTTACCGTTAGCCACAACGCAGTTGGCGTTGAAGGTTCTTCTGTGTATTTAGTTGAAGGTGAAAAAATAAAATTAAAAGATTTAGTGTATGGCTTGATGCTTCGCTCAGGTAATGATGCTGCTGTAGCTATCGCAGAAGCCGTTGGAGGAAGCGAAGATGGATTTGTTTATTTGATGAATAAAAAAGCAGAAGAAATTGGCATGACGAATACAACATTTCAAAATCCGCATGGATTAGACGATCATGAAAATCATCGCTCAACAGCGCACGATATGGCTTTGCTTATGCGCTATGCAATGAATAATAAAATTTTCAAAGAGATTTCAGGAACAAAAGTCTATCGAATGAAGCACCCTGAAGAGAAATGGGATCGAGTGTGGAAAAACAAAAATAAACTGCTGACAACACTATATGCATACTGTACTGGCGGAAAAACAGGATATACAAAATTAGCAAAACGAACGCTTGTGACAACTGCTACAAAAGATGGAATGGATTTAATCGCCGTAACGATTAATGCGCCAGATGATTGGAACGATCACATTTCCATGTATGAAAATGCATTTGATAAATATGATATGACCAGTTTAGCTGCAAAAGGCGAATTGGCAGATATAAAAGATTCTTTCTATAAAGATCAGTTGTATATTAAACGAAATGTCGTCTATCCTCTTACAAAGAAAGAACAGAGCTCTGTAGAAGTGAAAACAACGTTAATTCAGCCTAAAAAGCAGTGGGAAGAAACAGGGAAAGTTCCCAATGTTGTAGGGAAGCTCGATATTTATAGAAGTGGAGAAACGATTGACAGTGTTCCTATTTATTTCGAAAAGCAGGCCGAGCAGCAAGAAGGTTTCTTTAATCGAGTGAAGCGATTAATGTTTATTCAGTCTGGAGCCAAAACAGATGGTTAATATTATTTGGATGCTGCTGACCATTATCGGAATTGTTTTTGCAATTATAAATGGGAAAATTGGTGATGTAAACAAAGCAATTTTTCAAGGAGCAGGCGAAGCGGTGACCATCAGCATTGGATTAATCAGCGTGCTGGTCTTTTGGTTAGGTATGATGAATATTGCTCAAAGTGCAGGGCTTCTCGACAAGTTAGCGAGACTATTTCGACCCATTATTACTAGACTTTTCCCTGATGTTCCAAAAGATCATCCGGCCTTAGGATACATATTGTCCAATATGATGGCGAATATGTTTGGGCTGGGGAATGCGGCAACTCCTCTTGGTATTAAAGCGATGGAGCAGCTTAAAAAACTGAACGGCGACAGAGACGAAGCAAGCCGTTCTATGATCACACTTTTAGCACTTAACACAACCAGTTTAACGCTTATACCGACCACAGTTATTGCCATTCGAATTACGTATAACTCGGCTAATCCTACTGAAATTGTGGGTACTACGCTTTTAGCAACTGTTGTAGCTACAATAGGAGCTATCATCATCGATCGCTTCTTTTATTATCGACGTACGCGAAAAGGAGGAAAACGAAAATGACGATGCTTAATCAAGTATCATTGATGTTTATTCCTCTTATCGTAGGATGTATTTTACTTTATGGAACCTACAAAAAAATTCCTACGTATGAAAAGTTTGTAGAGGGAGGGAAAGACGGATTACAAATTGCTTTTTCCATCATTCCTTACTTAGTCGGCATGTTAGTGAGCATCTCTATTTTTCGAGCTTCAGGAGCCCTTGATTTTTTCTTATCTGTTTTAAAACCTATGCTGCAAGCAGTCGGCGTTCCGGCTGAAATTGTACCTTTAGCTCTTATTAAACCCATATCTGGAACGGCTGCCCTTGGTATCACAACGGATCTAATTTCTACATATGGACCTGATTCTTTTATCGGTCGTTTGGCATCGACCATGCAGGGAAGTACAGATACCACGTTTTATATTTTAACGGTTTATTTCGGAGCAGTAGGTATTAAAAAAATGGGAGATGCGCTGAAGGTTGGTTTACTGGCGGATTTGGTAGGGATTATTGCATCAGTTGTGATCGTAATCCTTGTATTTGGCCGGTAAGAAATCGAAAATTCTACCTCTGTGTGGCAAATAGACTTGTGTATTACTTCGTAAACAAGTAAGATGTTACAAGAGGTGAAGTGTTAATGGAACGATTACAAAAAGTGATTGCTCACGCAGGTGTAGCATCAAGACGTAAAGCTGAAGAATTAATCGGCCAAGGCCGAGTGAAAGTAAATGGAAAAGTTGTAAAAGAATTGGGCACGAAAGTAGGTCCTAACGATAAAATTGAAGTAGACGAAGTGCCGGTAGAAAGCGAAGCGCCCGTTTATTTTATGCTATACAAACCAAGAGGCGTGATTTCAGCTGCTAACGACGACAAAGGAAGAAAAACAGTCGTTGACTTCTTTCCGCATGTAGAAGAAAGAATTTACCCGATTGGACGTCTGGACTATGATACGTCGGGTCTACTTCTTTTAACAAATGATGGTGAATTTGCTAATCAGCTAATGCACCCGAAATTTGAAGTGGATAAAGTGTATGTGGCTAAAATTAAAGGAATCCCAAGTCGTGAAAGCATCAGACAGCTGCAGCGCGGAGTGATGCTTGAAGACGGAAAAACAGCACCAGCTCGTGCAAAAGTTCTTTCCATTGATAAAAGCAAGCAGACGGCGATCGTAGAACTGACGATTCACGAAGGGAAAAACCGTCAAGTACGTCGCATGTTCGATGCAATCGGACATTCTGTATTAAAGTTAAAACGTGAGCGCTACGGACCTTTAGACTTACGCGGATTAAATGCAGGAGAAGCACGCGAGCTTACGGCTCATGAAGTCAAACAATTATATTCAATGTCTCAAACAGGTAAGTAATTTTCACTTACCTGTTTTTTTTATGAAAAATGTCGTGAATTAGAAAATCAAGCAAGGTTTTTTGAAAAAATGTCGAACTTGTAGAATGAGAGGAAGACTTCACAGAAACGTCGAAATATTATCGGAAAGCCACTACCAAAAAAATGATATAATGGTAGAAAAAAAGCGTATTGAAAGCGGTTAAAAGGAGTTCGTGCTATGAAAAAAAAGCGCTTGATTATTCGAACAGTTATATTAGCAGTTTTACTGTGCGCGGTTGGATATACCCTTTATGCTCAATTTTTTGCTGATAAACAAAAGGTATCGGTAGGAGATGAGGCACCTGACTTTATATTAAGAGATATTAATGGAGAAACTCATCAGCTATCAGATTACAAAGGCAAAGGAGTTTTTTTGAATTTTTGGGGAACATGGTGCAAGCCCTGTAAACAAGAGATGCCGGCGATGGAAAAGCAGTATGCAGCATATAAAAAGCAAGGCGTTGAAATTTTAGCTGTTAACGTTGCAGAAACGAATATAGCGGTAGAGCAGTTTGCTAAACAGTATGGGCTATCTTTTCCAATTTTGATGGATAAAGATTCACAAGTGTTGGGTGCGTACGGGATAGATCCTCTTCCGACTACGTTTTTAATTGATAAAAACGGAAAGATTGTAGACAGCTTTATTGGCGGATTAGAAGAATCTAAAATAAAAGAATATATGGAAGAAATTAAACCATAGGGAGTGTTGACAATGAAACACGTAAAATGTGAATGTGGACACGTTAACCCGCATGGTACGATTTTGTGTGAAGCCTGTGGTAAACCAATTGCAGAAGAAACAACTGAAAAATTAGTAGATATGCGTTATGAAGGAAGCGCAAGGCGATCGCAAACGTACAATAAAACAGTTATCGATAAAATATGGAATTTTTTCTCTTCTGTAAAGGTAGGCATTTGGATCATTATTGTGACGCTTGTTGCGTCTGCAGTCGGAACCATTTATCCTCAAGAAGCTTACATACCTCCTAATGTGACAGCAGGTGAGTATTATCAAAAGGAATATGGATGGACAGGAGAGCTTTATTATAAGTTAGGTTTTCATCATCTCTATGAATCGTGGTGGTACTTGCTTTTAATTGCTGCTTTAGGAATGTCGTTAGTCATTTGCAGTTTAGATCGAGTAGTGCCTTTGTACCGAGCTCTAAAAAAGCAGAGTGTAACAAAACATCCAAACTTCTTAAAGAGACAGCGTTTATACAGCACTTCATCATCGTGGACGGATCAAGATTATGAACATGTAAAAAGCATGCTGAAAAAAAGAAGATACTCTATTCGCGAAGAAAAGGGCAATCTGTTGGCTGAAAAAGGACGCTTCTCAAGATGGGGTCCATACGTTAATCATATCGGTCTCATTATCTTTTTACTAGGTGCTATGCTTAGATTTGTACCAGGTATGTATATAGATGAAGTTCTTTGGATCCGTGAAGGTGAAACAAAAGTTATTCCTGGGACGAACGGAGAGTATTTTTTGAAAAACCATCGTTTTACTGTGGAAACGTATGATAAAGATAGCGAAAGCGCCGTGTTTCAAGAAGCAATTGATCGTGCAGGGAATAATAAAGTAGCCAAAAAATATGAAGCGGATGTTAGTCTGTATAAGCGCGAAGGAAAGCTTATACCGGGAGCAGATCCAAAGCTAAAGAAAATAAAAGATTCAGAGATTCGTGTGAATCAGCCGCTTAAGTTTGAAGGATATGCCATGTACCAAGTGGACTTCAAGTTAAATGAGTTTAGCTCTATGTCTTTCCATTTAACAGATAAAAATGCAAATAAAAACGTTGGTTCACTTACAGTAGATTTACATAATCCAAAAGCAACATATGATATAAAAAACGGATATAAAGTCAAGCTCATGAGCTACTTTCCAGACTTTTTCTTTGATGATGAAGGAAACCCAAATACAAAAACAAGAGTGCCTAACAACCCGGCTTTTGTATTTAAAATGATTACGCCTCAGCATAAAAAAGGCGAAGTTGCTTTTGTTGGAATTAGAGAGAACTTGGAACCGCTAGGAAATAACGATTATAAAATGACCTTTGCTGGTGTAGAAACGAAAAATGTAACGGGATTAACCGTTCGCAGAGACTATACGCTTTGGTTTTTAGGGATTGGCGGAGCCATCTTTATGATTGGTGTGATTCAAGGGATGTATTGGAATCATCGCCGCATGTGGATTCAAAAAGTCAATAATGAGATATGGTTGGCCGCACATACAAATAAAAACTGGTATGGTCTTAAAAAAGAATTAAATGGTTTATTAGAATCCACATCCCTCACACAGCTGAAGGACCAAAATGATAAAGAAACAAAATAGGAGGAAAAAGCATGGATTACGCGAGTATAAGTAGTAATTTACTGTATGTGGCGTTTATTGCTTATTTAGTTGCAACCTTTTTTTTCGGAGGAGCTATTCGAGATAAGCGAGCAGCTCAAAAGAAAACAAAGTGGGCAACGTTTGGAATTGCGGTTACCATCATCGGTTTTATTGCACAGATTGGCTATTTCATTACAAGGTGGATTGCATCAGGCCACGCTCCTGTTAGTAATTTATTTGAATTTACGACGTTTTTTGGCATGATGCTTGTTGGCGCATTTATTGTTATTTACTTTATTTATCGTCTTAGCATGCTTGGACTTTTTGCCTTGCCGGTGGCTCTTTTAATCATTGCTTATGCAAGCATGTTTCCAACTGAAATTACGCCGCTGATACCAGCTCTCCAGACGAATTGGCTGCATATTCACGTTACAACGGCAGCTACGGGTGAAGCCGTGCTTTCCATTAGCTTTGTTGCAGGATTGATTTATTTAATCAAAACAATTGATCAATCCAAGCGAAATAAAAAAGCATTTTGGCTGGAATTCATCCTGTATACGCTTATTAGTACGCTTGGGTTTGTAGCGGTGACGCTGGCTTTTAATGCGGCTCACTACGAGTCATCATTTAATTGGGTTAATAAAAGTGGCGAACAAGAGCAAGTCGTATATCATATGGTTCCGCTAGTGGGGCCTCATCAAAGTGAGTGGACAGACGGGAACGACATACAGCCGCTTGTTGATATGCCGGCTATTATCAATGCTAAAAAATTAAATACGGTTATTTGGTCGTTAGCCGGTGGGTTTGTCTTATATTGGCTGATTCGTCTTATTTTACGGAAGCGAATTGGAGCCGCACTGCAGCCGCTTGTAAAGCAGGTAAACAGCGACTTGCTTGATGAAGTAAGCTACAGAGCAGTGGCGATTGGATTTCCTATTTTTACATTAGGAGCACTTATTTTCGCTATGATTTGGGCTCAGATGGCCTGGACGCGCTTTTGGGGATGGGACCCCAAAGAGGTGTGGGCGCTGATCACCTTTTTATTTTATGCCGCTTTTCTTCATCTTCGGCTGTCTAAAGGATGGCACGGTGAAAAATCAGCTTGGCTGGCAGTTGGCGGGTTTGCCATCATCATGTTCAACTTAGTGGCCGTGAACCTAGTTATTGCAGGTTTACATTCATATGCGTAACCTTTAAAAATAGAATAGAGGCTGAAATAAAGATATTTTAGTTGAAGAAGATCCGAACGATGAGTTGAGATTCTTGATGGAGAATCACATTCGTTCGGATTTTTTTATTTGCATGGTGAACGGAGGCTTCATATATGTAGTTGCTTCTAGCTCCTGTATTTTATTTGTCCATCTGTAGATTGGATGGATTTCGATATGTCTCAACCTCTTTTTTGAGGAAAAAAGCTATTTTTCATAAAGGTGTTCACGAATTGTCACATTGTTTGGGTAACATAAGTAGAACTCGCCGGTTTTTTTTTGTACACTAAGACTAGGAGGTTGAAAATACATGCAAAACGAACAAAGATTACTGCTAGTAGACGATGAAGATCGCATTAGACGATTGTTAAAAATGTACTTAGAAAAAGAAGGATACATCATTGAAGAAGCAGCCGACGGGCATGAAGCAATCGAAAAAGCGTTACACATAGATTATGATTTGATTGTATTAGATTTAATGATGCCTGGCATAGACGGTATTGAGGTCTGTAAACAAATTCGCGAGAAAAAAGCAACTCCTATTATCATGCTTACAGCTAAAGGTGAAGAAGTAAACAGAGTCCAAGGGTTTGAAGTAGGTACAGATGATTACATCGTTAAGCCGTTTAGCCCAAGAGAAGTGGTTCTTCGCGTAAAAGCACTGCTTCGACGTTCTTCTCAAGCAACGTTTATTCAGCCAGAAACGAGCGTGAAAAACCTTATTGTCTTTGATCACTTAACGATTGATAATGATGCACATCGCGTTACAGCAGACGGAAAAGAAGTTAACTTAACTCCAAAAGAATATGAATTATTATGCTACCTTGCAAAAACGCCAGATAAAGTATACGACAGAGAGCAGCTGCTGCGTGAAGTGTGGCATTATGATTTCTTTGGAGATCTTCGTACGGTAGATACGCACGTCAAGCGTTTGCGTGAAAAGTTAAATCGCGTATCGTCACAAGCGGCGAAAATGATCGTAACCGTTTGGGGAGTAGGGTATAAATTTGAGGTTGAAAATAACTGATGTTTTGGAGAAGTGTAGTTGGTAAACTATGGTTTACTATCCTATTGCTCGTTACGCTTGTTTTATTTATTTTGACCATTTTACTGCTTCAGTTTTTTGAAAATTATCATGTTGTAGACGCAGAAAACCGTTTAACTAAAACGGCTGCTAAAATCTCTACCATTGTGCAGGAAACAGAGGATGAAAAGCTAGGACTATCCATTGCTCGTGAACTTGCAGATCAAGCAAGTGTAGTTATTGTTCAAGATAAAGATTTCTATTGGCATTCCACACATCCTGATAAAGAAAATAAGAAAGCTATTTCGGCCATTGTTAAACAAAACGATCAGCTAAATCAAGTGGTTGAAAAAGGCAAAGTAATACGGGAAAAAATGTACATGACCACAAAGAAAGACACGAGTGATGAGCCTTTAATGTTTGTTGTCGGTGTACCTTTAATGAAAGATAATAAACCGACAGGCGGCGTTTATCTGTATCAATCTCTTTCTGAAATTGAAGAGCCCGCTCAATATACGACTAAGTTCATTTTATTGGCTGCAGGTATTGCTATTATTTTAACTACTATCTTTGCTTTTTTCTTATCCACTCGAATTACAGCACCTCTTAGAAAAATGAGGCAGGCGGCATTTGAAGTAACCAAAGGGAACTTTGATACAAAAGTACCTATTTTAACTCACGATGAAATTGGAGAGTTAGCGATTGCTTTTAATCAAATGGGCAGGCAGTTAAAGTTTAATCTCAATGCGCTCAATCAGGAAAAAGAACAGCTTTCAAGTATTTTAAGCAGTATGGCAGACGGTGTTATTACGTTTAGTAGAGACGGATCGATTTTAATTACCAATCCCCCAGCGGAGCATTTTCTTCAGACTTGGTATTACGAGCAGGATGTGAACAACCAGCAGGTGCCTGAGCTTCCAGCAAACGTCGTGCATTTGTTTCAAACGGTAGTAGAGACTGAAACGGAGCGAAGTGCAGAGTTGAAAATTCAAGGGAAAACGTGGGTCATTTTAATGTCACCGCTCTATAATCAAACGAAAATCCGCGGTGCTGTAGCTGTACTGCGAGATATGTCTGAAGAGCGTAAACTTGATAAATCAAGAAAAGATTTTATTGCAAACGTGTCTCATGAATTGCGTACACCTATTTCTATGCTTCAAGGTTATAGTGAAGCTATTATTGACGATATTGCAAGTACGGATGAAGAAAAGAAAGAAATTGCACAGGTGATTTATGATGAATCACTCCGTATGGGCCGGCTTGTAAATGAACTTTTAGATTTAGCGCGAATGGAAGCGGGACATGTGCAGCTTCACTTAGAATCTGTAGCAATGGTTGAATTTACAGAACGTGTTTTGCGCAAGTTTCAAGGGTTAGCTAAAGAAAAACATATTAAACTGTCTCTTAATGGAAAAATAGAAGATGAATTTGAAGCGATGATTGATTCAGACCGTATGGAACAAGTGCTGACAAACTTAATTGATAATGCCATTCGTCATACGGATGACTACGGAGAAGTAAAGCTGCATCTTGATAAAAGTCAATCCGAAATCCATCTTTCTGTTCAAGATACGGGAGCAGGGATTCCAAAAGAAGATCTTCCGTTTGTATTTGAGCGATTTTATAAAGCTGATAAAGCTAGAACGAGAGGAAAGTCAGGAACTGGTCTTGGGCTTGCGATCGCTAAAAATATCGTGGAGGCACATCAAGGGATTATTGCGGTTGAAAGTGAATTAAATGAAGGAACAACTTTCTTTATCAAACTGCCAAAGTAAACACATGCTAATTAACAGTTTGTCTTCGGCTGAAATAATAAGAATAGCAAAGAGATGTGATTCATTGGAGAATCACATCTCTTTATTTTTTCTATAAACAAGTCTAAAAAAGAAGGAATTGGCATATAGTATGTTTTGTGTGCAAAGATCTACATAGGAGGTTCTTTCTTCATGATTGACGTGTTAAGAAGAATATTGGTTGTATTAGTGATGGGATTGTGTATAGGTCTTTTATTTTTGGGCGGGCAAATGGTAAAGGCAGAAGAGAAGCAGTGGGAGTGGCCGGTTGAAGGAGTCTTAACCGATATATTTGGTTCTCGTCACGCCAAACACTTTGGAATCGATATAGCAGCACCTGTTGGTACACAGGTGTATGCTGTTGCAAAAGGAGTGGTGAGCCGCTCTTATTATTCAAATACATACGGGCAAGTTGTTTTTATCAAACAAACAAATGGATACGAAACGGTCTATGCTCATCTAGAGAAACGACTTGTTGCAGAAGGAAATTCTGTAGCCGCAGGTCAAAACATTGGATGGGTTGGCAATACAGGACGATCTTCAGGTGCACATTTGCATTTTGAAGTTCATCAAGGAAGTTGGAATCCGGATAAAACCAATGCGGTAAACCCACTCGCCAAATTGGACAGGCAAAAACTATCGGCATACGTAAAAAACGATTTAGCTGCCACGGTTTTTCAGCAGTTACATCAGGCTTCTGATAACTGTATTCTTATCCATCAAGGAGATACATTATCTGAACTTGCGGCCAAATATGAAGTCGATGTGGAGCAGCTAAGAAAGTGGAATCATTTAAAAAACACCGCTTTAAATGCAGGACAAGTGTTAAAAATAAGTCCATAAAAAAAGAGCCGCTAAGGCTCTTTTTTCAATGTCACAACTCAATGCGCTGTATGGTCACAATTTCGCTTGTTTGTTTTAATGAAGTGATGACAGAATCATCTAAAAGTTTATCAAACGTGAGCATCATAATGGCTTCGCCGCCTTTTTGCTTACGGCCCACTTGCATGGTAGCAATGTTAATACGTAAATCTCCAAGTACTTTCCCTACATTTCCAATAACTCCGGGCTGATCACTGTGACGGATATAAAGAAGATGTCCTTCTGGATAAAAATCAATATCAAACGAATCAATATTAACAATTCGAGGTCCATATCCTGCTATATAAGTGCCCGTAATCGTAAATGTACGCTGTTCGCCTGTTACTGTAACGTCAATTATATTAGAATATCCTTGTGTATCTTCCGATGTTTTTTCACCAAATGTAATTCCTCGTTCTTTGGCAATCATAGAAGCATTGACTTCGTTAACAGGTGAGTCAATACGATGGGTTAAAAAGCCTGATAACAAGCTCCGTGTAATATAAGTGGTTTCTAAATCCGTCACTGTACCTCCGTAGGAGATCGAGATATGCTGAACGGGTTCTCGCATGCATTGAGATAAAATAGCTCCCATTTGTTTAGTAAGGCTCGTAAACGGCTGAATTTTTTCAAAAACTTCTTTAGAAAGCGTTGGTAAATTAATGGATGAACTTACAGGATTACCTTCTAGAAAACGCAGAACGTCATGTGCCACGTCTTCAGCAACGTTAAGCTGGGCTTCTTTTGTAGAAGCTCCTAAATGGGGAGTTGTAATAACTTGATCAAAATGTAACAAAGGGTTATCAATCGGCGGTTCAACTTCAAATACGTCAATAGCTGCACCTTGAACATGGCCAATTTCTAAATAATGAACTAAGGATTTTTCATCAATGATCCCGCCGCGTGCGCAGTTTAATAAAAATACACCCTTCTTTGTTTTGGCTAATGTTTCATGATTGAGCAATCCCTTGGTTTCTTTCGTAAGCGGAGTGTGTACGGTAATTACATCCGCTGCTGCTAGTAATTCATCCAGGGATAATAGTTCTACGCCTAGTTTTTCAGCTCGGGAAGAGGTTAAAAAAGGATCGTAAACGTGAACGCTCATATTGAAGGCTTTTGCGCGTTTAGCAAGCTCTGAGCCAATTCGTCCAAATCCGATAATGCCCAGGTGTTTGCGATTAAGCTCTGTTCCAACAAATGCTGAGCGGTTCCATTCGCGCGCTTTGACTGAAGCATTTCCTTGGGGGATATGCCGAAACAAGCTAGCCATCATAGCAAATGTATGTTCCGCCGTTGAAATGGTATTTCCGTTCGGTGCGTTAATAACGACAACCCCTCGTTTGGTTGAGGCTTCAATATCAATATTATCGACACCTACTCCAGCGCGAGCAACAATTTTTAAATTCGGCATTTTTGCCAGCAAATCCTCTGTAACCGTCGTAGCACTCCGTACTAAAAGCGCATCGTACGTATGCAAATCATTCTCAACTTCTTCAACTTTTTTTCGCGTAAGATTCACATGAGGAGCTTCAAGTAGTGGAGCAAGACCTTCATTGCTAATTGAATCAGCTACTAATACGTTATACATGACGTGAACATCTCCCTTGGATTTTACTATCATCAAATATTTGATAATTTACCATGTTAAAAAAATTCTGTCAATTATATTTTTTAAACTTTACAATTAGTTATCAAATACACAATTGTAAACGTAAAATTGAAACTATAAATATGTCATAATGCTGTTGGTTATGCACTTATTTCCTTATTTTACATATAAAACAGTAATGAAGTTTATAAAAGACATCAATTTAATAGGAAATAAAAAAACTTCTTTATTTACTTTTAATTCGAGATAACATATAATAAATTCATAATTAAATATTGGTCTATCTTCGGGGCAGGGTGAAATTCCCGACCGGCGGTAAAAAAACAAATTGTTTTGAGCCCGCGAGCTTATATGTAATGCATACGAGCAGATTTGGTGAAATTCCAAAGCCGACAGTACAGTCTGGATGGGAGAAGGTGGAGGTTCAGCGTTCAAAACCTAATGTGATGAACGTTTATTAAATATGCCTGCCATGTCTCCTCTCAACGAATCATTTGTTGGGAGGTTTTTGCGTGGGGATATGAAGTTGAACCTTTCTTCTTTGAAGAGTGGATCACAAAGAAGGAGAGAGGCAAGATGCAACAAAGTAAGAAAACTCAAAAGCTGGTTGTACTAGGAATGTTAAGCAGTATTGCTTACATTTTAATGATGATTAATTTTCCGATTCCTGGATTACCTCCGTTTTTAACAATTGATTTTAGCGAAATTCCTGCACTCGTAGCAGCAATTATATTTGGACCTATGGCTGCTGTTATAGTAGAAGGAATAAAAAATTTATTGAATTATTTAATTCAAGGAAGTGCCACAGGGGTTCCGGTTGGTCAAGTGGCGAACTTTGTAGCTGGTTTACTGTTCGTTCTTCCTGTATCATATATGTTCCGTCGATTTAAAACAGCTAAAGGCGTAACGATAGGTTTGGTTACGGGTACGGTTGTAATGACGGTACTCATGGCTGTCTTAAATTATTATGTCTTTTTACCGGCGTATACAATCTTCTTACAATCGCCAGAAATGTCTAGTGAACAAGCGCGTCAATATATCGTTGCAGGTATTTTGCCGTTTAACTTAATAAAAGGAGCAGCAACAGGGGTTATTTTTGTCTTATTGTTTTCAAAAATGAAGCAATGGATCACGCGCCGCGTTGCTGTTTAATTCAATCGCTCTCCCGGGGAGAGCGATTTTTATATATAAAAAAACCTGCAGCATGTACTATACTACAGGTTTGTTCAATACTTATTCGAATTTATTAGCATCGCCTTCGAATTTTTCATCCGCTACGCGAATTGAATCCGTAGGGCAGCCTTCCATTGCATCCATCATATCATCTTCTAGATCTTCTGGAATTTCTACTACACCTTGGTTATCATCTAATGTTACGAATGCAATACCTTCATCATCATAATCATAAATGTCTGGTGCTGCTGCTCCGCAAGCGCCGCATGCGATGCAAGTATCTTTATCAACAATTGTATATTTTGGCATAACAAGACCTCCTGTAAAGTGTTCGAAAATTTCTTATTATATAATCTCTTCGCGAATCAAGAGTGAAATTTCTCCTTATTCATTGTAAAATGATTTATAAAACTTTTCAATAGAAAAGTCACTGAGAATGCTTATCAAATCAAGGTTTCTTCACTTATCCAAACGTTTTGATACATAAAGGAAAGAGCTAAAAAGCCTTTATCTCACATGCTATTGGTCACTTTTGGTACAATGAATGAGAAAGGAAGTTGACACCTTTGAATTATATTCAAGTTAGCATTTTATTTTGTATAAAACAGTTAAAAGGTGAGCGAACCGCCTATGGTATTTATCATTTATTAACAGGTAAAAAGTCAGCGCAAACAATTCAAGACGGAAAAATTTTTGGAATCTCTTTTCTTTTTCAGTCATTTCTTTACTTAGATAAACGGTCTTTTGAAACCTGCGTTGCATATTTAAAAGAACAGCAGTATATCGAAGAAACTGAAAATCAAAAGTATGTGATGACAGATAAGGGACGAACACGCCTTGAAGATGAACTGACGGCTCGGCCCTTTCATCCAGCTTTAGACGGATGGAAATTCGCAAGCAGTACTCAATTATTTTTAGCAAGAATCACTTTGTTCATTCAGACCTTATCAAACCTACAGTATTTTCAAAAAGGGTTTTTACCCATTTCCAAAAATCCTGAGGTCATTCAATGGGTCAAAACGTATATTATGTCTCAAAAGCAAACGCGTCAAGAGTTAGCCGCCGAGCTATTCAAAGAGCTCCGAACGTGCTTGAAAGATTGTACGGAACGGGATGCGTCTCTTTTTGTTTTGCAACTGACTGGATACGAAAGAGTAGGCTTTACAAAAAATCAGTTAGCATATCAATATGAACTCGATGAGCATTATGTGCATATTCAACTTTTAGGGGTTATTCATCATATCATTGAAAAAGTGAGTCAAAATAATGAAAGCTTTCATGTACTTTCTTCTTTTTTGCATGATCTATATTTAGAATTGCCTTTGACAAGCTCGACGTTAAAAACGTATAGCTGGCTTCAAAAAGGAAAGGCGCTTGAAGAAATTGCTTATATAAGGCGTTTAAAAGAAAGTACAATTGAAGATCATATTGCAGAATTAGCTCTGTTTGTTCCATCTTTTTCAATCGATGCATACGTATCGCCTAAGCAGCAGGAAGAAATTATCTCGGCTTTTGAAAGTTTGCGTACAAATAAATTAAAGGCGATAAAGGAAGAAGTAAAAGACGACGTTACCTATTTTCAGATTCGTCTCGTATTAGCAAAACATTTTACCTGATACTAAAAAAAGTGGTGTTTGATGTGAAGATAGAACAACTTCTACAGAAACAATTTGGCTATAGCCAATTTCGACTAGGACAAAAAGAGATTATTCAAGATATTTTAACAGGTCATAATGTGTTAGCGGTTCTTCCTACAGGAACAGGGAAATCATTGTGCTATCAGCTCCCCGCTTATGTGTTGAACCGACCGGTGCTGATTGTATCTCCTTTAATTTCACTGATGGAAGATCAAGTTCAACAACTAAAGGCAAGTGGAGAAAAGAGAGTTATTGCCTTAAATAGTTTCCTACAACAAGAAGAAAAAAGACGGGCGCTAAAAGATTTAGCTTTTTATCGTTTTATTTATGCATCTCCTGAAATTTTGCAAAACGCTGTTGTGGTAGAAGCATTAAAACAGGCAAAGGTAGGCCTTTTCGTTGTGGACGAGGCGCACTGTATTTCTCAGTGGGGACATGATTTCCGTTTGGATTATCTTCAGTTAGGAGATATATGGAAGGAACTTGGCAGTCCGCTATGTCTGGCACTAACAGGAACTGCGACTAGGGAAGTAGTGGAAGATATTAAGCGCTACTTATCGCTGCCTGCTGTCAACGAGCACATCTATTCCATGAATCGAAGTAATATTGCGATGAAAGTTGATTTTGTTGCAAGTATTGAAGAGAAAAAAGAGAAGTTGCTGATGTACGTTAGTGAACTGCAAAGTCCAGGAATTATCTATTGTTCCAGCCGATCTTGGACAGAAGCATTAACACAGCTTCTAAAGGAAAATGGGATACAGCGAGTGCAGTATTACCATGGGGGAATGGAACCGAATGAAAGAATGCTTGTTCAACAGCAATTTTTAGAAAATCAGCTGGATATCATTTGCTGCACAAGTGCATTTGGAATGGGGGTTAATAAATCGAATGTTCGCTTTGTTATTCATTTTCATACACCTACGCAGCTAGAAGCATACGTACAGGAAATTGGAAGAAGTGGACGCGATCAGCAAAACAGTATTGCGATTTTGCTTTATGCCGAAGGAGACGATGATTTTGCTCATTCTTTACTTGAAATTGAGCTTCCTTCTTCAGATATCATCTTATACTGCCTGTCGTATTTACGAAATCATGATCAGGCCATTCCTTTAAAACAAGTAGAGTCTCATTTTCTTTATACAGTGGGTATTCAAGAAACACATTGGCGATTTATTCGTTATTATTTGTACAGAGAAAATGTAGTGGAAAATGAACATGTTGAACCTAGGAAAATCCCTGAATCGCTGCATGAAACGATTGTTGCAGCTGTAAATAAACGTCTTCGAAACAAACATGACAAGTACCGTGCGATGAAGGAGTTTATTGAGGCAAAAGAATGCCGTCGTCAGGTGCTGCTTGGCTATTTCAATGAGCTGGGAAAATCAGAGCTTCAGAATTGTTGCGATTGCTGCGGATTGGATTTAGAAGCCTATAAAAAAACAAATGGTGAGCAAGAGCAATGGACATTTCAAGGCTGGGAATTAGAATTAGCTCGTTTGCTTCGTCAAGGAGAGATATAATGGCAAAGTCACAGCAAGAGCTTATTTCATCCATGACGGATGCAGAGCTGGTTAAAAATTTATATGTAACGCAGCTGCTCATCTGCTTTATTGCTTTAGGCATCGGTTTTTTCACATTTGATTCGTGGCATTCCTTTTTACAGTTTTTTGAGCTGGATTGGGCTTCTATTTTATTGTACGGGGGAGGTACAGCTCTCTTGGTAGTAGGAGGAGATATGCTTCTAATGAAGTGTGTACCCGAGCATTTATATGATGACGGAGGGATTAATGAACGTTTATTTGCTAATCGTTCCATTCCTCATCTAGCCCTTATTTGCCTAATCGTTGCCTGTTCAGAAGAAATATTATTTCGAGGGGTTATACAAGTTCAGTTTGGCCTTTTTTGGGCGAGTATCGTATTTGCACTCGTTCACATTCGATATTTAAAAAAGTGGTTTCTTTTTATTTCGGTTGTGGTTTTAAGCTTTTTAATAGGGTTGCTGTTTTGGTGGACTGAAAATTTGTATGTCACGATTTTTACTCATTTTCTCATTGATTTTTTATTAGGCCTGCAGATACGAAAGTCAAAAGGGAAATCTGTACAGTCAGAAGAACTCATGCAGTAAAGGTTAAGGAAACAGCCATTATTTTCAGTGTTATCCACATAATCTTTTATATTCACTCATATGTTGTACTAGCATACGAGGGGGTGGAATGTTGGAAAACAAGTTGATAGACTTTGAAAGCGATGAAACACTTCAATATATATTAGCGAGCGTTATCAAAAGAAAAGAGACGGTTAATAAGCTGAAAGCTAAAGAGAAAAGATGGAAGCTTTTGTTTTTAGCCAGCGTAACGGCTGTTATTAGCTACTTTTTTTTCATATTTCAAAGCGGTTTTTTTACGACGTTTAGCGAATTTTTCTCATTTTTGTTAGGTAACATAGGGCATTTGATGTTTCTATTGCTCACCGTCTCCCTTTATTTTTATACTGTACAGCTGCAGAAAAAAAGCGAGAAAGCGGAAAAGACTTTTCAAGACTTGCGCTGTGAGATTATTAAAAGAAGCAAAGAGCTATGGGCGACGCCTGAAACATGGGAGAACCGAAAAGAAACGTTCCGCTGGATGCAGTCCACTTATGGAATTAATTTATATCATGAAAATAAATAGAATCGCATGAAAAAGCCTCTTTTTACATAGAAGTTTAGTGAAGGGGGTTTTTTTGTGAGAGATTGGTTTAACTTGCTGGCTGCGTGGTTATGCAGTTATTATATCAGCAGTTTAACGGCTGTAGGCTCAAAAGCTTCGTTAACCTATTTACTTATTCAAATGATTTTACATCCGTTAGATGTGTTTGGTATTATAATTTTATTTTTCACGGCTCTTTTTTGTCTGTCGGCGGCAGTTCGTAAAGTGTTTCTGCAAAGTCGGTTGTTTCTAAAAGGCTATAAGGTAAAATGGCATGAATATCTTGTTTCATGTCTATGTGTGATAGGAGTTTTATCGTTAAGCACAGTTGCGCTTTATCAAGTAGTAGGTTTGTTAACAATTGCGACAATTTATGCCCTTTCTTCTTTAACAGAAACACACCGTGTATAAAATGAAAAGAAGGAGAATATATGGTTATTTCTTTAATTATTTTAGCGTTAGGCATAGGCCTGCTGATTTTTATGTTTTCGGAAGCCCATCGTACATATGTAGAAGAAAGAACGATTCATTTATCAACATTTCCCGGAAATCAGCAGCCTTTACGCCTGTTTTTTATATCGGATGTACATAAGCGAACAGTTTCGTCGAAGCTGTTGGAAAAAATACCTGGTGAAGTAGATTTTGTGATCATAGGCGGTGACTTACTAGAAGGAGGAGTACCTTTATTGCGTGCTCGTCAAAATATTCAAAAGCTTAAAACGCTTGGACCGGTCTATTTTGTATGGGGAAATAATGATTACGAAGTAAGTCAAGTGCAATTGAAGCAGATGCTTAAGGATGAGGGAGTTATTACCCTTAAAAACGAGCATGTCTCTGCAGTTTCTAAACATGGTACTACATGCAATTTTGCGGGAGTAGATGATTTATCCGAAGGTGAGATGGATCTAAAGCGAGCTGTTTCTTCCATTGAACCTGACCAGCTTACCATTCTTCTAAGCCACAATCCTGATGTTATCTATTATGTAGATGAAGAATCAAAAGTAGATTTAATTTTGAGCGGACATACACACGGAGGACAGATACGCTTATTTAATTTTGGTATGTATGAATTAGGAGGGCTGAAAGAGAAAAGACAGATTCCTCTTTTTGTTAGTAATGGATATGGTACAACCTCCCTGCCTCTCCGTTTACAAGCTAGAGCACAAACGCATTATATCACTTTAAAAAGGAAAGAATAGCCTTGAACAAACTCTTTACATAGCATATACAAATTTTACACACAGGATAACTTATCCTATAATTCAATTAATAGAAACAGTTCACGAAGAGTAGTTGGAGGTTACGTATGGCTCACGAAGGGAAGTATAATATTAAAGCCATCTCAAATATGGTCGGGATCCAGCCGGGAACTTTGCGTGCATGGGAACGACGCTATCAAATTTTAAATCCTGTCCGCAATGAATCGGGGCATCGGTTATATACAGAGGAAGATTTGCGGAAATTAAAATGGCTCACGGAAAAAGTGAGCGGAGGTTTTACGATTAGTCAAGCGGTTTCGTTATTAGAAACGGAAAGTAGTACAGTAGGAGCGTTTGAAGAAGAAGGAGAAGTAGATTCCCCTCAGAAAATTAGGGATGAGCTGTTAACGATGCTTCTATCTTTTGAAGAAGGAAAAGCACAGGATTTAATTAATCATGCGTTTAGCCTGTATTCGGTAGAAAAAGTGGTTATTGATATTTTGGGTTCTCTACTCGTGACGGTTGGAGATATGTGGGAAAAAGGGCAAATCACAAGTGCTCATGAGCATTATACGACTCAAGTATTAAAAACGCGTATCAGCATGATTTTTTATTCGCTGCCTTCAAATGGCTTATTGCCTAAAGCGATTGCTGTATGTGGGCCTAATGAGACACATGAAGTTGGACTTCTAGTCTTTACGCTATTTTTACGCCGTAAAGGGTTTGAGGTTATTTATTTAGGAAGCAGCATTGAAGATAAAGATGTTGAGCTAATTGTTAAAGAAGTAGACCCAACGTTTTTATTTATGTCATGCACAATGATGGAAAATGCCGAGAAAACACTGAATTTGACGAACCAAATGATAAAGAAATTCCCGCATCTTAAAGTAGGATTAGGCGGTTATGTGTTTGATGGTTTAGATAGCAAAAGAAAAGGCGAGGCTCAGCCGTTTATTTTAGGAAATACAAAAGAAGAGTGGAACAGCTGGCTAACAAAAAAATTAGCAGAAATTGATTGAGAATAGCTTGTCTTTCCTTTCATAAACCTGTAAACTCGTAAGTAAACATCACGAACCGTTTTCCAAAAAATACATATACTGCATTATCGAACCATGTGGTTATGAGTGCAAGCGGGGAGGGACGCTAATGAGGCTTGAACGATTAAACTATAATAAGCTAAAAGTTTTTTTGACCTACGATGATTTAAAAGAAAGAGGGTTAACAAAAGAAGATCTATGGACAGATACATTCAAAGTAAAACAGCTCTTTCGTGAGATGATAGAGCAAGCTTCTCAAGAACTGAACTTTGAACCTACAAATTCTCTTTCGGTAGAAGTTTTTTCACTTCAAGCACAGGGAATGGTTGTATTTGTGACAAAGCAGTATGAAGAAGAAACCAGCTACGGTGAGTTCGATGAAGACGAGTTCGAGGACTTCATTGAAATGCAGGTCATGCTAGATGAAAGCGAAGACATGTTTTTTGAGTTTGATTCATTTGAAGATGTCATTCAGCTGACCAAGCGCATGTCAAACTTTTACGATACGGATAGCGTGCTCTATTCATTCGAAAAACGTTTTTACGTGCTGTTGGATTATCACATGCTGTCACCGGCTGAAGTTGGGAATATGATTGCGGTTTTGGCGGAGTATGGAAATCCCTCTACAATTACAAAGCACCGCGTAAATGAATATGGAAAAATATTAGTAGAAAAGAGAGCTCTGGAGTATATTAACTCTGTCTTTTCTTAACTGTTTAATTGAAATAATTACACCCGTGAAGGATAAAGCACTTTTATTAAAATAAGAGTGGCTGCACTGTCAGCTTGTACAAAGTTGTTGAAAGTGCTCTTTATCACCGGGTGTTTTTTATTTTTTTAAGACGATTAACGCATACTAGGAAAGAGGCAGACTTAAAACATTGTAGCATACCTTGTAAAGTTATTGGAAGCGTTTTCTTAGAAGAACACAAAAAATACTAAAAGTTCGATATTTTCCTTTGCAATGTAAAACTAAGGGTGTATACTATGTCATGAAAGAAGCACCATTCAATTAAAAACGAATAATTTTCGATACATTTTAGGAGGTTTACAGATGGTAGCCGACAAGATGCAAGACAGTAAAAATAGTCAAGAAGAGAAGCATGATGTTTTAAAATCTACACAAACAGTGATACATAAAGCGTTAGAAAAACTAGGCTATCCTGATGAAGTGTATGAACTATTAAAAGAGCCATTACGAATGATGACAGTAAAAATTCCTGTTCGTATGGATGACGGATCAGTTAAGATTTTTACAGGTCACCGAGCGCAGCATAACGATGCAGTTGGTCCTACGAAAGGTGGAATTCGTTTTCACCCAAACGTAACTGAAAAAGAAGTAAAAGCTCTATCTATATGGATGAGTTTAAAATGTGGAATCGTTGACCTTCCTTACGGTGGAGGAAAAGGTGGAATTGTTTGTGATCCTCGAAATATGTCTTTTGGAGAATTAGAGCGTTTAAGCCGCGGATATGTTCGTGCGATTAGCCAAATTGTTGGACCAACAAAGGATATTCCAGCGCCGGATGTGTTTACAAATTCACAAATTATGGCTTGGATGATGGATGAATACAGCCGGATTGATGAATTTAACTCGCCTGGCTTTATTACTGGAAAGCCCCTTGTCTTAGGTGGTTCGCACGGCCGTGAAACAGCGACTGCAAAAGGAGTAACTATTTGTATTCGTGAAGCAGCGAAAAAACGAGGCATTGAATTACAAGGTGCACGGGTAGTAGTACAAGGGTTTGGAAATGCAGGAAGCTTTTTAGCTAAGTTCATGCACGACGCTGGTGCTAAAATTGTAGGGATATCTGATGCATACGGAGCGCTGCATGATCCTAATGGTTTAGACATTGATTATTTATTAGATCGACGCGATAGCTTTGGTACAGTAACGAAATTATTCAATAATACTATCAGCAACAAAGAGCTGCTTGAACTTGACTGTGACATCCTAGTTCCAGCTGCGATTGAAAATCAAATTACAGAAGAAAATGCCCATAACATTCAAGCGAGTATTGTGGTGGAAGCAGCAAATGGACCAACAACTCTTGAAGCAACGCGCATCTTGTCAGAGAGAGGGATTTTATTAGTTCCAGACGTTTTGGCAAGTGCGGGCGGTGTAACAGTCTCTTATTTTGAATGGGTGCAAAATAACCAAGGTTATTATTGGACGGAAGAAGAAGTAGAAGAAAAGCTTGAAAAAGTAATGGTGAAATCATTTAATAACATCTACGAAACTTCTACAACTCGAAAAGTCGACATGCGTCTAGCTGCTTATATGATAGGCGTAAGAAAAATGGCAGAAGGCTCTCGCTTCAGAGGCTGGATTTAAAAACAGAACAGCAGAACAGCAGAACAATTGCGTAAATAGAAAAAATCTCCTATCATTAATGAGGAGATTTTTTTGTTTTACACTGCGTTAAAATAAAAAAAAGGTGCGTTTACAACTGAAGGAGTGACAGGCATGAAGAAAGAAAAAGTAATTATTGTTGGCGGAGGACCATGCGGGCTTTCAGCAGCTATTGAGCTTCAACATACAGGTATTGATGCCCTTGTAATTGAAAAAGGCAATATTGTGAATGCAATTTATAACTATCCGACCCACCAAACGTTTTTTAGTTCAAGTGAAAAACTAGAAATTGGGGATGTCCCTTTTATTACCGAAAATCGTAAGCCTGTGCGCAACCAAGCTCTTGCTTACTACCGAGAAGTGGTGAAGCGCAAGCAAGTTCGAATTCAGCCGTTTGAACGTGTCTTGCAAGTAGACAAACAAGGGGAAAACCAAATTATTGTCACAACATCCAAAGAGACATATGAAGCGGAGAATGTCATTATAGCTACAGGCTATTACGATCATCCTAATTATATGAATGTTCCTGGTGAAGATTTATCAAAGGTATTTCATTATTTCAAAGAAGCGCATCCGTATTTTGATAAAGATGTAGTCGTTATAGGCGGAAAAAACTCTAGCGTCGATGCAGCTCTGGAATTGGTGAAGTGTGATGCAAGGGTGACGGTTATTTATCGTGGCTCAGATTACTCCCCTAGCGTAAAACCTTGGATATTGCCTGAATTTGAAGCGCTGGTTCGAAATGGAACGATTGGGATGCATTTTAACGCTCATGTAACAAAGATAACGGATGAAACGGTAACATATGAGCAGGAAGGGAAAGAATTTACGATTAGTAACGATTTCGTTTTTGCCATGACTGGCTATCACCCTGATCACTCGTTTTTAACAAAAATGGGTGTGGAATTAGATGATGAAACAGGCCGCCCTTCTTTTAACGAAGAGACGATGGAAACAAACGTGGAAGGAATTTATATCGCTGGTGTGATTGCTGCAGGAAACAATGCTAATGAGATTTTTATTGAAAATGGACGTTTTCATGGGAAATCAATCGCTTCTCATATTATCAACAAAAACAACGCATAGGCTTCTATGCGTTGTTTTACTAATGATTAAATAGCTGCTGCAGCTCATCATGATTCGTTGTTACTTGGAGAGCAACCAACAGTTTAATGCGTGCTTTAGGACCATTTAAGCCATTTGAAAAAATAACGCCCATCTCTTTTAACAGCTTGCCACCGCCTTCATACCCATATACATCTTGAGCAATTCCATTAAAACAGCGAGAAACGAGCACGATGGGTATCTTTCGCTTCAAAAGCAATTGAATTCCTGGAATGGTGAGAGGAGGCAGATTTCCTTGACCGAGGGCTTCAATTACAAGTCCGTCAACATTCATTGAAGCCACTGCTTGAAATAAATGGTCGTCCATTCCTGCATAAGCTTTTAATAAAGTGATTTGTTTATCTATTTGATTAACAGGATAAAATTCATGTTCTGTAGGCATGTGGTGAAAAGATACGCCGCGTTTTGTGATTAATCCTATTGGCCCGTACTGAGGGCTTTGAAATGTCGCCACGTTGCTTGTGTGGGTCTTGGTCACATTTTCAGCGGTATGAATTTCATCGTTCATCACAACTAAGACACCTTTTCCTTTTGCCCCGTCACTAATAGCCACCCGAACCGCAGATATAAAATTATAAGGACCGTCTGAACCGATTTCATTGCTTGATCTCATAGCTCCAGTTAAGACAATTGGAATATCTGTATGCACTGTTAAATCTAAAAAATAAGCGGTTTCTTCCAGCGTGTCCGTGCCGTGGGTTAACACGACTGCATCAATTTTGCCTTCATTAATTTTATCGCGTATTTTTTTTGAAAGTATAAGCATTTCCTTAGGAGTAATGTGAGGAGAAGGCAGATGAAATGCTTCTTCTACGATTACATTGGCCATACCTGAAACAGATGATGTTGAGCGGTGAAGCGGGTTTTGAATATCTGGTGCTACCGCTCCAGTTGCCATGTCTTCTTTCATCGAGATTGTGCCGCCGGTGTGAAGAATATAAACAGTTTTCATAGAGAGCTCCTTTCAATTTTTCGTATAAGTATGATACATTTTTTGGTATACTTGTTTAAGGTCTTTGTTAGGCTTTGTAAATCGACAGCAAGTTATGTGAGCATTTACATATAAAGATAAGGACATTATAGACGGAGATTTTCATCCTAAAGATAACATGTTACTATTAAAAAAAATAGAGGAGATGAGGCGCTATTTATGTTGGCGATTGTATCTGCAGGCATTGCGCCAGGATTGGCATTGTTAAGTTTTTTTTATTTGAAAGATGAATATGAAACTGAGCCTATTTCAATGGTATTAAAAACATTTATTTTTGGAGCAATGCTTGTTTTGCCAATTATGTTTATTCAATATGTATTTGGTGAAGAACACGTTTTTCAATCACCTTTTCTTGAAGCATTTTTTACGACAAGCTTTTTAGAAGAATTTTTCAAATGGTTCATTTTATATTTCACGATTTATCAGCATGTGGAATTTGATGAGCATTACGATGGAATTGTTTACGGGGCAGCTGTTTCATTAGGTTTTGCTACCGTTGAAAATATTTTATATTTATTTGCAAATGGTTTAGAATCAGCGCTAGGAAGAGCCATTTTACCCGTATCTAGTCATGCTTTATTCGGCGTCATTATGGGGTATTATTTAGGGAAAGCAAAGTTTTCTGAAGGAAAGGAAAAAACGAAGTGGACGCTGTATTCCGTATTTGCGCCGCTCATTTTACATGGAACATATGATTATATTTTAAAAACAATGGATCATTGGGTATTTATTATTATTCCATTTATGATTTATTTATGGTGGCTGGCATTAAGAAAAGTAAAAAAGGCCAAACAGCCATCGATTGTCTAGGCTCAGCTTGTAAATCTTTTTTGAGAGATTTACAAGCTGAGTTTTTTCATTTCGGTAAATTTTGCGCATCTTGTATAAAAAAACAACCTTTACAAAAAATACTCCTATCATCTTATCAGTTACATACGATGTAGGAGGTTTTGTCATGTTATCATTTCGATGTTTTAAAAAGTATGCATGTCTCATATGCATATGTTCATTTATTGCAGCGTCCGTTGTGAGTCCAAAGGCCGCTCACGCGTTTTCAAATCAAGTCATTCAACACGGAGCAGTTGGAGATGACGTTATTGAGCTGCAGTCGAGACTTCAGTATTTAGGTTATTATAACGGGAAAATTGACGGTGTATTTGGATGGAGCACATACTGGGCACTGCGCAATTTTCAATATGAATTTGGCATTAAAAAGATTGACGGTTTAGCAGGCTGGCAAACAAAGATTAAATTAGCTAACGCAACAAAATATCACGAAAGCTATGTGAAAAATCAAATTAGAAAAGGCAATAAGTTTACGCACTATGGCGGTAAGCCTCTTGATCAGCAGTCTAAAGGAAGCGGTAGCAGTGGAAAAAGCAGCGGGAACAATGGTCAGCAAAAAGCACAAAGCGGATCTTCTCAAGCAAAAAAACCTGCCAGTCAGCCGCAGCGTAATACGTCTAAAGGAAATTCTGAACAACAGAAAGAAAAAGCACAAAAGCCAACAGCGGTGAATGTACCGAGCGGGTTTTCACAAAATGATATTCAGCTCATGGCAAATGCTGTGCATGGTGAAGCACGGGGTGAACCATATAATGGCCAAGTAGCCGTAGCGGCCGTTATTTTAAACCGAGTTAACAGTCCGTCATTTCCAAATACAGTCGCTGGAGTTATTTTTGAACCGCGTGCATTTACTGCCGTAGCAGATGGGCAAATTTGGCTTGAACCCAATCCAACATCTAAAAAAGCGGTTATGGATGCGATTAACGGATGGGATCCTACTGGGAATGCTATTTATTACTTTAATCCGGATACAGCAACAAGCGCATGGATTTGGTCACGTCCTCAAATTAAGCAAATCGGGAAACACATTTTCTGTCGATAAAGAGAGGTGAAGGAAACATGATTCGAACAATTTTAATTGTATTATTAGCTATTGGTGTTGTAGGTGTAGGGTATTGGGGGTACAGCGAACATCAAGAAAAAGATGCTGTGCTGCTTCAAGCGGAGAATACGTATCAACGAGCATTTCATGATTTGTCATATCAGCTAGATTTATTAAATGATAAAATCGGTGGCACGCTTGCCATGAGTTCGAGAGATCAGCTTTCGCCCGCGCTTGCAGAAGTATGGCGTTTAACTTCTGAAGCTCATAACAATGTAGGACAGCTGCCTTTATCGCTTTTACCGTTCAATAAAACAGAAGAGTTTCTTTCAGATGTTGGTGACTTTACGTACAAAGTGGCGGTAAGGGATTTAAGCAAATCTCCCTTAACAGATAAAGAGTATAAAACGTTAAATTCGCTTTATGATCAGTCAGGCGAAATTCAAAATGAAATGCGCCAAGTACAGCATCTAGTCATTGATAATAACTTGCGCTGGATGGATGTTGAGCTAGCTCTAGCCACAAAAGAAAAGCAAGGGGACAATACGATTATTGACGGATTAAAAACCGTTGAAAAAAGTATGGATTCTTTTGCCGAAACAGATTTAGGGGTTATGAATGCAACGAATGAACAGGAAAAAAACGCTTTTCATCAATTAAAAGGTAGAGAAGTTAGTGAAGATGTTGCCAAACAAGTGGCGCGTTCGTTTTTGAATTTAAAAGGAAATGAACAAATTCATATTGTAAAGAGCGGAAAAGATGCCGATTATGAGGTGTACAGCTTAACCATTACAGATCCAAAGACTAAACAAGAGACGTATATGGATATTACCCAAAAAGGTGGATATCCGCTTTGGGTGCTCGAAGATCGAGATATTAAAAAACAAAATATTAGTTTAAACGATGCTATGAACAAAGCGACTAAGTTTTTAAAAGATCATCGTTTTGAAAGCCTAGTGATGGCTGAAAGCGCTCAATACGATAACATGGGAGTCTTTACATTCGTTGAGCAAACGGAAAGTGGAGTTCGGATTTATCCGGATTCAGTTAAAATGAAAATGTCTTTAGAAGATGGATCTGTGATTGGCTTCTCAGCTAAAGACTTCTTATTAAAACATCGTACAAGAGATATTCCAAAACCTAAAATTTCGAAAGAACAGGCAAAAACCAAGCTAAACTCGAATGTAAAAGTGATGGAAGACCGCTTGGCAATTATTACAAATGATTTAAACGAAGAAGTGCTATGCTATGAGTTTTTAGGGACAATTAAAAATGATACGTATCGTATTTTTATCAATGCCGATACGGGTTTTGAAGAGAAAGTCGAAAAACTGCAAAACTCAGAACCTTTATATAATGAAGTATAAAGCTGAGAAATCGGTGTCTATAGACACCGGTTTTTTTGTATTATATAAGTTTTTTTGAGTCTAAATGACTAATTTTTATTTACAAAATAAATATATTTGACTATGTTTAAATAAAGGGAAAAAGTGTATATAGTGGAACTGAAGGAGAGAGAAGATGATAAAAGCGGGAATGAGGTTGACGTTAGAGAGCGGGCACAGAGAGTCTACCTTACAACAAACGTATCGATGTAAGGTAGTTGAGTTTACGGAAGACGTGATTTATATTAGCTATCCGCTAAATGAAGAAACGCAGCGAAGTGCTTTTTTACTAAAAGGTACAAAATTGCTGGCTACGTTTATTGGATATAATCAAAATGTATATACCTTTCCAACTGAAGTAACAGGACGCGAAATAAAAGGCATGCCTGTTGTAAAACTCTTTTACCCGGGCGATAAAAAGTTAAAGTCCATCCAAAGAAGAAATTTTTTCCGTGTGCCGCTTACAGTGAAGGCGGTGATAAAAAGTGAACAAGAACAGCAGGCCGTAATGGAAATCATGACTAAAAACATCAGTGCAGGTGGAGTAGCCGGCTCCTTCCATCATTCGCTGCTTTTTAATGAGAAAGATTCCGTTGTTGTACGATTAAGTCTTCCTAATCGTGAGGGAACTTTGCAGCATCTTGAATTAAAAGGGGAAGTTGTACGAATTACCGCCCCGACTTCCTGTAAAGTAGGTCAGCTATCTATTAAATTTATGGACATGGAAAAACAAACGAAAGAAATGATGATTCGTTATACCTTAAAGCGTCAGCTCGACCTAAGGAGAAAAGGTCTTCTTTAGCGTATAAAAAAAACTTCTCTTTCCTAAACTGTAAGCAAAGGTATCACTTCTTACAAAAGGAGAAAAAGATGAATCGAATAGAACGAATTTTAATTAAATTAGTGGTTATTCAATTTGTGTTTTTAATAATTGCCCAATGTATTTTACTATCTAGCAGTCACAGTACATATTTCTCAAAGGTCATTCAGTATGAGGGAGTTAGCAAAAATAATTTTAATAAAATTATTGAAACATTCGACCAGTAGTCGGACGTATGGTAGAATAACTAGGAAAGAAACATGCAGTGAACACCAGGCAGGAGAAGACCCCCTGCTCTTTTTTTCGTTTATAAACGTTTCATATAAAATGGCTCATTGTATAAAAGATGAAAGTGGTTTGTTCCTGTTTTGAAATTAAGGGAGGCACTTATGAAAAAACAAATTTCAATCGCGATTGACGGCCCTGCAGCTGCTGGGAAAAGTACAGTGGCAAAGATTATAGCAGAAACCTTATCATATATTTATGTTGATACAGGAGCGATGTATCGTGCTCTAACGTATCAAGCGCAGAAAAACCAGGTAGATTTGCAAAATGAAGAAGAGCTATTGCATTTGCTTAACGAAACAGTAATCGATTTAAAACCGTCTGAATCTGGGCAGGTAGTCATTTTAAATGGACAGGATGTTACAAGTGAAATTCGTTCCGCAGAAGTAACCAATTCTGTATCCATCGTCGCGAAACATCGTGCAGTTCGTGAAGAGATGGTAGCGAGACAGCAGGGTCTTGCTAAAGATGGAGGCGTTGTAATGGATGGACGTGATATCGGTACACACGTGCTTCCTCAGGCAGAAGTTAAAATCTTTTTATTAGCGTCTGTGGATGAAAGAGCACAGCGACGCCATGATGAAAACATAAAAAAAGGTTTTGAATCAAATTTAGAGCGTTTAAAAGAAGAAATTGCCCGCAGAGACAAGCTGGATTCTGAGCGTGAAGTAGCACCTCTTAAAAAAGCTGAAGATGCAATTGAAATCGATACAACTTCCTTATCGATTGAAGGAGTTGTAGAAAAAATACTTTCTATTACAAACGAAAGGATTGGATGATTTTGAGCTTTTATATGTTTGCACGTGGCATTGTAAAAGGTATTTTAACACCAGTTTACCGTTATGAAGTAATCGGTGCAGAAAATATCCCTTCAGAAGGCGGAGTTTTGCTTTGTTCAAATCATATTGACAACTTAGATCCGCCTACGGTAGGTGTGACATGTCCAAGGCCTATTTCGTTTATGGCAAAAGCAGAGCTGTTTAAAGCACCTTTTCTGAAGACGGTTCTGCCAAAGTTAGAAACGTTCCCTGTAAAGCGGGGGATGGCAGATCGTGAAGCTTTGCGCCAAGGGTTAAAGATTTTAAAAGAAGGAAAAGTGCTTGGATTGTTTCCAGAAGGAACAAGAAGTAAAGATGGAAAATTAGGAAAAGGAATGGCTGGAGTAGGCTTTTTTGCTTTGCGTTCAAAAGCAGCTGTTGTTCCTTGTGCTGTTATTGGTCCATATAAGCGTTTTGCAAGGTTAAAAGTAGTGTACGGACCGCCAATTCAGATGGATGAACTTCGTGAACGAAAGGCATCAGCCGAGGAAGTAACCGAAGTTATTATGAAAAGCATTGGTGAATTAATTGAAAAATATCAATAGTTTGTAACCTTATGACTTGACAAAAGATTCTATTTATTAGAAGTTAGTAACAAAGAGAGTTTTTTCTATACAGAGCTATATACAATAATGATGAGCTAAAAGAGTGAAGAACTCTTACAAGGGAATACATATTGTAGATGGATATTGGAGGAGGAAAAGACGATGACAGAAGATATGAATCAAGTAGAGGTAACGTCATTAGAAGTAGGAGAAACAGTAAAAGGTACTATTACAAAAGTAGAAGAAAAGCAAGTGTATGTAGATGTGCCTAACAGCAAACTAGACGGTATTATTCCAATTAGTGAATTAGCGAGCTTACATATTGAAAAAGCAGGGGATGTAATCCAAGAAGGTGCCGAAGTCGAAGCGAAAGTAATTAAAGTGGAAGACGATGTGCTTGTGTTATCTAAACGGGCTGTAGATGCTGAAAAAGCATGGGACGGTTTAGAAGCAAAACTTTCTTCAGGTGAAGTGTTTGAAGCGGTAGTCAAAGAAATTGTCAAAGGCGGATTAGTAGTAGATATTGGTGTAAGAGGGTTCATTCCAGCTTCTCTTGTTGAAACTCATTTCGTTGATGATTTCGCAGAATATCAAGATCAAACTCTTACAGTCAAAGTAGTGGAATTAGATAAAGAAAAAAATCGCGTGATCCTTTCGCATCGTGCAGTTGTAGAAGAAGAGCTTGTACAACAAAAAGAAAATGTTCTTGAGTCATTAAAAGAAGGTCAGGTTTTAGAAGGAACCGTTCAGCGCTTAACAGACTTTGGTGCGTTTGTAGATGTAGGCGGAGTAGATGGGCTAGTGCATATCTCTCAGCTTTCACATACGCGTGTAGAAAAGCCTTCAGACGTAGTAGCTGAGGGAGATACTGTGAAAGTCAAAGTATTATCTGTTGACAAATCAACGGGTCGTGTTTCATTATCTATTAAAGATACGTTAGAAGGTCCATGGTCCAACATTTCTACGAAGCTTCGCCAAGGTGATGTAGTAGATGGAACTGTTAAAAGACTTGTATCTTTTGGAGCTTTTGTGGAAGTTCTACCTGGAGTAGAAGGACTTGTACACATTTCTCAAATTTCACATAAGCATATCGGGACACCGCATGAAGTTCTTTCTGAAGGCGAAAAAGTGACGGTAAAAGTACTTGATGTGAATGAACAAGAACGACGCGTTTCGTTAAGCATTCGTGACCTTGAGGAAGAAGAGCAAGAAGATTACGGTGACTATGAATTACAAGAAGAGTCAAAAGGCTTCCAATTAGGTGATATGATTGGGGATCAATTAAAAAAATTAAGATAAGTAATGGTGATGATTTGTGAGCAGAGCAAAACGTAAAATTGATCACATTCATCATGCGATTCAAACGGGACAGCATCGGCTGCACGGGCTAGATGATATTCGCTTCGTTCATAATAGCTTACCAAATACAGGCGTGCACGATGTTCATATTGATACAAAAATTGGCGAACTTTTGTTAAGTTCGCCAATTTTTATAAATGCTATGACGGGTGGAGGCGGACAAGAAACGGAACGGATTAACCGTTCGTTTGCTCAAATTGCTCATCATGGTCAATTAGCAATGGCCGTTGGATCGCAGATGGCTGCGATTAAAGATGAAAAGGAAGAACAATCATACAGAGTAGTGCGTCAAGAAAACCCTAACGGAATTATTTTTGCCAACCTAGGCAGTGAAGCTACAGTTGAACAAGCTAAAAAAGCGGTTGATATGCTTGAAGCAAATGGACTTCAAATTCATTTAAATGTTATACAAGAACTGGTCATGCCAGAGGGAGATCGTGATTTTACCGATGCATTACGTCGTATTGAACGAATTGTCCGAGAAGTAACCGTTCCTGTAATTGTCAAAGAAGTAGGTTTTGGGATGAGCGCTCAAGCAGTGCAAAAACTTAAAGATGTTGGTGTTGAAATCGTTGATATTGGTGGGTACGGTGGTACCAATTTTTCGAAAATCGAAAATGAAAGACGAGCAAAACATTTTCACTTCTTTAATGATTGGGGAATTTCCACAGCAGCTTCTTTAGCGGAAGTATCTCAGCACGTAGAAGGTATATCCATTATTGGTTCAGGAGGTATTCAAACCTCTATGGATGTTGCTAAGTCCATTGCGTTAGGAGCTTCTGCAACGGGAATGGCAGGATATTTTCTATCCATTTTAATGAAGTCTGGTTTAGAAGCAGTCGTAGAAGAGATAGCCGAGCTGCATGAGGAGTTAACGTTTATCATGGCTGCATTAGGAGCAACTTCTATTGCTAAGCTTCAGCAAATGCCTCTAGTTATTACAGGGGATACCCATAGCTGGCTGACTCAGCGAAATGTATCTATAGAAGCATTTAATAACAGATGATAAAAAAGCAAGCAGTTAACTGCTTGCTTTTTTATTTCCTTAGAAGATGAATGATCGCGTTCTCATTTAAAAAAACAAAAAATGTTGGCAGAAGAAGTGACAAAAAGCATGAAATCCCAAACGTTAGCCACTTATAATAAGTTATATAAACAGAAAAATCAGAAAAAGAGGTGGCGTAATGAAAAAGGGACATCCTATATTTACAATTTTTCTTTTCTTTTTAGGCTGGGTTTTCATGTATGCAGATCGTAATATTTTATCTCCAGTTATGGGAGATATCGGTGCGCAGTGGGATCTTAATAAAGCTGAACTTGGGCTAATGTCTACCGTATTTTTTGCAGCGTATGCAGCTATGCAGATTCCAACGGGTTTTTTGGCAGATCGATTTGGTCGCGTTAAGATCTTAGTGGCTGGATACATTTTGTTTGGAGTTGCCACATTCTTTACAGGACTTACGACTACTTTCGGTATGTTCTTGCTCATGCGGGCGCTGACAGGACTTGGAGAAGGAACGTATTATGGTTCACAATACGGAATTTCTTCAAGCATCACGTCTGAACGATACCGAGGTCTAGTGTCTGCGCTCATCAATAGTGGAATGGCTTTTGGTATATCGCTTGGTTTTATCGGTTCTACATACATTACATATACGTTAGAAAAAGACTGGCAGTTTACTTTTTACTTATTTGCTATTCCGACTATAGTAATAGCTATTTTAATAGCTTTCTTTGTAAAAGATAAGCAAAGGGATCAAGAAAAAAATTCGCTAAATAAAGAAACAAAGCAGTCGCTAAAAGTATTATTTACAAAAAATCATATTTTCGTATACATTTTAATCTTCTGCTCTCTTTACGGATTTTTTGGGATGCTGACGTGGCTTCCTTATTATTTGCAGCACTCGCGCGGCTTAGAAGGGTCTCAAACAGGCATCATAGCATCTTTAGTACCGTGGGCGTCTATTCCAGGAGCAATCTTCTTTGGATATATATCGGATCGAATTGCAAATAAAAAAGCATTAATTGTGAGTTTGTCAGTAGCGGGCGCTTTATGTCAATTTTTTATTCCCTATACAGAGAGTTATTCTTGGCTATTAATCGGCTTAATTGTGTACGGTCTGATAGGGAAATTAGCATTAGATCCGATTTTAATTTCGTATATGGCGGATATTACTCCCTCTTCCATGTACTCTAAAGTGTACGGTTTTTTTAACTTCAGCGGCATGCTGTCATCGATCTTTGCACCTTACATTACCGGATATTTTGCAGATAAACTTGGAAGTATGGAATTCGGATTTTATTTGTCAGGAGCACTATTGTTAGTGGGAGGAGTTCTCTTTTTGTTTACAGGAAAGAAAGAACGTTCCTATCCTGTTTCACATCCAGTTTTAAAATAAAAAATGCGCTGACTAAGTCAGCGCATTTTTTTATTTATGCTCATTTAACTCGCGCGCTTCTTCAGGACTTTGCAAGCTAGTTGCTCCCGGATAGTGAAGTCCTTGATCACGGTCAGATTCAACTCGTTTTGATTCCTTTAATTTTTTCTCTTGACGATCTTTTCCCATTTTATATTCCCTCCTTTTTTCTGATAGGTTGTCCAAAATAAGCGGTTCTATTCTAAAACCCCGATTAAGTTTTCCAAAATTGATACATACTGATGACAGATAGGGGAGGTGCCATATTCAGTGGACGGAATTTTCTTTTATTGGCTTTCGTGGATGGGATGGATTGTTGCGACTTTTCTTATGCCCAAAACAGCTAGGCGTTGGAAGGTAGCAGCCATTATATTAATCAGTATACTCCTAAGCGGAATGAACATGCATATGACTCAGTTTTCATGTAGCTACACCGCTTTGTTTTTAGTGGGAGTAGCGTGTGTGTATGCTTCAGGCTACAGCCGATTTCAGCAGTTATATTATGTTATTGTATGCGGCATTATAATAATTGCCTATGCTAGTTTTTGTTTACTTGAGCTCTATGATCCTGTGTGGATTTTTATTGATCGTAAGTGGATTTTGACTGGACTTATCTTATATATTTGCTTTATGGTGGTTAAAGATGCTGAAAAAAGATTCGCAGCAATCATTTTAGGTGTAGTTGGAGGAGACTTTTTATACGCAGTTGTCATTCGGGATATCGCATCTTATGAAATAGGGTCTCTTCGTACACTCGACGTTTTAGCCACAGCAGTAGGAGCGATGTTTATTTGGGAGATGCTGGTTTATTTCTCTGCTTATTTAGATTTGTACGTGCTGAAGTCTCACAGGCAAAAGCAAAGTACTTACAAATAGAAGAAGAGATTTCGTAAAATTATATTGTTGTTACCGGTGATTTTTGATAAAATTGTTTGATTGAAAGAGTAATGCTTATTCAGCGGATAGGCAGTTAATCAGTTCAGTATAAGAAAGAGCTGATAAAAATCCTGCTTTATCGCTTATGATCGATTAGTAGAGGTCATGCCACGCTGCATGGCCTCAATTTTTGAAAAACGAATGATCTTATTTATTTGTACATGTAGATAAATACCTTTAGTCGATTAAAGACTGGTTGCCGATACATAAAAAAGATCAAGGAAAGGGAAGAATCGTATGCCAAAACCAATTATTGCGATTGTTGGTCGTCCCAACGTAGGAAAATCAACAATTTTCAACCGAATTGTAGGAGAGCGAGTATCTATTGTAGAAGATATTCCGGGTGTAACTCGTGATCGTATCTATAGTTCAGGTGAGTGGCTGAATTTGGACTTTAACATTATTGATACTGGCGGTATTGATATTGGAGATGAGCCATTTTTAGAACAGATCAAACAGCAGGCAGAAATTGCAATTGATGAAGCGGACGTAATCATTTTTCTAGTGAATGGACGCGATGGAATTACTGCAGCTGATGAAGAAGTGGCGAAAATTTTATACAAATCCAAAAAGCCCGTCGTCCTAGCCGTTAATAAAGTAGATAATCCTGAAATGAGAGAATTAATCTATGATTTCTACGCACTAGGATATGGAGAACCGTTCCCAATCTCAGGAACCCATGGTTTAGGTTTAGGTGACCTGTTAGACGAGGCAGCTAAGCATTTTCCAAAAGAAAAAGACGAAGACTACGGAGAAGAAGTCATTAAATTTTCATTGATTGGTCGTCCTAACGTAGGGAAATCTTCATTAGTTAATGCTCTTCTAGGTGAAGATCGTGTTATTGTCAGTGATCTCGCCGGTACGACACGCGATGCTATTGATACGAAGTTTACAAAAGAAGATCAAGAATATGTTGTTATTGATACAGCTGGAATGAGAAAGCGTGGAAAAGTGTACGAGAGTACTGAAAAATACAGCGTACTTCGCGCATTAAAGGCAATTGAACGCTCAGACGTTGTCTTAATTGTATTAAATGCTGAAGAGGGTATTATTGAACAAGATAAGAAAATTGCTGGCTATGCACAAGAAGCTGGAAAAGCTGTCGTCATTGTTGTGAACAAATGGGATACAGTAGAAAAAGATGAAAAAACAATGAAAAAATTTGAAGAAAATATACGCGAGCATTTTCAGTTCTTAACATATGCTCCAATTGTATTCCTTTCAGCTAAAACGAAAAAACGTACGCATACGCTATTGCCAATGATTGATCTTGCAAGCGAAAGCCATGCGGTACGTGTAGAAACAAGCATCTTAAACGATGTAATTATGGATGCAGTAGCAATGAACCCTACGCCTACTCACAACGGCAACCGCTTAAAAATCTATTACACAACTCAAGTAGCAATCAAGCCGCCAACTTTTGTTGTGTTTGTAAATGATCCTGAGCTAATGCATTTTTCATATAAACGTTTCTTAGAAAATAAGCTTCGTGAAGCTTTTGGATTCGAAGGAACTCCAATTAAAATTATTGCAAGACCAAGAAAATAACAGAGGATGTGATCGGCGTGGAAAGAATAGCTGTACTAGGAGCAGGGAGTTGGGGAACTGCATTAGCTTTCGTATTGGCGGAAAATGGACACGATGTTCGCATTTGGGGACATAGACAACAAGTCATTGATCAAATCAACGAGACGCATCAGAATGAAAAATATCTGCCTGGTGTAGAGCTTCCTCATCAGATTAAAGGTTTTACGTCATTAGAAAAGGCAATAGAGGGTGTTGAAACTCTTATTTTAGCTGTTCCAACGAAGGCCATTCGTGAAGTGTTGCAACAGCTAAAATCCCTTACCGATGAACTGTTTACAATTGTTCACGTAAGTAAAGGAATTGAACCGGATTCTCTTTTACGTATATCTCAAATGATTCAACAAGAAATTGATACAAAAGACATCGTTGTCTTATCAGGCCCGAGTCATGCTGAAGAAGTAAGTAGAAGGCAGCCGACAACCGTGACGTCAGCTTCAACAAATATACAAGCAGCAGAAAAAGTACAGGATTTATTTAATAATCAACAGTACTTCCGTGTTTATACAAATCCTGATGTGATTGGTGTGGAAATTGGGGGAGCGTTAAAAAATATTATTGCTCTTGCTGCTGGTATCACGGATGGACTTGGATATGGTGACAATGCGAAGGCCGCTCTTATGACTCGTGGCTTAGCTGAAATCGCTCGTTTAGGTACGGTGCTTGGTGCCAATCCTCTGACGTTCTCAGGTTTAACCGGGATTGGAGATTTGATTGTAACGTGTACAAGCGTTCATTCTCGAAATTGGCGCGCTGGTAATCTTCTTGGAAAAGGCAAAAATTTAGACGAAGTATTAGAAAATATGGGAATGGTTGTAGAAGGTGTACGCACGACGAAAGCAGCTTACCAGCTATCTCAAAAATACGACGTAAAAATGCCGATTGCTGATGCTTTATATAATGTACTGTTTAATGATGTGAAGGCAAAAGATGCAGTAGACGCGCTTATGTCTCGTACTAAAACACATGAAATGGAAGATTTAGCGAATGTTTTAGGAGAAAAATTAAATTAAGTGCAAAGAAATATGAAAAAATAGGCAATTGGTGATACCCAAAATCATTTACTTGCATAAAATAACGTGTAAATAAAGATGAGTAGAACTGTTAGTATGGGAATATTTAGTTACGGTCGAAGCGAAGAGCCCCCTTCGCTTCGATTTTTTTTATGTGAAAAAGCAGGAATTTGTCAATTTAATAGGAAAGTAATTACTATAGAGCGTAAATCAATGGAAGGTGAATAAATAGTTAATTTAGAAAGTTCTATTAATATCCGTCTTAACTATAAGTCCTTATGTTATAATAACGGTGAAAAAAGGAGTGGATGCAATTTGTCGCCAGGTTTGTTAAAGATGTGGATTTCATTGGGTTCCATTGTATTTATGTTTATTGCGGTATTTTCTATTTACTTTAGTCGTTATAAAATCACGAACCGTGTTGGTAAAATTGTACTCGCTTTCATTGCCTATTCGCTCATGATTGTAGCAGGTCTTATTATGGTAATTGTTGTATTCAGCGGTCCGACAGATGCTTAATGTACATATGGTAGGGTGAGGAAAATGAAAAAATTCATGCTAACGTCTATGGTTGGGTTAACCATTTTTGTATTATCCGGTTGTTTATACCCGACGGAAAGAATGTCTCAAAATCAAGTTCCTTATAAAGATCAAGTTGCTTCCGTACAAACGGCCGTTGATCAATTTAAAGAAGAAAGCGGAGGCTTATTGCCGATAAAAACGAAAGATATGGACACGCCGATTTATCAAAAATATCCGATTGACTTTACAAAAATTGTTCCTAGATACATGCAAGACGCACCTGGGAATTCGTATGAAAGCGGAGGGATATTTGCGTACGTGCTTGTGGATGCAGAAACAAAGCCCACGGTTAAATTATTAGACTTACGGATGGCGGATACGATTCAAGATGTTAATGTACATTTGAATATATACCGTCAAAACCATAAAGGGTACGTACCGTTTAAAGACGTCATCGCTCCCGGCGTATTCTCTATTAACTATAAGAAATTGAATATGAAAGAACCCCCTGTCGTTACTAGCCCGTATACAGGGAATAGTCTTTCTTTAATTGTTAATGGGCAGGGAGATGTATTTGTAGATTATCGTCCTGATTTGTATGATGCCATTCAAAAGCATAAAAGCTCCTACAAACCGGGTGAAGATATCCGAAAGCTCCTTGTGGAAAACAGTGATTTTGTACCTGCTTACTCTCTTCCTTATACAGTTAACGATAAGAATGAACCAATATTTTTTAAAAAATAAGTCATGAACCCCTTCTCCTTGAATAATATTCAGAGAGAAGGGGTTTTCTCTTTCTTGTACACCAATAATGAAAATCAGAATGACTAAGTCAGCATGTGCATGAAAAAAATCATAAATTTTTCTATCAAAAGTCATATTTTAATAGGACAACGTCATAACTATATAGTGTCCTAATTTACTCTCGCAATGGATGTCATATTCCATGAACTCATAGATCGGAGGGGATCTTTTGGAAAAGGTGGATGTATTTAAAGATATCGCTGAACGTACAGGAGGCGATATATATTTAGGTGTGGTGGGAGCAGTTCGAACAGGAAAATCTACATTTATTAAAAAGTTTATGGAGCTGGTGGTCCTGCCTCACATCGAGAACGAGGCAGAAAGAGCTCGCACACAAGATGAACTACCACAAAGTGCAGCTGGAAAAACGATTATGACAACTGAGCCAAAATTCGTACCGAATCAAGCAGTCAATGTTTTGGTAGATGACGGGCTAGAAGTTAACATACGGTTAGTAGATTGTGTAGGATATACAGTGCCAGGCGCTAAAGGGTACGAAGATGAAAATGGACCTCGAATGATCAATACACCTTGGTATGAAGAACCAATTCCATTTCACGAAGCGGCTGAAATTGGAACGAGAAAGGTCATTCAAGAACACTCAACGATTGGTGTCGTCATTACAACAGATGGCTCAATTGGAGATATACCTCGTCAAGATTACGTGGAAGCAGAAGAGCGCGTCATTAATGAGCTAAAAGAAGTAGGCAAACCCTTTATCATGGTTATTAATACCGTACAGCCATATCATCCTGATACAGAAAAGCTTCGTGCAAAGCTTAATGAAAAATATGATATCCCAGTATTAGCGATGAGTGTGGAAAGCATGCGCGATACTGATGTGATGAACGTATTAAGAGAAGCACTATACGAGTTCCCTGTATTAGAAGTCAACGTTAATCTACCAAGCTGGGTAATGGTTTTAAAAGATAAACATTGGCTGCGTGAAAGCTATCAAGAAGCCGTTAAAGAAACGGTAAAAGATATTAAGAGACTGAGAGACGTTGAACGGGTAGTAGAGCAATTTAGCCAGTTTGAGTTTATCGATCAGGCTCGATTAGCCGGAATTGAGATGGGGCAGGGGATTGCCGAAATTGACTTATACGCTCCAGATGACTTATATGATCAGATTTTGAAAGAAATCGTGGGAGTAGAAATTCGCGGAAGAGATCATTTGCTGCAGTTAATGCAAGACTTTGTGCATGCAAAAACCGAGTATGATCAAGTCTCTGATGCACTTCGCATGGTTAAGCAAACGGGTTATGGTGTAGCTGCACCTTCGCTTTCAGATATGAGCCTTGATGAACCTGAAATTATTCGCCAAGGATCGCGTTTTGGAGTTCGTTTAAAAGCAGTGGCACCTTCTATACACATGATTAAAGTGGATGTGGAATCAGAATTTGCGCCGATTATCGGAACGGAGAAGCAAAGCGAAGAATTAGTTCGTTATTTGATGCAAGACTTTGAAGATGATCCGCTTTCAATTTGGAATTCAGATATATTTGGCCGCTCTCTAAGTTCAATCGTAAGAGAAGGGATTCAAGGAAAGCTGTCGCTGATGCCTGAAAATGCGCGATATAAGTTAAAAGAAACGCTAGAACGGATTATTAACGAAGGATCTGGAGGTTTAATCGCGATTATTTTATAAGAATATAAGGTTAGGCTCCTCATAAAGGAGCCTCTTCTTTTTGGATAGATCATACAAAACTTTACATATATTGTGATAGATCGCGTGGTTATCCTATTCCTGCGTTATTTTCTGCTTGCTATGCCTTGTTCAATATGTTAATCTTTTAACAGAAATCGATCGATCATACTGTTTTCACTACATACATACGGCAGATGAATGAAAAACATTGAATTATTTAGTTCAATCGTTTATGATTAGGCTTGTCGATACACAGGTTATGTATAATATCCATTTGTTTTGTTAAAGAATGAGATATAACGAATTACTAGATTCCTTTTCTAACAAGGTTTTTAGTTATTATATGATCCGATTTTGGGAGGAGGTGAATGGCATGAACAAGACAGAATTAATTAATGCTGTTGCAGAAGCAAGTGAGCTTTCAAAAAAGGATGCTACAAAAGCAGTTGATGCTGTTTTCGATACAATTTTAGAAGCTTTAAAAGCTGAGGACAAAGTTCAACTTATCGGTTTTGGTAACTTCGAAGTACGTGAACGTGCTGCTCGTAAAGGACGCAATCCACAAACTGGCGAAGAAATCGAAATTCCTGCTAGCAAAGTTCCTGCATTCAAACCAGGTAAAGCTCTTAAAGATGCTGTAAAATAATATCTACATAAAATGGCTTTATTCATAGCCGTTGATGAAGAGCTTTGAAAGGTCGCACATTTGCGACCTTTCTTTTTTGCCTTTGGTATATACATATGCTAGAATTTTTTTCATAAAGTCGTAATGCAACGAATTGGAGGGCAACAACATGTCATCTGTAAATAAACCACAGATCGAACAAGCTGTGAGACTAATTTTAGAAGCAATTGGCGAAGATCCAAACCGTGAAGGATTATTAGATACACCAAAGCGAGTAGCTAAAATGTATGAGGAAGTCTTTTCCGGGTTGAATGAAGATCCAAAAGAGCATTTTAAAACAGTTTTTGGAGAAGATCATGAAGAGCTAGTGCTTGTAAAAGATATTCCTTTTTACTCTATGTGTGAACACCACTTAGTGCCTTTTTACGGAAAAGCTCATGTTGCGTATATTCCAAAAGGCGGACGAGTGACCGGTTTAAGTAAGCTGGCAAGAGCGGTAGAGGCTGTTGCGAAACGTCCTCAGCTTCAGGAGAGAATTACATCTACAGTGGCGGATTCTATTGTAGAAATATTAGAGCCGCACGGGGTAATGGTAGTAGTGGAAGCAGAGCACATGTGTATGACCATGCGAGGCATTAAAAAGCCTGGGGCTATGACAATCACTTCTGCTGTGCGTGGAGTGTTAGAACACGATGCAAGTTCTAGAGCTGAAGTTTTATCATTGATTAAATCATAATGTGGATGATGAAGGAGAAGAGAATATGACACAAAAAGGAACGCCAGAGTATATTGTCATTAAAGCGGTCGAAGATGGAGTTAACGTAATTGGCTTAACGCGAGGAGCAGATACGCGATTTCATCATTCAGAAAAACTAGATAAAGGCGAAGTGATGATTGCGCAGTTTACTGAGCATACATCCGCAATTAAAATTCGTGGCAAAGCCGTCGTTCAGACTGTTCACGGAGAAATTGAATCCGATACGAAAAAATAAGCAGGGATTTTCCTGCTTTTATTTATATTTAAAATAAATGAATAAGAACAGGAAAAACATGGTGAAACTAAAAGCAATATCTTAAATTACTGTCTAAGAAATCAAGATGGTATGTAGATGAACGGTGTTCAAGCGGATGAGCAGCTAAAGGATTTAAACCGTGAAAAAGCTTCAAAAGAATTTAAAGGATATTTTATAATGTAATTATGTTATAATTGACACTATCGATTTGGAGTTAAAAGAACTTTAAACAAATAGTGATGGAAAGGGAGACAAGGATGATGAGCGTAAAAACCATCTATGATATTGTGGCCAACATGAAAGAACAGCTTCATGTTGAATTAAGTCATCCATATGTAAAAAAATATATTCATCATCCGCGTATTGATGAAAATAGATTACTGTACATGTGTTCGTTCTTAGATACTCTTTCAATGGAAGAAGAAAAAAAGAACAGCTCTGTGCTATCTGTGATGCTCGTTCAAACCGCACTTGATACCCACGATCTAGTCTCCACTCAAAATGTTAGCGGAAATGAAGGGAAGCTGCATGAGAGGCAGCTGGTAGTTTTGGCCGGAGATTATTACAGCGGCCTGTACTATTACTATTTAGCTCAAAGCAGCCAGCTGAATTTAATGAAAGTTATAGCATCTGCTATTAAAGAAATTAATATCGCTAAGATACACATTTATAACAATCGCTCTACTAATCCACACGACGTTATGAATAGTTTTTTAGCAGCAGAATCATCGTTTGTAAGATGCTTATGTGACTATTTTGAACGTGAAGAGTGGAAAGAACTTTTAAAACATGCAGCGTATTTGAATGGGATATTAAAGCAATTAAAGTCATTACAGCATAAAGAGCCTACTCTCTTGCTAAACTATTGCAAACAAATTGGCATGAATCAAGAACAAATAAAAGAATACCTTTATTCGTATACTCAACAGTCTGTAAATATTGTTAGAGGGTACTTGCGAAGTGAATTTGCGATGAATGAGTTTTTAAGAGAGCACTTAGATGAACTTACATCTAGCTTAGAAGTGTTGAAAAATGTCGTAGGAGAAGGATAGAGATATGCAGCAATCAAAAGAACAGCGTGTCCATGGCGTATTTGAAAAAATATACAAAAATTATGATCAAATGAATTCTGTTATTAGTTTTCAGCGTCATAAGGCATGGCGCAAAGATACGATGAAGCGAATGAATGTTCAAAAAGGAACAAAAGCTTTAGATGTTTGTTGCGGAACTGCGGATTGGACGCTAGCTATGGCTGAAGCAGTTGGAGAAACAGGAGAGGCAGTTGGCCTGGATTTTAGTCAAAATATGCTAAAGATTGGTGAAGAGAAAGTAAAAAACTCACCTTTTTCAAATATTACTTTACTACATGGCAATGCAATGGAGCTTCCTTTTGAAGATAATTCATTTGACTATGTAACGATTGGATTCGGACTGCGCAACGTGCCCGATTACCTTCAAGTTTTAAAGGAAATGCAGCGCGTCGTGAAACCTGGCGGAAAAGTGGTTTGCCTTGAAACGTCTCAGCCAACGATGATTGGTTACCGACAAATGTACTTGCTTTATTTTAAGTATATTATGCCTGCGCTTGGAAAGATGGTCGCTAAAAGCTATGATGAATATTCATGGCTTCAAGAGTCAGCTAGGGACTTTCCAGGTCAAAAGCAATTGGCTGATATGTTCCGTGAAGCCGGTTTGACAGATGTTGAAGTGAAATCTTACACAGGTGGAGTAGCGGCGATGCATCTAGGGTACAAACGATAAAAGAGAAAAAGCTTGTCCTACAGGTGCAACAGCCTGTAGGATAAGGAGTAAAGAATGAATATATAATGCAAGGTGAGTCCAATGAAACTAAAAATGATGTACGCTTTTTTGAATACGGATATTACCCTTATTGAGAAAGAACTTGAACAAACTGTTCATACCGATGAAACACTTATCACAGATGCTTCTCTTCACCTTTTACAAGCAGGGGGGAAACGAATTCGCCCTGTATTTGTTTTGTTGGCAGCTAAATTTGGGCATTACAATATCGACCAAATCAAACATGTGGCAGTAGCGCTTGAGCTGATTCATATGGCGTCTCTTGTTCATGATGATGTTATTGATGACGCTGATAAGCGACGGGGAAAACCAACAATTAAGGCAAAATGGGACAATCGTATTGCTATGTATACAGGGGATTACATCTTTGCTCGTGCACTTGAAGTTATGAGTGAGGTTAAAGATGTGGAAGCACATAAAATTTTATCTAATACGATGGTGGAATTAACGCTCGGTGAAATTGAACAGATTAAGGACAAATACAACCTAAACCAAAACTTACGCGTGTATCTGCGTAGAATTAAACGTAAAACGGCACTGCTAATTGCTGCAAGCTGTCAGTTAGGCGCAATTGCAGCGGGAGCTCCTGAAGATATACATAAACGTTTATTTTGGTTTGGATATTACGTGGGAATGTCATTTCAAATTACGGATGACATTTTAGATTTTATCTCATCAGAAGAACAGCTTGGGAAACCAGTTGGCAGCGACTTACTGCAAGGAAATATTACGCTGCCAGTTTTGTATGCCATTGAAAATGCTGAGTTTCGAGATAAAGTAGAACAGCTTTTCGAGAGGGAATATGAGCAAGAGCTGATCGATGAAATTATTTCTGATATTAAATCTTCTAACGCCATTGAACGTTCATTTGAGATGAGCGATCGTTATCTGCAAAAAGCGATGAGCATTTTAGAAGAACTGCCGCCAAACAAGGCGAAAAAAACGCTGCATCAAATTGCGAAGTACATTGGAAAACGGAAATTTTGATTTATTTACTTTCATAAGTTGTAAACTGCTCGAAACAATGTTAATATCTTCATGAGGTGTGATTGCGCTTTCAAAACTTGTTTACATATCATGAACTTCAGGGGTGGAGAGTAAAATGATACAAAAAACGTTTTTAATGGTCAAACCAGACGGGGTACAAAGAAGCATTATTGGTGAGGTTATTTCTCGCTTTGAGAAAAAAGGTTTTCAATTAGTTGGAGCTAAGCTTATGCATATTTCGCAGGAATTAGCTGAAACACACTATGGTGAACATAAAGAGAAACCTTTCTTCGGTGAGTTAGTGAAATTTATCACATCAGGTCCAGTTTTTGCTATGGTATGGGAAGGTGAAAACGTGATTTCAGTATCACGTCAAATGGTGGGGAAAACTAACCCTCAAGAAGCGCTTCCTGGAACTATTCGAGGTGATTATGGACTGATTGTGGATAAGAATATTATTCACGGCTCAGATTCACCAGAAAGTGCGGAGCGTGAAATCAGCTTATTCTTTGAAAGTGAAGAGCTGACTTTCTATAAAAAAGACGCAGACGCTTGGATTTACTAATTTAGATAGCGCAAAAAGACGAATGAATTTTCATTCGTCTTTTTTATTGTGTGTATAAATAGGCTTCTAGGCTATTAAGTGCAAAGATTTCCCCGCATAAACATTTTCATAATGTATTCCGATATATTAATAAGAAGATAAGCGTATATAAAGGTTTTATTTCTTTATACGTCTAACATAAACGTATAGGAATGAGAAAGGAGAGTCAAAAATGATAGATGAATACGACGCGTTTGTGGAGAAAATAAAAACAAAAACAGGCATTGATTTATCACTATATAAGCAGTCTCAAATGCACCGCCGCCTCACCTCGCTGTATGAAAAAAAAGGTTTTTCTAGTTTTTTTGAATATTATCGAGCAATGAACAGTAACAACGAACTGCTTGAGGAGTTTTTAGATCGGATGACGATTAACGTGTCAGAGTTTTATCGCAACTATCAGCGGTGGGATATATTGGAGCAAAAAATTTTACCGACTCTTGTAAAAGGAAAAACAGATCTGAAAGTGTGGAGCGCTGCCTGTTCAACAGGGGAAGAGCCGTATACACTAGCGATGGTTTTATCAACATTTTTTCCGCTTTCGCGTATTTCTATATTGGCGACCGATCTGGATGAAAAAGTGATAGAAAAAGCAAAAATAGGCTTTTATGATGAACGTTCACTTCAGGAAATGCCTGTTTCGATGAAAAATAAGTACTTTCAACAAAGAGGAACCGGGTACTTATTAGATGAAAAAATCAAAAAAACAGTTATTTTTCAAAAACATAACTTACTGTCAGACTCTTTTCCTAAAAACGTTGACTTGATTGTTTGTCGAAACGTGCTTATTTATTTTACCGATGAAGCAAAGCATGCTTTATATGAAAAGTTTAGCAGAGCTTTAGCACCTGGAGGCATCTTATTTGTAGGGAGCACAGAGCAGATTTTCACTCCGCAAAAGTATGGGTTTGAAACGGCTGATACGTTTTTTTACAGAAAAGTAAAGACCATTTAATTGAGATAACCTGAAGCGATTTCTTACAAGCTGAGGTGAAACTTTTTATATATTCTTATGTTATAGTATGGTATAGTCATATTTAAAAATGGAAAAATTCTGACGAATAATACATATTAAGCGGAGGTACGATTATGCGATATTTAACAGCAGGAGAATCACATGGTCCACAGTTGACTACTATTTTAGAGGGTGTTCCCGCAGGACTTCCTTTAACAGCCGAAGACATCAATACAGATTTAGCGCGAAGACAAAAAGGTCATGGTCGCGGAAGACGTATGCAAATTGAAAAAGATCAAGCGGAAATTTTAAGCGGTGTTCGCCACGGCTATACGCTAGGATCTCCTATTACGTTAGCGGTAGAAAATAACGACTGGAAACACTGGACAAAAATTATGGGCATCGAGCCAATTTCTGAAGAAGAATCAGAAGAAGTAAAGCGTAAAATCTCAAGACCAAGACCAGGGCATGCCGATTTAAACGGCGCTATTAAATATGGTCATCGCGATATGAGAAATGTATTAGAACGTTCTTCAGCTCGTGAAACAACTGTAAGGGTAGCAGCAGGTGCTGTGGCTCGTCAAATCCTTGCTCAGTTCGGGATTTCTGTAGCTGGACATGTATTAGAAATTGGCGGCGTACAGGCAAATCCTCCTCAATACAAAAGCTTAGAGGAACTTCAAGAAGTCACTGAAGCTTCTCCAGTAAGATGTTTTGACTCAGCTGTTGAGAAAGACATGATGCAAGCAATCGATGATGCTAAGAAAAACGGCGATTCGATCGGAGGCGTAGTAGAAGTTATTATTGAAGGCGTGCCAGCAGGAGTGGGCAGCTATGTCCATTACGATCGTAAATTAGATGCGAAGATTGCTGCAGCTGTTATGAGCATTAATGCATTTAAAGGCGTTGAGTTTGGGATTGGATTTGAAGCGGCTCGCAGACCAGGAAGCGAAGTTCATGACGAAATTCTATGGGATGAAGAGAATGGATATACCCGTAAAACAAACAACTTAGGCGGCTTTGAAGGTGGCATGACAACAGGTATGCCAATTGTAGTACGCGGTGTAATGAAACCTATTCCAACGCTTTACAAGCCGTTAAAAAGTGTTGATATTGAAACGAAAGAAGCCTTCGAGGCAAGCATCGAACGTTCAGACAGCTGTGCTGTGCCGGCAGCAAGCGTTGTAGCAGAAGCCGTTGTAGCTTGGGAATTGGCTGATGCGCTAATCGAACAGTTTGGACAAGACCGAATTGATTTAATTGCTGAAAATATTGAGAAAATGCGTGTACATGCGAGGGAGTTTTAATGTTGCAAATTGATATTCAAACTTTATCCAAAACATATCCTCTTTATTTAGGAAATGGATTAATTGAAAAGCTGCCTTCTATTATTGAGAGTGTAAAACCTAATCTGTCGTCGGTGTTAATCATCACTGATTCGGCTGTAGATTCATATTATGGAGAAGCGGTTGTAAAAGCGATTGAGACGCAGTTTAAAGTGGCTAAATACGTAGTACCAAGCGGTGAACACGCAAAGTCATTTCAACATTACTACGATTGTCAGACTTTTGCACTCGAGCAGCAGCTTGACCGCAATGCGCTCGTTATTGCTTTCGGCGGAGGGGTAGTTGGCGATTTAGCTGGATTTGTAGCCGCTACATACATGAGAGGGGTTTCGTTTATTCAAGTGCCAACGACGCTTCTTGCTCACGATAGTGCTGTAGGCGGTAAAGTAGCCATTAATCATGAGCTTGGAAAAAATATGATTGGCGCTTTTTATCAGCCTGAAGCGGTTGTTTATGACATTGATCTTCTTAAAACGCTTCCTGAAAGAGAGTGGCGTTCTGGTTTTGCAGAAGTGATTAAACATGCTTTTATTCACGATGAAGCATTTTATGAATGGCTTCAGCAAAATATACAATCGCTGACTGATTTACAAGATGAAAAATTAATTTATGCTATTCAAAGCGGTATTTTAGTCAAAGCATCTGTTGTAAAAGAAGATGAGACAGAAGCTGGCGTTCGCGCTCACCTGAACTTTGGACATACGTTAGGTCATGCGATCGAAGCAGAGTGCGGCTATGGACAAATCAGTCACGGAGAAGGCGTAGCCATTGGGATGCTGTTTGCTATGAAAGTCAGCAATACGCTTGGGAAAAGCGAGTTCCCTGTAGCTGAAATTGCGAAATGGTTTGAAAAATTTGGCTATGAGACGTCTGTTCCAAACCACCTTTCAGCTGAAAAGCTGCTCGTGAGAATGAAAGCAGACAAGAAGTCCAAATCAAGCAATGTTCATATGGTACTGCTTGAAGGCGTAGGAAAACCTTTTGTTCAACAAGTAGAAGATGAAGTGATTCTTAAGCTGCTGAATGAAGAGCTTCAAGCGTAGTTTCTTCAAAAGCCAAGTAGATAGTAGTTGACAAATGAATTTGAAACGTACTACAATTGGTAACAAGTTAGTTTAGAGATTTTAGTTATGAGAAAAAAATAGACAGTTTAGTTGAGATTAGGGTAGACGAGAATGAGACAGTTGAGCAGAGTTTAGTTGAGTGAATTTTACCATTCGTATACCCAAAGGCCCATTTTTGATGTGTCTTTGGGTTTATTTATTATATCCTCTTTTATATAACCTCATCTATTCTCATTCTCCATGAAATGGAGGATTGAAAGATATGACGAACACGTATACTTCTTTTTTAGAAGACTCTACAAAGTATTTAACCATTCCAATCATAAAAAAAATATTTATCGATAGCATGACACCTGTTGATCTTTTTCAGCAAGTAAAAGATGAAGCTGTATATTTGCTTGAAAGCAATGATGAATCATCACCATGGTCCAATTATTCTTTTATTGGCTTGAATCCGTTTTTGTATGTAGAAGAAGAGAACGGAACCTATCTAGCAAAAAACAAGCAGCTTCAACCTGTGCTGCAAGGAGACAGCTTTAAAGAGGTATTTTGTAAAATTCAGCAAGAGCTGAAAGTGAAAGTACCAGACCTTGCACTTCCTTTTAAAGGAGGAGCAGTAGGATTTATCAGCTACGACGCAGTATCGCAAATTGAAAAAGTAAACGTACATGCCCAAAACGATTTGAACATGCCTACTTTTCACTTTATCTATTGTCAAACGATGCTCGCTTATAATCACCAAACAAAAGAGCTTATGGTGATTCACTACATTCAGCTTGATGAGCAAGATAAAGAACAGCAGAAAAAAGAAAAACATGATGAAGCTCTAGCAGAGATCAATCGATATGTTGAAAGAATAGCGCAGACGGTGAAAGAAAAGCCGATGATGTTTGAAAGCGAGCAGCGCGAAGTTAGCTTTGAAGGTGTGACATCGTCATACCAAAAAGATAAATTTGTGCAAGATGTGGAAAAAATTAAGGAATACATTAAAAGCGGAGATGTTTTTCAAGCCGTATTGTCGCAGAGATTTCAAATTGATACGACCGTAGCTGGATTTGATATTTACAGAGTATTGCGATTAGTTAATCCATCTCCTTATTTATTTTACGTGAAAGTAAAGGGAGTGGAATTGATTGGAAGTTCCCCTGAGCGGTTGATTCAAATTGAAAACGGCCATTTAGAAATTCATCCAATTGCAGGAACGAGAAGACGCGGCAGAGATGCAGAAGAAGATGCGCGCTTGTATGAAGACTTAATTAACGATGAAAAAGAGCGGGCAGAACACTATATGCTCGTGGACTTAGCAAGAAATGACATCGGCCGAGTTGCACAGTATGGAAGTGTCCAAACGCCGGTATTAATGCAGCAGGTTAATTTTTCGCACGTCATGCACTTGATTTCTAAAGTGACAGGACGCCTAGATGAAAAAGTACATCCTATTGATGCGCTGCTTTCTGCATTTCCAGCGGGTACCGTATCTGGCGCTCCAAAAGTGCGGGCGATGCAAATCTTAAATGAAATTGAACCAGTTGCGCGAAATGTATATGCAGGAACCGTAGCATATCTCGGATTTGATGGAAACATTGATTCGTGCATTGCAATTCGTACCATTCTTTTGAAAGACCAAACCGCTTATATACAGGCTGGAGCAGGAGTGGTTGCTGACTCAAAACCGGAGCTTGAGTGGAAAGAAACCCGCAATAAAGCTAGCGCTTTAATTAAAACAATTCAATTAGCTCAAGACATCTACGATAAAAAGGAGGATGTATATGTTTAAAGAATTGTTGAAAAAGTGTTTGCGCGGCGAGTCACTTTCAGCAGAAGAAGCAGAAAAAATTATGAATGATATTATGAACGGTAAAGTCCCGGCAGCTCAAATTGCTAGCGTGCTAACCATTTTAACGTACCGAGGAGAAACCGTCGATGAAATTGTTGGTTTTGTCCGGGGTATGAAAAACAACATGAATGCTATTTCTCTAGAAGAATTAAACGTAGTAGATACGTGCGGTACGGGAGGAGACGGCGCCTCTACGTTTAATATTTCGACGGCTAGTGCGATTGTGGCATCTGCTGCTGGAGTAAAGGTTGCGAAACATGGGAATCGCGCGGTGTCTTCTAAAAGCGGAAGTGCAGACGTGTTAGAACATCTGGATATATGGATTCAAGGAAATGAAAAAGAAGTGAAAAATGCGGTGTCTGACCTCAACATGTCCTTTTTATTTGCGCCGCTTTATCACCCTGCTATGAAGCACGTTGCTGCTACTCGAAAGGAATTAGGGTTTAGAACCGTTTTTAATGCATTAGGTCCGTTAGCAAACCCTACTAATTGCACAAAGCAAGTAATTGGCGTTTACTCTATTGAGCTTGCACGGAAATTAGCAGAAGCCCTTGTTGTACTGGGAGCTAACCACGTTCTTCTCGTTGCGGGCAGGGACGGTTTGGATGAAATTAGTGCTACGGATGTAACGGATATTGTAGAAGTGCAAGACAATGTTATTACAGAATATACGCTTGCACCAGAGGATGTACACTTACAGAGAGGGAAGCTTGAAGACTTGGTGGTAGAAGACGCGAAATCGAGTGCAGAGCTCATTGAATCGCTATTTTTAAATAAAAGTAATGTAACTGCTAAAAATGCAGTCGTGTTGAACTCTGCTGCAGCTATTTACGTTAGCGGAAACGTTTCTACTTTTGAAGAAGGAGTAGCTGTAGCTTTAGAAACAATTGAATCAGGTGCTGCATACACGCAATTACAACGATTGAAATCGAAAAAGGTGGTTGAACATGCTCAATAAAATTATTGAAACAAAAAAAGAAGAAATTCAAAACCTACAGTTACCCGAACAGCAAAATGTTACAAAACGATCATTTTTAGAAGCTTTATCAAATCCAAATCGAGAGCTGGCTCTTATTGCAGAAGTAAAAAAAGCCTCTCCTTCCAAAGGGTTAATAAAGGAGAATTTTCAGCCTGTGGAAATTGCTAAAGCCTACGAGGAAGGAAAAGCAGATGCTTTGTCTGTGTTAACGGATCAGCACTATTTTCAAGGACACCGAACGTTTTTAAGTGATATTAAACAGCATGTCTCTATTCCTGTGCTTCGTAAGGATTTCATCATTGATTCCATTCAAGTGGAAGAAAGTGCAAGAATCGGTGCCGATGCTATTTTACTCATCGGAGAAGCACTTGAACCATTAAAATTGCAAGAGCTTTATCTTCAAGCTGCTGAAAAAGAGTTAGATTGTTTAGTAGAAGTGCATTCTTTAGAAACGCTTGAACAGCTGTTAGCTGTATTTACACCGAAGATTATCGGGATTAATAATCGAAATCTTCATACGTTTGAAACCAGCGTGCAGCAGACAAAAGAAATCGCTAAGCACGTGCTGAAAGATCAGCTTTTAGTAAGTGAAAGCGGCATTTACTTATACGATGATGTTTCCTACGTAAAAGAAGCCGGAGCAAAAGCTATTTTAGTAGGAGAATCGCTTATGAGACAGGATAATCAAACCAAAGCGATTAAAAAGCTGTTTGGGGAAAGTGAATATGCTTATTAAGTACTGCGGTATTCGATCAAAACAAGATATAGCTTTAATCGAAAAGTCGGCTGCTACTCACATTGGCTTTATTTTCTACCCTAAAAGTAAACGATATGTAAAGCCTGAACGAGTAAATGAGTTTGTAACGGATGAAATAAAAAAACAAGTCTCGCTAGTAGGGGTATTTGTCAATACACCGGTGGATCAAATACTTGAAATTGCCTCCGTGACAAATTTAGATGTGATTCAGTGCCACGGGCAAGAAACAGCTGCTGAAGTACGTGAGTTAAAGCAGCGTGGATATGAAGTATGGAAAGCACTCCCGCACAATAAAGATACGCTGCAGCAAATGCATGTATATGAAGAAGCTGACGGTTATGTAATTGACAGCAAGGTTAAAGAACAATTCGGAGGAACGGGCGTCGCTTTTGATTGGAGCTTCGTTCCTCAGTATGAATCAGCTGCACAAAAGTTAGGTAAAAAATGCTTTATTGCTGGAGGAATCAATGCTTTTAACATTGAGAACTTGTTACCCTACAAGCCTGGGGCGATTGATATTTCTGGCGGTATTGAAACAAATGGAACGAAGGACTATACAAAAATTATAGAGATTGAAAGGAAGATCATACTATGACATACAATCACCCTGATGAATTTGGCCGCTTTGGTGAATTTGGCGGAAAATACGTACCTGAAACATTAATGAAACCACTTGAAGAAGTAGAAGCAGCTTTGAATGAAGCAATGAAAGATCCGGCATTTAAAGATGAGTATCTATCCTTACTCGTCAATTACTCAGGGCGACCAACGGCTTTAACATATGCTGATAATATTACCGAAACACTCGGCGGGGCAAAAATTTATTTAAAACGTGAAGACTTAAATCATACGGGTGCTCACAAAATCAACAATGCCATTGGACAGATTTTACTTGCTAAACGAATGGGCAAAACAAAAATTATTGCTGAAACAGGAGCGGGTCAGCACGGGGTAGCCACAGCTACAGTAGCTGCAAAGTTCGGAATGGAATGTAAAGTATTCATGGGAGAAGAAGATATTGAACGTCAGGCGTTGAACGTCTTTCGCATGAAGCTTCTAGGAGCGGAAGTCATTCCTGCAACTTCTGGAACAAAAACGCTAAAAGATGCAACAAATGAAGCGATCCGCTACTGGGTTCAACACTGTGAAGATCATTTTTACTTAATTGGTTCGGCAATTGGACCGCATCCTTATCCTAAAATGGTTCGAGATTTCCAAAAAATTATTGGAGAAGAAGCAAAAGAACAGTTTACAGCGGTAGAAGGAAAACTTCCGAATGCTGTCGTGGCATGCGTCGGAGGCGGCAGTAATGCAATCGGTATGTTTTATGATTTTATTAAAGAAGAAAATGTACGCTTGATTGGAGTAGAAGCAGGGGGGAAAGGACTAAATACAGCTCTTCATGCTGCTAAAATGGCTAAAGGCACAAAAGGTGTTATTCATGGAACGCTCACGTATTTACTTCAAGATGAAAATGGTCAAATTACAGAGCCTTATTCTATTTCAGCAGGTTTGGATTATCCGGGTATCGGTCCAGAGCATTCTCACCTTTCATCTATTGGACGAGTAGAATATGAAAGTGTAACGGATGATGAATCAATCGAAGCTCTTCAGCTGCTGGCGAAAACGGAGGGAATCATCCCGGCTATCGAATCCGCCCATGCGCTGGCAAAAGCATTTGAACTGGCTAAAAGCATGACGAAAGAAGAAACCATTTTAATTTGCTTATCAGGTCGAGGAGATAAGGACGTTCATACATTAGTAAACTTGCTAGAAGGGAAGGAAGAAGAACATGAATACGTTTGAAGCGAGACTACCTAAACATGAAACATTATTTATTCCATTTATTACAGCAGGAGATCCTCATGAAGATGCAACGGTGGAGATTGCTTTGTCTTTGCAAAAGCAAGGTGCTTCTATTTTAGAGCTGGGCGTACCGTATTCCGATCCTTTAGCAGATGGTCCAATTATTCAAGAGGCGTCCAAAAGAGCTTTATCTGGCGGCATGTCTATTTCAAAAGCTATTAAGCTTGTATCGGTGATGAGAAAAAAAGGTGTGAAAATACCGGTAATTCTCTTTACCTATTTTAATCCTGTGTTACAATTAGGTTTAGAATCCTTTTTCGCGTTAATGCGAGAAAATGAAATAGATGGAGTGCTAATTCCGGATTTACCGTACGAAGAGAGTGGCCGTATCCGGGAGCTTGCCGCTGAAAATGAAGTTGCGTACATTTCAATGGTTGCTCCTACATCTAAAGAGCGTATTCAAAAAATTGCTGCAGATGCAACGGGCTTCTTATACTGCGTGTCGTCTTTAGGCGTTACTGGGGTTCGCTCTACGCTGCCGGCTGATATTGGCACCTTTTTAGAAGATGTGAAAGCAGTAGCTTCTATACCGGTTGCCGTCGGTTTTGGGATTTCAACAAGCGAACAAGTAGAGGTATTAAAAGAACACAGCGACGGCATTGTAATCGGAAGTGCAATTGTTAATAAAATTGGCCAGCTTGAACAAGTTCTTTTAAATAAGGATACACGTCGAGACGGATTAAATCAAATTGAGGAGTATGTTGCATCCATCGTTTCGCCTATACAAAAATGCGAGGTGTAACACGGTGAAAGTAAAAGAACAATTACTAACTTTATCTCCATATAAACCAGGTAAGCCAATTGAAGAAGTGAAGCGTGAATTTAATTTAGATCGCGTTGTAAAATTAGCATCCAATGAAAATCCTTACGGCAGCTCTGCTTTAGTAAAAGAGGCGATTGCTGCAGAAATTGAAAATATGGCGCTTTATCCAGACGGTTATGCAGCTGAACTGCGTGCAGCAGTAGCAAAACACGTAGGTGTAGATCAAGATCAGCTGATTTTTGGAAATGGGTCTGATGAAGTCATTCAAATTATTTGCCGAGCTTTACTATCGGCTGATACAAACACTGTCATGCCAACGCCATCATTTCCTCAATATAAGCACAATGCCGTAATTGAAGGTGCAGAAATTCGTGAAGTACCGCTGCGCGGCGGAGATCATGATTTAAATGCTATGCTTCGTGCAATTGATGAAAATACGACAATTGTATGGGTATGCAGTCCTAATAATCCAACGGGAACGTATGTGAAGGGCGATGAGTTAATTTCCTTTATGAAGCAAGTTCCTAAGCATACGTTAATCGTTATGGATGAAGCGTATTTTGAGTATGCAGCAGATCAAGCCGACTATCCGAATACGGTAGAGCTTTTGAATGAATACGAAAACTTAATTGTACTTCGCACATTTTCAAAAGCATACGGCTTAGCTTCTTTGCGTATTGGTTACGGTATTGCAAACGAATCATTGCTACAAAAAATTGAGCCGGCTCGCGAACCTTTTAATACAAGCCGCATGGCTCAAAAAGCAGCAATCGTTGCTCTTGAAGACCAAGCGTTCATTGAAGAGTGCAAAAAGAAAAATGAAGCAGGTTTGCAGCAGTACTATGCTTTCTGTGATAAGAATGGCTTAAACTATTATCCTTCTTTCACTAATTTTGTTCTAATTGATTTTGGCCGTCAAGGGGATGAAGTGTTTCAATTTTTATTGGAGCGCGGATTTATCGTTCGTTCAGGGAATGCATTAGGCTTCCCAACTTCCGTTCGTATTACGGTGGGAACAAAAGAACAAAATGAACAAATCATTGAATTGCTTCAGCAGTTTGTTAACCAAGAAACGGCGAAAGCTTAATACCTAATATAGTAAAAGATGAGAGTGTGATTTCACACTCTCATCTTCATATGCACAATGAGGTGAAGGAAAGTGAAAGAAAATGTTTTTGTTATAGGCCTAGGATTAATTGGAGGATCTCTTGCACTTAATATAAAAAAGACGCATCATCATCTTGATGTAATAGGTTTTGACATTAATCAAGAGCAGCTGGAGCTCGCTAAAACTCTAGGCGTAATTGACCAAGCGGCTTCTTCTTTGCAACAAGGCGCTGAGCAAGCGGATTATATTGTTATTGCCATTCCAGTCACCCAAGCAGCGGAAGTGCTAAAACAGTTCGAACATTTTACGCTCAAACAGTCTGTCATCGTAACAGACGTAGGAAGTACAAAAGAAGAAGTAGTGAAGACAGCCGAGGCTCTTATTTCTAAAGGCATTGAGTTTATCGGGGGTCATCCAATGGCGGGGTCTCATAAAAGCGGAGTAGCTGCTTCTAAAGCTCATTTATTTGAAAATGCAATGTATGTATTAACACCTTCATCTTCTACTTCTTCGGAGGCTTTAAACAGCTTAAAGGAATTGCTAAGTGGTACAAAAGCTAAAATTATTGTAATGTCACCACAAGAACATGATAAATTAGCAGGTGTCATTAGCCATTTTCCACATATTATTGCTGCAAGCCTTGTTCATCAAGCAGAATATTACCAACAAGACAATCAGCTAGTTTCGCAGCTTGCGGCTGGAGGGTTTCGTGATATTACACGTATTGCTTCAAGCAGTCCAGCTATGTGGAGAGATATTTTGCTTCATAACCAGGATGCGCTTCTTTCAATGTTTGACCACTGGCTTGAAGAAATGAACGACGTGCGAAATATGATCGAACGAAAAGATGCGAATGATATCTATACATATTTTTCACAAGCGAAACAATTTAGAGATCAGCTTCCTGTACGAACCAAAGGAGCGATTCCATCCTTTTATGATCTCTATGTGGATGTTCCTGACTATCCGGGTATTATCTCAGAAGTAACCGGTTATTTAGCAGAAGATGAAATCAGTATTACAAACATTCGAATTTTAGAAACACGAGAAGATATATACGGAGTATTACGTTTGAGCTTTCAAACAGAGGAAGATAGAAAGCGGGCAAGAGCGTGTCTCCATCAGCATCAATATCAGACGTTTATTTCTTAATGTACGAAAGGTGTGAATGAAATGAGTGGAAAACCATTAAAAACGAATCTTTCATCTCTTCAAGGAGAAATTTCTATTCCCGGGGATAAGTCGATTTCTCACAGAGCTGTGATGTTCGGAGCGATGGCAGAAGGGAAAACTACGATTAATCATTTTTTAGCAGGTGAAGATTGCTTAAGTACCATCTCTTGTTTTGAAAAGATGGGCGTATCGATTAAAAGAGAAGGCGAGTATGTTGAAGTGGAAGGTAAAGGTATCGAAGGATTAAGTGAACCTACTTCCATCTTAGATGTAGGAAATTCAGGAACAACTACTCGTTTAATGCTGGGGATTCTTGCCGGTGTGCCATTTCATACGTCTCTAATTGGAGATGAGTCGATTGCCAAGCGTCCAATGAGCCGTGTTACGGTGCCGCTGCGCTCTATGGGTGCAAAGATTGATGGGCGTGAGCATGGCCAATATACGCCTTTATCTACTAGAGGAGGAGCATTAAAAGCAATTCATTACCATTCTCCTGTAGCAAGTGCACAAGTAAAATCGGCGATTTTACTAGCGGGACTTCATGCCGAAGGCACAACAAAAGTAACCGAGCCTTTTACATCACGCGACCATACCGAGCGTATGCTTCGCGCATTTGGAGTAGACGTAGAGGTAGATGGAACGACTGTAAGTATTGAAGGGGGACAATCCCTGCGCGGAACGGATGTGTACGTCCCTGGAGACATTTCTTCAGCTGCATTCTTTCTTGTTGCAGGAGCCATTGTTCCAAACAGCCGAATCGTTTTGAAAAACGTCGGACTCAATCCTACAAGAACAGGTATTATTGATGTGCTTCAGCAAATGGGTGCACGCCTTACAATTTCCAATGAACGTATTCAAAATGGAGAGCCTATTGGCGATTTGACGATTGAAACGTCTCAGTTGAAAGGGATTGAAATTGGGGGCGATTTAATTCCTCGTTTAATTGATGAAATTCCGGTAATCGCTCTTTTGGCGACTCAGGCAACTGGGAAAACGGTGATTAAAGATGCGGAAGAACTAAAAGTAAAAGAAACGAACCGCATCGATACGGTTGCAACCGAGCTAAGCAAGCTGGGTGCCTCTGTTACGCCAACAGCTGATGGCCTCATCATTGAAGGCAAGACGGCCCTGCGAAGCGGTGAAGTAGACAGCTACGGAGATCATCGAATTGGAATGATGCTTGCGGTCGCAGCAGCCATTGCAACGGGAGAGGTAACGCTAAATAGAAGTGATGCCATTCACGTCTCCTACCCTACTTTTTTTGAAGATCTTGATGAGCTAAGCCAATAAGGAAGAGGCTGGAACAAACGTATTTTGGTTGAAGGGAAATCCGAACGAGGAATTGATATTGTTGATGAAAAATCAAACTCGTTCGGATTTTTTATTGAGATGGTGAACGAAGGTTTCATGTCTCAATCTCGTTTTTACCTAAAAAATGTAAGCGTATTCAAATTGATTTGTTGAACAAACGCTCAAACTATTTTATCATTGTGTATAGAAGCATGTGTTCTTGCTTCGAGTTTGGAAAAATAGAAAATTAATTCGTTTTATTTTTATATAAAAAGTGAATGTAATAATAAAGGAGAATTGTGTGTGAAAGAACTAGACCGCGCGATAGGTTACGTAGAATCCAATGAAATTGAAAAAGGTCTTGCCCTTATTCATGAATTGAAAGATAAAGCTACAGACGAAGAAAAGTTTTTAATGGCTGAACAGCTGCAGGAGTGGGGACTAGTAAATGATGCGCTGCCTTTAATAGACGAGCTCATCGCTAAATACCCAGAAGAAGGCGAGCTGTATTTATTAAAAGCTGAAATGCTCATTGATTTAGAAGAAGAAGAAGAAGCCATTCATATTTTAAATCAAATTAACAGCGAAGACGATAATTATGTGCCAGCTCTGCTTCTTGTAGCTGACTTATATCAAATGCAAGGCCTTAGTGAAGTAAGTGAGCAAAAGTTAATGGAAGCGAAAAAAATGCTTCCAAATGAGCCGGTTATCGATTTTGGGCTCGGTGAATTTTACAGCAGTCAAGGAATTTATCAAAAGGCAATTCCTTTTTATCAAACGCTGCTAAAAACAGAAAAAGAATTTAACGGTACGGATCTTCGTCAGCGATTAGCTGAAAGTCTAGCAGGTATCGGCCAGTTCGAAGAAGCGCTTCCTTACTTTGATCAAGCGTTAAAAGATAAGCTTGAGATTAACACACTATTTGAATATGCGATTTCAGCGTATCAAGCAGGTCATTATCAGACCGCTATTGAAAAGTTTACAGAACTAAAAGAGTTAGACCGTGAGTACCATTCTCTTTATTTATATTTAGCAAAGTCATATGAACATGAAGAGATGCTAGAAGAGGCTGCGGTGGCTGTCAACGAAGGTATTGCGCAGGATGAATTTCAAAAAGAACTTTACTTTTTTAAAGGTAAAATAGCATTAAAGCGCGGTCTAGAAGAAGAGGCTGAATCGGCGTTTCAACAAGCGATTGCACTAGATCCAGGGTACATTGAAGCTATTTTAACTCTCTCTAAACTTTATATGAGTCAAGAGAGATATGAAGATGTAGTAGAGAATATCGAGCATGCCAAAGAATATAATGAGCATGATCCTCATTTTGAATGGGATTTAGCAAAAGCTTATCAGGAATTAGAAAATTATGAAGAAGCGCTAAAATACTACGAATCTGCATATACTGTTTTTAAAGAAGAGTATGCGTTTTTAGAAGAGTATGGCTATTTCTTATTAGAAGAAGGACAGCGCTCGAAAGCGAAGGGGATTTTCCAAGCTTTATTAGCCATGGATCCAACAGTAGATGAAATTCAAGACATATTATTTCAATTAGAAGAATAAATAATAGTTCAGAGGATTTTATTGCTGCCGTGTGGAATAAATAACTGTAAAAGGTGTTTTAACTGAGAGTTTAAACACAGAGGAGGGAAGTGAGAATATGACGACCCCTGTTACTGTCAACGAGAAAAAAGAATTTGTTCGCTGGTTTTTAACGAATTATCAGCTGAAGCGCAGAGAATGTGTATGGATTTTAAATTATTTGATGAGCCATGATCAATTGATGAAACGAGTTCACTTCGTTGAGCAAGCACAGTTTTGTCCTCGCGGGATGGTGATGTCTACGCACTGTGTGGAAGACCCTCCATTTCGTTTTTATAAAGAAAATATCATGACAACCGATGCAGAAAAATCATTTCATGATATTCGTTTGAATCGAGAAGAAGACATTTATATTCAATTAAACTTCCGATCGTTGTATTCATCGCCTCAATATGTGGCTGTACTGGAAGACAATCCGTATATGCCAAAAGCTAATCAAACAAATGAAAAAGATAGAGTATTAGCTGAGCAAATATTGGAAGAATCTATTCAGAAATTTCAACGATCAAAAATCATGGAACTAATTGATAAAGCATTAGATGAAAATGATAAAGAGGAATTTCAGCGCTTAAGCGAATATTTAAATAACCATTATGTACAGTAGATAAACGAGAGATTGGCTAGCTTCTTAGAAAAAGGTCAATCTCTTTTTTTATCTCCTTATTCAGTTTGAAAAATAAATAAGACAAGCCTTAGCAAGCTTGCTGAGAGGAGAAGAAAGTTGAAGCTGCAGGCGAAGGAAATGGATGTGTATTTACAATCCAAAAGTTATGTTGATACTGTATTGGTTCCACTCATTCCTATTGATTTCGGAGAAGATTTAAAGCTTACTGCATCTATGAGTGAATATACGACTGCTCTTACTGAAGAGTTAGAGAGACAATTTAAAGGAAGAGTGATTTTAACACCTAGTTTTACATACTTAAAAAAAGATGGAGTAGCTGCTGTTTATGAAACATTACTTCGTTGGAATGAGCATATAAATGACAATGAAGTCAAACATCTTTTTGTGCTTACTAGCGACCGAGATTGGCTGCAGTATGAGAAAGAAATAGGGGCTCACTGCATTTGGATACCTGCTTTACCGCTTGAGCATATAGACGACTCGCATAAGTATACGCTCATACATGAACAAGTCCAACAGCTCCTGCCGATTTTTGTAGAGAAATGGAGTGTTTAAAAAGGCTGTAGAATAAGCAATGGAAGCGCAAACAAAATAATGACGAAAAATTTAGAAAAATAAAGATTATTTCCATGTTTTAGGTTTTTATTGTATTGACCTTCCAGAAATATTAATATATCATGATTATGTCCTAGTTTAATAGAATGGTCCATCATGTGTCCAAAATTCTCTGGACTGAACTTTTTTAAAGGGGGGAAAAGCATGGGTGATCGGGTATCAAGACGACAGTTTTTAAACTATACGCTCACTGGTGTAGGGGGATTTATGGCTGCTGGAATGTTAATGCCAATGGTGCGCTTTGCAGTAGATCCAATTTTGGAAAAAGAAGCGGGTCAGGATTTAGTAGCTGTAGCGCAGGTTAAAGACATTACAAAAGAGCCGAAACGTGTCGATTTTAAAATCAAGCAAGTGGATGCGTGGCATAAATCAGAAGAACCAAGATCGGCTTGGGTGTACAAAACTGATAAAGGTGAAATCGTCGCGCTGTCACCAATTTGTAAGCATTTAGGCTGTACGGTTAACTGGGCTGGTGACAAAAACTATCCACATCGTTTCTACTGCCCTTGTCATGGGGGAATGTATGAAAAAAGCGGTAAAAATGTACCGGGGACACCACCGATGGGACCGTTAGATGTATACGTTCAAAAGGTAAAAGGCGGTACGTTATATCTAGGAAAAGCCAAACCACAAGGAGGGGCATAGAAAATGTTGAATAAAATCTATGACTGGGTGGATGAACGGCTAGATATTACTCCTTTATGGCGAGATGTGGCCGATCATGAAGTGCCAGAACACGTAAATCCTGCACATCACTTTTCAGCATTTGTGTATTGTTTTGGTGGATTGACGTTTTTTGTTACCGTTATTCAAATTTTATCAGGCATGTTTTTGACCATGTATTATGTACCAGATATAAAAAATGCATGGGAATCCGTTTATTATCTGCAAAATGAAGTCGCTTTCGGACAAATTGTTCGAGGTATGCATCACTGGGGAGCAAGTTTGGTTATCGTCATGATGTTTTTACATACACTTCGTGTTTTCTTCCAAGGAGCATACAAAAAACCCCGCGAGTTAAACTGGATTGTGGGTGTGTTAATTTTCTTTGTTATGTTAGGTTTAGGTTTTACAGGTTATTTGTTGCCGTGGGATATGAAAGCGCTATTTGCAACGAAAGTAGGTTTGCAAATTGCTGAATCCACACCAATTATAGGCCAGCAAGTGAAGACATTACTCTCAGGACATCCAGACATCGTTGGTGCTCAAACACTAACTCGCTTTTTCGCCATTCATGTATTCTTTTTACCCGGAGCCCTGCTTGGCTTAATGGGTGCCCACTTCTTAATGATTCGTAAACAAGGAATTTCAGGACCACTATAAAAGTTTATACGCTTTATTCAATTAGTCAATCACACTAGTCATCATATGCATCAAGCACATACTCCGTTGTTAGTACTTTCACTAGAACAGTGAGAAAAAGGAGGGAGAACATGCATCGTGGTAAAGGGATGAAGTTTGTTGGAGATTCACGTGTTCCTGCAGAACGAAAACCCAATATTCCAAAAGATTACTCTGAATTTCCAGGGAAAACAGAAGCATTCTGGCCAAACTTTTTACTAAAAGAATGGATGGTAGGAGCAGTTTTTTTAATTGGTTATTTATGTTTAACCATCGCTCATCCATCTCCGCTTGAACGTATTGCCGATCCGACTGATACGGGGTACTTGCCTCTTCCCGACTGGTATTTTTTGTTCCTATATCAATTGCTTAAATATTCATTTGCTTCTGGTCCATATAATATTATAGGTGCATTTATTATTCCTGGGATTGCATTTGGCGCATTAATGCTTGCTCCTTTCATTGATCGCGGACCAGAAAGAAGACCGGCTAAGAGACCGTTTGCGACAGGATTCATGCTTCTGGCTATAGCAGCAGTCTTTTTCCTAACGTGGCAGTCAGCGACACAGGTAGATTGGAAAGCACGTGAAGAGCAAGGGAAAATTAGAGAAGAAGTAGCGATTGACAAAAATTCAGAAGGCTACAAAATTATGCAAAAGCAAACGTGCTTGACCTGTCATGGTGATAATTTACAGGGAGGCCCTGCGGCTCCGGCTTTAACAGGAATTGATTTATCTCCTGAAGAAATCGCCAATATCGCAAAAAATGGTAAAGGCAATATGCCAAAAGGTGTTTTCAAAGGTTCAGATAAAGAATTGAAAACGCTCTCGGAATTTGTCGGAAACTTAGGAAAAGAATAATGAAAACCAGCCAAAAGGCTGGTTTTTTTGAATTTATTTAATGTTGTGGTTTATATCAATGAGATAGGTGCTTGCTATTGTCCAAAAACTGTACATAATAAAGAAGAGATTAAATGTAAAGGAGACTTTCTGAATGGCTTGGTTATGGTATACCTTAAAAGATAAGCGTTTTTTAACGTTTTTGCTGATTGTAAATATACTAGGAACAATCTACGGATATATTTGGTATGGGAGTCAATTAGCGGAAACACCTAAGAAGTTTTTATTATTTGTACCTGATAGTCCAACGGCAAGCTTGTTTTTTGTTATCGTACTTATCGGTCTTTTACTTGGAAAACATTTTTCACTATTTGAAGCTTTAGCCATGGTCACGCTGTTTAAATACGGGATTTGGGCCGTTATAATGAATGTATTGGTCTATGTGTTAACAGGATACATTGATTGGATGATGCTTATGTTAATGGCTTCTCATGCAGCAATGGCTTTTCAAGGGCTTTTATACGTACCGTTTTACCGGATTAAGTTATGGCATGTAGCGGTTGCCGCTGTATGGGCCGTACATAATGATATCATTGATTACGTTTTTTCTATGATGCCAAGATACAGCATGCTCAATGCGTATATGTCTGAAATTGGTTATTTTACATTTTGGCTAAGCATTTTATCTATTTTCATTACATACTGGTTCACAGTTCGTGCTTCTTCAAAAAAACAGCTATAAAAAATTTTTGAAATAGGCGCACGAAACGAGCTCTCTTTTTCTAAGATATAGTAGGCTATATTTAAGTATGAGGTGAGTGACTGTGAAGGAAACCAAACGAGAGCTTCATCCGTCCGTTGTGGAATTTAAACAATTTGTAAAATCACATCCCAAATTAGTAGAACAGGTTCGAAAGCAGCAAAAAACGTGGAAAGAACTTTATGAAGATTGGTATTTATTCGGTGCAGAAGACCCAATGTGGGAGGCATATCGTTCAGAAGAAAGTGAAAAGGCTGAACCAGCTGCTACCACAGAGGAGAAAAAAGATATTATGGGTACAATCGTATCCTCGCTGAAAAACATGGACTTGAATCAAATGCAAAATCATATCACAAATGTAAATTCCGCTATTTCGAATATTCAACAAGTACTGCAGCAATTTCAGCCATCTAAGCCATCCGGTGGAGGAGCAGCTTCCGGGCCAGGGAATCCATTTGGCTTTAGGAAAGATTAAACGCAATGAGAAAAGATATATACGAGTATATGCAGTCTCGTCCTAAACTCAACGACTTCGTTCGTGAACAGCCAATGTGGTACCGGCGTTTATCTAGGAATCCTGAAGAACTGGAGAAATTTGAATTAGAATCCAAACACTACTACAAACAAACCATTCCTCATAAAGTTGAAAAGTTTTCGAATTCGATTCAAATGGCAAACATGATGTTTCATATGTTTCAATCCATGAAAAATCAATGATCTCTGCATACATAGCGATGCAGAGATTTTTGCACGTCATGAGTAAAAATAAAGAGTTTGTAAACACTATGGAGAAACGAATGATAAAGGAATGGTATTATGCGCTTACTATTAACGACGGCTTTATGTGTAGTTTCTCTGCTAGGATGCAACCATGATAAACCAAAACCTGAGACTAAAACTTCCTCTCAACCGCGGGCAGCTGAAACGTTTGGTGCAATGAATACAAAACCTTCACTGATGGTACACCAGCATGTGAAAGGACAGAACGTATATGTCGAATGTATTCTAAGCGGGTTTTCATTTTCAACAGAGAGTGGATTCCTTCAAATCACAGTAGATGGAAAACCATTTAAAGAAATGAAGCAAGCAGCCTTTGTTTTAAGTGATCTTCCAAAAGGATCTCATACTGTTACGATTGAACTGATGAAATCTAAAGAAGAAAGTTATCAAGTGAGGAATACCTTTACGGTTGAAATTATATAGTTAAAAAGTAGAACTTGTAGTAAATCAGTGTAAGCTGTTTTAGCAAGTTCTTTTTCTTTAGATCCAAAACGTGATAAGATAAAAACGGAGGTGCACAGCCATGCTGACAACAATGAGAACTGTTGAATTACTCGACGAGTCTGATCACGTAGCGAACATGGTGTTACAATCAGACGTAGCCGAGAACTATCGTCAATGTTTATATAGATTAAATAAAGATTCACATGCACAGGCATTAATTGCTCAATTTGTGAAAATAAAGGAACAGTATGAGGATGTTCAGCGATTTGGAAAATATCATCCTGACTATAAAACCATTACGAGACAAGTACGTGATGTAAAGCGTCAAGTTGATTTACATGCGACAATCGCTGCGTTCAAAAAAGCAGAAAATGAATTGCAAAAACTGCTTGATGAAATTAGCGTTATCCTTGGTCAAGCTGTTTCAGAGCATGTTAAAGTACCGACGGGAAATCCGTTTTTTGATACGGGAAGCAGCTGCGGCGGTGGCTGCGGATCTGGTGGAAGCTGCGGGTGCAGCGCATAAGCCGTTCACTGTATAAATCGAACGCAATCAGCACAGGAATTTCCGCAGCAGGCCATTTTACGCTGTGGAACGTAAAACCTGTGCTGATAGACATAAGTAAGATGCTGACTTCTGACAAAACTTGAGCGCCACGTAGCATTTGTATTGGATGTAGCAAAAATAGATGAAGCTTCTAGAAGCTCATCTATTTTTCTACGCTCAATTGATGTGTTTATATACAAAAAGGGTATATTTGTGATTTTTTTGAAAATGACTTGTTCAATAGCTCTGTGCTCGTTAAAATGAGTAAGAAAGAGCATCCAGATATCATCTAAATTCATACATAAAGCACCTACTTCATATAAAAGAATTTATGATAAAGAAAACCAATATAACGTATGCAAAAGGGGAACTAAATATGTTTGTTGAACGTCAAGGAATTGTGGCGTATGTGCATTCTGTTAAGCAAGCAAAAGCATTGCGAAAGTACGGAAATGTACATTACGTATCTAAAGAATTAAAGTATGTTGTCTTATATTGCAACCAAGATGGCATTGAAAAAACAATCCATAAACTTCAGTCTCTACCTTTTGTGAAGAAAGTAGATCCTTCTTATCGGCCGTTTTTAAAAACAGAATTCGAAAATTCAAAGCCGGATAAAGCGAAGGAATATGACTATAAGATAGGAATTTAAACAAAAAAGGAATGTAATGTACATTCCTTTTTTTATTTTACTTGGCCTTAGCAAACGAATAGGCAGGGATGAGGTTATTGCATTGGCGGAATAAAGCGGTTCATTCGCAAAATGCCAATAAGGTGCTGATAGTATAGTGCTGTTTCTGGAAAGGTAGTAGATGGTTTGACATCGAGTACCACAATTTCTTTTCCCGCTTCCTCAGCTGCTCGTTTAAATAACTCAACGCGCTTGCTGTCGTTTTGTTTTAAAACAATTCCTTCTCGGCAAACGTAAAGCGGTTGGAAATTCCCTTCAGCTGTTGGATGCAAGACAGCGACAAAAGAAGCTACTTGTCGATCTTCTTTTACTGTTCGCAGCATAATAAGATGGGCAAGACGATGTTTGTTGCTTTTGACAATCTCTAACAGCTCATAAATATCTGAATACCCTTCTCCGAGCTCAATAAAACGCTGAATCATATGTATTTCCCCCTCTATGTATTAAAAAAGCAAACTCACGTAGTTTAATGTATCACTGAATATTTTAGGAGTAAATAAAAAAATCCCTACAACTACTCATTGTAGGGCCCTTCAATAAAGGGGTGTAATCACCTCTGCGATTACAAGCACCTTGATGAAGGCAAAGGGAGAGGAGAAACCGGAGGAAGAACTTATGGGGAAACGTAAGTCTTCTCCGCGGTTGGCAACAACATCGGTTAGATGATGTTGTTACTAGTCAGTATGTCCGTTTTAAACGTTCATATACCTGTTTCGTGAAATTCACTTTTTAAAATATAAAAGACTGATAACATGACAGAGAAAAAGGGTAAATTTACGTTTATGATGACATATTAAAGTAAAGGAAATCTTTTATGAACGAAATGCCGAATGATCTGCATAGATGTATCTAAGGAGACGGTCGTAAAAGTCCAGCATAAAAGCAAGCTGCTGGGTTATTGCACAGAATGCATACAGCATTGAATAAATTGAGGATTTTTGCTAGTCTTTGTAATTCAAAATATGTTAGGATAATGAAGAATAAGGAAGTAAAAGTAAGGTAGTGATAAGGATGAGAGTAGTAGCAGGTTTATATAAAGGCCATGCGTTAAAGGCGGTTCCAGGATACTCAACCCGCCCTACAACAGATAAGGTGAAAGAAGCTATTTTTAATATGATTGGACCGTTTTTTGAAGGTGGAACAGCTCTTGATTTGTTCGGTGGAAGCGGTGGCTTGGGAATTGAAGCTCTAAGTCGAGGAATAGATAAAGTCATTTTTGTGGATCGGGATGGCAAAGCGATTCAGACGATTAAAGCAAACTTAGCATCCTGTCGGTTAGAAGACCGCGCTGAAGTGTATCGAAATGATGCAGAGCGTGCACTGAAAGCGATAAAGAAAAGGGAGCTGACTGTCGATTTACTTTTGCTTGACCCACCGTATAAAGCACAAAAGTTGAAAGCGCTTATCGAAACGGTAAGTGAAGAAAACCTTCTGGCAAAAACAGGAATTATTGTAGCGGAGCATTCTCATGATGTACATTTAGATAATGAGATTGGTTTATTTGAAAAAATAAAAAGCGAAACGTACGGTATCATTGGTGTTTCTATTTATACATACAAGAAAGAAGAATCAGTTGAATAAATCAATGAGCTGTTAGATGTAGAAAGGGGATACGTATGGGCAGTATAGCTGTTTGTCCAGGAAGCTTTGATCCAGTTACGAATGGACATTTTGATATTATTAAACGAGGCGCAAATGTATTTGATACGATTTATGTGGTTGTTTTAAATAACTCCTCAAAAAGTCCTCTATTTACAGGGGAAGAGCGAGTAGCTTTGCTGAAAGAAGTAACAAAATCACTTCCTAATGTGGTAGTAGAGTCGTACAGCGGATTATTAATGGAGTATGCAAAAGAAAAGCAGGCAAAGACCATTTTAAGAGGTTTGCGTGCAGTATCAGATTTTGAGTACGAGATGCAAATCACATCTGTAAATCGCGTATTAGATAAAGAAATCGAAACGTTATTTATGATGACAAATAATCAATACTCGTTTTTAAGTTCTAGTATTGTAAAAGAGGTAGCTAAATATGGCGGGAATATTTCTGAATTAGTTCCTCCCCCTGTTAGAGAAGCGCTTGCAGAAAAATTTGAACAGCTGTCTCAAAAATAAGATAAAAAAGAACGTGACGTTTTCTTTGCCGATAAGAAAACGTCACGTTCTTTTTTTACTAGGAACGATGAAGAAACGCTCGTTTTGAATATAGATAAATATAGCAGCACAGCGTAAAAATCGTTAGGAGGGGGCCGTACACGTTTAGCCACTGCGATAGAATCGTAACGGACTCCAAGTGAGAAAAAACCGGCAGTGCTCCTTCAGATGCTTGAAAAGTAGTAATGGATTCCCGAAGAGGACCCCATAGAAAGATAGTGAATACTACCGCAAAACAGCCGTGAAAAATTCGGGCAATAAAAAACGGAAAAAATCGAATATCTGTTTCGGCGAGTATGCTAGCTACTTGTGCTTGAACAGAGAAACCGCTAAAGCCTAATACAAAGCTAACGATGATAATTTGATGAAACAGCAGCGTGTCCGGTGCTTCGCTTGCTAGGCGGCTTCCTAACGTAATTTCAAAAAGCCCCGAAATAAAGGGAAGGCTCAGCTCAGTCCCTATATGACAAAGGGAAAATAAATAAGCTAGACCGCTGCTTAAAACGGCCGTGATATGAGTCACATATAAAAGTTTGTTTAATACAGAAAATAAAATGATAAAACCGCCAATCATTAAGAGAGATTGAACTGCAGAAGTAACCGCATCTCCTAAAAGCTTCCCGATAGGACGCTTATCTTTTAATCGCGTTTTATGCATTTCGTGAAAAGCTAACGATAAAGAAGGTTTTTGAATTACTTGTCCTTTAGGTTTTGCTGATCCATAAAACCGCATCACCAGTCCTACACAAATATTCCCTATGTAATGAGAGAGAGCTAATATGATACCGACAGCTGGATTGTGAAAAAAGCCAACTGCCACAGCTCCAAAAATAAAAATAGGGTTAGATGAGTTAGTAAATGATACGAGTCTTTCAGCTTCAATAGCTGTTAGCTGTTTTTCTTGGCGCAGCCGGGAAGTGATTTTTGCACCTGAAGGAAATCCAGAAGCCATGCCCATTGCTAAAGCAAAACCCCCTACTCCAGGTACTCGGAATAAAGGCCTCATAAACGGCTCTAATAAGATCCCAATGAACTTCACTACGCCAAACCCAATAAGCATTTCTGAAACAATAAAAAAGGGCAGCAGAGAAGGAAAGACGACCTTCCACCATGTGTTGAGACCTCTTACTGAACCTTCTAGCGCTTCTTTTGGATATACAATAAGCGCAATAGCGAGAAGTGTTACGCTCGTTCCGAGCAGAAGTGTTTTCACCATCGATTTATTCAACGAACGATTCATCTCCTTTTCTAAGCTCACGTCATTTTGATAGGAATGAAATGAGGAGTTTTAGGCAAATGTACAAGTTCTTCTATATATCAATATACGAAGCTATGCATCGACTTTATGCCTATGTGTAAGGAGAAAATAAATTCATACTGAATAAAAAGGCGTCTTGTCACATTTGGAAATACAATTCATATACATAAATCAATGCACTTCTAGAATAGTCAAGGAGTAAAAAAACGTATACGCAGCAAGAGAAGAGTAAGAATTTCTTAAAACAACCTTCAGTATAGTATAATGCTTAATAACCACCGTTGATTGAGCAAAACATATCTTTAGCTTCATACAAAATGAACAAATAGAAAATGAAGAATAGTCCTATTGAAGACAGGGCAACAATGATAGAGAAGCTCATCAAAAGTTTTTACATTTTTAGAAGTCTATAAGGTAAAACGAGGGGGCAGGTAAAGTGGAAAGCCCAAAAATAGGAGTTGCGTTAGGCTCAGGTGGAGCTAGAGGTTTTGCACATTTAGGAGTAATCAAAGCGCTAACAGAAAATAACATTCCTATTGATTTTCTAGCTGGCAGCAGCATGGGAGCTTTAGTTGGTGCACTATATGCGTCAGGTATTGAACTGGCAACTCTTTATAAAATGGCGCTAACGTTCAAACGAAAGTATTATTTGGATTTTACCGTGCCAAAAATGGGATTTATTACGGGCAACAGAGTAAAGTCGTTGGTTCGCACTTTTACGCAAAATAGAAACATTGAACAGTTATCTATACCGTTTGCCATTGTAGCGACAGATTTGAAAACAGGAGAGAAAGTGGTGTTTAAAAAAGGACCTATCGCTGAAGCGGTGAGAGCAAGTATTTCAATTCCAGGAATCTTTGCTCCCGAAGTAATTGATGGGCGATTGCTTGTAGACGGCGGGGTAGTGGACCGTATTCCTGTATCGGTTGTAAAAGAGATGGGATCTGATATTGTCATTGGAGTCGATGTATCAAAAGCGAAAGTGAATGCAGAAATCAGCTCCATTTTTGATGTCATTATGCAAAGTTTAGATATTTTGCAAGATGAGCTAGTAGCTCACCGAACTATTGCTTCAGACGTTATGATTCGTCCTAATCTCGATACTTTTAGTTCCAGAGCATTTACAAACATTCAAGAAATGATGTCAATTGGTGAACAAGCAGCACATGAGCAGTTGCCTTCTATTCTACAAGCAATTGATCATTGGAAGGAGAACAAAAAAAGTGAAATCTAGAATTAGAATTTTGGTATATTTGGCTGTTATTGCAGTGGTGGCAATGCTTTGTTTTTATCCATTACCGTACTACATTACAAAGCCTGGAATGGCAGAAGAACTTGCGCCTATTATTAAGGTAGAAGATGGATACCATGAAAAAGGGACGTTTATGCTTACAACTGTAAGAATGGGCAGAGCAACTCCTCTTTCATATGGTCTTGCGAAAATACAGGACTTTCATGAAATTTTCCCTACAAAGCAAATTTTGCAGCAGGGTGAAAGCGATGAAGATTACTCGACAAGGCAATTACATATGATGGATACGTCAAAAAATGCCGCTATTTCAGTAGCATATGAAGCAGCTGGAAAGAGCGTTTCCTACCACAATAAAGGCGTATATGTTACATATGTTGTAGAAAATATGCCTGCACATGGAAAACTTCATGTTGGAGATGTCGTGACAAAAGTAGATGAGAAAAAAATTCAAACTGCTGAGGACTTAATCAACTACGTATCGACTAAAAAAGCAGGAGATTCAGTATCAATTTATGTAAAAAGAGATGGCAAAGAAAGCAAACATACTCTAAAAGTTAAAGCATTTCCTGACGAGCCGAAACGAGTAGGCCTAGGAATTGCCTTAGAAACGAACCAAGAATTAAAAGTCAAGCCCGATATACATATTGATACTGAAAAAATAGGAGGGCCTTCAGCGGGACTGATGTTCTCACTTGAAATCTATAATCAGCTTGTTAAAGAGGACATGACAAAAGGCCACCGCGTTGCAGGTACAGGGACTATCAATGATAAAGGAGAGGTAGGACCAATCGGAGGTATTTCACAAAAGATTGTAGCCGCAGATAAAGAAGGAGCAGAGATTTTCTTTGCACCAAATGAAAAAGGGGCTGCTGGCTCTAACTACCGAGAAGCAGTGAAGACAGCCAAAAAAATAAACAGTGATATGAAAATTGTACCCGTAGATTCATTTTCGGATGCCGTAACCTATTTAGAAAAGCTGAAACCATAAAAAAATCGTCTCTTGCAGACGATTTTTTTATGGCCAAATGATAGGAGGCTGCGTATATTCTTGTTTCATAAACTGAGAGCGCAGAGGCTCCTGAAACGGCGTACTATAAACATGTGTCGCTTTAATATCGGTATCAATTTCTTTTAGTTTACATTGCGATACAGTGGATACAATAGGAAGGGACAGCTTTTTCTTAATTGTTTTTAAATAGGCTTGTCCGGTCTTTGACATTCCCAATAAGCGAATATAAGGATCAGCTTGTTGCATCTCACTTTTTGTTGTATTGGTTAAAAGGTGAACGCACATGCGCTGTAAACGGGTTCTCGTATATCGCTTCGTTTTAACATTTGTTAAAAAATCTTCAAATGAAGTAGATGAAGAAATATAAGATAGCAGTCGATGTTCAATACCTTCTTCTATTTCATAAATACGCTGTAAGTCATAAAGTGGAGTAGTTAATAATTTGTATTTCAAAAATGGGAAATAGTGCTCCCAATGATGAAACTGTCCGTGTGCTTGTTTGTAAGCTGCTAATTCGTTTGCTGTACTAACTGGCATATGCTTGCCCAGGTCCCCATTGCTGCTGCTATCAAAAATAGCTTTACGTATGCTTGTAGCGCTTGAAATAAAAGAGGAAGACAGGGAATCATCGTGATAATGTGATTGAATTCGAGTGATTGTATATGGTTTAATAGATGCATGCTGTTTTTTTATGGCAGCTACATAGCTCATTCCAAGCACATTATTTGGCTGAGATAGATCAATAGGAGCCTCCGTGAAAAGCTGTAAGAAAGCATTGGAAGCTGATTTTGGATAACTGTTTCCTTTTTTCATCTCTTGTTGAATTAAGGCAGATAGTTCTGATTCATGAGCTTCGAGCAAATCAGCGGTGCGGGTAAATGAGTCAATATTGCCATTTTCGCTGCCAAAGCATACAAAGTCAGCGTGAAGGGATTCCAAAATAGAAATAGCGCCGCTTGCGAATGTTTCAGCTTTTTGAGTAGAAAAAGCATAGGGTAATTCAACGACTAAGTCTGCACCAGCGGCTAAAGCCATTCTTGTGCGGGACCATTTCGATACAAGAGCAGGCTCTCCGCGCTGCAAAAAGTGCCCGCTCATCACAGCAATCACACAATCTGCTCCGGTTTGTTGTTTGGCTTGCTGCAAATGATAAGCGTGTCCGTTATGAAAAGGATTATATTCGACAATTATTCCAACTGCTTGCATAATGTCTCCTTTTAATTTATTATTTTTAGTCTAGCTCTTTGTTTTAAAAACGTTTTTTTATGAAAGTAAGAAATTTTTACAAAAAAGCATATTTAAGTACATTATAGTGTAAAGAAAAAATATTGACAAATAATCTTGTGAAAGCTATAATAACCTTTGTTGCCTTGAGGTGATTAACAATGAAATGGACAATACATCAATTGTATCAGCTGCAAAATAAAGGTCTAACATTTGACGAAGTGATTGACGGCAAAGAGTTTATGAATGCTGATCCTCAAATTCGTAGAATGTCAGATGTAAACGTGAAAGGAAGAGCCGACATTAGCTCTTCGAAAGTAACGTTTCACCTTAAAATTTCAGGAGAAATGACGTTGCCTTGTGCTCGTACATTAGTTGACGTTCCGTATCCGTTTGAAATTAACGCAACTGAAACGTTTTTATTGAATGTGAATGCTGATTATGAAGAAGATGCTGAAGTACGCATTGTAGAGGGAGAAACGGTTGATTTACAACCTTTGATTCAAGAGTTAATTATTGTTGAAATTCCTCTGCAGGTATTTAGTGAAAATCAGCAAGCGGCAGGAGCAGCTCCACAGTCAGGAAAAGACTGGGAAGTTGTTACCGAAGAAGAACAGCAGGAAAAAGTAGATCCCCGCTTAGCCGTACTCGAAAATTTCTTTAAAGACAAAAAGAAATAAAAATGCGAAGATCCGGCTTTCGGGCCTTCATATGATTTTAAAATTCTTTTAAGGAGGTGGGAATAATGGCTGTACCTTTTAGAAGAACATCTAAAATGAAGAAAAGAACGCGTCGTACGCACTTTAAATTACAAGTTCCTGGTATGGTAGAGTGCCCAAATTGTGGTGAAATGAAACTATCACACCGCGTATGTAAAGCTTGTGGTACTTACAAAGGAAATGACGTAGTAAGCAAATAATTGCTTATTTAAATAAAAGACCCTCTTAAAGGGTCTTTTATTTTTTTTGCCTTTTTTCCTTCTCTGCCCTTTGGAAGAGAAGGATTTTTCTTATAGAACAAGAACTCTTTTTAAATAAACAATTACTGTTGTAAAAGGATTCATACCTTGTCCATAAGGAGGAAAAAGCATGAAAAAAAGCGAGCTGTTTACTACAAGCCAAGGCATTGCTACATTTGTGATTAATCGCCCTGAAAAGCGTAATGCCATTGATTATGATGTGATGAATGAACTGCAGCAAGCTGTAGATTATGTGAAACATAATCAGTTAGTAAAAGCTTTTGTAATTACAGGTGCTGGTTCAGACGCATTTTGCAGTGGAGGAGATTTAAGCGTATTTCATGAGCTAAAGACTTCGAAAGAGGCGTCTCAAATGTTAACGAAAATGGGGAGAATTCTTTATGAAATTTTAACGCTCCCAAAACCAACAGTTGCCCTTTTGAATGGAACATCGGTTGGGGGGGGGTGTGAGCTTGCGATTGCATGTGACTTCCGTATAAGTGCAACACATAGCGAAATGGGCTTTATTCAAGGGAATTTAGGAATTACAACAGGCTGGGGAGGAGGAACCATTCTTCTTGAAAAGCTGCGGTATCAAGAAGCGATGGAAATGATCTACAGTGCTCAGCTGTATGGAGTAGAACGAGCAAAGCAAATTGGATTTCTTTCCTATGTTACGTCGTTTAAAGAGCTAACTATGAGGTGTGAGGAGTGGTTAGCTCCTATTACTCATAAATCGACCCAAGTATTGCAAGCTTACAAAGAAATCGCTATTGAGAAATGGGAGCAAAGCCGGGTTTGGAATCGAATGGAACAAGAAATTCATCGCTGTTCGATATTGTGGGAATCGCCTGAACATGAAGAAGCGGTTCAAAAGGTCATCGTTAAAAAAACATAGTTATGAACTGCATTTCCATAGTAATATAGTTAATAAGCAAAAGATGAAAGAATCACGGATTTCCCATTTTGCTTCAAAGTATATGAAAGATTTTCTTGATTGAGAAGAGGAACAATAGTCTATCTTATCTAGTAGGTGCATATTCATTTAATAAGTACGGATAAGGAGGGATAGAAAAATGACTTCTTCTCGTCAAGATGCATGGACTCATGATGAAGATTTATTACTCGCAGAAATTGTACTGCGTCATATACGTGAAGGTGGCACTCAGCTAGCTGCATTTGAAGAAGTGGGGAAGAAACTTACACGAACATCAGCAGCTTGTGGCTTCCGCTGGAATTCTTTTGTGCGCAAACAATACAAGACTGGTATTGACCTTGCGAAAAAACAGAGAAAAGAATTAAAAGCAAGAACTGTTTCAAAAGACGACGAGCAGCCTGCACGCTTATCATATATGGAAGCAGAGAAACATATTTCGCTTAATGAGGTAATTAAGTATTTAGAAAATGTAGATCAAGGGCAAAAACACTCGTCGGAGCTTCTCGAAGCTAATGAAGAACTGCAGCAAAAGATTGAACGTTTACAAGAGAAAGTAACGATTTTGGAAAAAGAAAAAAAAGCTTTGCAAAACAATTTGTTAATTGTGGAAGATGACTATAAAGCTCTTATTGAAATTATGGAGAGGGCTCGTAAAATGGTTGTATTAAAAGAGGATGAAAAAAGTAGAAAAGTGAAATTTCAAGTGGATAAAAATTTAAATTTAGAAAAAGTTCAAAAGTAAAGCGATAGCTTGAATGCTCCCTACTTCATGTTAATCATATATACCACATAGATATAAAATAAACAGCTGGAAATCAGCTGTTTATTTTTGTTCGCTTACACCGTTTGGTAGCCAAATAAGAGGGTTTTCTCCCAAATCCCGATCGATATCATACGTTACAGGTACGAACCCCATTTTTGACCAAAAATCACTCGATTTTACTCGCGGGCTTGTTTTGATAGGTAATTGAAAGGATTTGGCATATTCAACGAGCGTTTGACCTAATCCTTTGCGCTGAAAATCGCTGAGCACTTCAAGTTTCCACACTTCAATATACGTTTGAGGCGGCTCGAAATATTGATCGTACTGTTTGTTTCGTTTATAGAGACTCATGCGAGCCACTAAGCTATTTCCAAAATAAATGCCGTAAAACGGAGAATTTATTTCATTATCGGAAATCTTGGCATGTAATTCTTCTAGCATTGAAAGTTCTTGAATGCCATATTCTTTGAATTTCTTGAACTCTTCTAGCGTTTTAAAATTAATTTTTAAATGCTTCACTTCGTAATTCATCCCATATCCCCCTTGTTATGTCTCCTTGCTAGATGAACGAACTGGATTGGTTCGTTCATCTAATATTATATAACAAAAATACAAAATATTCTGTTTTCGTGATTGGTGAACGAATATTCAATGCGCACAAAGAAAAATGAATTCTTTCGGTTAAACACGAAGAATACATTACTATAAACATCACTTTTTAGAAAGGAGGCAAAAGGGAAACAGAATTCAAATAGAAAGCGTTTTCAAAAATTGTAGAGGAGTTTTAAAATTATTGTAGAATTATATGGGGGAAAGTAGAAATTTGAGGAAAGGGGAGAGAAAGGTGAAAAAAATACTGATTGCAAATCGAGGAGAAATTGCTCTTCGTATTATTCATACATGCAAACAAATGGGCATTGAAACGGTGGCTGTCTATTCCGATGCAGATGCAGAACTTCCTTATGTTCAAGCGGCTACAAAAGCACGTCGAATTGGAGAGCCTCCTGTGCAAAAGTCATATTTGAATGTGGAAGAGCTGCTTAGAATTAGTCATGAAGAAAAAGTAGACGCCATTCATCCTGGATATGGATTTTTATCGGAAAATAGTGCATTTGCTAAAAGAGCGATTGATGAAGGTTTTTGTTTTATCGGTCCTTCTCCCGAAATCATTTCGATGATGGGCGACAAAATTGCTGCCCGCGCTGCGATGAAAGAAGCGGGTGTACCTGTTGTCCCCGGCAGCGAAGGTGATGTGACGTCGGTTGAAGAGGCTTGTAAAGTAGCGGGGGTAATTGGATATCCCGTTATGTTAAAAGCAAGCGGAGGCGGCGGAGGAATTGGAATGGTGCGCTGCGATAACGAAGAAGCAGTAAAACAAGTATATGCCTCAACAAAAGCAAGAGCAAAAGCATATTTTGGTCATGAAGGAATGTTTATTGAAAAGCTTATCACAAACGCAAAACATATCGAGGTACAGGTCTTTGGAGATCAGCATGGTAATGTCGTTCATCTTTTTGAACGCGATTGTTCTGTACAAAGAAGAAATCAAAAAGTGATTGAAGAAGCCCCTGCGCTTTCTTTAAAAGAAAGTACGCGACAAGCCATGCAAAACCAAGCCGTTCAAGCGGCTAAAGCAATCGGCTATTATAATGCGGGTACGGTGGAGTTTATCGTGGATGAAGACGAAAATTTTTATTTTCTTGAAATGAACACGCGGCTGCAAGTTGAGCATCCGATCACCGAGCAAATTGCAGGGGTCGATTTAGTTAAGTGGCAGATCTTAGCTGCGCGCGGTGAAAAGCTTCCTCGTATGCAAGAGGAAATAGCAGCAAATAACTACGCCATTGAATTTCGAATTTATGCAGAAGATCCGTTTACTTTTTTACCGGCTCCGGGGAAAATTACGGGTTATCACTTGCCGGAGCGAACCTACGCGCGCGTAGATAGCGGCTACAGTGATATGAATGCGGTTACACCTTTTTATGATCCAATGATTGCAAAGGTTATCATTACTGGTCGTACGCGTTCAAATGCAATTGAACTAGCTAAATCATATTTTACAGAAGCTGTTGTAGAGGGAATCAAAACAAATATTCCTCTATTTAAGCAGTTGTTAAATGAAGAGTTATATGAAAAGGGCACCTATAACACATCGTTATTATCAACAGTATTAAATAAAGGAGGAGCACCACAATGAGTGAAATCAAAGCGACAATGGCAGGCATGGTATTTAATGTGTTTGTTCAGCAAGGAGCAAGTGTAACTAAAGGAGAAGTTGTTGTTGTATTAGAATCTATGAAAATGGAAATTCCTATTGAAAGCGATCAAGCTGGTATTGCAGAGACTGTCCATATAGCCGTGGGGGATTTTGTGAACGAAGGCGACGTTTTGGTGACTATTTCATAACTCATAAAGGGGAGATATCATGATACATACAGGTGAATCTCAGAAAAAATATGATGAAAACCGTCAAAAAGTAGAGCGGGGCAACGCTGAAAAGTACAAAGAGAAACTTGCAAAACAACAGAAGCTTTTTGTAAGAGATCGTTTAGCCCTTTTATTCGATGACGGGAAATATGAAGAAGACGGCATGTTTGCAAATAATAAAGCCGAAGGGTTGCCGGCAGACGGTGTTGTAACTGCGATTGGAAAAGTAAACGGTGAAACGGTTTGTGTAATGGCTAATGATTCTACTGTAAAAGCAGGGTCTTGGGGAGCTAGAACAGTAGAAAAAATTATTCGGATTCAAGAAGTTGCAGAAAAACTGCATGTGCCTTTACTGTACCTAGTGGATTCTGCTGGAGCGCGTATTACGGATCAATTAGATATGTTTCCAAACCGCCGAGGAGCTGGAAGGATCTTTCACAATCAAGTAAAACTTTCCGGCGTCATTCCTCAAATTTGTTTGCTTTTCGGTCCGTCAGCAGCTGGAGGGGCTTATATCCCTGCATTTTGTGATATTGTTGTGATGGTAGATGGGAACGCTTCTATGTACTTAGGGTCGCCGCGTATGGCGGAAGCCGTTATTGGAGAAAAGGTTACGCTAGAAGAAATGGGAGGAGCACATATGCACTGCAGCGTTAGCGGGTGCGGGGATGTGCTGGCTTATTCTGAAGAAGAAGCTATTTCGTATGCCAAATCTTATTTAACGTACTTTCCACAAAACTATCAAGAGAAGCCTAAAGTACAAAAAGCTAAAGAGCCTAAGCAGACAAAAGATTTAATAGAACTAATTCCGGAGAATCAAAATGTTCCATTTGATATCTATGAAGCAATTGATACCCTTATTGACGAGGGGAGCTTTTTTGAAATAAAAAAACTGTTTGCCGCCGAATTGGTAACAGGGCTTGCACGAATAGATGGAAAAGTAGTAGGGATTGTTGCTAATCAGCCAAAAGTTAAAGGGGGAGTGCTGTTTGTAGATTCAGCAGATAAAGGCGCAAAATTTATTCAATTGTGCGATGCATTCCATATTCCTTTGCTGTTTTTAGCTGACGTGCCTGGATTTATGATTGGAACCAAAGTAGAAAGAGCTGGCATCATTAGACATGGAGCCAAATTAATTGCAGCGATGAGTTCAGCTACAGTTCCTAAAATTTCCGTAGTCATGCGTAAAGCTTATGGCGCAGGGCTTTACGCTATGGCTGGTCCGGCTTTTGAACCAGATTGCTGCATTGCATTGCCTACTGCTCAAATTGCCGTAATGGGTCCTGAAGCTGCAGTAAATGCCGTCTATTCTAATAAAATTAATGAAATTGAAGATCCGAAAGAGCGGTTCATGTTTGTTAAACAGAAACAGCAAGAGTATAAAGAACACATCGATATCTATACGCTGGCATCTGAACTTATTATTGACGACATCGTTCCTGCTAACGAACTGCGTCGAACGTTAATTGACCGCTTTCGCTTATATGAAACAAAGAATGTGACCTTTAGCCGTCGTAAACATCCGGTGTATCCCGTATAATAGAAAAAAACGGGATCACTCTAAATAATTTACAATAAGCCCGGTGATTTTTAATCACACGGGCTATATGAATAGGTAAAATTTAAAGAATGCATTTAATTCAAAGCATTTTTTTGCTAAAATGAAACTCAATAATAGAAAGAGGAACAAAAAATACGATGAAAACTATAGGTATTATTGGAGGCGGATCATTAGGTCTGTTGTTTAGCGCGTATTTATCAGATTGTTATGATGTAACCTTGTACACGAAAACACCAACTCAAGCAAAGTGTATTAACGAAAATGGAATTACCTTACATAGACAAGGGGAACATCACACGAAAAAAGTCAGTGCTATCCCTCTGGAAAAAAACATAAAAGAAGCAGATTTAATCATTATTACTGTAAAACAGTATCATTTAAAAGAGATTATTCCTTTTATTAAAACCCTTACTATACATACTCCCCTTTTGTTTATTCAAAACGGTATGAGCCATATTGAAATTCTCAAAAACCTCCCGCAGCGCACTCTCTATTTGGGTACAGTTGAACATGGGGCAATGCGTACAAATATGGATAGCGTCCATCATACAGGAATAGGAACAACCCGTATTGCTTCGTACAGAGGAGAAATGGAGTCTATCTTACCAATTGTGAATTTTCCTTGGGTAATTGAAAAAGATTGGTATGCGATGCTGGTGAAGAAATTAGTTGTAAATGCGCTCATTAATCCTCTTACGGCGCTGTATCGCGTGAAAAATGGGCAGCTGATTCACAACAGCTATTTTTATAAAACGATGCGCCTATTGTTTGAAGAGATTGCGGATGTATTAAAACTAGATTCAGCTTTTAATTATTGGGAAAATGCGCTGGGGGTTTGTTCGCGCACGAGTACCAATCAATCTTCTATGCTAAAAGATATACAGGAGGGGCGGCAAACCGAGATTGATGCTATCTTAGGTTATATCCAAACACAAGCTGCTGAAAAAAGAACGTCGACGCCTATTGTTGACTTTTTATATAGGTCAATAAAAGGAATCGAAGAAGAAAAGGGTGAGTAACATGGGAAGTTTTATTGCTGGCGTTTTTGCGACGTTTGTCACTCTGCCGCTCGTCGGTTTTTTTATTCTATACATGCTTTTACGCAAACTGACGAAAAATAAAAGGAAATCTGTCCACATAGCAACGTACATTACTACGGTTTTTCTTATTTTGTCCGTGCATTATGCAGCTCTGGAAATTTTCGGGCACTCTTTTTTGTGGTTGATTGCGTTAGTCCTTTTAGTTGTGGCAATGATTATGATGTTTGTACATTGGAAAGTCAAACATGACTTAGAAATGAAGCTTATTGCGAAAGGGTTCTTTCGGATGAATTTCGTTTTGTTTCTTATTGCACATATTGTGTTAAATATAGGTGGAATCGCTTTTCGTATTTCCTCTCTGTAAAGCATGTTACTAGACGTGAGCAGTTACATTATGGATAATGAAGCTATATGTAGAGAATATAAGTATTAGGAAAAGAAAGGAAGTTCTTTCATGGAGATTACAGACGTCTCTTTAAAGGCGGGAAACAAACTAACGAACGATTACATAAAAGGTGAAAAGCAAGCACTTTCCTTTTTTCATTATAATATACACGAAAAAGACGTATATGAAAAACGTTTAGCGGACGTTCAAAAGCAGTCTTATCCAAGAGAACAGCTTGCTGAGTATCTGCTTGATTTTAATAAGCGCTACGGAGCATCTTCTAAGACGATTGAAAATATTGAAAAGCTAAAAGATCCTAACAGCGTAGTGGTCGTTGGAGGTCAGCAAGCGGGGCTGCTTACGGGTCCTTTGTACACCATTCATAAAGTGATTTCAATTGTGCTGCTAGCTAAACAACAAGAGGCAGCTCTAAACGTGCCCGTGCTTCCGGTATTTTGGATTGCTGGAGAAGATCATGATTTTGCTGAGATCAACCATGTATACACAGAGCATAAAAACCAGCTTTTAAAGAAAACGTTAAAGCATTCTTTAAAGAAAAAGCAAATGGTTTCTCAAATCGAATTAGATCATGAAGCCTGTAGAAGCTGGGTTCGTGATGTTTTTCAAACGTTTAACGAAACGGCGCATACAAATCAGGTGTTACACTTTGTTTTAGAGGCGTTAGATAAATCACGTACCTATGTCGATTTCTTTGCTCATTTGGTTACCACATTGTTTGCAGAGTCAGGTCTTATTTTAATGGATGCAGCTTCTAGAGAAGTGCGCAGCATTGAATCTTCTTTCTTTGTGACGTTAATTGAACAAAATGACAAATTATCGTCAGCCGTTATGGAACAGCAAACAGAGATTCAAAAACAATACGGACGAATGATTGAAGTGGGAGAAGAAACGGCCCATCTCTTTTATTCACACAACGAAAACAGAGTACTTTTAGAAAGAGACGCAGAGCAAGAGCAGTTTGTTGGAAAGCAAAATGAACTCGCGCTGTCTAAAGAAGAGCTGGTTCAAATTGCTAAACAAACGCCAGAGCTTCTTAGTAATAACGTTGTGACTAGACCCCTTATGCAGGAGTACTTACTTCCTACCCTTGCGTTTATTGCAGGTCCAGGGGAAGTAGCGTATTGGGCAGAGCTTGAAAAAGCATTTTCTTTATTTAGCTTTAAAATGCCTCCCGTGGTTCCGAGGTTATCCTATGCAATCGTAGAAAGACATATCGAGAAGTATATGGATGAACTTCAGTTAGACCTTTCGAATGTCATTAACAAAGGCGTAGATGCAGAGAGGGAGCACTGGCTTAAGACAGAAGTTCACAACCCGTACGAAATGTATTTTGAAAAAGCGAAAGAAGATTTTGAAAAAATTCATAAAACTCTTCGTGAAAATATTCAAAAAGAAGACAAAACATTTGATGAAGTCATGCTTAAAAATCGAGCGATTATTCAAAAGCAGTTTGAAACCATTCAAAAGATTGTCGAATCCAAACAGCTCATTAAGCACGATGTGAAGCATTCAAAATATGCTCAAATTGAACTTGCTCTTCGTCCCTACAATGCTCCACAAGAACGCATGTGGAATATTATGTATTATTTAAACGGCTATGGTATGCAATTTGTGTCAGATTTACTAAGTGCTGAAGTCGAATTAAATCACCAGTTAAAAGTCTATTATGTCTAATAAAATCCTGCTGAAAAGCAGGATTTTTATTTTGAAAAAGAGAACAAGTTTACAAGGTGAATGTCAGCCAATTGAATCCTTATAAGGTATTTATTTCTAATTACACAAAAAAACCTTATATTCCTTACATTTTATTCTACGAATATGTCCTACTTTTAACAAAATGACACTATTTGTGACAAAAAGACAAAATTCTACTTAATTCTTATATAAATAGCTGAAATAATGTTGAACTTTGATATATAATATAAACGTGTATATATATCAAAGAAAAACACCGTTTTTTGCTTTTTGTATACATAACTAAGTAGTTTAGAAAGAAGTAGGTGTCATAATGTTTAATCACACAACTGTTTTGCTTAAAGAAGCAGCGGAAGGCTTAAATATTAAGCCGGATGGAGTATATGTCGACTGCACGCTTGGCGGAGCAGGTCATAGTGAATATATCGTAAAACAGCTATCAGAAAAAGGGAAATTAATTGCGTTTGATCAAGACGATGTTGCTCTTGAAAATGCAAAAGAAAAATTAGCCCCGTATCTAGACAGAGTTATTCTAATCAAAAGTAATTTTCGCTATTTAAAAGAGCAGCTAATGAAACATGGAATTGAAGAAGTAGATGGAGTATTGTTTGACCTAGGCGTCTCGTCTCCTCAGTTGGATACACCAGAGCGAGGGTTCAGCTTTCATCATGAGGCCCCGCTTGATATGCGCATGGATCAAAACTCAAAGTTTTCTGCGTACAACGTAGTAAATGAATGGCCTTATGAAAAACTTGTAAAAATCTTTTTCCAATATGGAGAAGAAAAGTTTTCGAAACAAATTGCCCGCAAAATTGAGGCATATCGAGAGTCTAAACCAATTGAAACAACGCTAGAGCTGGTTGATCTTATTAAAGATGGTATTCCAGCGCCAGCTAGACGAACGGGCGGACATCCGGCAAAACGGATTTTCCAGGCTATTCGAATTGCTGTAAATGATGAGCTTCAAGTATTTGAAGATGCAATTGAACAGGCCATGGATGTAATCAAAAAAGGTGGACGTGTAAGTGTTATTACCTTCCATTCACTTGAAGACCGAATTTGTAAAGTAGCGTTTAAAAATGCAAGCACGGTTCCGCAGCTTCCTCATGGACTGCCGGTTATTCCAGAAGAATTTAAACCTAAAATGAAAGTCATTACAAGAAAACCTATTTTACCTTCAGAAGAAGAGGTAGAAGAAAATAAGCGCGCGCGTTCGGCAAAGCTTCGAATTGTTGAGAAATTAGTCTAATAAAAGGGTTTAATCAAAGAGGAGGGGACGAGAATGAACAATGCAGCATACAAAGTAAGAGAGCAAGACCAGCAGCAGAAGCAGCAAAAGACGGTACGTCAAGTTGTTCGAAAGACAAAAAGAAAAATCACGGTTGGTGAAAAAATTGTGTATTCTGGGTTTGTCGCACTCATGCTGTTTGGGTCTGTGCAAATCATTTCAAATCAATCTTCGCTTTATAGCATCAGTGAAGAAGTGCAATCACTCGATGGAAAGATTGACAAGCAAGAAGCAAAAAACAATGAGTTAAAATTACAGGTAACAGAGTTAAGTGCATACGATCGTATTTGGACAAAAGCAAAAGAACTTGGACTAAAATTGAATGAAAATAACGTAAAAGTCGTTAACGATTAATTGCGATGACTACGCCAAGAAAAAATAGCAATATTAGTACAGGAGCAGCAATATTAATTTTAATATTTGCATTGCTCTTTTTTGTATTAGCCATCAGGTTCTTTTACATCCAAGCGACGGGCAAAGCAGACGGAGAAGCTTTAGCCGAAATTGCACAAAAACAGCATACGCGAACGTCTAAAATTGAAGGACAGCGCGGTACGATTTACGATCGAAATGGAGAAGCAATCGCCCAAGACACGGGTGCTTATACGGTTGTGGCGATTTTAGATAAAAAACAAACAAAAGATAAAGATCACCCGCAACATGTGGTAGACCCAGAAAAGACGGCTCAAAAATTAGCCCCATTGTTGAAGATGGACGAATCGAAAATTGAAAGCATGTTAACGAGAGGAATTAAACGTGGTACCTTCCAAGTAGAACTTGGCCCAGGCGGACGTGATATTGATAACGTGCTAAAGCAAAAAATTGAGAAGCTAAATCTCCCGGGCATCACGTTTTTACGCGATTCGAAGCGCTTCTATCCAAACGGTGTATTTGCCTCAAGTATTTTAGGATATGCACAAAAGGATGATACGGGTAAAATCGTAGGGAAAATGGGAATTGAAAAAGTATTTGATAAGCAGCTTTCTGAAGAAGATGGATATGTGAAATACGAAGCTGCTAAAAACGGAATTAAGCTTCCGGATCCAAAAGAGTCAATTGTAGCTCCTAAAAACGGAGACAGCGTTACGCTTACGATTGATGAAAAAATTCAAACGTTTTTAGAGGATGCGATGACAGCTGCTGCTAAAGAATATAAACCAGAAGAGCTAATGGCAACGGTAGTGAATCCGAAAACCGGTGAAATTTTGGCGATGTCAAACCGACCTTCATTTGATCCAAATATTCGTGATATCACTTCTTATCGCAATCCGTTTGTTGAAAACAGCTATGAGCTTGGTTCAACGATGAAAATCTTTACGCTAGCAGCCGCGATTGATGCAGGCGTTTATAACGGCGAAGACCGCTATCAGTCGGGATCTTATAAAGTAACGAAAAACAGCGTTCCAATTAACGATCACAACGGCGGAGTCGGCTGGGGAGCTATTACATTTAATGAAGGAATTCAAAGGTCTTCAAATGTAGCGGTTGCCATTTTAGCCAACGAAAAATTAGGTACCGACCGTTTGTATAAATACTTGGACAAGTTTGGCTTTATGGATAAGACGGGAATTGACTTGCCAAACGAAGCTTCTAGCAAGTTAGTGACGAAGTACCCGAGAGACCGCGTAACCACTGCGTTTGGACAGGCGTCTGCTTTTACGCCTATTCAAGAAATTCAAGCGGCTACTGCGATTGCAAATGACGGGAAAATGATGAAGCCTTACGTGATTAAACAAGTAGTCGATGAAACAAATAAGAAAACAATTAAGAAAACAAAACCTACCGTAGTAGGCCAGCCTATTTCTAAAAAAGCAGCGAACGAAACGCTAGGTATTTTAGAAACCGTTGTTTCTTCTGATGATGGAACAGGCAAACCTTACGCGATTGAAGGATACGATGTCGCTGGAAAGACGGGAACAGCTCAAATTCCTGGGCCTACCGGAGGTTACCTGCATGGACACGGGAAAAATTTCATTTCCTTTATGGGCTTTGCACCTGCTAAGGATCCAAAGCTCCTTGTCTATGTAGCCGTTAAAAATCCAACTCTCACGCCTCAAGAAACGGGTACTGCGCCGCTTACAGCTGTATTTAATCCGGTGATGAAAAATAGTCTGCAGTATTTAGGAGTGGAGCCTCAAAAAACGGATGAAGACGGAAAAGAAACGAAAGAAAAGAAAGTGGATTCAGAAATCAAGCTTAAATCTTACGTTAATGAATCAGTTGATAGTACCGTGAAAGACTTAAAACAAAAAGGGCTTGTTCCTGTTGTAATAGGTAAAGGAGATACGGTAGAAAGCCAATCACCGACTTCTGATACCATTGTCACTGGTCAACGCGTGTTCATTAAGACAAACGGAAAAGCCACAATGCCTGATTTAACAGGTTTTTCACATCGTGACGTTATTCGCTTTAGTGAATTTGTCAACGTTCGACCTAGCGCACTTGAAAATGGTTATGTTGTAAGTCAAAGTATTAAAGCAGGAGATCCGCTAAAAGCAGGAACGTACCTGAAAGTGGAACTTGAAACGCCTAAAGAATTTTCAAGCACGTTAAATAAGCTAAAAGAAACGGAAAAAAGTGAATCTGACAGTAAAAAAGACGATAAGCAACTTGACTAGAAAATAAGTTCTAGTGAATCCTGTACAAGCATATATTGGAACGAGCCGATTCAGAGGAGGTTCTAATATATGCGGGTATCAGGAGTCACAGTTCGTAAAAGGCTAGCCATTGTTTTGTTTGTCGGTTTTATTGTGTTTTTGATTATTGATACAAGGCTTGGATATGTACAGTTGCTGACTGGGGATACGCTAACTGAAAAAGCCAAAGACTTATGGAGTCGGAATATTCCTTTTGAACCTGAAAGAGGAAAGATACTAGATCGCAATGATGTGGCACTTGCTACAAATAAAAGTGCACCGACCGTTTTAGTTATGCCAAGACAAGTTGAAAATCCAGCTGTTACGGCTGAAAAGTTAGCAAAAGTGCTGGGAGCATCAAAAGAAAAAATATATGAACAAATAACAAAAGCTTCTTCTAGCGTATATTTGCGTCCTGAAGGAAGAAAAATTTCACATGCGAAAGCAAATGAAGTGCGAAATTTAAATTTAAAAGGCGTATATATAGCTGAGGATTCGAAGCGGTACTATCCGTTTGGAAGTTATTTGTCGCATGTATTAGGCTTTGCGGGAGTAGATAATCAAGGGTTAACGGGCCTTGAATTATATTATGATAAAGAGCTAAAAGGACAAAAAGGTTCAGTTAAATTGTATTCTGATGCTAAAGGTAAAAAGATGCCCAATATAGCCGATGACTACACAGCGCCTGTGGACGGGCTCGATTTGAGATTGACCATTGATTCACGTGTGCAAACAATCATGGAGCGTGAGTTGGATAATGCTCAGACAGCTTATAATCCAGATGGTATGATTGCCATTGCCATGAATCCTAAAACCGGTGAAATTTTAGGTATGTCAAGTCGTCCGGGCTTTGATCCGACGGATTTTAAAAATGTGAAGCCTGAGGTGTATAATCGCAATCTTCCAATCTGGAGCGTATATGAGCCCGGATCAACGTTTAAGATTATTACACTGGCAGCTGCTCTTGAAGAAAAGAAAGTGGATTTACTAAAAGATCAATTCTACGATGATGGAGCCGCGGAAGTTGGAGGAGCGAGACTTCGCTGCTGGAAAAAAGGCGGACACGGACAGCAGTCTTTTTTAGAAGTTGTACAGAACTCATGTAACCCTGGTTTTGTGGAGCTTGGGGAACGTTTAGGAAAAGAGAAATTGTTCAAATACATTAAAGAATTTGGCTTTGGTCAAAAAACAGGTATTGATTTACAAGGGGAAGCAAAAGGAATTTTGTTCCCGCTTGAGCGCGTGGGTCCGGTTGAACAAGCTACAACAGCTTTTGGGCAAGGGGTTGCTGTTACTCCTATTCAACAAGTAGCTGCTGTTTCAGCAGCCGTAAACGGTGGAACGCTTTATGAACCTTATATTGCAAAAGAGTGGGTGGATCCAACTACCGGAAAAGTTGTAAGCAGTCATAAACCGGTTGCTAAGCGAAAAGTTATTTCCGAGGAAACGTCTAAGCAAGTGCGTTTTGCTCTTGAAAGTGTAGTCGCGCAAGGAAGCGGAAAAGGAGCTTTTGTGGAAGGGTACCGCGTTGGAGGAAAGACGGGTACGGCGCAGAAAGCTCAAAATGGAAAGTATTTAAAAAATAATCACATCGTTTCTTTTATCGGTGTTGCACCAGCAGATAACCCTGAAATTGTCGTGTATGTTGCGGTTGATAATCCAAAGGGCACCATTCAGTTTGGTGGAGTGGTAGCAGCTCCGATTGTAGGTAAAATGATTGAAGACAGTTTGCGTGTGATGGACGTTAAACCGCGTAAAGGACAAATTGAAAAAGAGTTAACGTGGCTGGACACACCAATGATAAAAGTACCAAATGTCGTAGGAATGTCAAAAAAAGAGTTACAAGAACAGCTACTTAATTTAAAATTAGATGTGAGTGGCGAAGGAGATAAAGTGGTCAAGCAGTCTCCTGCAGCCGGAACGAAAGTTAAAGAAGGCGAAACGGTTAGAATTTATATGGGAAAATAAAAATCTCTATAAACTATTATTCTTCCTTGCATGATAATCAGCAGGTTACGCTGCGTGTGAACATGAAATCAACAAATAAGCCTTGGGGGTGTTCCCTCCGGGCTTCTTTTTCTGTAAAATGTAATAGGTTAGGTGCTAGAAAAAGAAGAATAGTTGCCATAGCGTCTTATAACAAACGTTTCACTTTACAAATAGAGAGGACATGGTAGGAATGGATTTACGAGAACTACTAACACATTTACATGATTTTGTTCAGCTTCCTGAACAGAATATTGATATTACGTCAATTGAAATGGATTCAAGAGAAGTTAAGCCCGGAGCATTGTTCATTTGTATAGACGGCTATACGGTTGATGGTCATAGCTTTGCACAGATGGCTGTGGAAAAAGGGGCAGTAGCAATCTTAGCAGAAAAGCCTGTGGATGTAGAAGTGCCCGTTGTACGCGTGAAGAGTACAAAGCGAGCAATGGCAGTGCTGGCGGATGCTTTCTACAATCAGCCCACACAAAAAATGCATTTAATTGGTGTAACAGGCACAAATGGAAAAACAACGATTACACATTTAATTGAGCATATCTTTAAATCACAGCATAAAAAGACGGGTCTAATTGGAACGATTGAAATTCGTATTGGTGATACGTCTTATGATGTGAAAAACACAACGCCTGAATCGCTGACTCTTCAAAAAACATTTAATCAAATGGTGGAAGAGAATGTAGAAGTAGCGATGATGGAAGTATCATCTCACGCGCTTGACTTAGGACGCGTACACGGGTGCGACTTTGACGTGGCGGTATTTAGTAACTTAACGCAAGATCACCTCGACTATCATCATACAATGGAAGATTATCGTCGTGCGAAAGGGTTGCTATTTGCACAGTTAGGAAATGCTTATAACCATACTCGTCCTAAATTTGCTGTTCTTAATGTCGATGATGCGGCAACCGAGGAATATATTAAAAACACGGCTGCTACAGTGATTACGTACGGTATTGACCGTGAAAGTGATATTCGTGCAACGAATATTCAAATTACAAACAGCGGCACAACGTTCGATTTGACAACACCGACAGAAACGGTTTCTGTAGAAATGAAGCTTATTGGGAAATTTAGCGTCTACAACGTATTAGCGGCTACGGCTACATGTTTAGTATCTGGTCTCCCTCTGTCAGTTATTGTCGAGGAAATAAAAGTGTTAGAAGGTGTGTCTGGGCGTTTTGAAGTGGTTGATGCGCAGCAAGATTTTACGGTTATCGTGGATTATGCCCACACGCCGGACAGCTTAGAGAACGTGTTAAAAACTGTAAAAGAATTCGCAAAACGCAATATATATGTTATTGTTGGTTGTGGCGGAGATCGAGATCGTACAAAACGACCAATCATGGCTCGGATTGCAGCTGAATACAGTACACAAGCTATTTTGACATCTGATAATCCACGAAGTGAAGATCCATTGGCTATTTTAAAAGATATGGAAGAAGGTTTGGATACAGATAACTATGTGACGATTGCTGATCGTGCAGAAGCTATTCGCTATGCAGTGGAAACAGCGCATGCAGATGATGTTATTGTCATTGCTGGAAAAGGGCACGAGACCTATCAAATTATTGGTAAAAAAGTATTCGATTTTGACGATCGAGAAGTAGCACGCAAAATGATTGAGGAGCGAAAGTAGTAATGAAATGGGTAGAGAACAAAATGAGTCGGAATGAGTTAGAAGTTAAGGAGGGGACATCGTGCTAGAACAATCAATTTTATTGACAATCGGCGTAGCCTTTTTGATTACGGTTGTATTGTCGCCGATTTTTATTCCCTTCTTAAGAAGATTAAAGTTTGGTCAAAGTATTCGTGATGAAGGCCCGAAATCTCACCAGAAAAAATCAGGTACACCTACAATGGGCGGTATCATGATTTTATTATCTATTATTGTGGCAACTCTTATTATGGTCAATCAATATGCAGAACTTACATATAAGACGTTTCTATTATTATTTGTCACAATCGGATTTGGTTTATTAGGATTTTTAGATGATTTTATAAAAGTAGTGTTAAAGCGTAACCTTGGATTAACATCTAAACAAAAGTTTTTAGGTCAGGTTGTCATTTCAATTATTTTTTACTTTATTGCAAGACAGTTTGAGTTTTCAACTGAAGTGACGATTCCAGGAATTAAAGACCCAATCGATTTAGGTTGGTTTTATGTTGTTTTCCTCATCATCTGGCTTGTTGGTTTTTCAAACGCGGTCAACTTAACGGATGGATTAGACGGACTTGTATCTGGTACAAGTGCGATTGCTTTTGGTGCATTTGCAGTTCTCGCCTGGAATGCAGAGCAGTTTGAACTATCTATTTTCTCAGTTGCTGTAGTAGGAGCTGTGTTAGGATTTTTAGTTTTTAATGCCCATCCTGCAAAAGTATTTATGGGAGATACGGGTTCTTTAGCGCTAGGAGGAGCTATCGCTACGGTGGCTGTCTTAATGAAAATGGAATTCTTGCTTGTTATTATCGGTGGTGTGTTTGTTATTGAAACATTATCTGTTATTATTCAAGTCGCATCTTTCAAAACAACAGGAAAACGTGTGTTTAAAATGAGCCCGCTTCATCACCATTACGAGCTAAGCGGCTGGTCGGAATGGCGCGTAGTTATGACTTTTTGGGCTGTAGGACTATTATTTGCAATGCTTGGAATTTATATCGAGGTGTGGATTTAAATGAAATCAGTCAATACGTATCAAGGTAAACAAGTACTTATTTTAGGATTAGCCAAGAGCGGTTTAGCAGCCGCTCAGTTAGTTAAACAGCTTGGTGCTAAAGTAGTCGTTAATGATCAAAAACCGTACGAAGAGAACGCAGCAGCACAGGAATTAGAAAAAACGGGCATTGAAGTTGTCTGTGGACATCATCCGCTTGAGCTTTTAGACAAAGCGGACGTTATTGTAAAAAACCCTGGGATTCCGTATTCAAATGTTCTATTGCAAGAAGCATTAAAGCGACATATTCCGATTTTAACAGAGGTAGAATTAGCTTATGAAATTAGCGAAGCTCCTTTTATCGGAATTACGGGAAGCAATGGGAAGACAACAACAACAACGCTCATTTATAAAATGTTAGAAGAAGATCAAAAGCAGCCGTTGATTGCTGGAAATATTGGAACAGTAGCTTGTGAAGTGGCGCAAAAAGCAACAAAGGACAATGTAATTGTAACGGAGCTTTCTTCTTTTCAGCTGATGGGAATTGAAAAATTCCGTCCGAAAATCTCTTTATTATTGAATTTGTTTGATGCTCACTTAGACTATCATGGTACAAAAGAGGAATATATCAAAGCGAAAGCAAATCTCTTTAACAATCAAACAAGTGAAGACTTTGCCGTTATTAATGCGGATGATGAGCTAGTGATGAAAGCTAGTGCAAATATTAAAGCGACAAAAGTACCTTTTTCTGTTACAGCTCAAACGACAGAAGGAGCGTATATTAAAAACGAAACGATTTTCTTTAAAGATGAAGAAGTGATGTCGTTAAAAGATGTGGTGCTGCCAGGCAAACATAATCAAGAAAATATTTTAGCAGCTGTATCCGTTGTGAAGCTGTACGGCTGTTCAAATGAAGCTATCTACTCCGTGCTCACAACGTTTGCTGGTGTTAAACACCGCGTTCAATATGTCACGACAATCAACAAACGTAAGTTTTATAATGACTCTAAAGCTACAAATATGCTTGCTACAAAAGTAGCTCTTTCCGCTTTTTCACAGCCGACGATTCTACTTGCAGGCGGACTCGATCGCGGCAATGAGTTTGATGATTTAAAAGAAGAGTTTAAAAATGTGAAAGCTGTTATTACGTTTGGTGAAACGGCTCCTAAAATTGAACGCGTAGCCAAAGAAGAGGGAATACAAATTGTAAAACGTGTCGATAATGTTAAACAAGCAGTTTCAGAAGCATATGCTTGTTCAGATGAAGAAGATGTTATTTTATTATCTCCTGCTTGTGCAAGCTGGGATCAATTTAAAACTTTTGAAGAACGTGGTGACATCTTTATTGAATCTGTGCATAAACTGAAATAAGGGCTTGTCTAAACACCTAGAAAATACACTAGCCCTAATCTATTTTTAGAGGTGTGTGACAGTGTCGACAAAAAGGTCTACCCCAGATTTTTTTCTCATAATCGTTACGCTTTCCTTGCTAACCATCGGCCTTATCATGGTATACAGTGCAAGTGCGGTATGGGCTACATACAAGTTTAATGATTCTTTTTTCTTTGCTAAACGCCAGCTCTTATTTGCAGGGCTTGGAGTATGCGCGATGTTTGTCATCATGAATATTGATTATTGGATGTGGCGTACGTGGGCAAAGCCAATTGTAATCATTTGCTTTGTTATGCTGGTACTTGTATTGATTCCGGGAGTAGGGCTAGTACGGAATGGGTCGCAAAGTTGGATAGGAGTTGGAGCGTTTTCGATTCAGCCTTCAGAATTTATGAAGTTTGCTATGATTATATTTTTAGCGAAATATTTATCAGAAAACCAGAAGAAAATTACATCCTTTAGAAAAGGAATGTTACCGGCGTTATTACTGGTTTTCTTACCGTTTGGCATTATTATGATGCAGCCGGATTTAGGAACTGGAACGGTGCTTGTTGGAACTTGTTTAGTCATGATTTTTGTTTCAGGAGCAAAGGTAAGTCACTTTGCAGGTCTTGGGTTGCTTGGCGTTGCCGGTTTTGTAGGGCTTGTTTTATCAGCTCCTTATCGGATTAAACGCATCACCTCATTTTTAAATCCTTGGGAAGATCCGCTTGGAAGCGGGTTTCAAATCATTCAATCTCTTTATGCAATTGGGCCGGGGGGATTGCTTGGATTAGGGTTAGGGCAAAGTAGACAAAAGTTCTTTTATCTGCCGGAGCCTCAAACTGATTTTATTTTTGCTATTCTGGCAGAAGAGCTCGGTTTTATCGGCGGAACACTCGTTCTACTTTTGTTTAGCTTATTGCTTTGGAGAGGAATTAAAGTAGCGCTCGGAGCACCTGATCTTTACGGAACGTTTTTAGCCTTAGGAATTATTTCAATGGTTGCGATTCAAGTCATGATCAATATAGGCGTGGTAACAGGTCTTATGCCTGTTACGGGAATTACGCTTCCATTTTTAAGTTACGGCGGATCGTCGCTGACGCTCATGCTGGCAGCAGTTGGAGTTTTGTTAAATGTTAGTAGATATTCTCGCTATTAATTGAAAAAAATTGTATAATGTCAGGTAGGCAATGGTCTACTGAAGTAAACCGTCATCTTAAATCCAAGTGCACGCCGGATTTTGTTGGCGGTTTATTTTCGATTTTTTACAGATAGATGATATTTTTGTATGAAATGTTTTTAAAATGTAATGTTGTGATAACCAATTTTGAGTCCAACTATGGTATGATGTGTAAGGTTAAATGTTTTATCTTAGTGAGTAGGTGAACGTATGTGCACTTATGAGCGTAGCGTTTTTTTATGACTGTCAGCATGTGTTTAACTTCTAAATGAAAAACGATAAAAAAACAATCAAAATTACTTTATATAGCAGATGAACGTACATTCTATGGGTGAATGTCATACGATAAATAAAAATGATGAAATTGACAACAGAATAGAGTGCCTTCGTAGAAAAAAGGTATCTTACAAGGTGCTGCTGCTTAGTTATGAATCTGTTCTTATTATTCTTATGCATTAGAAGTAAGGGCGCATTGACATGAAAGTTTTATAACAGCAAAGAGGGTTTTAGGAGGTTCTTATGGAAGCGTTAGTAAAAGAGTTAGTCGAAGCGAATATTGGAAAGGTTCGTGAAAATGAACCGCTAGCAAAACATACAACAATGAAAATTGGTGGTCCAGCAGATGTGCTTGTAGAACCTGATTCTGTTGATCACTTAAAAGTTACAATGGATATGATTAAAAAACACGGCGTGAAATGGAGAGCGATTGGTCGAGGATCTAATCTTCTTGTTTCTGATAAGGGAATTGAAGGTGTGGTCATTAAGCTCGGAGCCGGATTAGATGATTTAACAGTAGATGGAGAGACGGTTACTGTAGGTGGGGGATACCCTAGCATCAAGCTTGCAACAGTTATTACAAAACAAGGTCTGTCTGGATTGGAGTTTTCAAGTGGAATTCCTGGATCTGTGGGAGGCGCTGTTTATATGAATGCAGGTGCCCATGGTTCTGATATGTCTCATGTAGTCGAAAAAGCGCTGATTTTATTTGAAGATGGCACTCTGGAGTGGCTGACAAATGAAGAGCTTCAATTTTCGTATCGTCATTCCATTCTACAAAAAGACCGTCCTGGAGTATGTGTAGAAGCTGTGCTGCGTTTGAAAAAGGGAACGAAAGATGATATTGTGGCGGTCATGCAGAAAAATAAAGACTATCGCCGCGAAACACAGCCTTGGAATTTCCCTTGTGCAGGAAGTATTTTTAGAAATCCGCTTCCAAATTATGCAGGAGACTTAATTGAAAAGTCCAACTTAAAAGGTTTTTCAGTAGGCGGTGCGCAAATTAGTGAACAGCATGCGAACTTCATTGTCAATACAGGAGATGCAACGGCTTCAGACGTGCTGAATTTAATTGCTCATGTTAAGAAAACAATTAAAGAGAAATTCGATATTGATATTCATACAGAAGTTGAGATTATCGGTCGCTAATTACTCAGCCCTTCGCTGTATGGTTATGCGTGAAAAGGTAGCTTTTATGTGTTTATTCTATGCTATAATGGGGATATTCTCATGAAGCAAAGATTGGAAATAAATAGATGGTAAGTCCTCGTTTATTTTCTCAAATGGATAAGGGTGAAAAAAATGGAAAAAGGTAAGTTAATTGTTTTAGAAGATCGTGTACCGAAGCTGCAAGAACAGCGAAAGCAAAAAGCAAATAGACGGCTTATTTTGTATTTATCACTCTTTTTCATCCTTATTTTATTTATTGTATATTCTCAATCTTCTCTGAGTAATGTTTCTAACATTGAAGTACAAGGGAATAAACATGTAAGTGATAAGGATATTGTCAAAGCGAGTGGTCTGTCCAAAAAAACCAGCTACTGGAAAGCTGACGCTGATCAAATTCAAGAAAAAGTCGAAAAAAACCCTGAGGTAAAGGAAGCTGTCATTCATAAAACATTTCCTAATAAGGTTGTAATCGACGTAAAAGAGTACGCAAGAATTGCATATGTAACCTCGGGGAATAAATATTTCCCTGTGAATGAAAATGGAAAAGTTTTAAAAGAAGTAAGTGCTAAGAAAGTGTCATCCGACGCTCCGTTGCTAATTGACTGGAAAGACGGAGACGCTATACAAAGCATGGTTCAAGAATTAGCTAAAACGCCTAAGAGTATAAAAGGGGCTATTTCTGAGATTTACTACGCGCCGACAAAATCAGAACCTCTTCACATCGAGGTGTTTATGAATGATACGCGTGAAGTAAGCGGGAAAATTAGCAACTTCTCTGATAAAATTATTCATTACCCAGCTATTGCAAGTAAATTGAGTGATGATCAAAAAGGCATTATTGATTTAGAAGAAGGATATGCATTTAAACCTTATAAAAAGAGCAAGCAGTAATTATTTTTTATAAGTGTTAATTAAAGGAAATAGATGAGTTGAGACTGGCAAACTAGCCCTTGTACATTGTATAATCACATGCAAGTATTCTGCATACATATGATTTTCTTCTCCGCTGCTGTGAAATGGAAATGTAATATTTGTTCTAGGTAAGTTTCGCTTTTCTCAGTGTACATCTTAGTGTAGACTTGTAGTTAAATAGCTTTTTTTCAGTGAATTTGAGGCTTAAATCTAAAAAAAAGTCAAAACAAGAACGTTTTGTTCTTTGAAAGAGATAAAGTCTGTGAAAAACTTGAAAAAAATTGATTTTACAAAAGGGAAACAGATGTATTTGTTGAATATTTTCATATAATAAAAAATTAATATTGTTGTTCTTCTTAATTTATTTAAGATGACATGTGCAGAAAGAAAAAGGAGGTGCCAAAGAATGAACAGCAATGAAATATACGTTAGTTTAGACATCGGTACATCCAGTGTGAAAGTAATCATCGGAGAGATGAGTAACGATTCATTGAATATCATTGGTGTAGGGAATGTTAAATCACACGGACTAAAAAAAGGTTCTATCGTTGATATAGATGCAACAGTTCAATCTATTAGAAAAGCAGTAGAACAAGCTGAACGAATGGTAGGCATTACAATTAAAAAGGTTGTAGTGGGCATAAGCGGAAATCATGTATTTTTACAGGATTGTCACGGAGTAGTAGCCGTGTCAAGCGAAAATCGTGAAATTACAAACGAAGATATTCATCGAGTAATTGATGCTGCTCAAGTCATGTCTATCCCGCCAGATCGTGAAATCATTGATGTTATTCCAAAGCAATTTATCGTAGATGGCTTAGAAGGTATTAACGATCCTAGAGGTATGATTGGGGTACGTTTAGAAATGGAAGGCACAATCATAACAGGATCTAGAACGGTTTTACATAACTTATTACGCTGTGTAGAAAGAGCTGGTTTAGAAATCAGTGATATTTGTTTACAGCCTCTAGCCGCTGGTTCAATTGCATTATCTCGTGATGAAAAAAACTTAGGTGTCGCACTGGTAGATATCGGTGGAGGTTCAACAACGGTTGCGATCTTTGACCAAGGACATTTGAAAGTAACAAATGTACTAGCTGTTGGCGGAGAGCACATTACCAAAGATTTATCGATTGGCCTTCGCACATCGACTGAAGACGCGGAAAATATTAAAATAAAGCATGGACATGCTTTCTACGATCATGCTTCTGAAGAAGAAGTATTTAGTGTACCGATCATTGGAAGCGATCAGCATCAGCAGTTTAATCAGCTCGAAATCTCTGATATTATTGAAGCTAGATTAGAAGAGATTTTAGATATGATTACGCAGGAGGTAAACCGCCTAGGATACAAAGATATTCCAGGAGGATTTGTTCTAACAGGCGGAGTAGTAGCGATGCCTGGTATTCTTGAGCTAGCTCAAGTGATTTTAAAGAATAACGTGCGCATAGCAGTGCCTGATTATATTGGAGTACGTGAGCCGCATTATACAACAGGCGTAGGATTAATAAAATTTGCATACAAAAATGCTAAAATACAAGGCCGGGAAATTGGAGCGCCAGTTGTGGAAGAAGAGCCGATTGAGCAAGAAATGATCAAACCTAGCCCGAAACCACAGCAGCCGCAACAATCAGCTGAGCAGCCGAAAAAGAAAAATGACCAAAATTTAATGAAGAAGTTTTTTGGATACTTCTTTGATTAACGTTACGGATTGGTAATTTCGAAGAATTAGGAGGAACTATCATGTTGGAGTTTGATACAAGTGTAGACCAATTAGCGACGATTAAAGTAATCGGTGTCGGAGGCGGCGGTAACAACGCGGTTAACCGAATGATTGAACATGGCGTCCAAGGTGTAGAATTTATTGCAGTTAATACAGATGCACAGGCATTAAATTTATCAAAAGCTGAAACAAAAATGCAAATCGGCGCTAAATTAACAAGAGGATTAGGTGCAGGTGCTAATCCAGAAGTTGGTAAAAAAGCAGCTGAAGAAAGTAAGGAACAAATCCAAGAAGCACTAAAAGGTGCAGACATGGTTTTCGTAACAGCTGGTATGGGTGGAGGAACTGGAACTGGTGCAGCTCCAGTCATTGCCCAAATTGCTCGTGAGCTAGGAGCACTAACGGTAGGCGTTGTTACTCGTCCATTTACGTTTGAAGGCCGTAAGCGTTCTACTCAAGCGGCAGGCGGCATTGCGTCAATGAAAGAAGCAGTGGATACGCTGATTGTTATTCCAAATGATCGCTTATTAGAAATCGTTGATAAAAACACGCCAATGCTAGAAGCGTTCCGTGAAGCGGATAACGTATTACGACAAGGTGTGCAAGGTATTTCAGATTTAATCGCAGTTCCTGGATTAATTAACTTAGACTTCGCGGACGTGAAAACAATTATGTCTAACAAAGGATCTGCACTTATGGGTATCGGTATTGCGACTGGTGAAAACCGCGCTGCTGAAGCAGCTAAAAAAGCTATTTCAAGTCCACTTCTTGAAACATCTATCGATGGAGCTCAAGGTGTATTAATGAATATCACAGGCGGTACAAACCTAAGTCTTTACGAAGTACAAGAAGCTGCAGATATCGTTGCTTCGGCTTCTGACCAAGAAGTGAACATGATCTTTGGATCTGTTATTAACGAAAACCTAAAAGATGAGATTGTTGTTACAGTTATTGCAACTGGCTTTAGTGACCAAGATTTATCACAGCCAAAACCAGGTCGTCCTTCGTTATCGGCGAATCGCATGCAGCAATCGACACAGCAACCGGCTCCACAGCCGAAGCGTGAAGTAAAGCGTGAAGAACCTGTACAGCAAGAATATACGCGTCCATCTCAGCCACAGTCTGAAGATGCGCTAGATATTCCAACATTCTTACGAAACCGTAATCGTAGACGCTAAGAAAATAAAAAGCCAAGACCTCTGTTTTATACAGAGGTCTTTTTTTATGCAATGAATCTAGAAAACTCAAAAAGAGTATAAAAAACATTCGACATGGTCAATATGACGCCTTCAAAGGGTTTGTGTTTTCTTTCTAAAAGTAGTGTGACAAATATCGAATGATTTCCTCAAAAATACTGCTTGTTTCTCGGCATGAACTGACAGACTTTCTAATAGGATGTACTATATACTAATTTTTAACAGAAAAATTCAGAAAGAATGGAGAGGTTATAAACATTGCCAATCTATTTAGATTTAATATGGATGCTGAATTTTGGGTTAGATACGATCTTACTAATGTTATGTGCTGTTGTACTTAAACGGAATTACAAGTGGTGGCGGCTTTTGCTTGGCGGCTTTATCGGTTCATTGATTGTCCTTCTTATGTTTACACCTTTTTCTCATCTTATGGTTCACCCTGCTATTAAAATTTTATTCTCGTTTTTTATGGTATTGATGGCGTTTGGTTATAAACGACTGCGCTTTTTCTTTGAGAATTTATTAACGTTTTATTTTGCAACCTTTGTTGTGGGTGGAGGGTTAATGGGCGTTCACTTTTTATTTCAAGATCAGTTCCTTGTTCTTAATCAAATGGTTGATACGAAATCTCCACAGTTTGGTGATCCTATTAGCTGGATATTTGTTCTTATTGGTTTTCCGCTATTATCTTATTTTTCAAAAGCACGAGTTGATGATTTGCGAATGAAAAATATTACATTTGATCAGCTGGTAGATGTAGAAGTTATTTTAAACGAACAGACGCTGTCGATGAAAGGACTTATTGATAGTGGGAATCAGCTTGTAGATCCGCTGACGAAAACCCCGGTTATGATTGTTACAGCAGATTCTTTAAAAGAAATATTGCCTGAAGGCTTAATGGAATTAAGCAAAAATGTTCAATCCTTTTCACACAGCGAAGATATTGATCAAGAGTGGTATTCAAAAGTCCGCTTTGTCCCTTATCGAAGCGTAGGCCAAGCCAATCAGCTGCTGCTTGCTCTAAAGCCAGATATGGTAAGGCTGGTTCATCAGTCCAACACGATTGAAGTCACTAAAGTATTAGTAGGTATTAGTCATACAACGCTTTCAGTGGAGAAGCAATATGAATGTATTGTTCATCCGAAGCTTATCGTTATTGGAGAAGTAAGTTCCGCATCGTAAAAGGTGTGAACAAATAAAGGAGGATACACAATGGCTACATATCGAATTCGATTTCAATTATGGTGGTACAAATTATTAATTAAACTTAAGCTAAAAACAGATGAAGTGTACTATATAGGAGGAAGTGAAGCTCTTCCACCACCTTTAACAAAAGATGAAGAAGAAGTGCTCTTGAAGAAACTTCCATCAGGAGATGAAGCAGCACGTTCACTGTTGATTGAGCGTAATTTGCGACTTGTTGTTTATATTGCCCGCAAGTTTGAAAATACGGGAATCAATATTGAGGATTTAATTAGCATCGGCACCATCGGTTTAATTAAAGCAGTAAACACGTTTAATCCTGAAAAGAAAATTAAGCTAGCGACGTACGCCTCTCGCTGTATTGAAAATGAAATTTTAATGTATTTGCGCCGCAACAATAAAATTCGATCTGAAGTTTCATTTGATGAGCCGTTAAATATTGATTGGGATGGAAACGAACTGTTATTGTCTGACGTGATGGGAACCGAAGAAGATATCATCACAAAAGACCTAGAAGCGAATGTAGATCGAAAACTTTTGCTGAAAGCACTGCACCAATTAAATGATCGTGAAAAGCAAATTATGGAGCTGCGCTTTGGGCTAGCCGGCGGAGAAGAAAAAACGCAAAAAGATGTAGCCGATATGCTAGGCATTTCTCAGTCTTATATTTCAAGGCTCGAAAAACGAATTATTAAACGGCTGCGAAAAGAATTTAATAAAATGGTTTAAGTAAAAAAGCTGATTGTATAAGGGCTGAGAAGCATCTTATACAATCAGCTTTTTTAGCGTGGAATTGTCAGAATTGTAAAAGTGCATATTTTTTCCTCCGGAGGAGATACTGAATTCAGAACATCATCTCCTGTTAGGAGGGAAAGAGTTGACAAGAAATAAAGTAGAAATTTGTGGAGTAGATACTTCGAAACTTCCCGTATTAAAAAATGAAGAAATGCGAAAGTTGTTTAAACAAATGCAGGCTGGAGATGGAACAGCAAGAGAAAAGCTAGTAAGCGGAAATTTACGTCTCGTACTCAGCGTGATCCAACGTTTTAACAATCGTGGAGAATTTGTTGATGACTTATTTCAGGTTGGGTGTATTGGATTAATGAAATCCATTGACAATTTTGATTTAAGTCAAAACGTGAAGTTTTCTACATATGCTGTCCCAATGATTATAGGGGAAATTCGCCGCTATTTACGTGACAATAATCCAATCCGTGTTTCTCGTTCCCTTCGTGATATTGCTTATAAAGCTCTTCAAGTTCGTGAAAGGCTTATGAGTGAAACATCCAAGGAACCTACAGCTGAGGAAATTTCAAAAGTCCTAGAAGTACCGCATGAAGAAATTGTGTTTGCTTTAGATGCTATCCAAGATCCGGTTTCTTTATTTGAACCTATTTACAATGATGGCGGAGACCCAATCTATGTGATGGATCAGCTAAGCGATGAACGCAACCGTGATTCAACTTGGATTGAAGAAATTGCTTTGCAAGAAGGTATGAGAAGATTGAACGAGCGAGAAAAACTAATTTTACGAAAGCGCTTCTTCCAAGGTAAAACACAGATGGAAGTTGCTGAAGAAATTGGTATTTCTCAAGCGCAGGTTTCTCGTTTAGAAAAAGCTGCTATTAAACAGATGAATAAAAATATTCAAAGTTAACAAAAGCTCTCTAAACTGGCAGCTGCTCTTGTTCATACAATCAATACCATTCACTTTATTTGATGTTCAACTTAATAAGCATCGTGTCTATAAAAACAGACACGATGCTTATTTTGTATGTATCAATGAATACATAACCAAAAGATATTCATGTTAGATTTCCTATTGCTATGAGGACTTCTCGCTGCTTGTTGACAATGTCTCTTGATGAAAAACTGTGTAATTAGTGAACAAAATGCTTATAGAAAGAGAATGGCAGAGAAAAAATAAGCTTTTCCTTCATGAAATGAAAATTTGAAAATATATATAGGCTAAGGAATAAAGTTGGCTATAGGAGGAGAGAGCATGTTAAAGATTTCAGAGTTTCAGCTGAAAGATGTAGTGAATGTAGCTGATGGCAAAAAACTTGGAAATGTAGGGGATATTGATATTGACTTAACAACGGGAAAAATACAGGCCGTCATTATCGGAGGCTCTCGTGTATTGGGCTTCTTTGGAAAAGATGATGAAATTGTGATTCCATGGAAAAATATTGTGAAAATTGGTTCCGATGTCATTTTAGTACGTTATAAAGACGCATTTCAGCCTGAAGAGAATTAGTTTTTTGTCAACAGCACCTAGCAATCTGTGGTACAATATGTGAGAACAAATGAAACAAGGGATGTGTCACATACATGAATCCTGAGCCATTAAAAAAAAGCCATCACGAGTCGTTTATGTGGCTGAGCCCTTGGGTAGAAAAGAATGATATGCTTGTTGCTGGTTTCACCACAAAAAATGGTGGCGTGAGTAAACCTCCATTTGCTTCTTTTAACCTAGGGCTTCACGTAAACGATAACGTAGAAGATGTTATTACAAATAGAAAAATTTTAGCAGCCGAACTAGACATGTCTTTTGAAAGCTTTGTATGTGCTGAACAAGTACATGAAGCAACTGTTCAAAAAGTAACAAAAGCCGACTGTGCAAAAGGACTCTACAAGTATGAAGAGGGCATAAAAGCAGCGGATGGCATTTATACAAATGAATCTGATATTTTGTTAGCTTTATGTTATGCAGATTGTGTTCCGCTGTACTTCTATGCGCCTGATCACCATTTAGTTGGTCTTGCTCATGCCGGGTGGAAGGGAACAGTAAAAGATATTGCAGGAAATATGATTCGGCGGTGGGTAGAGCAAGAAAATGTTCCGGTTGAAGATATTTACGTGGCGATTGGCCCTTCGATTGAAGATTGCTGTTATGTTGTCGATAACCGCGTCATTACACAAGTAAACGAAGTAGTTGGCCAAAATGGATATCAAGAAGTAAGCCCTGGACAATACGCGCTTAATTTAAAAAAAGTCAATAAGCTGCTGATTCAAAACGCAGGCGTATTGCCGGAACGAATTTTAACATCGTCGTATTGTACAAGCTGTGAAGATGACCTGTTCTTCTCACATCGCCGCGACCAAGGGAAAACAGGACGCATGTTTAACTTCATAGGCTTTAAGGAGGAGTAATTACATAGTGACAGCTAGCGTAAGTGAAAATCTAGAAGCAGTTCAACAAACAATTGCTGAAGCATGTAAAAAAGTTAATCGAAATCGAGAAGATGTAGAGCTGATTGCTGTAACAAAATACGTTTCCACAAAACGAGCAGCAGAAGCAGTGGATGCAGGCATTTTACATCTTGGAGAAAACAGGGATGAAGGTCTTCTAGAAAAGTATGAATCAATCGGTGAGAAAGCGACCTGGCATTTTATCGGAAGCTTACAAACAAGAAAAGTAAAAAATGTGATTGATAAAGTTGACTATATTCATTCACTGGACCGATTATCTTTAGCAAAAGAAATTGATAAACGTGCAGGACATCGTATAAAATGTTTTGTACAAGTTAATGTTGCCGAAGAACAATCAAAGCATGGCCTTGCTGTAGAAGAGGTAATTCCATTTATTCAATCTCTTGAAACATTTACAAATATCCAAGTAGTTGGATTAATGACCATGGCTCCTCACACAGATGACGAGTCCTTGCTTCGCAGCTGTTTTCAAGGTTTAAAGAAATTGCAGGATCGTATACAAGAACTAAACCTCCCGTATGCACCTTGTACGGAGCTATCAATGGGAATGTCAAACGATTATGCAATTGCAATTGAAGAAGGAGCAACATTCATTCGACTAGGAACCACGCTAGTTGGGAATGAACGTTAAGGAGGTGTAATTCAAGATGAGTATGAAAAATCGCTTTAGAAGTTTTTTTGCTCTTGATGACGATACTGAATATGTAGAAGAACATTACGAACAAGAAGAGTCGGTAGAAGAGCCTGTACAGCAGTCGAGACCAGTGAAAGCTAGTCAGCAGCCGAATCAGCAGCAAAACGTGATTAGCTTGCAAAGCGTTCAAAAATCATCAAAAATGATGCTTTGCGAACCTCGCGTCTATGCCGAAGCACAAGAAATTACGGATCATTTAAAAAATCGTAAAGTCGTAGTTGTTAATTTACAGCGCATTCAACGAGATCAAGCAGTGAGAATTGTCGACTTTTTAAGTGGTACAGTTTATGCTTTAGGCGGGGACATTCAAAAAATTGGAACCGACATCTTTTTATGTACACCTGATAATGTAGACGTAAGCGGAAGCATTTCAGATATGATGGGAGAACACGATACAACAAACGTAAAGAGGTGGTAGTTTTTGGACATCGTTTTTGGGATTCTCGCAAAATTGATTGGGCTTTACTCATGGGCACTGATTATTTACATTTTGATGTCTTGGGTACCCGATGTAAGGGCCTCTAAGTTTGGTCAGCTGCTTGGCAGTATTTGCGAGCCTTACTTAGAGCCTTTTCGTAAAATCATTCCGCCTATTGGCATGATTGATATTTCACCTCTTGTTGCAATCTTTTTACTACGATTTGCGGAAAGAGGCGTGTATTCACTTAATAATGTGATGGGGTTTATTTAAAAAAGGAATCGCTGGATTCCTTTTTTACATACCAATAGTAGGAGTAATAATATGTCTATTTATGAACATTTTAGGCAAGAAGAACATGGGTTTATTGATCAAGTTCTTCAGTGGAAAGAAGATGTCCTACATCAATACAGCCCAAAATTAACGGATTTTTTAGATCCAAGAGAGCAGCAGATTGTGACGGCTATTGTCGGGACTGAAGGAGAGGTTCAAGTTTCATTTGATGGTGGACAACCGTTTGCTGAACGCAAGCGTGCGCTGCTATATCCGGATTACTATGTGCCTGAAAGCGAAGATTTTCAGTTGCATATGTACGAATTGAATTATCCTAAAAAGTTTGTGACGATTGAACATCCTCAAGTTCTTGGTTCGGCGATGTCCTTAGGACTGCGCCGTTCAAAATTTGGCGATATTTTGGTCGCGGGAGACGATATTCAGCTTGTAGCCGCAGAGGAAATTTCTTCTTATATTGAGATGAATTTAACATCAATTGGAAAAGCCAAAGTTTCACTTTCTTCTATTCAAAGAGAGCAGCTGCATGTGGTAAAAGAAGAGCTGATTGAACACGTTTATACAGTTTCTTCAATGAGGCTTGATGTTTTGCTGTCGACCATTCACAATTTATCAAGACAAAAAGTCCAGCCGTTTATTGCAAATGGAGCGGTAAAAGTAAATTTTAAAGTCATTGAACAGCCTTCTTTTGAATGTCATGAAGGTGATATTTTGTCGCTTCGTGGCCACGGCAGAAGTCGTATCGTTTCACTTGAAGGCAAAACCAAAAAAGAAAAATGGCGAATTGTTGTAGGGAAGCAGAAATAAAGAAATCTACTAGCAGGAAATTTTAAAAATATGTCGAATAAACCATTACTAATGATGTAATGAGACAACACGGAGGTGGCCTAGATGCCTTTAACCCCTTTGGATATTCATAACAAAGAGTTTAATCGCGGGTTTCGCGGATATGATGAAGATGAAGTAAATGAGTTTCTTGACCAAGTAATTAAAGACTATGAGCTGGTAATGCGTGATAAAAAGGAGTTAGAAGGAAGAGTATCTGAATTAACAGATCGTCTTGGACATTTTACTAACATCGAAGAAACGTTAAATAAATCAATTTTAATTGCTCAAGAAGCAGCGGAAGATGTAAAGCGAAACGCTGAAAAAGAAGCGAAGCTCATTATAAAAGAAGCAGAAAAAAATGCGGACCGTATTATTAATGAAGCACTGTCTAAGTCTCGTAAAATTGCGATGGACATTGAGGAGACGAAAAAGCAGTCTAAAGTATTTAGAACTCGTTTCAAAATGTTAATTGAAGCACAGCTTGAAATGTTAAACAGCGATGACTGGGATCAGTTGATGGATTATGAGATGCCAGCGCTAGAAGAAAAAATTGACTAGTCAAGACATCATCTTGACTTCTCACGTTTTGTTGTCATATAATTTGGTAACAGATGAAATTTCATATCAAACAGTACGGAGACAGGGACAGTAGCTTTTTTAGTTTGTCAAAGCGAATCGAGGATGGTGCGAGCTCGATAACAAACAAAAAAGTGAAAATCACCCTAGAGTACCATTGCTGAAATGATGATAGTAAGCAGTGGCGGTTTATTCACGTTACGAATGCAAAGAGGATTTGCGTGCAGCAAATCTACTAGGGTGGTACCGCGGGAGGCCTTCTCGTCCCTTTTTGGGATGAGGAGGTCTTTTTGTTATGGTGCAAAAAGATATGAAATTTACGTTTTTTTTTGGAGGGTAAAACATGGAATATAAAGATACATTATTGATGCCAAAAACTGAATTTCCGATGCGTGGAAATTTACCGAACCGCGAGCCTAAAATGCAAGAACAGTGGGCTGAAATGAATATTTATGAAAAAGTACAAAAACGTACGGAAGGCCGTCCGCTATTCGTCCTGCATGATGGACCTCCATATGCCAATGGCGATATTCACATGGGACATGCCTTAAATAAAATTTTAAAAGATTTTATCGTTCGCTATAAGTCGATGTCAGGCTTCTGCGCACCTTATGTGCCAGGCTGGGATACACACGGCTTGCCAATTGAAACGGCTTTAACAAAAAATAAAAAAGTAAACCGCAAAGAAATGACAGTAGCTGAATTCCGTAAGCTTTGCGAACAGTATGCTTGGGAACAAGTAAACGGCCAGCGTGAGCAGTTCAAGCGTTTAGGCGTACGCGGAGATTGGGATAATCCATATGTAACGCTTCAGCCACAGTACGAAGCGCAGCAAATCAAAGTATTTGGCGATATGGCGAAAAAAGGCTATATCTACAAAGGATTAAAACCTGTATACTGGTCCCCTTCAAGTGAATCTGCTTTAGCAGAAGCGGAAATTGAATACTATGACAAGCGTTCAGCTTCTATTTACGTAGCGTTTAATGTGAAAGATGGTAAAGGCGTGCTTGAACAAGATGAAAAATTCATCATTTGGACGACAACACCATGGACAATGCCAGCTAACCAAGGGATTGCTGTCAATCCCGAGCTTCAGTACAGCGTAGTTGAAGCAGATGGAGCAAAATATGTAGTAGCAACTGAACTTATTGAAACAGTTGCTAAAGAAATTGAATGGGCTGACTATAAGACACTTCGTACAGTAAAAGGTTCAGAACTTGAACGCGTGGTAGCTGAACATCCAATCTACAAGCGTGATTCTTTAGTTGTTCTTGGCAATCACGTAACGACTGATGCTGGTACTGGCTGTGTTCATACAGCACCGGGACACGGGGAAGACGACTTTATCGTTGGTCAAAAATACGGTTTGGAAGTTCTTTGTCCAGTTGATAGTAAGGGTCATATGACGAATGAAGCACCAGGATTTGAAGGATTATTCTATGATAAAGCGAATAAGCCGATTACAGACAAACTAGAAGAAGAAGGCGCGCTGTTAAAATTAAGTTTCATTACCCACTCATATCCACATGACTGGCGTACGAAGAAACCAACAATTTTCCGTGCAACAGCACAGTGGTTTGCGTCTATTAAAGATTTCCGTGAAGATTTATTAAAAGCAGTAGAAAAAACAGAATGGGTGCCTACTTGGGGTGAAACGCGACTTTATAACATGGTGCGTGACCGCGGAGACTGGTGTATTTCTCGTCAACGTGCATGGGGCGTTCCGATTCCAGTATTTTATGCTGAAAATGATGAGCCGATCATTACGGACGAGACAATTGAGCACGTATCAAATCTATTTAGAGAACATGGATCAAACGTATGGTTTGAGCGTGAAGCAAAAGACTTGCTTCCAGAAGGCTTTACTCATGAAGGAAGCCCAAATGGCCGTTTCACAAAAGAAACAGACATCATGGACGTATGGTTTGACTCTGGTTCTTCACATCAAGCTGTTCTTGAAGAGCGTGAAGACTTACAGCGTCCGGCTGATTTGTATTTAGAAGGTTCTGACCAATACCGCGGCTGGTTTAATTCAAGTCTTTCTACAAGTGTAGCTGTAACAGGTGAAGCACCTTATAAAGGCGTACTTAGCCACGGATTTGCTTTAGACGGTGAAGGTCGCAAAATGAGTAAGTCATTAGGGAATGTTGTAATTCCAGAAAAAGTAATGAAACAACTAGGTGCGGATATTTTACGTCTATGGGTAGCTTCTGTAGATTACCAAGCGGATGTTCGTGTATCTGATAACATTTTAAAACAAGTAGCAGAAGTATATCGTAAAATCCGCAACACGTTCCGTTTCTTACTAGGAAACCTAGCGGACTTTAATCCAACAACTGACGCTGTAGCCGTTGAAGACCTTCGTGAAGTAGACCGCTACATGCTTGTGAAGCTGAACAAATTAATTGATAAAGTGAAAAAATCTTATGATTCATATGAATTCTCAAGCATTTATCACGCAGTGCATAATTTCTGTACAATTGATATGAGTTCATTCTACTTAGACTTTGCAAAAGATGTATTGTACATTGAAGCAGAAAATAATGTAGAGCGTCGCAGCATTCAAACGGTTCTTTATGAAACGTTATTATCGTTAACGAAATTAGTGTCTCCAATTCTTTCTCATACAGCAGACGAAGTATGGGTTCACATTCCGAACGTAACGGAAGAAAGCGCGCAGCTAGTTGATATGCCAGATGTTCAAGAAATTGAAGGAGCAGATCAATTAGTAGAGAAATGGGATGCGTTCATGGAGCTTCGCGATGAAGTCTTAAAAGCGCTAGAACAAGCTCGTAATGAAAAAGTAATCGGTAAGTCTTTAGAAGCAAAATTAACGCTGTATCCAACAGCAGATACGAAAGAGCTGTTAGCCTCTATTTCTGAAAATGTAGGTCAACTCTTCATCGTTTCAGATCTCGAGGTAGCAGAAGGTGAAGCGCCTGCTGAAGCACAAAAATTCAGCTATGCTTCAATTGTTGTAAGTAAAGCAGAAGGTGAGAAGTGTGAGCGCTGCTGGGTAGTATCACCAACAGTTGGCGAAGATCAAGATCACCCAACTTTATGTACACGCTGTGCGGATGTTGTGAAAAATCACTACGTTCAGCAGTAATGAACAAAAGCACGTCCTTTTTGGGCGTGTTTTTTGCTGTACGAAATTCCCAAATACAATGGTATAAAGCATTCAAAGCCTTAGGAAAAACTTGTGTTGTAGATTCGATGGAAAACTCGGTAAACCTAACATCATTAATACTTCATCTTATCAGCACAGGAGGCGTTTGCATGTATGAAAATTATCTTTCCATTGGACAGGAATTAGCTCTTATCAAAGAAGAATTACAAGATCGCCTATTGAGATATGCTACAGAACAATCTGGTTATATAGATGAAAAGGAACGTTACGTAATAGAAATGATTAAAGCCGATTTAAAAGATGTAGAACACGCGCTAGCAAAGCTTGACGTTGGTGCGTTCGGAATTGATGAACTAACTGGCGAAGTGATGTCTATTCATAAATTAAAAGTAATGCCGACGGCCCGCACAAACGAAGATTTATTTGTTTTATGGTGAGAAGCGAGAAAAAAAATGAATTATGTGCTAAAATGCTTTAGTATGGATTCGTTTGATTTTATTGCGGGAGGAAAACGTTTGTGTTTTATTATCTTATCGCTTTAGCTGTTATACTTATTGATCAGGTAACAAAATGGATGATTGTAAAAGAAATGTATTATGGACAAAGCATCACCGTAATTGAAAACTTTCTTTACATTACCTCTCATCGTAACAGAGGAGCCGCGTGGGGGATTTTACAAGGACAGATGTGGTTCTTTTATCTCATTACGGTGGTTGTGGTAGTCGGTTTAATAATTTATATTCAAAAGCTCAAAAAACAAGATAAATGGTTCGGTATTGCGCTAGCATTAATGTTAGGCGGCGCCATTGGAAACTTTATTGATCGAGTGGTCCGTAAAGAAGTAGTTGATTTCGTAAATACATACATCTTTACGTATGATTTTCCGATTTTTAACGTAGCTGATTCGGCACTTGTCGTCGGAGTAATCATCATGTTTATTATGACGCTGTTTGAAGGGAAAATGAAGAAGGAGCACAAAGAATGAATGTAATTGAAACAGTTATAAATGAAGAACAAGCGGGAGAACGTATTGATAAAGTACTTTCGACTGTAAATGCAGAATGGTCACGTTCACAAGTGCAGCAGTGGATCAAAGAAGGTCATGCAAAAGTGAATGATAAAACCGTTAAAGGAAACTATAAATGTAAAACAGGAGACGCTATTATTATTGAAGTGCCGGAACTAGAGGAGCTTGATGTGGTAGCGGAAGAAATGGATTTAGATATTTATTATGAAGATCAAGATGTGCTTGTTGTAAATAAACCTCGCGGCATGGTTGTACATCCAGCTCCAGGTCATCATAGCGGCACGCTTGTAAACGGCTTAATGGCTCACTGTAAAGATTTATCCGGTATTAACGGCGTTATGCGCCCTGGGATCGTTCATCGAATTGATAAAGATACGTCAGGTTTACTTATGGTTGCAAAAAATGATTTAGCCCATGAATCACTAGTTAGTCAGCTTGTAGCTAAAACAGTGACGCGTCGCTATAAAGCTATCGTTCACGGAGTAATTGCGCACGATCACGGTACAATTGATGCGCCAATCGGCCGAGATAAGCAAGATCGTCAAAGCATGACGGTCACTGATGAAAACAGTCGTGATGCAGTGACGCACTTTACTGTATTGCAGCGTTTTAAAGATTTTTCACTTGTCGAATGTAAGCTAGAAACGGGGCGAACACACCAAATTCGCGTTCACATGAAGTATATTGGCTTTCCGCTTGCTGGAGATCCGAAGTACGGACCGAAAAAAACGCTTCCGATTGACGGACAAGCACTTCATGCAGGTGTATTAGGCTTTATTCACCCTCGTACAAATGAATATATGGAATTTGAAGCACCGGCTCCAAAAGAGTTTAATGAGATGCTAGAGCTTATTGAAAAAAGAAGTTGACAACTGCCATAAGTGATGGCATACTTGTATTAACTTAATAAGAACCTTTAAGAACAGTCCAGAGAGGCTGAGAAGGAAACGGTGCAGAAAAGGCATACTTATAGCCTTTTTGAAGAAATATGTCTAAAACCAAATCCTCTTGCCTCAAGGCAAGAGGATTTTTTTATGTCAACAACTTGAGGTGAAAAACAGTGAACGTAAAAGCTACCGTACTTGACGAACAGGCTATTCGCCGCGCTTTAACTCGAATTGCACATGAGATTATTGAAAAGAATAAAGGAATCGAAAATTGTGTGCTAGTGGGGATTAAAACGCGAGGTATTTATATCGCAAAACGTTTAGCAGAACGAATTGCACAAATTGAAGGAAATACATTGCCAGTCGGAGAACTAGACATCACGCTTTACCGAGATGATTTATCGAAAGTGACAAGCAATGATGAGCCTCTCGTAAAAGGATCAGATATTCCGACAGATATTGCAAATAAGAACGTCATCTTAGTAGACGATGTGTTATATACGGGCCGTACGGTTCGAGCAGCACTTGATGCACTAATTGATATCGGTCGACCGGAACTCATTCAGCTGGCTGTTTTAGTGGATAGAGGACACCGCGAGCTGCCGATTCGAGCAGACTATGTTGGTAAAAACGTACCGACAGCTAAAAGTGAAAAAATTGCGGTGCATTTGATGGAAGTAGACGAAAAAGACCACGTGTCTATTTACGAAAAATAAATTATATACCCTTTTAAATAGTAGTCCCGTGAGGCTGCAAAAGGGGGGTCACTATACAAGGAAAACTATACTGCGGTATAGCGTCTTCCTTGTATGCTGAAAACCTCTTTGCCTCTGCGTAAAGAGGTTTTTTTATAGTGATAGGAGGAAAAACATATGAGTCAACAACGAGATTTTGTACTTGATATACATGATAAACCAAAAGCAGTAAATTGGTTAACATTGAGTCTGCAGCATTTGTTTGCAATGTTTGGATCGACGGTGCTAGTGCCGTTCCTAGTCGGATTCAGCCCGGCAATTGCTTTGATTTCAAGTGGGGTAGGAACGCTTGCTTTCCTGCTCATTACAAGAGGTCAAATTCCTTCTTACCTTGGTTCATCGTTCGCGTTCATCACGCCAATCATTTTCGCAAAAGCTTCGTTTGGACCTGAAGAAACGATGGTTGGCTGTTTCTTAGCCGGACTTGTGTATGGAATCGTTGCTTTGATTATAAAAGGAACAGGAATCAATTGGATTATGAAGCTGCTTCCTCCGGTTGTAGTAGGACCAGTTATTATGGTTATAGGCTTAGGATTAGCTAATACAGCAGTAGGCATGGCGATGAACGATGCAAAAGGAAATTACAGCTTAACTTACCTGATGGTTGCGCTTGTAACGCTAGCAATAACAGTTGCTTGCTCAATCTTCTTTAAAAACATTATCAGCCTGATTCCGGTACTGATGGGAATTATCGGCGGATACATCTTCGCTTATACACAAGGATTGGTAGACTTTTCAAAGGTAATGAAAGCAGAGTGGATTGAAATACCTCACTTCTACGTGCCGTTCGTCACATACACGCCGTCCATTTCACTAGGGATTGTGCTTATCATGGTACCTGTAGCAGTCGTAACACTTTCAGAACATATTGGACACATTCTTGTTTTAAATAAGATTGTGGATCGAAACTATATTGAAAAGCCAGGGCTGCACAGATCGATTTTAGGAGACGGAGTAGCCACTATGCTTGCTGCGCTGATCGGCGGACCTCCAAACACAACATATGGTGAGAACATCGGAGTGTTAGCTATCACAAAGGTGCTTAGCGTATTTGTAATAGCAGGAGCAGCAGTCTTCGCGATTTTGTTCGGGTTTGTCGGCAAAATCAACGCTCTTATTTCAAGTATACCAACGCCGGTCATGGGTGGGATTTCAATTCTCTTATTCGGAATCATTGCTTCATCAGGCTTGCGCATGATGGTGGATGCAAAGGTAGATCTTGGATCAAAACGAAACTTAATGATTGCTTCGATTATCTTAGTGTTAGGAATCGGAGGAGCACACTTAGATATCTCAGAACATGTAAAGATTGATAGCATGGCACTGTCTGCTATCATGGGAGTTCTGCTGAATCTAGTTCTGCCGAAAGAGAAGATAAAAGAAGCAGAAAACGTTCAACAAACGTCAGCACGAAAAATTTCATAGAACGCCTTTTAATTGAAATCCAGAGAGGTTTCTAAGGGTGTGTGAAAAGCGCGTTATAGACGAAGCTTGTTTTCTTACACCCTTTCTAAGTTAGAAAGGGTGTTTTTTATAAAGAAATGCGAGGAAAGCAAAAATGGAGGGAATCGATATGAAACATTTAGTGACAGTCTCAACACTAGAAACAAATGAAATTCTAGAGATTTTAGACAGCGCTGAAAACTATCGAACGAATAAACAAGGATGGAAACCGGAAGAGAAAATGTTTGTTGCCAACTTATTTTTTGAAGCGAGCACGCGTACTCGATGCAGCTTTGAAATGGCAGAACAGCAGCTAGGATTAACAACAATTCCGTTTGAAGTAACAACTTCAAGCGTCCAAAAAGGAGAAACGCTTTATGACACGATTGAAACATTAGCTTCAATCGGTGTTCAGTCAGTTGTTATTCGCCACCCGCAAGATCGTTATTATGAAGCACTGCAGGAAAAAGTATCGATTCCCATCATTAATGCAGGAGACGGATGCGGTCAGCATCCAACTCAGTGTCTGCTTGATCTACTGACAATTCGCCAAGAGTTCGGCTCGTTTAAAGGATTAAAAGTCGCAATAGTCGGAGATTTGCGACATAGCCGCGTAGCGAGATCGAATGCAGAAATGCTGACAAAACTAGGGGCGACCGTATATTTTGCGGGACCTGAAGAATGGAAAGATGAAGAGAACAGACACGGTACATATCTTAATATCGATGAAGCAATCGAAACGGTCGATGTTGTGATGCTACTGCGTATTCAATTTGAAAGGCATGAAGAGAACACTTCAGAGCTTGCAAAGAACTACCATAGCCGCTTCGGATTAACCGTTGAACGAGAGCGGAAAATGAAATCACATAGCATTATTCTTCATCCAGCTCCGGTGAACAGAGGAGTCGAAATTGCAGATGAGCTCGTTGAATGTGAACGTTCAAGAATTTTTAAACAAATGCAAAATGGCGTATACATTCGCATGGCAGTATTAGCAAGAGCGCTACAACCAATTGAAAGGGGACTTAATAATGACAACAATTATCAAAAATGCTACATGGTTAAATGAAGGAAAAATTGAAAAAGTCGAACTGAAAATTGAAAATGGTGTAATTGCTGAAATAGCTTCACACATTGACGTAGAGAATGAAGAAGTCATTGATGCAGGCGGGAACTTCTTATCACCGGGTTTAATCGATGTCCACGTTCACTTGCGTGAGCCAGGGGGAGAAAAGAAAGAAACAATTGAAACAGGTACTCTAGCAGCTGCAAAGGGCGGTTTTACAGCAATTGCTGCAATGCCGAACACGCGTCCAGTGCCTGATACTGTTGAACAAATGGAGTGGGTAAACAAGCGCATTGAACAAACAGCACATGTGCGCGTATTACCGTACGCATCGATTACTACTCGTCAATTGGGAAAAGAATTAACGGACTTTGAAGGCTTAAAAGAAGCGGGAGCATTTGCTTTTACAGATGATGGAGTAGGGGTTCAGTCAACAGGAATGATGCTAGAAGCGATGAAAAAAGCCGCTTCATTAAACAAAGCAATCGTTGCACACTGTGAAGATAATGATTTAATTAACAAAGGCTGCGTACACGACGGGAAATTTGCAAAAGAACATGGACTAAACGGTATCCCATCTATCTGCGAAGCCGTTCAAATTGCACGAGATGTCCTGCTTGCTGAAGCAGCAAACTGTCACTACCATGTGTGTCACGTAAGTACAAAAGAATCCATTCGCGCCATTCGTGATGCGAAAAAAGCAGGCATTCGCGTAACTGCAGAAGTAACGCCTCATCATCTGTTACTAAATGAAGAAGATATCCCGGGACTTGATTCGAATTTCAAAATGAATCCGCCGCTTCGAGGAAAAGATGATCAACAGGCATTAATTGAAGCTTTATTAGACGGAACGCTTGATTTTATCGCCACTGATCACGCACCGCACACAGCGGACGAAAAAGCAGAAGGCATGGAGCTTGCGCCGTTTGGAATTGTGGGACTTGAAACAGCTTTCCCGCTTCTTTATACAAACTTGGTATTAAAAGAAGTAATGACGCTAGAGCAGCTAGTATCGTATTTAACAAACAAGCCGGCTGAAACATTCAATCTTCCTTATGGCACGATTGAAGTGGGAAAAACAGCGGATTTAACCATCATTGATCTTGAAACAGAAAAAGCAATTAATCCAGAAGAATTTGTATCAAAAGGTAAAAACACGCCGTTTGCTAACTGGGTATGCAAAGGTTGGCCGGTAATGACATTAGTAGAAGGTAAACGAGTATGGGAGGATGTTAAAGCATGCAACGTCAACTAATTTTAGAAGATGGAACAGTATTTATCGGAAAAGGATTCGGCAGCGACAAAGAAATGACAGGAGAAGTTGTTTTCAACACGGGAATGACAGGATATCAAGAAATTCTATCTGATCCATCATACTGTGCACAAATTGTGACATTAACATATCCTTTAATCGGAAACTACGGTATTAACCGCGATGACTTTGAGTCGATTGAACCAGCTGTACACGGTTTGATTGTAAAAGAAATTTGTGATGCTCCTTCAAACTTCAGAAGCGAACTATCAGTAGATGAATTTTTAAAACAAAAAGATATTCCAGGATTAGCTGGAATCGACACGCGAAAATTAACGCGAAAAATTCGTCAGCACGGTGCGCTTCGCGGACGCGTATGCAGCATGGAAGTCAATGTAGAAGAAGTGGTAGCACAGCTTCAAAATCATGAACTTCCAAATGATTCAGTTAAAAAAGTATCAACGGTGAAGCCTTACCCAAGCCCAGGCAGAGGTAAAAAAGTGGTACTCGTTGACTTTGGAATGAAACACGGAATTTTACGTGAATTAACAGCTCGTCAATGCGACGTGATTGTGGTTCCTTATAACGTAACTGCGCAAGAAATTCTTCAATTAAATCCAGATGGCATCATGTTAAGCAACGGACCTGGAGACCCAAAAGACGTACCTGAAGCAATCGAGATGATTCAAGGGGTTTTAGGGAAGGTTCCGCTTTTCGGAATTTGTTTAGGACATCAGCTGTTTGCTCTAGCATGCGGAGCAGATACAGAAAAAATGAAATTTGGTCATCGTGGATCCAACCATCCTGTAAAGGATCTAAAAACCAATAAAGTAGCTCTTACATCTCAAAACCACGGCTATACAGTGTGTGAGCCATCTCTTGTCAACACGCCATTAGAAGTGACGCACGTTGCGCTTAACGATGGAACAGTTGAAGGAGTAAAGCATAAAGAATATCCGGCATTTACGGTTCAGTATCACCCTGAAGCATCACCGGGACCTGAAGATGCAAACGGATTGTTCAACGAATTTATGGATCTTATGAAAAACAATCAGAAAGTAGGTAATTGCTAATGCCAAAACGTCAAGATATTAACACAATTCTCGTAATCGGATCAGGACCAATCGTCATTGGACAGGCGGCAGAGTTTGACTATGCAGGAGCGCAAGCATGTATTGCGTTAAAAGAAGAAGGATACAAAGTTATTCTTGTGAACTCCAATCCTGCAACAATCATGACAGATTCAGAAATGGCAGACAAAGTATATATTGAACCTCTAACGGTTGAATTTGTAAGCTCAATTATTCGTAAAGAACGCCCGGATGCACTGCTTCCAACGCTTGGCGGTCAAACGGGACTGAACTTAGCGGTAGAATTACACGAAACGGGCATTTTAGAAGAATTTAACGTAGAAATTCTCGGGACAAAATTATCAGCGATTGAACAAGCTGAAGACCGTGAGCAGTTCCGTTCATTAATGAATGAACTAAATCAGCCTGTCCCAGCAAGTGAAATCATTCATTCACTAGACGAAGCGTATGCGTTTGTTGAACAAGTAAACTATCCGGTAATCGTGCGTCCTGCTTATACGCTTGGCGGTACGGGAGGCGGAATTTGTAACAACGAGCAAGAGCTGATTGAAATTGTAACAAGTGGGTTAAAACACAGTCCTGTAACACAGTGCTTACTTGAGAAAAGCATTGCAGGCTTTAAAGAAATTGAATATGAAGTAATGCGCGATGCAAACGATAATGCGATTGTAGTATGTAATATGGAAAACTTTGACCCGGTCGGTATTCATACGGGAGATTCAATTGTTGTAGCACCAAGCCAAACGCTAAGCGACCGTGAGTATCAGCTGCTTAGAAATGCGTCACTAACAATTATCCGAGCGCTTAAAATCGAAGGCGGATGTAACGTTCAGCTAGCACTAGACCCAGAAAGCTTCCAGTATTACGTAATTGAAGTAAACCCTCGTGTAAGCCGTTCGTCGGCCTTAGCATCAAAAGCAACAGGGTATCCAATTGCAAAATTAGCCGCAAAAATTGCGGTAGGGTTAACATTAGATGAAATGATGAACCCGGTAACTGGGAAGACATACGCATGTTTCGAACCTGCACTAGATTACATCGTATCTAAAATTCCACGCTGGCCGTTTGATAAATTTGAATCAGCTAACCGTAAACTAGGTACACAGATGAAGGCAACAGGGGAAGTAATGGCAATTGGCCGCACGTTCGAAGAGTCAATTTTAAAAGCCGTACGCTCACTTGAGTCAAACGTTCATCACTTAGAGTTAAAAGATGCGCATGAATTTGATGATGCCATTATTGAAAAACGTATTCGCAAAGCTGGCGATGAGCGATTATTCTACGTCGCAGAAGCCATCCGCCGCGGCGTAACGATTCAGCAAATTCACGAGTGGAGTAAAATCGATCTTTTCTTCTTAGTAAAACTTGAAAAAGTGATTGCTTTTGAAAATGTGTTAAAAGAAGAGATTCATAATGTAGAAGTTTTACAGGAAGCAAAAGAAATGGGATTTGCAGACTGCACGATTGCTAAGCTATGGAATCAAACAGAGCGTGAAGTATACGACTTCCGCAAACAAAACGGCGTGATGCCAGTATACAAAACGGTAGATACATGTGCAGCAGAATTTGAATCTACAACACCATATTTCTACGGCACGTTTGAAGATGAAAATGAATCGATTGTTACAGATCGTAAAAGCGTTGTGGTGTTAGGATCAGGTCCGATCCGCATCGGGCAAGGAATTGAGTTTGACTATGCAACGGTGCACTCGGTGTGGGCGATTAAAGAAGCTGGATACGAAGCGATTATTGTCAATAACAATCCAGAAACAGTATCAACTGACTTCAGTATTTCAGATAAATTATACTTCGAGCCGCTGACGATTGAAGATGTGATGCATATCATCGATTTAGAAAAACCAGAAGGTGTGGTTGTACAGTTCGGTGGTCAAACAGCAATCAACTTAGCGGATGAGCTAGAAGCAAGAGGGGTCAAGATCTTAGGTACGTCGCTTGAAAGCTTAGATGCAGCGGAAGACCGTAAAAAATTCGAAGCGACGCTAGCGCGTTTAGAAGTACCTCAGCCGCTTGGAAAGACGGTTACTTCAGTTGAGGAAGCAGTGGTTGTCGCAAAAGAAATTGGTTATCCGGTGCTTGTACGTCCTTCATACGTACTGGGTGGACGCGCAATGGAAATTGTGTATAAAGAAGAAGAGCTGCTTCATTATATGAAACACGCGGTAAAAGTACACGCTGATCATCCTGTATTAATCGACCGCTACTTAACAGGAAAAGAAATTGAAGTCGATGCTATTTCAGACGGTGAAACAGTGGTTATTCCAGGGATCATGGAACATGTAGAGCGCGCGGGTGTCCACTCAGGCGACTCCATCGCTGTATACCCACCGCAAACTCTGTCACAGGACGTAAAAGATACGATCATTGATTACACAACACGAATTGCAAAAGGCTTAAACATTATTGGACTGCTTAACATTCAGTTCGTCTTATCAAAAGGAGAAGTGTTTGTTCTTGAAGTAAATCCTCGTTCAAGCCGTACGGTGCCGTTCTTAAGTAAAATCACGCGTATTCCGATGGCGAATGTGGCAACAAAAGTAATTTTAGGAACAAGTTTAAAAGATCTTGGCTATGAATCAGGCATGCACCCTGAAGAAGAAGGCGTCTACGTAAAAGTGCCGGTCTTCTCATTTGCAAAACTACGCCGCGTAGATATTACGCTTGGACCTGAAATGAAATCTACTGGAGAAGTAATGGGGCAAGATTCAACGTACGAAAAAGCATTATATAAAGGACTAATTGCGTCAGGTATGTCCATTAAGCCGTACGGTTCAGTACTTATGACAGTAGCGGATAAAGATAAGGAAGAGGCAACAGCGTTAGCAAAGCGCTTTGCTAATATTGGCTACCAGGTGATTGCAACGGAAGGAACAGCTTCAACGTTTACAAAAGAAGACATTCGCGTAAAAATAGTAAATAAAATTCATCATGAAGATCACAATCTTTTAGATGTGATACGAAAAGGTGAAGCCCAGCTGGTCATCAACACGCTAACAAAAGGAAAACAGCCTGCGCGTGACGGATTTAAAATTCGCCGTGAAGCAGTTGAAAATGGCGTACCTTGCTTAACATCACTTGATACAGCAGAAGCGATTTTACGAGTGCTTGAAACGATCAGCTTCCATACAACGCCAATGAAAAAAGTTCGTCCAACCAAAGAGGTGACAACCGTATGATCAAACATGAAATGATGCAAGTCGTCAGTCAGCGACCGTTAACACACAATGTATATGAATTAACCCTTCAAGGCGAGCTTGTTCGTTTCATGAATGAGCCGGGGCAGTTTGTGCATATCCGCGTCAACAACGACTATTTGCCACTGCTTCGCAGACCAATCAGTATTGCAGAAATTGATCAAACGCACGAACAATTTACGATGATTTACCGTGCAGAAGGGGCGGGAACATCGCTGCTGGCTGAAAAACAAGCCGGACAGTCGATTGACGTGTTAGGTCCCCTTGGCCACGGTTTTCCATTAGATGCAATAGAGTCAGGTCAAACGGCTTTATTAGTAGGGGGAGGCATTGGAGTGCCTCCGCTCTATGAGCTTTCAAAAAGACTTCGTGAAAAAGGCGTGCAGGTTATTCACGTCCTAGGTTTTCAATCAAAAGCAGACGTATTTTATGAACGAGAGTTTTTAGCTTTAGGAGAAACATATATTGCAACGGTAGACGGCTCTTACGGAACAAAAGGTTTTGTCACAACGGTGATTGACGAGCATCAGTTTTCATATGACGTTATGTTTTCATGCGGTCCAACTCCGATGTTAAAAGCACTAGAAAATAATTATACAAACAAGCCGCTTTACATTTCTTTAGAAGAAAGAATGGGCTGTGGAATCGGCGCTTGCTTTGCATGTGTATGCAGGGAAAGTGAAGATTCTACGGCGTATAAAAAAATCTGCAGCGACGGTCCCGTCTTTCAAGCAGGGGAGGTGCTTCTATGAGTATGCTAAAAACGACATTGCCAGGGTTAGATTTGAAAAATCCAATTATGCCAGCATCCGGCTGCTTTGGATTTGGGCGTGAGTATGCTCAATTTTATTCACTTGATGCACTTGGAGCCATTATGATTAAAGCGACTACTGCTGAAACTCGTTTTGGCAATCCAACTCCTCGCGTAGCGGAGACATCTGCAGGAATGTTAAATGCGATTGGATTACAAAATCCTGGGCTAGAAAAAGTAATGAATGAAGAGCTCGTTTGGCTTCAGCAATATGATGTGCCGATTATCGCGAACGTAGCCGGTGCTTCAATTGAAGAATATGTGCACGTAGCAAAAGAAATTTCAACCGTATCAAATGTGAAAGCACTTGAATTGAATATTTCATGTCCTAACGTAAAGGAAGGCGGAATTGCGTTTGGCGTAGATCCTGTCATCGCTGCTCGTTTAACAAAAGCGGTAAAAGATGTTTCAAATGTTCCAGTTTATGTTAAACTATCACCAAACGTATCCAATATTGTAGACATGGCAATGGCTGTTGAAGAAGCTGGCGCGGATGGCTTAACGATGATCAATACGCTTCTCGGGATGCGTCTGGATTTGAAAACAGCTCAGCCGGTTTTAGCGAACGGCACAGGCGGACTGTCAGGACCTTCAATTAAACCGGTAGCGATTCGAATGGTGTATGAAGTGAGCCAAAAAGTAAACATTCCAATTATCGGTATGGGCGGAGTGACGACTGCTGAAGATGCACTTGAATTTTTATATGCAGGTGCAAGTGCCGTAGCGGTTGGTACAGCAAACTTTGTCGATCCGTATGTATGCCCAACCATCATTGACGAACTGCCAAGGCTATTAACATCATTAGGATACGAGCATGTTTCAGAATGTATCGGAAGGAGCTGGAAAAAGCGTGAAGCAACCGTTAATCATTGCTCTTGATTTTTCATCAATTAACGATGTACAGCAGTTTTTAATGCCTTTTCAACAAGAATCATTATTTGTGAAAGTAGGCATGGAACTGTTTTATAAAGAAGGGCTATCCATTATTTCTGCATTAAAAGAGCAAAACCACCAGATTTTCTTAGACTTAAAGCTTCATGATATTCCCAATACGGTAAAGCAAGGAATGAAGTCTTTGGCTTCTCTTGAAGTGGATTTGGTTAACGTTCACGCAGCCGGCGGAACGAATATGATGCAAGCAGCCGTTGAAGGACTTGACTTAGGAACCGCTGCTGGCAAAAAACGTCCGGATTGTATTGCGGTTACTCAGCTAACAAGTACATCGGATGAAATGCTAAAAGAGCAGCAGCTGATTACGCACTCGATGCAAGAAGTGGTTACGCATTATGCAGCGCTTGCTAAAAAAAGCGGACTAGACGGCGTTGTATGTTCTACTCATGAAGTGCCTTCGATTCGAAAAGCAGCAGGAGAGGACTTTTTGACCGTAACGCCGGGTATTCGTATGGGCGCAGATTCAGTAGATGACCAAGTCCGCGTAGCAACGCCTCAGCTAGCGAGAGAATATGGCTCAAGTGCCATTGTGGTTGGACGTTCTATTACTAAAGCAAAAGACCCGCTTAAAGCATATTATGAGATGTTACAGCAGTGGAAAGGGGAGCGTATTACGCGATGACAAAACTACGAAAAGAAATTGCAAAACAATTAATTGATATTGAGGCAGTAAGCCTTCAACCGAACGATCCGTTTACGTGGGCCTCTGGAATTAAGTCGCCTATTTATTGTGACAACCGTCTAACGCTTAGCTACCCAAAAGTGCGAAAAGAAATTGCAAAAGGTCTGCAGCATTTAATTAAAACGTATTTTGCCAATGCAGAAGTGATTGCTGGTACAGCTACAGCTGGTATTCCTCATGCAGCATGGGTAAGTGAAGCGCTAGAGCTTCCGATGTGCTATGTGCGAAGCAAAGCAAAAGAACATGGCCAAGGAAATCAAATTGAAGGAAAAGTAATAAAAGGTCAAAAAGTAGTTGTGATTGAAGATTTGATTTCAACTGGCGGAAGTGTATTTACCGCAGTCGATGCATTAAAAGCGCAGGGTTGTGAAGTGCTAGGAGTTGTTTCTATCTTTACATATGAGCTGGAAAAAGCGCGTCAGCTGTTTAAAGAAAAAGAACTTCAAGTTTATTCTTTAACAGACTACTCTACGCTAGTAGAGACGGCAAACGAAGCGGGATACATTGAAGAAGAAGCGATGGAAAAGCTATTTAAATGGCGTGAAAATCCTTCAGATCCTTCATGGATGAACTAAACTAAAAACCCCCTATATAGAAAGGGGGTTTTTGTTATGACTGGCGCAGCTTCAGTACAAGTTCTTCGCTAGGCGTTACGTACACCGTTTGCTGATTATCGTACGTCACAAAACCAGGTTTAGCACCGCTTGGTTTTTTTACGTGGCGAATTTTTGTATAGTCCACTGGTACCGAACTTGAATTCTTGGCTTTACTAAAGTAAGCAGCAAGGTGAGCCGCTTCTAAAATTGTTTCTTCTGAAGGCTCTTGGCTGCGGATAACAACGTGAGAACCCGGTATATCTTTCGTATGAAACCAAACGTCATCACGAGCAGCAAGGCGATTTGTTAAATACTCATTTTGCTTATTGTTTTTTCCAACTAAAATCGTCGTGCCGTCGCTTGAAACGTATTGTTCAAGTGTAGGCGTGGTGTTTTTTTGTTTTTTTGCTTGCTTTTGCTGACGGTTGCGCAAATATCCTTCTTCCACAAGCTCTTCGCGAATCTCGGCAATGTCTTTGTGAGTAGCAGTATCCATTTGCTGAATAAGTGATTCAAAATACTGTACTTCTTCGTTTGCTTTTTCAATCTGTTCGATTACAATCGAAACGGAATTTTTCGCTTTTTGATACTTTGTAAAATAGCTTTGAGCATTTTGAGACGGTGATTTTTGCGGATCTAATGAAATCGTAAGTGTACCGCTATTTTCATCGTAATAATTAATAACATCCACTTTCGCATCTCCTTTTTTGACAAGGTGTAAATTTGCCGTAAGGAGTTCACCGGCTAGCTGATAATCAGATGCTTTTTCTGCATTCTGCAGCGTTTGCTCAAGTTTTTTTATTTTTTTCTCATTTTTCTTTTTCTCGGTGGAAATAAACTGTACTAAATCATGCGCTTGCTGCTTTACACGATCTCGCTCTGCTTTCCCGTAGTAATAGCGGTCAAGAAGCTCGCTGATAGTTGCATACGTTTTTTTCGTACCCTCTAAATGCGTTAATTCGAGTAAATAAAAATAGTCTTTTTGATTAACGGTTGTCAGAGTCGGTGTAAACTGACCTTCTTTGATCAGCGTCATGGTTTCGACGAATGATTTTGGAAGGGTAGAACGATTCGCTAAGCCAGAGCGAAACACTACTTCATTTGCAATTAAAGGAGAAAGCCCTGAGAAGGTCTGCACTAGCTGGTTAGCTAGCTTTCCGCTATTAAAATCAATTTTTTTAACCACGGTTTCCTCGTCCGCTTCAAATGGATGAAGCTTATCTTGGCTAGGAGGCAGTACGTAAGGAGCTCCGGGTAGAAGCGTACGATGCCTGTTCAAGGCCATTGGAACATGCTTAATACTGTCGATAATCGTTTGTTTTTCTTTATCTACAAGTACAACATTACTATGTCTTCCCATGATTTCAATAATAAGCTGCTTGTACGTCACGTCGCCAATTTCATTTCGTCCTTTTGTTTCAATGACTAAAATGCGGTCTAATCCAAGCTGATACACTTGTTCAATAATGCTTCCTTCTAAATGCTTGCGAAGAAGCATACAAAACATAGGAGGCTCAGATGGATTTTCATAGGGCTCATTTGTAAAATGAACGCGTGAATAGTTAGGGTGAGCTGAGATTAAAAGTTTGCGGTTTTCACCTTTAGCGCGTACTTGTAAAATCAACTCGTTTGGAAACGGCTGATATATTTTTGAAATTCGTCCTGAAACCAAGGTCTCAGATAATTCTTGTAAAATGCCATATGTAAAAATACCATCAAATGACACAGTGCTCACATCCTTAAGTAATTGAAAATTGTCCTATAGAAAAGTATAGCATTTTTTAGGACGAGTCTGAATAAGCATACGATATAAGATTGTAACAATCTAATAGGTGCATTTACAAATAAAAGGGTGTGAAAAGATGCAATGAAATGGTATGAATTAGGTGAAAAAGCAATAGTAGAAGTAACAAAAACAGACAGGCAGCATGGTCTTACACACAAAGAAGTAAAAGCACGTCAGCAGCAACAAGGGTTTAATGAATTGACTGAAGGAGAGAAAAAACCAGCCATTCTTGTGTTTCTAGAGCAGTTTAAAGATTTTATGGTACTGGTTTTACTAGCTGCCACGCTTATTTCAGGGCTTTTAGGAGAATACATCGATGCAATTGCTATCATTGCTATTGTGGTAATTAATGGATTTCTCGGGTTCTTCCAAGAAAGAAAAGCAGAGAAATCTCTTCATGCATTAAAAGAGCTTTCGGCTCCTCAAGTAGCAGCCATTCGTGAAGGGAAATGGGTTAAGTTACCATCTAAAGAGCTGGTGGTAGGAGACGTTGTAAAGTTTTCGAGCGGAGACCGTATTGGAGCTGACCTTCGGATTATGGAAGCCAAAAGTCTAGAAATTGAAGAATCAGCGCTTACGGGAGAGTCTTTGCCTGTTGGTAAGCAAATAAAAGCATTGTCAGGAGATGAAGTGCCGCTTGGAGATCAGGACAATATGGCGTTTATGGGTACCCTTGTAACCAGAGGAAGCGGAACAGGTATCGTTGTAGGGATTGGAATGAAAACAGCAATGGGGCAAATTGCTGATTTACTTCAAAATGCTGAAGCCATGATTACTCCTCTTCAACGGAAGTTAGAGCAATTGGGCAAAATTTTAATTGTTGTAGCTCTTGCACTTACTGTATTAGTTGTTGGGATTGGTGTGCTGCAAGGGCATGATTTATACAGTATGTTCTTAGCGGGAGTTTCCTTAGCTGTTGCTGCCATACCCGAAGGTCTTCCTGCCATCGTAACCGTGGCGCTATCTCTTGGTGTACAGCGCATGATTAAGCAAAGATCCATTGTTCGCAAACTTCCTGCTGTTGAGACACTAGGATGCGCGTCAGTCATTTGCTCAGACAAAACGGGCACATTGACGCAAAATAAAATGACGGTTACCCACCTCTGGTCGGGAGGAATGACGTGGAGAGTATCAGGGACAGGGTATGAACCTACGGGCGTATTTTCACGAGAGGAAAGAGAAGTTGATACACGGAGTGAAAAACCGCTTCAGCAGCTTTTGGTGTTTGGTCTGCTTTGCAATCAAACGTCCATCTCGAGAAAAGATAAAGAATATGTTATCGACGGGGATCCTACTGAAGCGGCTTTGCTTGTTGCCGCGATGAAAGCGGGGCTGACAAAAGAAAATATTCAAAAGCAGTTTACGATTATTGAAGAGTTTCCATTTGATTCAACGCGTAAAATGATGAGTGTAGTCATTGAAGACGCATCTCATAAACGCTATGTGATAACAAAAGGTGCTCCGGATGTGCTGCTTATAAACAGCAAAAATATTTTGTGGGAAAGCAGACAACAAACGCTGTCGGTAACGGTTCATAATGAAGTAAAAGGAGCGATTGATCAGTTAGCTAGCCAAGCGCTTCGAACCATTGCTATTGCATATCGACCGTTAGGAGAACATGAGAGCGTTCATACAGAGAAGGAAGCAGAAAAAGACCTGACTTTCCTCGGGCTTCAAGGAATGATTGATCCGCCAAGACCAGAGGTCAAGCAAGCGGTCAAAGAATGCCGAGACGCAGGCATCAAAACCGTTATGATTACAGGTGACCACGTTATTACAGCACAGGCGATTGCAAAACAGCTCGGAATTTTACCGAAAAACGGTCAAGTCTTGGAAGGAACGGATTTATCCAAAATGACGCAGGAAGAGCTAGAAGAAGTAGTAGATGATGTTTATGTATATGCAAGGGTATCACCTGAGCATAAGCTTAAAATTGTTAAAGCTCTTCAAGCAAAAGATCACATTGTAGCGATGACGGGCGACGGCGTAAATGACGCACCGGCTATTAAAGCAGCAGACATAGGAATTGCGATGGGCATCACCGGGACAGACGTAGCAAAAGAAGCGTCTTCACTCGTTTTGCTTGATGATAATTTTGCCACTATTAAATCAGCGATCAAAGAAGGGCGAAATATCTATGAAAATATTCGGAAGTTTATCCGTTACTTGCTTGCATCAAATGTAGGAGAAATTTTAGTTATGCTCTTTGCGATGATTTTAGCACTTCCGCTTCCGCTAGTGCCCATTCAGATACTATGGGTAAACTTAGTAACAGACGGTTTGCCTGCGATGGCTCTTGGCTTAGACCAGCCAGAGGACAACGTGATGAAGCGCCATCCAAGGCATCCGCGCGAAGGTATTTTTGCAAGAGGATTAGGATGGAAAGTAGTCAGCCGTGGATTTTTAATTGGAGCTGCTACACTTGCTGCGTTTATGATTGTTTACGACAATGACCCAGATCGGTTGCAGTATGCTCAGACGATTGCATTTGCCACACTTGTCATGGCACAGCTTATTCACGTATTTGACTGCCGAAGTGAAAAATCAATTTTTGATCGGAATCCATTTCAGAACTTATATCTTGTAGGGGCTGTTATTTCATCTATTATCCTTATGCTGGTGGCCATCTACTATCCGCCGCTGCAGCCTATTTTCCATACAATGGCCATTGCACCGCGGGAATGGCTCGTTATTTTAGGACTTGCAAGCCTTCCAACTTTTTTACTTGCTGGTTCACTTTTAACAAGAAAACCTTCATAAATTGTGCTATACTTTAATACAGGCTGTCCCAAATGAGAAAACTCATGAAGGCAGCCTTTACAGGTTGAATAAAGAAGAGAGATTTCTTTTTTTTGCTAACACTTTCTTTTACGATACTTTTTATGTAAGATGTACATAGTGGATGTGATGATAATGATAAAAAGTATGACTGGTTTTGGCCGCGGAAAAGCGGAAGTGGAAAATCGATCAGTAACAGTGGAAATGAAGTCTGTTAATCATCGTTTTTGTGAAATTGTTATCCGTATGCCAAGACAATTAATTGAAATTGAAGATAAAATAAAAAAAATCGTTCAAACATACATAAAACGTGGTAGAGTAGAAGTATTTGTTACTATTTCAGGTGAAGAAATGGCAAAAAAGAAACTGCAGACGGATTGGCAGCTGCTTGATGAATACATGAATGCGTTGCAGCAAGTAAAAGAAAAGCACGGGCTGTCACAATCTGTTCAAATTCAAGACATTTTACACATGCCTGAAGTGATGACAACTTATGAAGAAGAAGCTGATCAGACGAGTATTCATGGTGCAATCTTTGAAGCCGTTGAAGCTGCTGTTCATCAGTTAGTGGATATGCGGAAACGAGAGGGATCAGAGCTGTATCACGATTTAATGGGATACTTACAGGACATTCAAGACATTCGCGAAAAAATTACACAGCTTGCTCCTGAAGTTGCTGAACAATATCGCGAGCGTATTAAAAGAAAGCTGAGCGACTATTTAGAAGGTACTTTCGATGAGCAGCGAGTGCTGACTGAAGTAGCTATTTTTGCTGAAAAAGCAGATATTAGCGAAGAACTTACGCGAATTCAAAGTCATGTTTCACAATTTATTCAAGCATTAAATACACCTGATTCAGTGGGACGCAAGCTGGATTTTCTTGTTCAAGAGCTGAATCGTGAAATGAATACAATCGGTGCGAAGGCAAATAATGGTACTATTGCTCAGTATGTTATTAGTATGAAAGCACAATTAGAACGCATAAAAGAGCAGGTTCAAAATATTGAATAGCCTTCGTGTAAGATAAAGATTATATTGGTATAGCAGGAGGCTTCTTATGAGCGGTAAATTAGTGAACGTTGGATTTGGAAATTTTATTTCTTCTAATCGTATAATCTCTGTCGTTCATCCTGAATCAGCTCCAATCAAACGCATTATTCAAGATGCAAAAGATCGAGGCTCTTTAATAGATGCAACGCAAGGACGTAAAACACGATCTGTTATTGTTATGGATAGCGATCATGTTATTTTAGCTCCTGTACAGCCAGAAACTGTGTCGCAGCGACTTATAAACAAAGAAGAATTATTAGAAGGGTAGGTCACTTGAACCGATGATTGAAAGAGGTTTATTAATTGTTCTTTCCGGACCATCAGGTGTTGGAAAAGGAACGGTACGAAAAGCATTGTTTGAGCAAGAAGACATTAAATTGCAGTATTCTATCTCTGCAACAACAAGAAAGCCCCGCGAAGGTGAAGTAGACGGCGTTGACTATTTCTTCAAACCACGCGAAGAGTTTGAGCGCATGATTGAAAACAAGAAATTATTAGAGTGGGCTGAATACGTAGGCAACTACTACGGTACCCCGGTTGATTATGTAGAACAAACGTTATCTGAAGGAAAAGACGTATTTCTAGAAATTGAAGTGCAAGGTGCTCTTCAAGTGAAAGAAGCATTTCCAGAAGGTTTGTTCATCTTCTTGGCACCGCCGAGTTTATCAGAGCTTAAAAGTCGTATCGTAAACCGCGGTACTGAAACAGAAGACTTAATCAATAACCGTATGCGCGTGGCAAAAGAAGAAATTGAACTTATGGACGCCTACGATTATGTTGTAGAAAATGACAAAGTAGAAAATGCTTGTGCTCGCATCCGTGCTATCGTAACGGCTGAACACTGCCGTCGTGATCGTATTTCTGCGCGCTATAAAAGAATGCTGGAGGTAGAATAAACATGCTTTATCCATCAATTGATTCCCTAATGGAAAAATTAGATTCTAAGTACACGCTTGTGACAGTAGCTGCAAAACGCGCTCGTCAATTACAGCTTCACAATGATACGCCGATTGAAAAGCCGGTTTCTTATAAGTTTGTAGGCTGTGCTTTAGAAGAAATTAATGCTGAACAATTAAGCTATAAGCAAGGTGTAGCAGAAGAAGATTCTAAACATCAGTAAGTGAAAAAATAACAACCTACTTTATAGGTTGTTATTTTTTTGATGCTTTTGTTTGTATTCAAGCAGGATAGTGAATGTCTCACTACAAAAATGGTATAATAATTGAATTGAAAAGCTTTAGATAGTTACCCGAGTAAACAAGCGGATGCTGGTTGAGCGGGATAAATAGATGGGGGCATAATGATGAAGGGAAAACGAATTTTATTATGTGTTAGCGGCGGAATCGCCGTATATAAAGCCGTAGCTTTAACAAGTAAATTAGTACAAGCAGGAGCGGAAGTTAAAGTAATGATGACTGCTTCAGCACGCGAGTTCGTAACGCCGCTTACGTTTCAAGCTCTGTCTCGAAACCCAGTTTATACAGATACGTTTGATGAAAAAGATCCATCTGTGATTGCACATATTGATTTAGCCGATTGGCCCGATTTAATTTTAGTGGCTCCTGCTACGGCTAATATGATAGGGAAAATAGCAAATGGTCTTGCAGATGATATGATTTCCACAACGCTGCTTGCTGCTACTGCACCTGTGTGGATTGCGCCTGCAATGAATGTTCATATGTACGATCATCCCGCTGTTAAAAAAAATATGAGCACTCTTTCATCATTTGGTTACTCTTTTGTAGAACCAGGAGAAGGGTATTTGGCATGTGGTTATGTAGGAAAAGGTCGTCTTGAAGAGCCAGAAACAATTGTTTCACTAATCGGCTCTTATTTTTCCAAAGTATCAGATACACAAAAAATCTTTGACGGTATCAATGTATTGGTTACAGCAGGACCTACGGTAGAACGCGTTGATCCCGTCCGATTTTTCACCAATCGCTCTACTGGGAAAATGGGCTATGCTCTTGCAGAACAAGCTGCTAAGTTAGGTGCATCGGTAACACTTGTAACGGGACCGACGAATTTAGAGTATCCAAAAGGGGTGCAGGTTGTTCAAATTGAAAGCGCGCAGCAGATGCTTGAAGCTGTTATGCAGCGCTATCATGAAGCAGATGTTGTCATTAAATCAGCCGCAGTGGCAGATTACCGACCAAAGTATGTGTTTGATCAAAAGATGAAAAAGCAGCCTGGTGAAGCAGTATTAGAGCTAGAGAGAACACCAGATATTTTACGCACGCTTGGAGAGCGAAAAGAACACCAGCTTTTAGTCGGCTTTGCAGCAGAAACAGAACAAGTGGATGAATATGCACAAAAGAAACTTGCATCTAAAAACTTGGATATGATTGTAGCCAATAACGTGACGACAGAAGGAGCAGGGTTTGGGACGGACACAAATATTGTGACGCTCTATAAGCGAAGCGGAGAGTCTAAAGAACTTCCCATTCTTTCAAAACACGATGTAGCTACCGAGGTGTTAAAAGAAGTGAAGGAAATGTTAGAAGGGCGGAGAAAATGAGTGTAGCTAGTGTAATTGTGGACGTGGCTGCTAAACAAACAGATCGAGCTTTTGACTACGCCATTCCTGACAAATGGAAAGGAATCATTGTTCCGGGTATGCGAGTTGTCGTTCCGTTTGGTCCAAGAAAAGTTCAAGGGTTTGTGGTGGCTCTTAAAGAAGAGGCTGAAGTTAAGCGTGTTAAACCAATCGCTGACTTGCTTGATTTAACGCCGGTTCTGACTCCTGAACTGTTAGAGATTGGGCACTGGCTAACAGAAAAAACGCTTTGTTTTATGATATCGGCTTTTCAAGTCATGCTGCCTGCGGCGATGAAAGCAAAATATGATAAAGAACTGTCACTCCTTTCAAAAGAGGCATACGAACAGCTTCATGAGCAAGTCAAGCCGTTTTTTCAGTCAAGATCCTCGCTGAAGTGGAGTGAAGTGGAAAAAACAGCCGCTGCTCCTGCTTTTCACCGTGATATTCAAAAAGGTCTAATTGAAGTCGTCTACGTGGTGAAAAACAAAGGAAACAAAAAAACGGCAAAAGGCGTAAAACTGAATCAAAGCCTTGAAGACATTCAACAGTTTATGAACGAGTTAAATAAGCAGGCAGAAAAGCAAAAGCAAGTGCTGTCTTTTATGCTCGAGCGAAATGAAGAAGTAGCCATAAAAGAAATAGCGGAAGATTTGCAGATTACCTCCGCTCCTATAAAAGCGCTGATTAACAAAGGACTCTTAGAGGAAACGGAAATTGAAATATACCGTGATCCTTATCAAGATCGATACTTTACACCGTCAAAGCCATTTCAATTGACCGATGAACAAGCTGAGGCAATCGCACCGATTCTGCAGGACATCGAAGAAAATCTTCACGATGTGTTTTTAATGTATGGAGTAACGGGAAGCGGAAAAACAGAAGTGTATCTCCAATCGATTGATCAAGTATTAAAAAAAGGAAAAGAAGCGATTATGCTTGTTCCGGAGATTTCACTTACCCCTCAGATGGTCAAGCGGTTTAAAGAGCGGTTCGGCTCAAAAGTTGCTGTGCTTCATAGCGGCTTGTCTACTGGAGAAAAATACGATGAATGGCGAAAAATTCAGCGAAAAGAAGTATCCGTTGTGGTAGGGGCCCGCTCTGCTGTATTTGCTCCATTTGAAAATTTAGGCCTTCTTATTATCGATGAAGAACATGAGACGAGTTATAAACAAGAAGAAAACCCCCGTTATCATGCAAAAGATGTAGCCATTTACCGAGGGCAGCATCATCAGTGTCCAGTCATTTTAGGAAGTGCAACACCAACGCTTGAGTCCTTTGCAAGAGCGCAAAAAGGTGTATATAAGCTACTGACGTTAAAGCAAAGAATGAATAAGTCATCGATGCCGTCGGTGGATATTGTTGATATGAGAGAGGAACTTCGCAGCGGCAATCGCTCTATGTTTTCAACTATGCTGTTTGAAAAGATGAAAAACCGTTTGGAAAAAGGAGAGCAAATCGTTTTATTTTTAAATAAAAGAGGCCATTCTTCTTTTGTTATGTGCAGGGACTGCGGTTACGTTCCGACATGTGAGCACTGTGAAATTTCACTAACGTATCACCGCTATCAAAATAAATTAAAATGCCATTACTGCGGACACGAAGAACATGTGCACACTGAGTGCCCGGAATGCCACAGCGAACATATCCGCTTTTTTGGATCTGGTACACAAAAAGTGGAAGAAGAATTAACAAAAGTGCTGCCTGAGGCTAGAGTCGTGCGAATGGATGTTGATACGACAAGCCGAAAAGGCGCGCATGAAAAGCTCCTGAACAAGTTTGCAAGTGGAGAAGCGCAAATTTTACTAGGGACGCAGATGATTGCCAAAGGGCTAGACTTTCCAAACGTCACGCTTGTAGGCGTTTTAACAGCAGATACGATGCTGAATTTACCTGACTTTCGTGCATCTGAAAAAACGTTTCAGCTTTTAACACAAGTAAGCGGAAGAGCAGGACGCCACAAGCTTCCAGGAGAAGTAGTGATTCAAACGTACACGCCTGAGCACTACAGCATTCAACTTGCGAGTCAGCATGATTACGATGCGTTTTATAAGCAGGAGATGGAAATTCGTAAAATGCATAAATATCCGCCTTTCTTTTACTTGGCGCTTGTCACCGTATCTCATGAAAATATTGCAAAAGTGGTGTCTGTTACAGACAAAATTTCGCAGTATCTGGGTCAGAAACTTTCGCCGCAAACAACGATCTTAGGGCCAGTCGCATCTCCCATTGCTAAGATAAAAGATAGATATCGCTATCAATGCATGTTAAAATACAAGCTGGAACCAAGCCTGATTCCGCTGTTGAAATATATATTAGAACGTTATCAAGCGGAAATGCAGAAGGAAAATTTAACGATTACAATTGATTTGAATCCATACTCGATGATGTAACTAGTCGTCTTGATGGCGTTAAAGAAGAAGCTTTTTGGATATAAATAGAAAGAATAAAGGAGGTGCCTATTTGGCTAAGCTTAAGCTTGTTTACCATCCTAATGAAGTACTTGAACAAGAGTGTGAAGTCGTTAAAAACTTTGATAATAAATTAGCGAAATTACTAAACGGCATGTATGATTTAATGCTTGAAGCAGACGGTGTGGGTCTAGCTGCTCCTCAAGTAGGAGTTCTGCAGCAAGTGGCAGTGGTAGACGTGGACGATCGACACGGTAAAATTGAGTTAATTAATCCGGTAATTATTGAGCAACGAGGCGAACAAATCGGTCCAGAAGGCTGCCTAAGTTTTCCGGGCCTTTTTGGTGACGTGGCTCGAGCTGATTATGTGAAAGTACGTGCGCAAAATCGTAAAGGAAAACCTTATTTTATAGAAGCAAAAGGTTTTTTAGCACGAGCCATTCAACATGAAATTGATCACTTACACGGTGTATTGTTCACGGAAAAAGTAACAAAGTATTACGAAGAGGATGAACTAGAAGGGTAGGTTTTACACGATGAAAGTCGTATTTATGGGAACGCCGGATTTTTCAGTGCCGGTTTTACAAACATTACTTAAAGATGGATATGAAGTGGTCGCAGTGGTTACACAGCCGGACCGACCAAAAGGACGCAAGCGCGTATTAACACCTCCTCCTGTAAAAGTTGAGGCGTTAAAACATGAAATACCTGTACTGCAGCCAGAAAAGATTCGTTTAGAAGAAGAATATCAGCAAGTGTTAGCGTATGAGCCTGACCTAATTGTAACAGCGGCTTTTGGTCAAATTTTACCAACTCCTATTTTAGAAGCGCCTAAATACGGCTGTATTAACGTACATGCTTCTCTGTTACCTGAACTGCGCGGAGGCGCGCCGATTCACTATTCAATTCTACAAGGTAAGCCGAAAACTGGTGTTACAATTATGTATATGGTAGAAAAATTAGATGCAGGTGATATCTTAACACAGGTAGAAGTTCCGATTGAAGAACGTGATCACGTGGGCACACTTCACGATAAACTCAGCGCTGCTGGTGCAAAATTGCTTTCAGAAACCATTCCTTCTCTTGTGAAAGGTGAAATTACGCCGGTTAAACAAAACGATGGCGAAGCGACATTTGCTTCTAATATTAAGCGTGAACAAGAGAAAATTGATTGGGCCCGTACAGGAGAAGAAATTTATAATCATATCCGCGGACTTCATCCTTGGCCCGTTGCTTATACAACAGCAGACGGTCAAGTCATGAAAATTTGGTGGGGAGAGAAAGTATCCGCATCAGGCAAACCGGGTACCGTTTTATCACTTGAAGAGGACGGATTTGTAGTAGCAACTGGAAATGAAACAGCTATTAAAGTGACGGAACTTCAGCCGGCTGGAAAAAAACGTATGGATGCAGCGCAGTATTTACGAGGTACATCTGTTGAAGTCGGAACAGTATTAGGGGATGTCAATGAGTAAGTACAACGTTCGAGACATAGCTTTAGATATTTTACTAGCTATTGAAAAAAATCAGGCATTCAGCAATCTATTGTTAAATAACAGTATACAAAAACGTGGTATTCAAGGGAAAGATGCAGGGCTGTTAACGGAAATCGTGTATGGAACGATTCAAAGACGCGATACGTTAGATTACGGGTTAGCCCCTTTCTTGAAAAATCCCAAAAAACTTCAGCCTTGGGTGCGAGTGCTGCTTCGTTTATCTCTTTATCAGATGATGTATTTAGACCGAGTACCTGACCGGGCAATCCTTCATGAAGCAGTAGAAATTGCTAAAAAACGTGGTCACAAAGGAATTGCCTCAATGGTAAACGGCGTTTTACGAAATATTCAGCGCAGCGGCACGCCTTCTTTAGAAGAAATACAAAATCCTGTGGAGCGCTTGGCAATTGAAACGAGTCATCCAGTATGGCTTGTAAAACGCTGGGTGGAACAATATGGATTGGACAAAACACGCGGAATCTGTTTAGCTAATTTAATGGCCCCTAAACAAACAATCCGAGTAAACAGTGCACGCTTTACGCAAAATGAAGTAAAAGAAGCGCTAGAAAAAGAAGGTATTGTTGTAGAACCAGGCCATTTTGTAGAAGAAGCGCTAGAAGTTCAAAAAGGAAATGCAGCTCATACACAAGCATTTCGTGAAGGAATGTTTACCGTTCAAGATGAAAGCTCTATGTTAGTAGCTCATGCACTAGGCGCAGAAGCAGAAGAGCTGATTTTAGATAGCTGTGCTGCACCGGGAGGAAAATCAACTCATATTGCAGAGCAGCTTAAAAACAGTGGTAGAGTTATTTCCTTGGACATTCATGACCATAAAGTAAAGCTGATTGCCCAGCAGGCAGAGCGTCTGCATCTTACCAATATTGAGCCAACGGTTCAAGACAGCCGCAAAGCCGGTGAACAGTTTGATAAAGAAATGTTTGACCGCATTTTAGTAGATGCCCCGTGCTCAGGTTTTGGTGTGATGAGACGTAAACCTGATTTGAAATATACAAAAACTGAGCAGGATGTAAAGCAGCTGGCGCGTATTCAACAAGATATTTTAAATGCGGTTGCGCCTTTATTAAAAAAAGGTGGGACCCTCGTATATAGTACATGTACAATTGATCGGGATGAAAATGGGGATGTTGTAGCAGCATTTTTAGCAGATCATGCTGATTTTCAAAAAGACGAAACGCTTGCTGCACGCATGCCGCAAAGACTTAAACAAAACGTAAAACATGGTGAAATTCAATTGCTGCCAGATGCACAAAGCGATGGATTTTATATTGCATGTTTACAGAAGAAGGTGTAAAAATGGAAGAAGTAGCTAAAAGAAAAGCAAAAGCAGAAGAAAAAACGCAAAAACCATCTATTTATTCATTAGAAATGCACGACCTAGAAAATTGGTTAGTGGAACATGGTGATAAGAAGTTCCGTGCTAAACAAATTTTTGACTGGTTATATGTTAAACGCGTAACGGACTTTGACGATATGTCAAACTTATCTAAAGGATTACGTGAACAATTAAAAGACAAATTTGCATTAACGACATTAAAAACAGTTGTTCAGCAAACGTCTGGAGACGGCACGATGAAGTTTTTATTCGAACTCCATGACGGTTATACGATTGAAACGGTGCTTATGCGTCATGAATACGGAAATTCTGTCTGCGTAACAACTCAAGTTGGCTGTCGCATCGGCTGTACGTTCTGTGCGTCTACTCTTGGAGGTTTAAAGCGTAACTTAGAAGCTGGAGAAATCGTAGCGCAAGTAGTAAAAGTACAAAAAGCGCTAGATGAACAAGGAGAACGCGTGAGCTCTGTCGTAATTATGGGTATTGGGGAGCCATTTGATAACTATGATGAAATGATGCGCTTCTTAAAAACAATTAACAGTGATGATGGATTAAATATTGGTGCACGTCATATCACAGTATCGACAAGTGGAATCATTCCAAAAATCTATAAGTTTGCTGATGAAAAAATGCAAATCAATTTTGCGATTTCACTTCACGCTCCAAACAATGACATCCGCTCACGCTTAATGCCGATTAACCGCGCGTATAAACTTCCTGATTTGATGGAAGCCATTAAATATTATACGGATAAAACGGGAAGACGTATTAGCTTTGAGTATGGTCTATTCGGAGGAGTAAACGATCAAGTAGAGCATGCGGAGGAATTAGCGGATTTGATTAAAGACGTTAAATGTCACGTGAACTTGATTCCGGTAAACTATGTGCCTGAGCGTGATTATGTTCGTACACCGCGTGAACAGATTTTTGCATTTGAACGTACGCTTAAAAAGCGTGGCGTTAACGTGACTATTCGACGTGAGCAAGGTCATGACATCGATGCAGCTTGTGGCCAATTACGTGCGAAGGAGCGTAAAGAAGAGACGAGGTGATTGTATGGCAACTGTCTTCATGACAGACCGAGGGAGAGTTAGACAACACAATGAAGATAACGGAGGGGTATTTTTGAACCAGCATAATCAGCTGCTTGCAATTGTGGCTGATGGTATGGGAGGTCATCGAGCTGGCGACATCGCCAGTGAGATGGCGGTTCAAAAATTGCAAATAGCGTGGGAAGAAGCGAACAAAGTAACGTCTCCTGATGAGGCGACGCAGTGGATTCGTACGCATGTTTCCCAAATTAATCAAGATATTTATCGGTATGCTCAGGAGCATGAAGAGTGTAAAGGCATGGGTACGACAGTTGTACTTGCTTTATGCGCCGATACGTTTTGTGCGATTGGTAATATAGGAGACAGCAGGTGCTATATTTCCAATGAATATGGATTTCAACAAGTAACAGAAGATCATTCTCTTGTGAATGAACTCGTAAAAAATGGTCAAATCACAAAAGAAGATGCTGAACATCATCCGCGAAAAAATATCTTATTGCGAGCACTAGGTACCGAAGAAAATGTTAGTTTAGATGTAAAAACAATTGAAGTGGAAAAAGAAGATCGATTATTATTATGTTCAGATGGACTGACAAATAAGGTAACGGAACAAAAGCTGAACGAAACGTTATCAACAAGTTCATCACTTCACGAAAAGGGTACGAGCCTGATTCAATTAGCAAATGAGCTTGGTGGAGAAGACAATATTACACTTGCAATTGTGGACTTTACATCTGAAAGTGGGTGAGAGTGTTGCTAATAGGTAGACGGCTAAACGACCGTTATAAGGTATTGCAAGTAATTGGTGGAGGCGGAATGGCAAACGTCTATTTAGGTCGCGACATGATTTTGGATCGTGATGTGGCAATTAAAGTGCTTCGTTTAGACTTTGCAAGTGACGATGCGTTTATAAAGCGTTTCCATCGAGAAGCTCAATCTGCTACGAGTATTGCTCATCCTAATATTGTCAGCATTTATGATGTTGGAGAAGAAGAAGATATTTACTATATCATCATGGAATATGTACCGGGTATGACATTAAAGCAATACATTCTGCAAGAATCACCATTATCTCTTGATAAAGCCATACATATTATGACGCAGATTACATCAGCTATTGCCCATGCTCATCAGTACGGAATTATTCACCGGGATATTAAGCCTCAAAATATTTTAATTGATCATGATGATACCATTAAAGTTACTGACTTCGGCATTGCCGTAGCACTAAGTTCTACAACCATTACGCATACTAATTCTGTTTTGGGCTCTGTTCATTATTTATCTCCTGAACAGGCAAGGGGAGGGCTTGCGAATAAGCGTTCTGATATTTATTCGCTTGGCATCGTCCTATTTGAATTGCTAACGGGTCGAGTCCCTTTTTCTGGGGAATCGGCTGTGTCAATTGCATTAAAACATTTACAGACAGAAACACCTTCTCCAAAAAGGTGGAATCCATCTATCCCTCAAAGCGTGGAGAATGTTGTATTAAAAGCAACAACTAAAGATCCATTTTACCGATACAGTTCCGTCGAAGAACTCGAAGCGGATTTACAGTCTGCTGTTCATCCAAATCGTTATAATGAACAAAGATTTACGGTGCCTGATGATGAAGAAGTGACAAGAGCCATTCCCGTTATTAAGGAGGATTTTGTTGAATCCGAAGAAACGCACGTACCTGTGAGAAAACCACCTCACTTAGAGCGCGAAGAACAAGAAGAAGAAGAAGTAAAGCCGAAGAAAAAAAAGAAGAAAAAGAAAAAAGGCAAAAGCAAGCTGATTGTAACGCTTGTTTTAATTTTTTTGCTGCTGGCAGCTGCTAGCGTAGCCGCCGTTACATTCATTCCGGCTTTATTACTGCCAAAAGACGTAAAGGTTCCTGATTTACATAATCAAGATTATGAATCAGCTGTAACCGATTTAGTTTCTTTAGGCTTTAAAGTGAAGAATCCTAAAGATATATCTGATAATGAGGTGGAAGAAGGCGACGTGGTTAAAACGATGCCAGAAGCGGGAGACGTGATCAAAGAAGGCTCTAACGTCATTATTTATCGAAGTACAGGAAAGAAAAAAGAAGCATTTAACCGGTACATTGGAAGAAGCTTTACGGAAGTAAAAAGTCTGTTAGAAAAGCAGAATTATAAAGATATCCAATCCATCGAAGTTGAAAGCACAGAACCAAAAGGCAATATTACAGATCAGACGCCTAAAGAAACCGAACAAGTTGTGCCGGAAGATACAACGGTTACGCTATGGGTAAGTAAAGGTCCGCCGAAGATTGCATTAAAGGATTTCTCGGGCTGGACGGAAAAAAGCGTAAAAGATTATGCATCAGATGAAGATATTGAAGTGGACGTAAAAACAGCGTATTCCGACACTGTTGAAAAAGGTCTTGTGATGTCTCAAAAGCCTGCAGCGGAGCAGAGTATTGAGCAAGGTGATAAGCTCACCATTACGGTCTCAATGGGCAAAGAGCCAAAAGCTCCTCAAACGGTGTCAGTGGATGTTACCATTCCGTATAAAGAAGAGGCTGACACCGAAGCAAGCACGGAACAAGGCGACGCAACGGAAACAGGCGATGCCACTGAAACAGAAGAGGAAAAGCCAAAGCCGCAAAAAGTACAAATTTATATCGAAGATGCAGATAACGATATGTCGGTTCCTGCTAAAGAACTAACGATTACTGAAACAACAAAAGAATCATTCGATGTTTTAGTTGATGAAAATGAAAAAGCGTCTTATAAAATTGTCCGAGACGGGGAAGTTATTGAAGAAAAAGACGTTGAATATCCAGAGTGATAGGAGTGAGGTTATGCCAGAAGGAAGAATTATTAAATCCCTTAGCGGATTTTATTATGTTCTTCATGACGGACAAGTAACGCAATGTCGAGGACGAGGTGTTTTTCGTAAAAAGAAGGTAACGCCTTTAGTCGGTGACAATGTAGTATTTCAGGCGGAAAATAAGCTTGAAGGATATATACTTGAAATTAAAGAACGTAAAAATGAATTAGTTCGTCCCCCAATTTCAAATGTTGATCAGGCGCTGCTTGTTTTTTCAGCGATTGAACCTGATTTTAGTACAATGCTTCTTGACCGATTTTTAGTGTTAGTGGAGTCTAATCATATTGAACCTATTATTTGTATTTCAAAAGTAGATCTTTTATCACAGCAGCAAAAGCAAGAAATCGAGCAATATGCCGAAGAATATCGTAAAATAGGATATGAGGTCATTTTAACGTCGACAGTCACAGAAAAAGGCATGGAACAAATTCAGCCGTTATTTGAAGATCGCGTAACGGTTATTGCTGGACAGTCAGGTGTAGGTAAATCTTCACTGCTAAATACGCTTAAACCAGAGCTTGAGTTAAAGACAAATGATATTTCAATGTCACTTGGAAGAGGAAAGCATACAACACGTCATGTAGAACTGATTTCGTTTGGTGAAGGTTTAGTAGCTGATACGCCAGGCTTTAGCTCACTGGAATTTTTAACGTTAGAAGTAGAAGAGTTGACCGATTGTTTTCCTGAAATGTCGCGTTTGAGTGAACAGTGTAAATTTCGAGGTTGTTTGCATGTGAAAGAACCAAAATGTGCGGTGAAAGAAGCATACGAACAAAAAGAAATTCCGAGTTATCGCTACGAACATTACTTGCAATTTATTGAGGAAATTAAGCAAAGAAAGCCGAGGTATTAAAAATGACAAAAATCGCACCTTCCATTTTATCTGCCAATTTTTCAAAGCTTGCTGAAGAAATTCGTGAAGTTGAAGCAGGTGGAGCAGACTACATCCATATAGACGTCATGGATGGCCATTTTGTTCCTAATATTACAATTGGACCGCTTATCGTTGAGGCTGTACGCCCTGTCACAACACTGCCATTAGATGTGCATTTAATGATTGAAAACCCAGATCAATACGTTCCAATGTTTGCAAAGGCGGGTGCTGATATTTTAACGGTACATGCTGAAGCGTGTACTCATTTGCACCGCACCATTCAATTAATCAAAGAGCACGGCATGAAAGCAGGCGTTGCTTTAAATCCTGCAACGCCAATTGACGTGGTAAAGCATATCTTAGAAGATATCGATCTTATTTTATTAATGACGGTGAACCCAGGCTTTGGAGGACAAAACTTCATTCCAAGTGTACTGCCGAAAATTGAGCAAATCTCTCAGCTTATTGAAATCCGTCACCTTTCTATTGAAGTAGAGGTTGATGGAGGAATTAATGAAGAAACAGCAAGAAAATGTGTAGAAGCAGGAGCAAATGTCTTAGTGGCTGGCTCAGCTATTTATAATCAAGAAGATCGAGCTGGCGCAATCAGCCAAATTCGCACAACTGTTCAAGCGTAAGTAATAAAAGCTGCTGTGTACAACGGGTAGAACTTGTACACAGCAGCTTTTTCTTTTAGGATAAAGAAAACATATTTATTTCGTTCATTTTTTAATAGAAAAGGAGCATATACATAATGAAAATTCATATTCTAGCAGGGGGACCGGATGAACATATGCCACTCCTGCACCAATCAAATGATGTAAAGTGGGTAGGAGTAGACCGGGGCGTATTCCTGCTTCTTCAACAAGACATTTTGCCCGTGAAAGCATTCGGAGATTTTGATTCCATTACAAATGCGCAGCTTAAGCGAGTGAGAGAAGCATTACAAGATGTTGAATTGTATCCTGCGGAAAAAGATGCAACTGATTTGGAACTTGCTTTTGAGTGGGCAATAGAGCAAAAACCGGACAGTATTTGTATCTTTGGAGCAACAGGTGGAAGACTTGACCACATGTTTGGAAGCATTCAGCTCCTGTACAAAGGCTTAAAAAAGAAAGCGAATGTACAAATGATTGACAATCAAAATATCATTCAATTGTTTGAACCAGGCACTTATCATGTTGATCGTTTAAAGGAGTTTCACTATATTTCATTCGTTCCTTTTGCAGGCGGTGTAAAAGAGCTTACGCTAGAAGGTTTCAAATATCCGCTCAATAAGCATGAAGTAGAACTCGGCTCAACTTTATGTATTAGCAATGAACTTATTCAACAAAGAGGTACTTTTTCATTTACAAAAGGCATATTAATGATGGTAAGAAGCAATGATAAACGTTGCTTGTGATGAAGTATGGAAAATGAGAGCAGGACATAGGGCTTTCTTTAAAAGGAGATAAAGTGTGGAGACGGTTAGGAGGGACAGTATGAAATTCTATACAATCAAACTTCCAAAGTTTTTAGGTGGGATCGTAAAGGTCATGCTTAATTCGTTTAAAAAAGATTAACAACGCCGGAATAATAAAAGAAGCACCATAAAATATGGTGCTTTTTCATTATAAAGATTAAACGCGTTGAACTTTACCAGACTTAAGGGCTCTAGCTGAAACGTACACACGTTTTGGTTTACCGTTCACTAAGATACGTACTTTTTGAACGTTAGCACCCCATTTACGCTTAGTAGCGTTCATTGCGTGAGAACGTGCGTTACCTGAACGAGCTTTTCTACCAGTTACTACACATTTGCGTGCCATGATTTTCCCTCCTAACACCAAAAAAACTACTCAATTCTGTTTTGAGAAATACTATATTAATTTATCACAGCCTTAAAGAGAATGCAATAGTTCTGGAGAAAAGCTTTCAAGAAATTTTCCTTGACATATAAAATGAATCTATGTTCAATAATATAGAGAGTAGAAATAGGTATAACTTGGACAATTACTTATTTTAAGACAAGTTGATACCCAATACTGTCATCTTTAAAAGGGACAAGCTGGACGCCTCTTTTAAAACGAGATTGATTATAGTAGAATATTTATAACCTATGAAAGTAGAAAGGGGAACGAGTATGTCCATCGAAATGAAAACGAAGTATGGTCAAATTGATATTTCTACAGATGTAATTGCAACAATTGCTGGAGGAGCAGCTGTTGATTGTTACGGGATTGTCGGAATGGCTTCAAAAAATCAGCTTAAAGATGGTCTTACAGAAATTCTTCGCAAAGAAAACTTTACACGAGGTATTGTGGTAAGACAAGAAGAGGATGACGTACATATCGACATGTACATTATCGTAAGCTATGGAACAAAAATTTCTGAAATTGCTCATAATGTGCAAACAAAAGTAAAATACACGCTGGAACAAACGGTTGGTCTAACGGTTGATTCAGTAAATATTTATGTGCAGGGTGTTCGTGTAACGAACGTTTAATTAAGGAGGAAGATTCGTGTCAATGACAACGTTTGACGGAAAGCGGTTTAGAGAAATGGTGCTTCAAGGAGCCCAGCATCTATCTAACAATGCAGATTACGTGGATGCGCTGAACGTTTTTCCTGTACCAGATGGTGATACTGGAACAAATATGAACTTATCGATTACGTCTGGTGCTAAAGAAGTGAAAAATAAACTATCTGATCACATCGGTCAAGTGAGTCAAGCTTTGTCTAAGGGCTTATTGATGGGCGCGCGCGGTAATTCAGGAGTTATTTTATCTCAATTATTCCGCGGTTTTGCGAAATCGGTTGAGCAAAAGTCAGCGATTACAACAGTTGAGTTTGCTGAAGCTCTTGAGCTTGGTGTAGAAACTGCTTATAAAGCTGTTATGAAACCAATCGAAGGAACCATTTTAACAGTAGCTAAGGATACTGCTAAAAAAGCAGCGGCTGTTGCTAAAAAGCAATCTGATATGATTCTGTTCATGGAAGAAGTACTTAAGGAAGCTAATGCTTCGTTAAATCGCACGCCAGATCTTTTACCCGTGTTAAAAGAAGTAGGCGTAGTGGATAGCGGAGGTCAAGGGCTTGTTTTAATTTATGAAGGGTTTTTAGCTGAATTAAAAGGTGAAAAACTTCCGGGTGTACCCATGTCAGCTCCTTCGATGAATGAACTTGTAAATGCTGAGCATCATAAGCATGCGCAAAGCCATATGAATACAGAAGATATTGAATTTGGCTATTGTACAGAATTTATGGTAAGGCTGGAAGAGGATAAGCCCGCAGCTAAAACATTTTCTGAAGAAACGTTTCGCCAAGATTTAAGTAAATGGGGCGACTCGTTGCTTGTAGTATCTGATGATGAAATTGTGAAAGTTCATATTCACGCCGAGCATCCTGGAGAAGTGTTAAACTACGGGCAGCAATATGGAAGTTTAATTAAAATGAAGATTGAAAACATGAGAGAACAGCATAGCAGCATTGTTTCAGATGAAGAAAAGCCTGCAGTAAAAAAGGCTGAAAAACAGCCCTTTGGCATTGTTACTGTATCAATGGGAAAAGGAATTGCTGAATTGTTCAAGAGCCTTGGGGCAACGGTTGTCATTGAAGGCGGACAAACAATGAATCCAAGTACGGAGGATATTGTCAAAGCGATTGAAGAAACAAATGCAGAACAGGTACTTATTTTACCTAATAACGGAAATATTGTAATGGCTGCTAACCAAGCGGCTGCTGTTGCGGGCAGTCACGTTTCGGTTGTCCCGTCTAAAACGGTTCCTCAAGGAATGACAGCGCTGCTATCATTTAATCCTCAGCAAAGCTTAAAAGAAAACGAGGAAGCAATGACAGAAGCTCTGCAGCACGTAAAAACAGGGCAAGTAACGTATGCAGTTCGCGATACAAATATTGATGGTCTTGAATTAGCTAAAGGCGATTTTATGGGTATTGCCGAAAAGAAAATCGTCGTAAAAGATTCAGAGAAATTAGAAGCAGCGAAAAAGCTATTGACTTATATGATTGATGACGAAGCGGAAATCCTTACGATTCTTCAAGGAGAGGATGTCTCAGACGATGAAGCTGAAGCGCTAACATCGTTTGTAGAAGAAACGTTTGAAGAAGTTGAGGTAGAGCTTCATAAAGGAGATCAACCTTTATATTCTTACATTTTTGCAATTGAATAACAAAAAAAGAAGCACTCCTCTCAAGGGGCGCTTCTTTTTTGTGTTTTTTAAGTTAAATACGAACTATTTTATTTTTACATGTTGTAATCGTTCGGCATATTAGGTATATTAGTTGAAAAGAACCCGTTTGTATGGTAGTTTTGAAAACTGATTGAGTCAAATGTGAAAGAAAACAGCATGAGAGGAGAGGCAACAGTGGATATTTTAAAAGGAACAGGTTTATTGTTATTAGTTTTATTTTTATTTTGGTTGTTTAGCAACAAGGCACCTTATGGCATGAAAGCGATGGGGGCTCTGGCAAGCGGAGCGGTGGCTGCGTTTCTCGTAGAGGCCTTTCAGTCATATGTAGGAGGAGATTTACTAGGTATTTCATTCTTAGGTGAAGTTGGAAAGGCTGCAGGAGGAATGGGAGGAGTTGCAGCAGCTGCACTAGTTGCTTTGGCGTTAGGAGTATCTCCTGTATATGCTCTTATGATGGGCGTGGTGTGTTCAGGACTAGGCTTGCTCCCTGGATTTTTTGCGGGATACCTCATGGCATTTGTAGTGAAATTTATTGAGAAAAAGGCACCTGCTGGTCTAGACTTATTAGGCAATATCTTAATTGCAGCACCTTTAACAAGATTAATTGGTAATGCATTCTCACCTATTGTAGATGCGACGCTTTTAAATATTGGAGGAATTATTAAAGATACAACAAGTGCTAGCCCTATTTTGATGGGAATTATTTTAGGGGGAGTTATTACAGTAGTAGCAACGGCTCCGCTTAGCTCAATGGCTTTAACGGCTATGCTAGGGTTAACGGGATTGCCTATGGCGATTGGAGCTCTTGCTGTGTTTGGTTCTTCTTTCATGAACTATGTGCTGTTTGATCGATTAAAAATTGGGGATCGTCGTACAACCATTTCAGTTGCAGTTGAACCTTTAACACAAGCGAATATTATTTCAGCCAATCCAATTCCTATTTACATTACCAACTTTGTTGGAGGGGCACTAGCGGGTGTAGTTGTGGCTCTGTTCGGATTAGTAAATGATGCTGCAGGCACGGCAACGCCAATCGCAGGACTTGCAGTGATGTTTGGGTTTAATGACCCTATGAAGGTCACAATTTGTGCAGTACTTTGTGCACTAGCGGGAGCATTAGCTGGGTTTATAGGTTCAGTTGTTTTTAAAAACTTTAAAATTAAAACAGTAGACGATGTAGCTTCAGAGCAAGAAGCAGCGTAAGTAATTCATCTTTTCCTGCATAACATAGCAAAAAAAGCGGTGTGCTTATCCTATTTTTATGGATAAATACACCGCTTTTTTTGTGCGTGAATCTCTAACAAAAATGAGAATTTTTAAATTTTTTAAGAGCGTGAAACAAAGCTTCCAAAAAGTCAAAAGCTCAAGTAACATATAAGTAATAACAATGTCTAAATAGCAGGGGGAAAATCCTTATGAAATATAAATCTGTCTTTGATATTATTGGTCCGGTAATGATTGGACCATCTAGTTCACATACGGCTGGTGCAGCGCGTATTGGACGCGTTGCCCGAACACTCTTTGGTAAGCAGCCCACAAAAGTTGTGGTTTCATTGTACGGTTCTTTTGCTCAAACGTATAAAGGGCACGGAACAGACGTAGCGTTGATTGGCGGTATTTTAGATTTTGATACATTCGATCAGCGTATTCCGGAGTCTTTGGACTTGGCTAAAAAAGAAGGAATTGACGTCACATTTGTTGAGGAAGCGGCAATCACAGACCATCCGAATACTGCTCGCATCAAAATGAGCGACGGATTAAAGGAAATTGAAGTTGTTGGAATTTCAATTGGCGGAGGAAAAATTCAAATTACGGAGCTTAACGGATTTGAATTAAATTTATCAGGCATGAATCCAGCTATTCTCGTTGTGCATAATGATCGATTTGGTGCCATTGCGACCGTTACAAATATTTTGATGAAACATTCAATTAATATCGGACATATGGAAGTATCTCGCAAAGAGCGCGGCGAAGTAGCGCTTATGGCAATTGAAATGGATACGAATATTGAAGATGATGTAATTGAAGAGTTAAAAACATTGCCTCACATTATTCAAGTAACAAGAATGGTTGAATAGGAAAGGCCTGGGAGAATAAATCGAATAATTATATATGGTTCTAAAGTGAAAATAAGACAGAATAATAGCGGAGGTTACTATGTTTCGAAATGTAGCAGAACTAGTAGAATTAGCAGAAAGTCAAAATGTAAAAATTGCAGAAATTATGATTCAACAGGAAATAGATATCACGGGAGTTACTCGTGAAGAAATCATGGAAAAAATGGACCGGAACTTAACGGTTATGGAAGAAGCGGTTGAACGCGGTTTAAAAGGGGTACAGTCTGTTACAGGTTTAACAGGCGGGGATGCAGTGCTGCTTCAAAACTATATTCAAAGCGGAAAATCTTTATCTGGAAATTTAATTTTAGATGCAGTCAGCAAAGCTGTAGCGACAAACGAAGTAAATGCGGCAATGGGGACAATCTGTGCAACGCCTACTGCTGGATCTGCGGGGGTAGTGCCAGGAACGCTGTTTGCCGTGCAACATAAGCTAAATCCCACTCGTAAAGAAATGATTGAATTTTTATTTACATCAGGTGCTTTTGGGTTTGTTGTAGCCAATAATGCGTCTATTTCAGGAGCAGCAGGTGGATGTCAAGCAGAAGTTGGTTCAGCTTCAGGTATGGCAGCTGCAGCGATCGTTGAAATGGCAGGAGGTACACCTAGTCAGGCAGCTGAAGCAATGGCAATTACGCTTAAAAATATGCTAGGATTAGTATGTGACCCAGTAGCGGGGCTAGTAGAAGTTCCATGTGTGAAACGAAACGCAATGGGAGCGGCGAATGCAATGATTGCAGCAGATATGGCTTTAGCAGGCATTACAAGTCGTATTCCATGTGATGAAGTCATTGATGCTATGTATAAAATTGGTCAAACAATGCCGGTTGCATTACGAGAAACTGCACAAGGAGGCTTAGCGGCAACACCAACAGGTCGCGAGCTTGAAGCGAAGATCTTTGGTATTGCATTAAATAAAAGTGAATGAACTAACAACTATTTCAATTAAAACCATTAAAGGTATTGGAGATGAAACAGCACAAGCATTAGAGGATATGCATATTCACAGTGTGCATGACTTGTTAGAACATTTCCCATACCGCTATGAAGATTATGAGTTAAAAGATTTGGCTGAAGCAAAGCACGACGAAAAGGTCACCGTAGAAGGAAAGGTTCACAGCGTCCCCTCGCTTACGTATTACGGCAAAAAACGTTCGCGCCTTACGTTTCGGCTGCTAGTAAACCGCTATTTGATTACGGTTACTTGTTTTAATCGCCCTTACTATAAATCAAAGTTAGAAATCGATCAAACTGTTACGGTTACAGGGAAATGGGATCAGCATCGGCAAACGATTAACTTGCAGGAGCTTCAATTTTCTCCGTTTGTTAAAAATCAAACGATTGAGCCTGTTTACTCAGTTAAAGGCAGCTTAACGGTCAAAGGAATGCGGAAGTTCGTCTCTCTTGCGTTGAAGAATTATGGGAGCAGCATTCAGGATATGCTCCCGGCCTCTATTCGTTCTAGGTACAAACTAGTAACGCGTGAAGAAGCGGTTAGAAGTATTCACTTACCTCGTGATCATGAAGATTTAAAACAAGCGAGACGTCGGTTTGTCTATGAAGAATTTCTACTTTTTCAATTAAAAATGCAGGCGCTGAGAAAGCGCGAAAGAGAAGAAACGCCTGGAATGAAGCAAGCATTTGATTCAACTGAGCTGGTAAACTTCACGAACTTGCTGCCGTTTCCGTTAACAAGCGCTCAAAAACGTGTAGTAAACGAAATTACGCACGATATGAAATCGCCTTATCGCATGAATCGCTTGCTGCAAGGTGATGTAGGGTCAGGTAAAACAGTCGTAGCAGCGGTTGCTTTATACGCCACTGTTTTAGCGGGACATCAAGGTGCTTTAATGGTACCGACTGAAATTTTAGCTGAACAGCATGCAGAGTCATTAACTGCGATGCTTGAAAAGGTAGGCATCAGCGTAGGCTTGCTAACAGGGTCTGTTAAAGGAAAAGCAAGAAGAGAGCTGCTTCAGCGAGTGAGAGACGGAGATGTTCATGTATTAGTAGGTACACATGCCTTAATTCAAGACGAAGTTATATATAATAGTTTAGGGCTCGTCATTACGGATGAACAGCACCGCTTTGGAGTTGGACAGCGCCGGGTTTTACGTGAAAAAGGAGAAAGTCCGGATGTACTGTTTATGACGGCGACTCCTATTCCAAGAACCCTTGCTATTACGGTGTTTGGAGAAATGGATGTGTCCATTATCGATGAAATGCCAGCAGGACGTAAGGCTATTGAAACGTACTGGGTAAAACATGATATGCTTGAACGTATTTTACATTTCGTTGAAAAAGAAATACACGATGGCAGACAAGCTTATGTTATTTGTCCGTTGATTGAAGAATCGGACAAGCTGGATGTTCAAAATGCAATTGATGTGCATGCAACACTCACTCACTATTTTAATGGAAAAGCAAGCGTTGGTCTCATGCACGGAAGATTGTCACCTGATGAAAAAGAAGAAGTGATGAAACAGTTTAGCGTAAATGACGTGCAGATTTTAGTATCAACAACGGTTGTAGAAGTAGGAGTGAACGTTCCGAATGCAACCGTAATGGTCATTTATGATGCAGAGCGCTTTGGGTTATCTCAGCTTCATCAGCTAAGAGGACGCGTAGGACGAGGAGATGCACAGTCATATTGTATTCTACTCGCGGATCCGAAATCAGAAGTTGGAAAAGAACGAATGACCATTATGACGGAAACAAACGATGGATTTGTATTATCAGAAAGAGACTTAGAGCTTCGTGGGCCTGGTGATTTCTTTGGTAGAAAACAAAGCGGGATGCCTGAGTTTAAAGTAGCGGATATGGTGCACGATTACCGTGCGCTTGAAGTAGCTCGAGAAGATGCTGCTAAGCTTGTAAATTCCGACAGTTTTTGGACAGAAGAGCAGTTTGCGCTGCTGAGAATACAATTAGAAGCAACGGGCGTATTAACTGGAGAAAAATTTGATTAGTAAAAGAGGCTGAAAGTAGTTTAGTTGAAGGGAAATCCGAACGATGAATCGAGATTCTTGATGAAGAATCCAACTCGTTCGGATTTTTTCATTGGCAGGGTGAACGTCGGTTTCATGTATGTAGATACTTTTAGCGGCTGTTAATAGTCATGAATATCCATAGTGTGATGCACAGAATACAGCATGTGAAAAATGTTGCAATTAGAAGGCAATGATTATATACTGCTATTAGTACCTAGTATTAAAAGTTCGGATGGTGGACAATGAAGCGCAGTAAAAAAGAAAGACAGCAGCTATTAAAAACGACAATTGAAGAAAACCCATTTATTACGGATGAAGAACTAGCAGACCGTTTTTCAGTGAGCGTTCAAACAATTCGATTAGACCGCCTAGAGTTGTCGATTCCTGAACTGCGAGAACGTATTAAGCATGTAGCTTCAAAACAACTAGACGAGGAAGTGCGTTCGCTTCCGATTGAAGAAGTAATTGGAGAAGTTATCGACATTGAACTAGATCAATCAGCGATATCTATTTTTGATGTGAAAACAGAGCATGTGTTTCAGCGTAATCAAATTGCTCGTGGTCACCACCTTTTTGCGCAAGCTAATTCGTTAGCTGTCGCTGTTATTAACAACGAACTAGCGCTCACAGCAGATGCGTCGATCCGTTATCATCGCCCTGTTAAGCTTCATGAACGAGTGATAGCAAAAGCGAAAGTTCTGTCAACTAGTGAAGTGCGAACCACCGTTGAGGTAAACAGCTATGTAGGGCAAGAGCAAGTGTTCTCTGGCACTTTTAAAATGTATCGTTCTACAAAGGATAAATAATAAAAAGGATGAGACCCAACATGAAACTAGCTATTGATGCAATGGGCGGAGATCATGCACCGAAAGCCATTATTGAAGGTGTAGAAAAAGCTACTGCTCAATTTAAAGAATTACATATTACGTTAATTGGAAACGAATCAGAAATAAAAAAGTATTTAACGAATTCAGATCGTATTTCGATTATTCATACAGAAGAAACCATTGATGCAACTGACGAGCCAGTGCGAGCTGTGCGTCGTAAAAAACAAGCATCTATGGTATTAATGGCAAATGAAGTAGCCGAAGGTCGTGCCGATGCTTGTATTTCAGCAGGAAATACAGGTGCGTTAATGACAGCCGGACTTTTTATTGTAGGTCGCATCAAAGGCATTGAACGCCCAGCACTTGCTCCGACGCTTCCGACACTAGATGGAAAAGGCTTTTTAATGCTAGATGTTGGTGCAAATGTTGATGCCAAGCCTGAACATTTGCTCCAGTACGCTGTGATGGGGTCGGTGTATGCCGAAAAAGTACGCGGCATTCAAGCTCCTAGAGTGGGACTGTTGAACATTGGAACTGAAGATAAAAAAGGAAATGACTTAACCAAACAAGCTTTTCAGCTACTAAAAAACGCTGATCTCAATTTTGTAGGCAACGTAGAATCTCGTGATTTGCTAAACGGCGTAGCCGATGTGGTTGTAACAGATGGTTTTACAGGAAATATGACTCTTAAGAGCATTGAGGGAACGGCGCTTTCCTTGTTTTCAATGATTAAACAAGAATTAATGAGCACGTTAAAAAGCAAGTTAGCCGCAGCGGTACTCAAGCCTCAGCTGCAGGGTTTAAAAGCGAAAATGGATTACAGTGAATATGGAGGAGCAGGGCTGTTTGGATTGCATGCGCCTGTTATCAAAGCGCACGGTTCGTCGGATGCGAATGCAGTATTTAGCGCGATTAAGCAAGCTGTGAATATGGTGGAAAACAATGTGTCTTCCACTATTCAAAAAGCAATCGAACAAACTGCTAATGAAGAAAAGGAGAGATAAGAAATGGGGAAAATTGCTTTTATCTTTCCAGGCCAAGGGTCACAAACTGTTGGTATGGGAAAAGATTTATATGATGAAACAGAGGAAGCAAAAAAGCTGATTGATACAGCTGACGAAGCTTTAGGGTTCAGTCTTTCAAACATTATTTTTGAAGGGCCTCAAGAAGAATTGACTTTAACTTATCACGCTCAACCTGCTCTTTTAACAACGAGTACAATGCTGCTTGAAGCGTTTAAAACGAGCGGAATTACACCCGATTTTGTTGCGGGTCACAGTCTAGGAGAATACAGTGCGCTTGTGGCTGCTGAGGTTTTATCGTTTAAAGATGCTGTTGTGGCTGTTCACAAAAGAGGTCGCTATATGGACGAAGCTGTACCAGCAGGTCAAGGTACAATGGCAGCAGTGCTTGGCATGTCTGCGGAAGATCTAGAAGCCGTTACCGCTCAAATTACAAACGAAGGCGACGCTGTTCAGCTTGCAAATATTAACTGTCCGGGTCAAATTGTTATTTCAGGTACGGTAAATGGCGTAGAAAAAGCAGGAGCTCTTGCCAAAGAAAAAGGTGCAAAACGCGTGATTCCTCTAGTGGTAAGCGGTCCGTTTCACTCTAGTTTAATGAAGCCAGCTGCTGAAAAATTACGTGATACGCTAGAAACAGTGGGCTTTAGCGATGCGAAAGTTCCAGTCATAGCAAACGTAACAGCAAAGCCGGTTACTGACAGTCAAGATATTCAAAACAAGCTAGTGGAACAACTGTATTCTCCAGTGAGATGGGAAGAAACAGTTGAGACACTTCTTGCAGAAGGTGTAGATACATTTGTTGAAATTGGACCAGGAAAAGTATTATCAGGTCTTGTGAAAAAAGTAAATCGCCGTGCGGCTGTTTACGCTGTTAATGATCTTACATCATTAAAATCAACGATTGACGCACTAAAAGGGGGAGAATAACATGTTACAAGGGAAAGTTGCAGTTGTAACAGGCGCTTCTCGCGGAATTGGTCGTGCCGTTGCAATTGAGCTGGGAAAGCTTGGTGCTAAAGTAGTTGTAAACTATTCTGGAAGCGAAGCGAAAGCTCTTGAAGTTGTGGATGAAATTAAAGGACTAGGAACGGATGCAATTGCTGTACAAGCAAATGTGGCAGAAAGTGATTCTGTACAAGCAATGATAAAAGAAGCGATTTCTACATTTGGTTCAGTAGATATTTTAGTAAACAACGCGGGCATCACACGTGATAATCTTCTTATGCGTATGAAAGAAGACGAATGGGATGATGTTATTAATACAAACTTAAAAGGCGTGTTTTTGTGTACAAAAGCGGTTACTCGTCAAATGATGAAGCAGCGCGCAGGACGCATCATTAACATTTCATCAATTGTCGGCGTCAGCGGTAATGCTGGACAAGCAAATTATGTAGCAGCAAAATCAGGCGTGATTGGTTTAACAAAAACAACTGCCAAAGAATTAGCAAGCCGCAATATTACAGTGAATGCAGTTGCTCCTGGTTTCATTGCAACAGACATGACGGATAAATTGAATGAAGAAGTGCAGGCGGAAATGTTAAAGCAAATTCCTCTTGCAAGCTTTGGCCAGCCTGAGGATGTTGCGAACGCAGTTGCGTTTTTAGCATCAGATGCAAGCCGTTATATTACGGGTCAAACGATTCACGTTGACGGCGGAATGGTGATGTAAAAAAGGCACTTTACGAAAAGTGCAATTTGGTGATAAAGTACAAAGGGACGTTTACTAGGCGACCGATAAACTTTATTATTCAACCATAGTATTTTAGATGGAAATCATCTATAATGACTTGAGGGGAGGTGAAGAACAATGGCAGAGGTACTAGAACGCGTAACAACAATCATTGTTGATCGTCTTGGTGTAGACAAAAGTGAAGTGAAACTAGAATCTAGTTTCAAAGAAGACTTAGGTGCTGACTCTCTAGACGTAGTTGAATTTGTAATGGAGCTTGAAGAGGAATTCGATATCGAAATTTCTGACGAAGAAGCTGAAAAAATTTCAACTGTAGGAGATGCAGTTAATTACATACAGAGCCAAATTTAATCTGTAGTATATGTATGAAAAGCCCCGTTAAACAGCGGGGCTTTCTCTTCTTTTTAAGAATTTCAAAAAAAGACCTCTTTTTTTTGAAAAGGTAGTGTATCTTTTAAGATACCTCGTTTTATAATGAGAGATGGTAGGGAAAAACTACGAAACAATTGAAGCAGGTAAGCGGAGGTATTTTATGCCTAAACAATATTCAAATCGAGATCGAAAGATGAACGTGAAATTCAAGCAAAATTTTGCCGAGTTTCAAAAGGAAATTGGTATTCAGTTTACAAATGAAGCGCTTCTTTTTCAAGCATTTACACATTCATCCTATGTGAATGAGCATCGCAGAAGACCGTATGAAGACAACGAGCGTCTTGAGTTTTTAGGAGATGCCGTATTAGAGCTAACCGTATCACAATTTTTATTTAAAAAGTATCCAACGATGAGTGAAGGTGAGTTAACGAAGCTTCGTGCAGCAGTTGTGTGTGAACCGTCGCTTGTTACTTTTGCAAATGAAATGGATTTTGGTAAACTAGTGTTACTTGGAAAAGGTGAAGAGATGACGGGCGGCCGATCTAGACCGGCTTTACTGGCCGATGTGTTTGAAGCATTTATCGGAGCTCTTTATTTAGACCAAGGGCTTGATACGGTAGTAACGATTCTAAAAAGAGTTGTCTTTCCAAAAATTAATGAAGGTGCTTTTTCTCATGTGATGGATTTCAAAAGCCAGCTTCAAGAAGTGATTCAACGTGATGGAGTTGGACAATTAGAATACAAAGTTTTGCAAGAAAAAGGTCCAGCGCATAATCGCGAATTCTTATCTCGCGTATCGTTAAATGGTGAAGAGCTCGGCGTTGGTGTAGGCCGTTCGAAAAAAGAAGCAGAGCAAAAAGCAGCTCAAGTAGCTATTACGAAAATTAGAGCAAGTCAAACGAAATAAAATGATCCCCCTCTTAACGCATTCGTTATAAAGGGGGATTTGCTATGAAAAGATTACATGTGTGAGGGGGGATTTCTATGTTCCTCAAACGATTAGATATTGCAGGGTTCAAATCGTTTGCAGAAAAAGTATCGATAGATTTTGTGCCAGGTGTAACGGCGGTAGTAGGACCGAATGGGAGCGGAAAAAGCAACATTACGGATGCTATACGCTGGGTGCTTGGAGAACAGTCAGCCAAATCGCTTCGTGGAGGGAAAATGGAGGACATTATTTTTGCAGGAAGCGAATCACGCCGTGCGGTAAACGTGGCTGACGTAACGCTGACTTTGGAAAATGATGACCAGTTTCTCCCGCTTGATTATCATGAAGTTAGTATTACAAGGCGCGTGTACCGCTCAGGAGACAGTGAATTTTTTATTAACAACCAGCCGTGCCGTTTAAAAGATATTGTCGATTTATTTATGGACTCAGGACTTGGAAGAGAAGCTTTTTCGATTATCAGTCAAGGAAAAGTAGAAGAAGTACTAAGCAGTAAATCTGACGAGCGCCGTAAAATTTTTGAAGAAGCAGCAGGTGTATTAAAATACAAAACGCGTAAACGAAAAGCGGAGCTTCGGCTTCTCGAAACGCAAGAAAATTTAAATCGAGTAGTAGATATTCTTCATGAAATTGAAGGTCAGTTAGAGCCTTTACAGATTCAATCGTCTATTGCAAAAGATTATTTGCAGAAAAAAGAAGAATTAGAGCACATTGATGTGGCTGTTACGGTATTTGAAGTTGAAGATCTTCATCAGAAATGGGAAAAATTAAAAGCTGAAATGGCTCAGCACGAGCAGCTTGAAGAATCTCTCGCGACCAATATTCGCACGCGTGAAGGAGAAATCCAGACCCTTCGTTCGCATATTCAGCAAATCGATGAACAGCTAGACTCTTTACATAAAAAACTACTATATGTAAGTGAAGAAGTAGAAAAGCTAGAAGGCAAAAAAGAAGTATTAAAAGAGCGTAAGAAAAATGCTTTTCAAAATAAAGAGCAGCTGGAACGTTTAGTAAAAGAGTATACTCATAAGCATCAAGAGCTAAGTAAAGCAAAAGACAGCGAAGGAACAGATCTTGAGCAATCTCAAAAAGAAGTGCAAGAGATACGTTTGAAGCTTGCTGAGCAGGAACAGTTGTTCAGGCAGTACAGTGAGAATCTAGAAGAAAAACTTGAACAGATGAAAAGCGAATATTTTGAATTAGCGAACGCTCAAACATCCGCTCGAAATGAAATTTCATTTTTAGAGCAGCAAAAAATGCAAACGTTTGAAAAAGAGCAGCGCTTAACAAAATCCAACGAGCAATACGTCGAACAGCGCCGTGAATTAACGCAGCGAAAAGAAGCGGCGATTAAAAGGCTCGCTCAGTTTCGTCAAGAGCTTCAGCAGGCTGTACAAGTGTATAAGCAGCAAGGAGAGAAGCTTGAGTCATTAAGGCAAGCCTATCGTAAACAAGAGTCTACGCTTTATCAAGCTTATCAGTACGTGCAACAGACAAAATCACGAAAAGAAATGCTTGAAGAGATGCAAGAAGACTATGAAGGTTATTTTCACGGTGTAAAAGAAGTATTAAAAGCGCGTGATGGGAAGCTTGCAGGTATTAAAGGTGCCATTGCTGAGCTAATTAATGTCCCAAAAGAGTATGAAACAGCGCTTGAAATTGCGCTTGGAGGAGCAGCTCAGCACATTGTCGTTCAAGACGAACAAAGTGCCCGTCAGGCAATTGGCTTTTTGAAACAAAACGGTTACGGAAGAGCTACATTTTTACCATTGACGTCTGTAAAAGACCGTTATGTTCCGGCTCAAACTATTTCTATGCTAGAGAGTCACGAAGCGTATGTAGGAATCGCTTCATCTCTTGTTAAATACGAAGCTACTTACGACCGAGTTATTAAAAATTTGCTTGGAACCGTTATTGTTGTCAATGATTTAAAAGGCGCGAATGAACTTGCCCGTCTTGTACAGCATCGCTATCGTTTTGTGACCGTTAAAGGGGATGTGGTCAACCCCGGTGGTTCGATGACAGGCGGTTCAATGAAGCAAAAGTCCAACTCTTTGTTAGGCCGTCAGCGTGAAGTAGAAGCCATTACGGCAAAAATAGAAGAGATGGAACAAAAGACGCTTGTGCTCGAGCAAGATGTGAAAGATAAAAAGTCACAGATTGAAGAGCTTCAACAGGAAATTAATAAACAGCAGGCATTTGTGGAACGCTTGAAAGACAAAGAGCAGGAATCTGACCGAGAAGTAAAGCAAATTGACATCGAAGAAAAAGCAGTGAATGACCGCTTAACCATGTATGATCATGATATTGCTAGCTTTAGACAAGATCAAACAAGCTTGTCCGCTCGAATTGATGAGCTGCATACGAGTTTGCAGGGAAATCAGCAGCAGGCAAATGTATTAGAGAAAAACATTGAAGAGTTAGCTGCACGCAAGCATACACAGCAAACGTCTAAAGAAACGGTTCAACATGAGCTTACAGAAGTAAAAGTGCTTCTTGCGAAAAAAGAACAGTTCCTCACAAATCAGCAAGAAAAATACGAAAGAGTGTGCTTTGAGCTTGATCAAACCATTCAGCGTTTGTCTGAAGCTACAGATGATCTTTCTCTTTTAACGAGTGAAATCACGAGCAACGACTCGGGTGAACTTCAGCTCGAAGAAGCGGCGCATGAGCGAATAAAAGAAAAGACAGAAACGTTACAATTAATGGATGACTGCAGATCAGAGCGGTTGAAAGCCCAGAATAAGCTTGAAGACGAAGAAAGGGTTGTAAAAGAGCTCCAGCGTCAGTACAAACAAATTACGGATGCTTTAAAAGATGAAGAAGTCAAAATCAATCGAATTGACGTAGAGCTAGACAGCCGTCTCCAGCAGCTGACAGAAGAGTACGAAATTAGCTTTGAAGCAGCAAAAGAAAAGTATCCTTTAACATTAGATATTCAAGAAGCAAGGAAAAAAATCAAGCTCATTAAGCTGGCAATTGATGAATTAGGAACCGTAAACTTAGGTTCTATCGAACAATACGAACGCGTTTCAGAACGCTATGAATTTTTAAATACGCAGCGAGCTGACCTCGACGAAGCGAAAAATACCCTGTATCAAGTGATTGAAGAAATGGACGAGGAAATGAAGAAACGTTTTTCTGATACGTTCTCTCGTATCCGCAATGAATTTGGTACAGTGTTCTCTTCACTATTCGGAGGAGGAAAAGCGGATTTGAAATTAACAGATCCGAAAGATTTATTAAATACAGGGGTGGAAATTGTTGCCCAGCCTCCTGGGAAAAAACTGCAGAATCTAGGGTTGCTGTCAGGCGGCGAGCGTTCGTTAACAGCCATTGCCCTCCTGTTTTCTATTTTGAAAGTACGTCCGGTGCCGTTTTGTGTGCTAGATGAAGTGGAAGCGGCGCTTGATGAAGCAAACGTTCATCGCTTCGCTACGTATTTACGCAAATTTAGTAATCAAACACAGTTCATTGTTATTACTCACCGAAAAGGTACAATGGAAGAAGCTGACGTACTGTACGGTGTGACAATGCAAGAATCTGGCGTATCGAAATTAGTCTCTGTTCGTTTAGAAGAATCAAAGCAATATGTTTAACTCATAGAATGAAAGGGTGGTACGAATGAGCTTTTTTAAGAAATTAAAAGAAAAAATTACAATGCAAACGGATTCTGTTACACAAAAATTTAAAGATGGACTATCAAAAACACGCAATTCTTTTTCGGAACGTGTGAATGATCTAGTGTCTCGCTATCGTCAAGTAGACGAAGAGTTTTTTGAGGAATTAGAGGAAATTTTAATTAGCGCTGATGTCGGCGTGGCTACCGTGTTGGATTTAATTGATGACTTAAAATCGGAAGTGAAACGCCGTAATATTAAGGACCCTCAAGATGTACAGGCTGTCATCTCTGAGAAATTAATTGATATTTATGAATCTGGTGAAGAGCAGATTGGTGAATTAAATATGCAGCAAAATGATTTAACGGTTATTTTGTTTGTAGGGGTAAACGGCGTTGGGAAAACAACAACAATTGGGAAAATTGCACATAAATTCAAACAAGAAGGCAAAAAAGTCGTAATGGCGGCAGGAGATACGTTCCGTGCCGGTGCGATTGAGCAGTTAGAAGTATGGGGAGAACGCGTTGGTGTTGATGTTATTAAGCAATCTGCAGGCTCTGACCCTGCCGCTGTCATGTATGACGCTGTTCAGTCAGCCAAGGCTCGAAAAGCAGATGTTTTATTATGTGATACAGCAGGTCGCCTTCAAAACAAAGTGAATTTAATGAAAGAATTAGAGAAAGTAAAGCGTGTTATTGAGCGAGAAATTCCTGGTGCTCCGCATGAAGTGCTTCTCGTACTTGATGCGACGACGGGTCAAAACGCTTTAAGTCAGGCTAAAACATTCTCAGAAGCAACGAACGTGACTGGAATTGTGTTAACAAAACTAGATGGTACGGCTAAAGGCGGAATTGTTCTTGCCATTCGAAACGAACTGAAGCTTCCTGTTAAATTCGTTGGACTTGGAGAAAAAGTAGACGACCTTCAGCCGTTTGACACGGAGCAATATATCTATGGGTTATTTGCCAATGCTGTGGAAGAAGAAACAGAAAAAGAGGCGTAATCTAAAAAGAGGCTGGGATAAAAGTATCTTCGTTGAAGGAAGATCCGAACGATTAATCGTTCGGATCTTTTTATTAGTAGGGTGGACGCAGGTTTCATATTTAGTCGTCTTTAAATTGAAGTAATTTAGTTATGTTTCCATCTCTTTTAAGTGGAAAAATGTGAGGTGTTAAGGAAAAAACTTGACATTCAAACCTCGCCTAGTTAAACTAATAACATGTAAAGGCTTTTCACTTAACAAGGGGGCGGTCAGATGGTTGAAAAGAGCGTGCATATGCTCGAAAAAACAACAAGAATGAATTACTTATTTGACTTCTATCAGGCGCTGTTGACGCCCAAACAAAGAAGTTATATGTCACTTTATTACTTGGATGATTATTCCCTCGGTGAAATAGCGGAAGAATTTGATGTGAGTCGTCAAGCAGTTTATGATAATATAAAACGTACAGAGCAAATGCTTGAACAATATGAGGAAAAGCTATTGTTATTTCAACGGTTTCAAGAGCGTCAATCAATTGTTCAACAACTGAAAGACGAACTTGCAGCCGACTTACACAAGAACAGTAAGCTTTCTTCTCTTCTTGATTCGCTCGAGAAATTAGATTAGGGGGCGGCGTATATGGCATTTGAAGGATTAGCCGACCGTTTGCAAAGCACACTGCAAAAGTTAAAAGGAAAAGGAAAAGTTAACGAAGCTGATGTTAAAGAAATGATGCGTGAAGTTAGACTTGCCCTTTTAGAAGCCGATGTAAACTTTAAAGTAGTAAAAGACTTTGTTAAGCGCGTAAGCGAACGTGCTGTAGGTCAAGACGTTCTTAAGAGCTTAACGCCTGGACAGCAAGTTATTAAGGTTGTACAAGAAGAATTAACTGCACTTATGGGCGGAGAGCAAAGCAAGATTGCAGTAGCTCCAAAAGCTCCAACTGTAATTATGATGGTTGGACTTCAAGGTGCAGGTAAAACAACAACAACTGGTAAACTTGCCAATTTATTACGTAAAAAATATAACCGTAATCCATTGCTTGTAGCAGCAGATATTTATCGTCCGGCAGCTATTAAACAGCTTGAAACACTAGGGAAACAGCTTAGCATGTCTGTTTTTTCATTAGGTGATCAAGTAAGTCCTGTGGAGATTGCGAAACAAGCTATTGCTCATGCGAAAGAAGAGCATCACGATTATGTATTAATTGATACAGCGGGACGTTTGCATGTTGATGAAAATCTAATGGAGGAGTTAGAACAGATCAAAGAGCTTTCTAACCCAGACGAAATTTTCCTTGTTGTCGATGCGATGACGGGTCAAGATGCAGTAAACGTTGCGGATAGCTTTAATAAGCAATTAGGATTAACTGGCGTTGTATTAACGAAACTAGACGGCGATACGCGCGGTGGTGCAGCGCTTTCTATTCGTGCAGTAACTGATACACCAATTAAGTTTGTCGGTCTTGGAGAAAAGATGGATGCTATTGAAGCATTCCACCCAGAGCGTATGGCTTCCCGTATCTTAGGTATGGGTGATGTGCTGACGCTTATCGAAAAGGCTCAGGCAAATGTAGATGCTGAAAAGGCAAAAGAGCTTGAAGCTAAGCTGCGCACGCAGTCATTTACATTCGATGACTTTTTAGATCAACTTGCTCAGGTGCGTCAAATGGGACCGCTTGATGAGCTAATTGGTATGCTTCCGGGCGCCAATAAAGTAAAGGGGCTCAAAAACCTGCAGGTTGATGAAAAGCAAATTAATCATGTAGAAGCAATTATTCGTTCGATGACGAAAGCGGAAAAAACAAACCCTGAAATCATTAATTCAAGTCGAAGAAAGCGTATTGCAAAAGGAAGCGGACGTTCTGTACAAGAAGTCAACCGTTTGCTTAAACAATTTGAAGACATGAAAAAAATGATGAAACAAATGACAAATATGTCAAAAGGCAAGAAAAAGGGTATGAAACTTCCATTCTTTTCATGATAAAATGCTTGATTTGAACTGAAAAAACCAAAGAAAATAAAATATTTTTCTAGTGTTAAGAAAAAAACCTTTACAAACATTTTACCTATTTGATATTATATTATCTTGTTGAAACATATTCGGAGGTGCTTTATAAAATGGCAGTAAAAATTCGTTTAAAACGTATGGGAGCTAAAAAATCTCCTTTCTATCGTATCGTAGCAGCAGACTCTCGTTCACCACGTGATGGACGTTACATCGAAGTAGTTGGAACTTACAATCCTGTAGTTCAACCAGCTGAAGTTAAAATCGATGAAGAGCTAGCTCTTAAATGGTTACAAAATGGTGCTAAACCATCTGATACAGTTCGTAACCTTTTCTCTAACGAAGGCATCATGGAAAAATTCCATAATGCTAAATTAGGAAAATAATTTCACTCGAGATGACATCACTAATCGAAACAATTGTAAAGCCGCTTGTTGATTATCCAGCTGATGTTAAAGTGGAGGAACAAGAAGATGAACGTCAAGTGACTTACATCCTTACTGTTCACCAAGAAGATGTCGGCAAAGTAATCGGCAAACAAGGCCGCGTTGCAAAAGCGATTCGAACTGTTGTGAATGCAGCAGCATCACAGCAAGGTAAAAAAGTGTATGTGAAAATTCAAGAGTAATCAAAAAGGGAGAGGGATAACCTCCCCCTTTTTTTATGTTATGATAAGATGAACGTTTTGATCACAGTAAGTCTTTTGCGAGCAAGAAGCAGCTATTTCAATATGCATGTAAAAAGCACAAGGTCACTATCTTGAGGGCGGAGGGAACGTTTTGAACATTATTCAAAAAGTGGTTGTGAAACAAGTGTTAACTGAAGCAAGCAAACAAGATCTTGAAAATCGTTTTATAAACCGCAAGCAGGCGCTTGAAAAGGAAATGGAACAGCTGAAATTTCAGTTAAAGCACATGGAAAAAGCCAATAAAGGTTCTTCTTTATTACATAGTCAATTTGAAAAAGAAAAATCCGCTCGCCTTGAAAAAATTGAAGTGTTGAACTTTCAGCTGACGCAATTAGAAAAGCTTCCTTTAGGGAGCGAACTCGTTGAAACGGAACTGGATGCCTTAGTAGAGGTAAAAATCGGCGATGATTGGGAAAAGATAAAAGAAAGTAAAACAATTATTATAAAAGATAGCAAAGTTGTTGAGATTAGATAGAGGTGAAGAAGCATGAAATGGTTTAAGGTTGGAAAAATTGTGAATACCCATGGTGTAAAAGGAGAAATTCGTATTGTATCAACTACGGATTTTGCTGATGAGCGCTATGAAAAAGGAAATAAACTTTATATCTTCAAAGAAAAGCAAAGCGAGCCGGTGGAAGTAACGGTAGCAAGCCATCGCAGGCATAAAAATTTTGATCTGCTTACATTCGAAGGCTATCACAACGTAAATGATGTTGAGCAGTACAAAAACTGCGAAGTGAAAATTCCTGAGGAACAGCTAACGGATTTAGAAGACGGTGAATTTTATTTCCACGAAATTATTGGCTGTACAGTAAAAACAGAAGACGGAGTAGAGGTAGGAACGGTCAAAGAAATTCTAACGCCGGGAGCTAATGATGTGTGGGTCGTTAAAAAAGGCGGAAAAGAAGTTCTTATTCCTTACATCGACGACGTTGTACAATCTATCGATATAGAGGAAAAAGAGATTGTTATTACAGTAATGGAAGGGTTATTGGACTAATGAAAATTGATGTACTATCGCTATTTCCTTCTATGTTTGACGGTGTTTTTGGTGAATCAATTTTGAAAAAAGCACAGGAAAAAAATGCGGTTGAACTGAATGTAGTTAATTTCCGAGAATATTCTACGAACAAACATCAAAATGTGGACGATTATCCTTACGGCGGAGGTGCTGGAATGGTATTGACACCTCAGCCTATTTTTGACGCTGTAGAAAAGCTGACTGAAACAGCTAAGAAGCCCCGGGTAGTTTTGCTTTGTCCGCAGGGCGAACGCTATACACAGGCAAAAGCAGAAGAACTAGCAGCAGAAGAGCATTTAATTTTTATTTGCGGTCATTACGAAGGATATGATGAACGAATTCGTGAGCAGCTGGTAACTGATGAAATTTCAATTGGTGACTATGTATTAACTGGAGGAGAGCTTGGTGCAATGGTTGTGATCGATAGCGTTGTTCGCCTGCTTCCTGATGTGCTTGGCAATAATCATTCAGCTGTACAAGACTCACACAGTACAGGTTTACTAGAGCACCCCCACTATACGCGTCCTGCTGATTTTAGAGGCTTAACAGTTCCTGAAGTACTTATGTCAGGAAATCATAAAAAAATTGAACAGTGGCGCCAAAAAGAGTCTTTAAAGCGCACGTTGCTTCGAAGACCGGATATGCTTGAAAAGATGGAGCTAACGGAAGAGCAAAAGAAACTAGTAGCTCAATTAAAAGAGGAAAACAACCTTTCATAAATCCATAAAATTTATGCATAAACTCTGTTGCATACGGTATAAGAGTGTGCTAAGATAGATTTTGTGGCTTGGGCAGATGTCTGGTCACCTATAACGATGTTCCGCTGCAATGATTGAAAAGCATTGGTATGAGCGTCTGTTGGAAGGAGTTGAAACACGCGATGCAAAAATTAATCGAAGAGATTACAAAAGAACAATTAAAAACAGATCTTCCTACGTTCCGTCCTGGTGATACTGTACGTGTACACGTAAATATCGTTGAGGGTACTCGTGAACGTGTTCAGGTATTTGAAGGTGTTGTTATTAAGCGTCGTGGCGGTGGTATCAGCGAAACATTTACAGTACGTAAGATTTCTTACGGTGTAGGTGTAGAGCGTACATTCCCACTTCATACGCCAAAAATTGCAAAAATCGAAGTAATGCGCCGCGGTAAAGTACGCCGTGCGAAACTTTATTACCTACGTGAATTACGTGGTAAAGCTGCGCGTATTAAAGAAATTCGATAATAGTAAAGGGGAGCTTGTTTATACAAGCTCCTTTTTTCAAATGTTTTTTTAGAACGATTCGTTCTCTGACAGTGAAAAATAGACGTACAAGTCATCATTTTTTTATTCTATTTATTTATTAGGCGTTTCAAACATTATCGTTTAAAATAAAGGTATGACATAAGAGTTGGAGGACTGAAGATGGCTCGAAAGAAAAATGAACTGTGGGAATGGATAAAAGCAATCGCCATTGCCGTACTGTTAGCTGTTGTAATTCGCTATTTTTTGTTTGCACCGATTGTAGTAGATGGACTTTCTATGATGCCTACGCTGCATGACCAAAATCGAATGATTGTAAATAAGTTCTCCTATAAGATTGGTGATCCTGATCGCTTTGATATTATTGTTTTTCATGCTACAGCGGAAAAAGATTACATAAAACGTATTATCGGACTGCCGGGTGATCATATTGAGTATCGAAATGATACGCTATATGTAAATGGAAAAGCTTATAAAGAGCCCTATTTAGATCAGTATAAAAAAGAAGTGATTGACGGTAATTTAACCGAAGATTTTAAACTAGAAGACGTAACGGGTAAAAAGACCGTGCCAGAAGGCTATTTGTTCGTGATGGGAGACAATCGACGCTACAGTAAAGACAGCCGTCAGATTGGCTTTGTGAGCATGGACAAGGTGCTTGGTAAAACGAGTGCCGTATACTGGCCGATTAAAGAAGCGCGTTTTGCAAAGTAAAATATAAAAGGTGAGTAAAATATGACAATTCAATGGTTTCCTGGCCATATGGCCAAGGCCAGAAGACAAGTAACTGAAAAGCTAAAATTGATTGATATTGTATACGAACTGGTTGATGCACGCATTCCGCAATCATCGCGAAATCCAATGATTGATGAGATTATTGTGAACAAGCCCAGAATCGTATTGTTGAATAAAGTGGACAAAGCGGATCCGCGCGTCACTCAGCAGTGGTTAGATTATTACAAAGAACAAGGTATTTATGCCTTAGCTATTGACGCACAAGCAGGTAAAGGAATGAAACAAATTGTTTCGTCTTCTAAAGAACTTCTTCAAGAGAAGTTTGACCGCATGCGCGCAAAAGGAGTTAAAAAACCCCGCGCTATCCGTGCGATGATTGTAGGGATTCCTAACGTCGGTAAATCAACGCTAATTAACCGCCTTGCCAGCAAAAAAATCGCCAAGACGGGAGATCGTCCAGGTGTGACGCAGGCACAGCAGTGGATTAAGGTAGGAAACGAGCTAGAGCTGCTTGATACGCCAGGTATTTTGTGGCCTAAGTTTGAAGATGAAACAGTTGGATATAAGCTTGCGACAACGGGTGCTATCAAAGATACCATTTTAAATATGCAAGATGTCGCTGTTTATGCGCTGCGCTTCTTAACTAGCCATTACCCAGAACAATTAAAGCAGCGTTATGATTTAAATGAAATCCCTGAAGACATTGTAGAGCTTTTTGATGCAATTGGGTCGCGCCGCGGCTGTTTAATGGGTGGCGGCATGGTGGATTACGATAAAACAGCTGAGCTTGTTCTTCGAGAAATTCGAACGGATAAAATTGGCACCTTTACATTTGATGATCCAAGTGAAGCTGAACAACAGCTGTAAGCAACACATTGCGAACTGAAGGAAAAAACGCCTCTGCCTTTTCAGCATGAGGCGTTTTTTATGTGAAAGTGCCGCGTGAAAATGTTGATATAAAGAAGGTGGAGCTAATGAAAAAGAGTATTAAGGAAATAAAAGAGGAACTAAAGCAAGTGAGAAGCCCGGAAGATGCTTTATTTAAGGCATATGCGCAAGATGAGCGTAAAGGTGTGCAGCAGGTTATTATTCAAAAACAAAGGCAATTTGAAGCGGCTGAGCGCTTGAAGCAACAGTTTGATGAAATGATGGCATATGAAAATGAATTATATAGGCAAGGAGCAACTTATATTGCCGGAGTAGACGAAGTAGGAAGGGGACCGTTAGCAGGACCGGTAGTAGCAGCTGCTGTTATTTTGCCTCCCGATTTTTTTCTCCCTGGTCTGACGGATTCAAAGAAGTTATCAGAAGCAAAGCGAGAAGCGTTTTATGAAGAAATTTGTAAAAAAGCTGTCGCTATCGGTATAGGGATTATAGACGCAGAGGTCATTGATTCTATTAATATTTACGAAGCAACAAAAAAGGCCATGACTGAAGCCATTGAACTGCTGGCAGTTCAGCCTGATGAACTGCTCATTGATGCGATGAAGCTGCCGGTGCCTATTTCGCAGCAGTCAATCATTAAAGGCGATGCTACAAGCATTTCAATTGCTGCAAGTTCTGTTATTGCAAAAGTGACGCGAGATCGAATGATGAAAGAACTTGGTGAACGCTATCCTGCATACGGATTCGAAAAACATATGGGATATGGAACAAAACAACATTTAGAAGCAATCGAACAATATGGAATTTTGCCAGAACACCGCCGATCTTTTGCACCGATAAAAAACCAAGTAAACTAGAACATGATACCCGAGCATATCTCTGCTTTTTAGCGCATGTTTCAATGCGGGATTCTAGGCTTAAAAAGAATATAGCCTATGTAAGCGGAGATATTGCAGCGGGAAAAATTCGTAAATTATTTTCCTCTCAGTCTGCTTTAGTTATGAAGGTTGATTTACATGATCAACCACACGTTTAACGTCCGCAGAGCCTCATCTACTTCATAAGGTATGGTTAAGTACTATCTCCATAAAAATATCAATTTTCTTATTATTTCAATATTTTTCACTAGAATAGTAGACAATTAGACAATTATTTTTATACAATGAAAGCGCAGTCTATTTTGTGCAGTATAGTTTTGTGGTTGATTATGTTAGGAGGATGGGAAATGAATATCCATGAGTATCAAGGAAAAGAACTACTCAGAAAATATGGGGTTGCAGTACCAAACGGTCGAGTAGCTTTTACTGTTGAAGAAGCAGTTGAAGCAGCAAAGGAATTAGGTTCACAAGTATCAGTGGTGAAAGCACAAATCCATGCTGGTGGACGCGGTAAAGCGGGCGGTGTCAAAGTAGCAAAAAACTTAGATGAAGTTCGTACATATGCACAAGATATTTTAGGAAAGACCCTCGTAACGCACCAAACAGGCCCTGAAGGAAAAGAAGTTAAGCGCTTGTTAGTTGAAGAGGGATGCGATATTAAGAAAGAATACTACATCGGTTTAGTTCTTGATCGTGCAACGTCTCAAGTTGTATTGATGGGTTCTGAAGAAGGTGGAACTGAAATTGAAGAAGTGGCGGAAAAAACGCCTGAAAAAATCTTTAAAGAATATGTAGATCCGGCGATTGGTTTACAAGCATTCCAAGCTCGCAGACTTGCATTTAATATTAATATTCCAAAAGAATTAGTTGGAAAAGCAGTTAAATTCATGACAGGTTTATATACAGTATTTGTTGAAAAAGACTGCTCAATTGCAGAGATTAACCCTCTAGTTGTAACAGGTGACGGAGACGTTATGGCATTGGATGCGAAGTTAAACTTTGATTCAAATGCGCTGTATCGCCAAAAAGATATTCTTGAATATCGTGACCTTGAAGAGGAAGATGCTAAAGAAATTGAAGCATCTAAATACGACTTAAGCTACATTTCACTAGACGGTAATATCGGTTGTATGGTAAACGGTGCAGGTTTAGCGATGGCAACGATGGATATTATTAAGCATTACGGAGGCGACCCTGCTAACTTCCTGGATGTTGGGGGCGGCGCAACTGCTGAAAAAGTAACAGAAGCATTTAAAATTATTTTATCTGACCAAAATGTAAAAGGTATTTTCGTTAATATTTTCGGCGGAATTATGAAATGTGATGTTATTGCAACAGGTGTTGTTGAAGCAACAAAACAAGTTGGATTAAGCCTTCCATTAGTTGTTCGCTTAGAAGGAACAAACGTTGAACTTGGAAAAGAAATTTTACAAAAATCAGGCTTAAATATCACAGCTGCTGAATCTATGGCAGACGGCGCACAAAAAATCGTTTCACTAGTGAAATAGAAAGGCTGGGGGATAGGAATGAGCGTATTTATTAATCAAGATACAAAAGTAATTGTACAAGGAATTACAGGCGGAGTTGGCCTTTTTCATACACAGCAAATGTTAGAATATGGAACGAAAATTGTTGGTGGCGTAACGCCGGGTAAAGGCGGCTTAGAAGTAGAAGGTGTTCCGGTATTTAATACGGTTGCCGAGGCGAAAGAAAAAACAGGCGCAACGGCTTCTGTTGTATATGTTCCACCAGCATTCGCAGCTGACTCCATTATTGAAGCAGTTGACGCAGATTTAGATTTAGTTATTTGTATTACAGAAGGTATTCCAGTATTAGATATGGTAAAAGTAAAGCGTTATATGGAAGGAAAACGTACGCGTCTTGTAGGGCCTAACTGCCCAGGCGTTATTACACCGGAAGAATGTAAAATTGGCATTATGCCAGGGTACATTCACAAAAAAGGTCATGTAGGTGTAGTTTCGCGTTCTGGTACATTAACATATGAAGCTGTTCACCAACTTTCTGAAGCTGGAATTGGCCAATCAACAGCTGTTGGTATCGGCGGTGACCCGGTGAATGGCACGAACTTTATCGATGTATTAAAAGCGTTTAATGAAGATGAAGATACGTATGCAGTAATTATGATTGGGGAAATTGGCGGTACAGCAGAAGAAGAAGCGGCAGAATGGGTAAAAGCAAATATGACAAAACCTGTTGTCGGCTTCATTGGCGGTCAAACAGCGCCTCCAGGAAAACGTATGGGCCATGCTGGTGCGATTATTTCAGGTGGTAAAGGGACAGCGTCTGAAAAAATTAAAACAATGAATGAGTGCGGTATCCAAGTAGCTGAAACACCATCTGTTATGGGAGAAACACTTATTAAGGTGTTAAAAGAACAAGGCATTTACGAGCAGTGTAAGACTCATTAATAGAAGACATATAGCCTCCTTTGACCGGGGGCTATTTTGTCCATTTAAAAAGGAGATTGTAGAATGTCTGGTTTACGGGAAAAATTAATTCATTTAGCACATTGTCCATCTGTTAATTGGAAACAAATTTTTACGCTACTTCAACAGAATTCTTCATTACAAAATCTCTACGAGTACTCTCCATCACAGCTTCAAAAACTATTGACTCTCTCGATTGAACGTGCTAATCAAATAAAAAAAGATTTGCAAACTATTCCAATACGAGATATTCTAGATAAATATGACGCTGAGAATATTCGATGTGTCACCATCTTAGATGATGAATATCCTGAACTTTTGCGCCATATTTATGATCCGCCTTGGGTATTATTTGCAAGGGGGAACTTGTCTCTTTTACACGCTCCGGCAAGCTTAAGCGTTGTAGGAACAAGAAATCCTACTTCATATGGAACTGCAGCTTTAACTCGTATTGTTAAGCCGATGCTGCATGAAGAATTTGTCGTTGTGAGTGGGCTAGCCTTAGGAATTGACCAGGCTGCTCATGAACTGGCTATCGCTGAAAAAGCTAAAACGATTGCAGTTTTAGGCGGAGGGTTTTATAATATTTACCCAAGAGGAAACCAAAATTTAGCAAGAGAAATTGCGCAGCATCATTTGCTGCTTTCTGAATATGCCCCGTTTATGAAGCCGACGAAATGGTTTTTCCCTCGCAGAAACAGAATCATTAGCGGATTAACAGGAGGCACGTTGGTGGTGCAAGCAAAAGAAAGAAGTGGATCTTTTATTACCGCCGACCAGGCGCTTCAGCAAGGAAGAGAAGTATTTGCCATACCGGGTTCTATTTTTGAAGAAACATCATGTGGAACGAATAAGTTAATCCAATTAGGGGCAAAACTTGTGCAAAGCGCTGCTGATATTACAGATGAAATGATGTATATAAGATGAATGTTTCAAAGTAGTCATATTCTTGCATGGTATGAAATACTAGTGAGATACGTAGGAAAATCGTATGACTTATCTTTTTGACATTTGACAAACAAGAACCAAATATTTAATAATAATGAAGATTTTATTCTACCTCTTGAGGAGGAACAAATAGATGTCTGACTACCTAGTAATTGTAGAATCGCCTGCAAAGGCTAAAACAATTGAACGTTATTTAGGAAAGAAATATAAAGTAAAAGCATCGATGGGACATGTTCGCGATTTACCTAAAAGTCAAATGGGAATTGATATTGAACAAGATTACAACCCGAAATATATTACAATTCGCGGGAAAGGCCCGGTTTTAAAAGAACTAAAAACAGCGGCTAAAAAAGCAAAAAAGATTTACCTAGCAGCCGATCCAGACCGTGAAGGAGAAGCGATTGCATGGCATTTGGCGCACAGTTTGGATGTAGACATTGCATCGGACTGCCGCGTAGTATTTAACGAGATTACAAAAGAAGCGATTAAAGAATCTTTTAAACATCCACGAGCAATTAATATGGATTTAGTAGATGCTCAACAAGCACGACGTATTCTTGACAGGCTGGTTGGCTACAATATCAGTCCATTGCTGTGGAAAAAAGTGAAAAAAGGATTAAGTGCCGGAAGGGTTCAATCAATTGCAGTGCGGTTAATTATTGATCGTGAAAAAGAAATTGCAAAGTTTATCCCAGAAGAATACTGGACGGTAAAAGCAACTTTTCAAAAAGGGAACGACCAGTTTGAAGGCCAGTTAATCGAATATCAAGGGAAAAAAGTAGAGCTATCGAATGAAGATGATGTAACCAACATTGTTAAACAATTAGATGGAAACGAATTTTCAATTTCTAAAGTAACAAAACGTGAGCGAAAGCGTAATGCGGCTCCTTCTTTTACCACGTCTTCATTACAGCAAGAGGCAGCGCGGAAACTGAACTTCCGAGCGAAAAAAACGATGATGATTGCGCAGCAATTATATGAAGGAATTGATTTAGGAAAAGAAGGTACAGTAGGTCTTATCACGTATATGCGTACCGATTCTACTCGTATTTCAGAAACAGCTCAAACAGAAGCTAGAGATTACATTACGAACGCGTACGGAAATCAGTTTGTGGCGACGGAAAAGCGTAAAGAAAAGAAGAATTCAAATGCGCAAGATGCCCACGAAGCGATTCGTCCAACTTCAGCTCTTCGTAAACCAGGAGAGGTAAAAGAGTTCTTATCGCGTGATCAGTATCGACTGTATAAGTTAGTATGGGAGCGCTTCGTTGCTAGTCAAATGGCACCTGCCATTATGGATACAATGGCTGTAGATTTGAAAAATGGAGACGTAACATTTAGAGCGAACGGCTCAAAAGTTAAATTTCCAGGTTTTATGAAAGTGTATGTTGAAGGCAATGATGATCAAGTGGAGGAAAAAGAAAATCTTCTTCCAGACTTAGAAGAAGGAGAAGTAGCTTATTCTAAGGACATCGATGAAAAGCAGCACTTCACACAGCCGCCGCCAAGATATACAGAAGCTCGTTTAGTTAAGACATTAGAAGAGCTAGGCATTGGCCGACCGTCTACATATGCTCCAACACTTGATACGATTCAAAAGCGCGGATACGTAGCGCTCGATAACAAGCGTTTTGTTCCAACAGAACTTGGAGAAATTGTACTAGAGCTTGTATTGGAGTTTTTTCCGGAAATTTTAGATGTAGAGTTTACAGCTAAAATGGAAAACGATTTGGATGAAGTGGAAGATGGTAATGTTCAATGGGTGCGTGTTATTGACGAATTTTACAGTGATTTTGAAAAACGCTTAGAACATGCTGAAAAAGAAATGCGCGAAGTGGAGATTAAAGATGAACCTGCCGGAGAAGACTGTGAAGAATGCGGTTCACCTATGGTATACAAAATGGGACGCTACGGAAAATTTATGGCATGCTCTAATTTCCCTGACTGTCGCAACACGAAGCCAATTGTAAAAGAGATTGGCGTAAAGTGTCCGAAATGTGAAGAAGGAAATATCGTTGAGCGAAAATCGAAGAAAAAGCGTACATTTTATGGCTGTGATCGATTCCCGGGCTGTGACTTCGTATCTTGGGATAAACCGATTGCAAGAAAATGTCCGAAATGTGAAAATCTGCTTGTAGAGAAGAAACAGAAAAAAGGAACTCAAGTGGTCTGTACAAGTTGTGATTATAAAGAGGAAGCTCAGCAGTAAAAGAGAATGGGATGAATTCCCACACTTTAAATTTAAAAATAGCAGTTATATAAGATGCGGCGACATTGCTTCATGTGCTAAAATGGAAACGTTATTAGCGACATTGAGTAATGTCGCATTTTCTTTGTCCCGTTAAAAAAGGAAAAGACAAGTGAATGAATAAGTAAAATGATAGAAAAGATAGAAATGAAGTTGGAGGATTTACAATGAATGAACAAGTAATTAATGTTATTGGAGCAGGTCTTGCTGGAAGTGAAGCAGCTTGGCAAATCGCAAAGCGCGGTTTGAAAGTCCGTCTTTATGAGATGAGACCAGTAAAGCAAACACCTGCTCATCATACGGACAAATTTGCTGAATTAGTATGTAGTAATTCACTGCGTGCGAATACATTAACAAATGCAGTGGGTGTGCTAAAAGAAGAAATGCGATTATTAGACTCTGTCATTATTCGTTCAGCAGACGAGTGTGCGGTTCCAGCAGGTGGAGCACTGGCTGTTGATCGTCACGAATTTGCCTCTCGTGTGACGGAAAGCGTTAAAAACCATCCGAACGTAACGGTTGTTAATGAAGAGATTACGGAAATTCCACAGGGACCAACTGTTATTGCAACAGGTCCGCTAACGTCAAAAGATTTATCGGAACAGCTGCGCGCGTTAACAAGTGAAGATTATTTATATTTTTACGATGCGGCTGCACCTATTATTGAAAAAGACAGCATTGATATGGATAAAGTATATCTTAAATCTCGCTATGACAAAGGGGAAGCTGCCTATTTAAACTGTCCGATGACAAAAGAAGAATTCCAGCGCTTTCACGAAGCATTAATCAATGCAGAAACGGTTCCTTTAAAAGAATTTGAGAAGGAAATTTATTTTGAAGGATGTATGCCAATTGAAGTAATGGCTTCACGCGGAGAAAAAACAATGCTCTTTGGACCAATGAAACCAGTTGGGTTAGAAGATCCGAAAACAGGAAAGCGACCTTATGCAGTTGTTCAGCTTCGTCAAGATGATGCAGCAGGTACACTATATAATATTGTAGGTTTCCAAACACATTTAAAATGGGGAGCACAAAAAGAAGTATTAAGCTTAATCCCAGGTTTAGAAAATGCAGAAGTAGTACGCTACGGAGTTATGCATAGAAATACGTTTATTAATTCTCCTAAATTGTTAAAGCCTACGTATCAATATCGCGAGCGTGATGACTTATTCTTTGCTGGACAAATGACGGGAGTAGAAGGATATGTAGAATCAGCTGCGAGCGGACTAATGGCAGGAATGAACGCGGCTCGACTCGTGCTTGGTGAAGAATTGGTTGTATTGCCGCAGGAAACAGCGATTGGCAGTATGGCTCACTATATCACACATACAAACGCCAAAAACTTCCAGCCGATGAATGCCAACTTTGGCTTATTCAAAGAATTGGAAGTGCGAATCAAAAACAAACAAGAAAGAAATGAAACGCTGGCTAAACGAGCATTGGAAACTATTCAGAATTTTACAACAAAATAATCAAAATTGTTTGCAAGGGCTACTTAATTGTGATAATATTTAGTAGCCCTTGTGAGGTGATAACATTGGAATTTGTTAAAGATGTATTAAATTCCTTTCTAGAATATTTACAAATTGAGAAAAATTATTCAAAATATACAGTTGACTGCTATGAAAAAGACATAGGTATCTTCATGTCTTTTATGCAGGAAGAGCAAATACAAAACCTACAAAGTGTTACATATGCTGATGCAAGGCTGTTTTTAACACGCCTATACGAAAAGCAGTATTCAAAAAGATCGATGTCACGCAAAATTTCTTGTTTGAGAACGTTTTATCGTTACTTAAATAGAGAAGAATTAGTAGAAGATAATCCATTTGCGCTCGTTACCCTTCCTAAAAAGGAAGAGAGAAATCCTCGCTTCCTGTATGAAGAGGAGATTGTGAAATTATTTCAAATGAATGACTTAACAACTCCGTTAGGGCAGCGTAATCAGTCTCTCTTAGAATTGCTGTATGCCACCGGAATACGAGTGAGTGAATGTGCATCTATTAAGCTTAGCGATATAGATTTTTCACTTCAAACTTTGCTTGTATATGGCAAAGGGAAAAAACAACGGTACGTGCCATTTGGCTGTTATGCCAAGGACGCTCTTAGAGTATATATAGATAATGGAAGAAAGCTTCTTTTAAAAAAGGCTCCTTCTGATACTCATTCGCTCTTTTTAAATTATAAGGGGACACCGTTGACAGACCGAGGCATACGCTTAGTCATTGATCAGTTAGTAAAGAAAACCGCTGAGAATATACATATTAGTCCACACGTTTTGCGGCATACTTTTGCGACTCATATGTTAAATGAAGGGGCAGATTTACGTACAGTTCAAGAAATGCTAGGTCATGAACATTTATCAACCACTCAAATATACACACATGTGACGAAGGATCGTTTAAAGGCAGTTTATATGAATCACCATCCTCGCGCATAAAAGGAGGAGTTAATTTGTCTACTTTCCATGCTACTACGATTTTTGCAGTTCAGCATAACGGTCAATGTGCCATGTCTGGGGACGGACAAGTAACGTTTGGAAATGCTGTTGTGATGAAACATACTGCTCGAAAAGTAAGACGTCTATTTCAAGGGCAAGTTCTTGCCGGCTTTGCAGGTTCAGTAGCTGATGCATTCACTCTTTTTGAATTATTTGAAACGAAGCTTGAAGAGTATAACGGAAATCTTCAGCGTGCAGCCGTGGAGCTTGCTAAACAATGGAGAAGTGACAAAGTATTGCGAAAGTTAGAAGCAATGCTTATTGTTATGAACAAAGATAACTTACTGTTAGTATCAGGAACGGGTGAAGTTATTGAACCGGACGACGGCATTTTAGCAATTGGATCAGGCGGAAATTATGCTTTATCAGCGGGACGTGCATTAAAACAACATGCAGGCGAACATTTAACAGCTAAAGAAATTGCAAAAGCAGCTTTAGATGTAGCAAGTGAGATATGTGTTTATACAAATGATCATATTATTGTAGAAGAACTGTAGGAAAGGGGATTTTTTTATGAATTCTCATTTAACACCTCGACAAATTGTAGAAAAGCTCGATCAGTATATTATTGGTCAAACGAAGGCAAAGAAAGCGGTCGCTGTTGCGCTGCGAAATCGCTATCGCCGCGGTCTGCTAGACGAATCTTTACGTGATGAAGTTGTGCCGAAAAACATTTTAATGATTGGTCCTACAGGTGTGGGTAAAACCGAGATTGCACGCCGCTTAGCTAAGCTTGTCGGTGCACCTTTTATTAAGGTTGAGGCAACAAAATTTACGGAAGTTGGATATGTAGGACGCGATGTGGAATCAATGGTTCGTGATTTAGTGGAAACGTCAGTTCGACTTGTGAAAGAAGAAAAAATGAACGGCGTGCGTGATCGTGCAGAAGAAAATGCAAACAAGCGGATAGTGGAGCTTCTTGTTCCAAGCAAAAAGAAGCAGCAATCGTTTAAAAATCCGTTTGAAATGATTTTTTCAAACGGTACACAGTCAAGCGATGCGGATCCTGATCAAGATGAGGAAACGAATATTGCAACGAAGCGCAAGCAGATTGCTCATCAGCTTGCTCTAGGAGAGCTTGAAAATCATTATGTCACAATTGAAGTAGAAGAGCAACAGCCTTCTATGTTTGATATGTTACAAGGTTCGGGTATGGAACAAATGGGCATGAACATGCAGGATGCCTTAAGCAATTTTATGCCTAAAAAACAAAAAAAGCGCAAACTTACTGTTAAAGATGCACGAAAAGTATTAACAAATGAAGAAGCGCAAAAATTGATTGATATGGATGAAGTGACGCAAGAAGCTGTGAATCGTGCAGAACAATACGGAATTATTTTCATTGACGAAATTGATAAAATTGCTCAAAAAAGTGGTAATTCATCTTCCGCTGATGTTTCACGTGAAGGCGTGCAGCGAGATATTTTACCAATTGTAGAAGGGTCAACGATTGTTACCAAATATGGCGCAGTCAAAACTGATCATGTTTTATTTGTAGCAGCTGGTGCTTTCCATGTATCAAAACCGTCGGATTTAATTCCAGAATTGCAAGGTCGATTCCCAATTCGCGTTGAATTAACGAAGCTAACCGTTGAAGATTTTACAAACATTTTAGTAGAGCCAGATAATGCGTTATTAAAGCAATATGCGGCATTATTGGAAACTGAAGGTATACAAATTGAATTTTCTGACGATGCTATACGTAAGATTGCAGAAATTGCATATCAGGTAAATCAAGATACAGACAATATTGGTGCAAGAAGGCTTCATACGATTTTAGAACGTTTGCTAGAGGATTTATCGTTTGAAGCACCAGAAGTAACATTAGAGAAAATTGTGATTACTCCGCAGTATGTGGAAGAAAAATTAGAAAAAATCGCTAAAAACAAAGATTTGAGTCAATTTATTTTATAGAACTGAAATCGCAGGAGGAAGAGTACTAATGGATTTATTAGGGAAAACTAGAAAGATTAATGCAATGCTACAAAAAGCAGCTGGTAAACCAGTAAACTTTAAAGAAATGGCTGAAACACTTTGCGAAGTGATCGAATCAAACGTATTCGTAGTAAGTCGTCGCGGTAAATTATTAGGAATCGCTGTTAAACAGCAAATTGAGAATGCGCGCATGAAAGATATGTTAGAAGCACGCCAGTTCCCAGAAGAATATACTCAAAGCCTATTTAACATTCAAGAAACATCTTCTAATTTAAACATTGAAAGTCAATATACAGCTTTCCCAGTTGAAAATAAAGACTTATTTGATGCAGGACTAACAACAATCGTTCCAATTATCGGAGGCGGAGAGCGTCTAGGTACGCTTGTACTATCTCGTTTAGACCGTCAGTTCGAAGACGATGATTTAATCCTTGCTGAATACGGTGCAACGGTAGTAGGTATGGAAATTCTTCGTGAAAAAGCAGAAGAGATTGAAGAAGAAGCGCGTAGCAAAGCTGTTGTACAAATGGCAATTAGCTCATTATCATACAGTGAGTTAGAAGCTATTGAGCACATCTTTGAAGAGTTAAATGGAAATGAAGGACTATTAGTCGCAAGTAAAATTGCTGACCGCGTTGGAATTACACGTTCAGTAATCGTAAATGCGCTACGTAAATTAGAAAGTGCTGGCGTTATTGAATCACGTTCGCTAGGAATGAAAGGAACTTACATTAAAGTTCTTAACAACAAATTCTTAGTAGAGCTTGAAAAATTAAAATCTAACTAAGTTTATGAACCAAAAAGCACACGGGCAAAGCCCGTGTGCTTTTTTTATATGCTCTCAGTATGAAAAGGTTCGCTCTGGCTTAAGACGATTCGTTCACTATTTTTATAAATCTTTAACAAACTTCATATAAAAATCTAAAAATTATATTATAGAATCTTTAAATAGTAAAAAGATACTAGTTGATTACAAATCGTTACTTTTATTACATATTGTTCAGGACTTATGGTATGTATTTTGATTTTAAATTTAAAAAATAGAGCTAAAGTACAGCATTGATGTTAAAATATGCTTGGAAATCGAATGAAAATTTTGGTTTGTAGTCCAAAAGTTCTTAAAAAAGGATAGACATTGCATGAAGTTTTTCTTACAATAAGTTCTATGGTACTAAAGTCGAAATTTGTCTCATTTTTGAGAAAAATAGAATAGGTAAGCAGGTGTAAGAATTGAGTTTGTTTTCAACTACTTTTCAAACAATTGAAAATGGAATTAGCTACGCGTCACAAAAGCAGCAGACGATTGCACAAAATATCGCAAACGTTGATACTCCAAATTATAAATCGAAAACAGTATCGCGTACGAGTGAATTTCGAGATTTATTACATAACGAGTTAGAAGCATATCAGACTGATTCAAAACATATCCCATTTTCCGATTCATCCCAGCGAGTGATTACCCAGCAAGGAAACACTTCCTATCAAGCAAATGGAAACAATGTGGATATGGATAAAGAGATGGCGGATATGGCTGAAAATCAAATTTACTATGAGGCGCTAGTAGATCGTTTAAACGGAAAATTTAATTCTCTTCAAACAGTCATTAGAGGGGGGAAATAAGTTTGACAATTTTTCAAAATATGAATATTACATCTTCAGCTTTAACTGCCAATCGTTTAAGGATGGACGTTGTTTCATCTAACATGGCGAATGCTGAAACGACAAGAGGGACGTACGTTAATGGTGAGTGGCAGCCTTACAAAAGAAAAATGGTTGTCATGCAGTCTGATCGTTCGCCTTCTTTTTCGTCTCTCTTACACTCCGAAATCAATAAAAGTCAAAACAATGGTGTAAAAGTCACAGATATCGTAGAAGATAATACTCCTTTTAATTTAGTATATAATCCGACGCATCCAGATGCTAATGACCAAGGGTACGTGCAGATGCCGAACGTAGATCCCTTAAAGGAAATGACGGATTTAATTAGTGCTACTCGATCCTATGAAGCAAACGTGACGGTCTTTAATACAAACAAAAGTATATTAACAAAGGCGTTAGAAATTGGAAAATAAAGGAGCGATAAAATGATTAATGGTATCAGCAATCAAATAGCAATAGCAAAAACAGCCGCTTCGACTGGCACTGGACAAACAACTCAACAGTTTTCAACGTTTTTAAAAGACTCAATCAATGAGTTAAACAATGCTCAACGCGCTTCGGATATAGCGACTGAAAAGCTTGCTAAAGGAGAAAATGTCGAACTCCAAGATGTAATGATTACTGCTCAAAAAGCAAGTATTACGATGCAAACGGCTCTTGAAATACGCAATAAAGCTGTTGAAGCCTATCAGGAAATGATGAGAATGCAAATGTAATTGAGCGGTTATTAAAGAAAATGAAAATAGTAATAACCGGAGGAATACCATGAATGAAAGAATAGCTCTTTATCGAGATAAGATGAAAGTCTTTTGGAATAACCGCAAAAAAGGACAGAAAATAGCCCTTATCGCTGCTCCTCTTGCGGCTATTCTAGTCATTAGTTTAGCATCTGTTTTCTTAAACAAAGATAAATTTGTCCCTCTTTATAGCAATCTATCAGCTCAAGAAACAGGACAAATCAAAGCAGAGCTTGATGCTAGAAGCGTTCCTTCAGAAATCTCTGATAACGGAACAACCATTTCGGTGCCTGAACAAAGCGTTGACTCGCTAAAAGTTGATTTAGCTGCACAAGGAATTCCTGATAGCGGAAGTATCGACTATTCGTTTTTTGGAAAAAATGCGAGCTTTGGTATGACAGACAATGAATTTGATGTGTTAAAACTCGATGCGATGCAAACTGAATTGGCTAACTTAATGAAAAACATTCAAGGAGTCAACGATGCAAAAGTGATGATTACGCTTCCCAATGAAAGTGTATGGGCGAATGAAAAGCAGGGAGAAGCCTCTGCATCGATTGTGCTTAATACAAAGGCTGGTTATAAATTTGATGATCAGCAAATTAAATCTCTTTATCATTTAGTATCCAAAAGTGTGCCAAACCTTCCTACAGATAATATCGTCATTATGAACCAATATTTTGAGTACTTTGATTTAAAAGGAAATGAAACGGATTCAGCTTCTAGCTCATTTGCTTCGCAGAACGAAGCGAAAAAAGAAGTTGAGCGGGATATTCAGCGTCAAGTACAGCAAATGCTAGGAAGACTGGTCGGTCAAGACAAAGTAATGGTCTCTGTTACAGCAGATCTTGATTTTACACAGGAAAATCGCGAAGAAAAGCTAGTAGAGCCTGTTGATAAAGATAATATGCAAGGAATTGCCGTTAGCGCTGAAAAAATCAATGAAACATTTTCTGGTAAAAATGCTCAAGATGGAGGCGTTGCTGGAACAGGAGAAGAAGATACAACAAATTACTCATCTAGCACAGCAAGTGGAGACGGAGACTACGAAAAAAACGAAGAACGTATTAATTATGAAGTGAATCGAATTCATAAAGAAATCGTTGAAAGTCCATACAAAATTCAAGACCTTGGCATTCAAGTAATGATAGATCCCTCCAATGCAAAAGGGAAATCACAAGTGTCCGATACACTTGAGTCAGACGTTCAAAAAATGTTAGGTACAATTGTCCGTACTTCTATTTCAAAAGATGCAAATACGAAAGCTCTCTCGGATAACGCGGTCAGCGATAAGATTACCGTTTCCGTTCAGCCGTTTAATGGACAAGAAACAGCTGACAGCACAGCAAGTTCGATTCCATTGTGGATGTATATAATCGGAGGAGCACTGCTGCTTATTATTGTTGTTCTTATTGTGCTGTTGGTTAGGAAAAGGCGTCAAGACTTAGATGAAGACGAATATGATGAAACTTTTGAAGTATATGAAGCGGCACAAAAAGCCCCTGTTTTAAGTGCTGAACAGCAAACAAAAAGCAATCTTGAAACGTTAGCGAAGCAAGACCCGGAAGAGTTTGCAAAGCTGCTACGAACATGGATTAGTGAGGATTAGGAGGAAAGCTAATGGTAAAGGCTATGCAAAAAAATGAGTTAACTGGAAAGCAAAAAGCAGCAATTTTGTTGATTTCTCTCGGTCCGGATGTATCAGCTTCTATCTATAAACATCTCAGTGAAGATGAAATTGAGCAACTAACGCTTGAAATTTCTTCAGTGAGAAAGGTAGAGCCCTCCCTAAAAGAAGCTGTGCTTCATGAGTTTGAACAAATAACGCTTGCTCAAAACTACCTTGAAAAAGGAGGAGTAAGCTATGCGAAACAGGTGTTAGAAAAAGCACTTGGACCAGAGCAGGCTATGATGATTATCAATCGATTAACTTCATCTTTGCAAGTTCGTCCGTTTGACTTTGCCAGAAAAGCTGATCCTATGCAGCTGTTAAATTTTATTCAGCATGAGCATCCTCAGACGATTGCCCTTATTTTATCTTACTTAGAACCGCCGCAGGCAGGACAAATCTTATCATCACTGCCTCAGGAAAGGCAAGCGGATATTGCAAGGCGGATTGCAACGATGGGAAGTACGTCTCCGGAAGTCATTAATGAAGTGGAGCAAATTTTAGAGAGAAAGCTTTCAGCTACCGTTACCCAAGACTATACTCAAACAGGTGGTTTAGAAGCAGTAGTTGAAGTATTAAATGGAGTGGACCGAGCGACTGAAAAAATTATTATTGATACGCTTGAAATTCAAGATCCGGCATTAGCAGAAGAAATCAAACAGCGAATGTTTGTATTTGAGGATATCGTAACGCTCGATAACCGTTCTATTCAGCGTGTGATACGAGATGTAGAAAATGATGATTTATTGTTGAGCTTAAAAGTAGCAAGTGAAGAAGTGAAATCTATTATTTTTAAAAATATGTCTAGCCGTATGGTGGAAACGTTTAAAGAAGAAATGGAATTTATGGGCCCTGTGCGTTTGAAAGATGTAGAGGAAGCCCAGTCACGTATCGTTGCTGCAATTAGACGTTTAGAAGATGCTGGTGAAATTGTACTAGCTCGAGGTGGAGGAGACGATATTATTGTCTAATATCATTAAATCAACTTATACGAACAAACTTTCAGACGAAAATGCTAAGCACATTCAAGTCATTCCATTTGGTTTTCCGATACAAGATGAGCCGACAGAAGAACATCTTCAGCTAGAAAATGCACAGCACGTTATTGAACAAGCGCATAGTGAAGCTGAAATGATAAAGGCCGAGGCAGACGCTTACCGCAAACAAGCTCAAAACGAAGTTGAACGTTTGAAAAAGCAGTGGGAAGAAGAGAAGGTGCTGCTGTTTCAACAAGAAAAAAAACGCGGCTATGAAGAAGGGTACGAAGAAGGACTGCTTCAAGGGAAACAAGAGTATGAGCATGTATTAGCCATGTCGCGAAACATTGTTGACGAAACAAAGAATCAGTACTACGAATATATAAATCAATCTGAAGAAGTCATTTTTGAATTAGGTTTCACCCTAGCAGAAACGCTTTTAAATGAGCAGCTTCAAAGAGATGAATCATTTTTATCACTTGTTGCAAGGTCTTTAAAAGAAGTTAGAGAACATAAAGAAATCCAGCTTTTTGTTTCTCCCAAAAAATATGCATATGTATGTGAACATAAACGAGAACTGTTCGATTTATTAAACGGAGAAACCGGGCTGTTTATTTATGCAGATGAAAATCTTCAGGAAATGGATTGTGTCATCGATTCCTCTTATGGGCGTCTTGTTGCTTCTTTTGATAGTCAGTTAATGGAAATGAAGAAAAAATTAAAAGAACGTTTGTTAGAGGGGAGTAAACATGAAAGTCACACAACTCATTCATGAAATCCCGCGCACATCTTCTTTTAAACGGTACGGGAAAGTCAGCCGAGTAGTAGGAATGATGATTGAATCTAAAGGACCTAGAACGTCAATAGGAGATGTTTGTTTTATTCATCTCAGTGAACGAGGAGATAAAATTTGTGCAGAAGTTGTTGGTTTTAACGGTGAGCACGTCGTTTTAATGCCTTATACGTCTGTTCGATATATCGGACCTGGCTGCCTAGTGGAAACAACAGAAAAACCTCTGCAGGTAAGCGTGGGGAAAGAGTTAATAGGTCAAGTGCTTGATTCGTTAGGCAACCCTTTAGATGGGTCTGAACTTTCTCATTATTTGCCTTTTGTTTTAACCGATCAAGACCCCCCTAATCCTTTAGAGCGCCCGCCTATTGAACAGCCTATTGAAGTAGGTGTACGGACGATTGATAGTTTGTTAACCGTAGGCCGAGGGCAGCGCATAGGTATTTTTGCAGGAAGCGGTGTTGGGAAAAGTACGCTGCTTGGGATGATTGCTCGTAATACAAAAGCAGATATCAATGTCATTGCCCTTGTAGGCGAGCGAGGAAGAGAAGTTAGAGAATTTATTGAACGAGATCTTGGAGAGGAAGGGTTAAAGCGCTCCGTTGTAGTAGTTGCTACCTCGGATCAGCCTGCTCTACTTCGAACGAAAGCAGCATATACAGCTACTTCTATTGCTGAATACTTTCGAGATGAGGGGCTGAGCGTCATGATGATGATGGATTCTGTTACCCGTGTAGCAATGGCTCAGAGAGAAATTGGATTAGCCGTAGGTGAACCTCCGACTACCAAAGGTTATACACCATCTGTTTTTGCTAGCTTGCCAAGGCTGCTTGAACGTACAGGGACTAATCAACATGGATCTATTACCGCTTTTTACACTGTATTAGTAGACGGTGATGATATGAACGAACCTATTTCGGATACGGTGCGAGGCATTATAGACGGACATATTGTACTAGACAGGGAGCTTGCCAATAAAGGTCAATATCCGGCCATCAATGTCTTAAAAAGCGTTAGTCGCGTGATGAACCATATCGTAAGTGAACGGCATAAAGAAGCAGCTGAAAAACTGCGTTCATTAATGGCTACCTACGCTAATTCTGAAGACTTAATTAACATAGGTGCCTACAAAAGAGGATCTTCTGCTTACATTGATGAGGCAATCCACTATCATCCTGTCATTGAGGCATTTTTAAAGCAAAAAACGAACGAACATCCATCGTTTGAAACAAGTGTAACAAAGCTCTGTGAACTGTTTGTGAAAGGTGAGTAAATATGGCATATGAATTTAGGTTATCTAAAATAATGGCAATTAAGTCAAATGAAAAAGATGAACTGCTATCTCAATATAATCAGTCCCTACAGCAGTTTGAAACAGCGGGTGAAAAGCTTTATAAAAAGTTAAAAGAAAAAGAAACGCTGATTGAACAGCATACGGGCAAAATGAAGCAGGGGCTTTCTATTTTAGAAATTACATCATTTCAGCAGTTTTTAACAAGTGCCGAACGAGTGATTGAAAGGCTGCAACAAGAGGTCATGTTTGCCAGACAGCAAATGAACTTAAAGAAACTGAAGCTAGAAGAAAAGAATATAGAAGTAAAGAAGTATGAAAAATTAAAAAAGAAAGACTACGATTCTTATATAACAGCGGAAAAACAATTAGAAGCGAAGCAAATGGATGAGCTGTCTTTACAGCAGTACATGCTGCATAGAAATTAGGTGAAAAACATGGCTAAACGAAAAGAATTAAGAGAAGAGTACGAAGAAGAAAACTATGAAGATGGGAAATCTTACAGTAAAAGCCAGGTGTTTTTATTTTTAATCTTTATTCCAGCGGTGTTCCTCATCTTGGCAGCTTACATTGTCCTGACACTTTTAGGCGTCAATATAAATGATAAGGTTTCTGCTGTTACACACGCCATTCCATTTGTATCAAGTGAGCAGTCACAAAAAAATGAAAATATTCAAGAAAGCAATGAAGAGATACAAAAGCAGGTTGAAAGTCTTCAAAAGAAGCTGAGCGCAAAAGAAAAGCAAATCGCAGCTTATGAGAAAACAATCACTACAAAAGACCGTCAAATGGATGAACTAAAAATTGAAATGCGCGATATGGAAGAAAAAGCCGACAATGAAGCGAAAAAACAAAAAAAAAATCAGCTGGCAAAAAAAGATGTCATTGCTACCTATGAAAACATGTCTCCTAAAAATGCAGCGCTCATCTTTGCCGAATTAAAAGAAGACAAAGCGGTCGCGATGCTTAAGCAGTTCAAAGCAAGTACAAGAACGGCAATCTTAGAAAAAATGGATCCGAAAGTAGCTGCCCGCTATACGACATTGCTAACAGATCAGATTGATGAATAAAAGCAGAGGTGAAAAAAGTGGAAATTTCACTACGTCCAGCAGCTGCATCAAAGGTAAACTGCGATGAAAAAGTAGCTGCTAGTCAGACTCAGGGTTTTTTTGAAGAAATCGTTCAACAGCTTCAGCAGCTAAATGCGCAACCTTTAGCGAGCCGGGAGAAATCATTGAATGAACAAGCGATAAATCAAGACGTCTTTAACGCGGTCGGGTTAATGGCGATTCAGTTAAGCGAAACAGAAGATGAAGGAGATGAACCGTCTGTCTTATACGAACATCTAGCCGAGATGATTAGTAGTATTCCAAGTAGTCTAGATTTGGAACAGCCGCTTCTAAAGCTGCAGCACGTGTTAACAGAAATGCAGCACGAACCTGTTTCATCTAAAACAGACAGTCAAGAACAATATTTGTCTTCTATTTCTAGCTTGTTGACTATATGCAAAAACACGTCGTCTGCGTTTCAAACAGAGTTTGCTCAGCTGATGGAAAAACTACAAAAACCGCAGCTACAGTCAGTGAAGATTTCAGATTCGCAGCTTCAAGGCTTGCGGAAAGCTGCTGTTGAAAAAATAGAGAAAATTCATAAACAACCACGTGTATTAACCGATACCTTACATGAAAAGCGCTCAGCTGGTTTTTTCGCCGTTGTTCATTCAACTTCAAAAAATTCTCTAAAAGATATGAGCGCTGTTCGTAAAGAAGAAAAAGGGCCGCTATTTAATCAGCTTCCATGGAAAAAAGATTTGGTTTTAGGTAACCCAAGTATAGATAGTGAAAGTTCTTTCACTGCTAAAACAGCCGGGTTGAAGTTAAAAAATAACCCATCAGCTTTTGGAGCTGGAGAAATGCTTAAGATCCAAGAGTTTTCTATTGATCTAGGGCAAGCAAACTCTGATCATCAACAGTCTGACGATCTGGTAAATGAGCTGCAAAAAATATGGAGTAAAGCTTCGATCAGTACTGAAGAAGGAGCATCCAAGCTTTCCATTAAATTGTTTCCAGAGCAGCTAGGGACGATTTCAATTGAAGTGCTTCAACAAGACAATGAAACGGTTGCACAAGTAGCTGTATCGTCAGCGAAAACAAAAGAGCTGTTAAATGCCAACCTTTTCAGTTTACGACAAGCTCTCACGTCTCAGCATGTATCCGTTGATGAAGTGGATGTGGCTACTGTTCAAGCAGCTCCAAAAAGTTCAGTAACAGATATGACTGCTTTTGGTAAAGAAGAAAAAAGGCCGCAGTTTTCTATTGATTTAGGGAAAGCGAAATCAGATTATGAACAGTCTAGCGATCTGGTAAACAAGCTGGAGAAAATATGGAGTAAAGCTTCGAGTGGTTCTGAAGAGGGAGTATCCAAGCTTTCCATTCAGCTATTTCCAAAGAAGCTAGAGACAATATCAATTGAAGTGCTTCAACAAGACGATGAAACGATTGCGCAGGTTGTGGTAATGTCAGCGAAAACAAAAGAGCTGTTAGATGCCAATCTTTTCAGATTACGGCAAGCTCTCGGGTCTCATCATGTATCGGTTGAACAAGGGGATGTGGACGCTGTTCATACAGCTTCAGAAAGTTCTGTGAAAAATATGACTGCTTTTCCTAAAGAAGAAAAAGTACCGTTTTTTAATCAGCTTCCATGGAAAAAAGATGTGGTTGTACCCAGCGGAAGTATAGATACCAATAGCTTTTTGGAAAATAGCGAAAGTTCGGCAGGTACACACACAACCGGGGCGCCAGTAGAGAATCAGCCATCATCCTTTGGAAGTGGAGAAATGCCTAAGCTTCAGCAGTTCTCTATTTATCTAGGGCAAGCAAAATCTGACTATCAGCAGTCTAGCAATTTGGTAAACGAGCTTGAGAAAGTATGGAGTAAAGCTTCGTTTAGTGCCGAAGAGGGAACATCCAAGCTTCTCATTAAGTTATTTCCCAAACAGCTAGGTGCGATTTCAATTGAAATGCTTCAGAAAGACAGCGAAACGGTTGCGCGAATTGTCGTATCGTCAGCAAAAACAAAAGAGTTATTGGACTCCAATCTTTCAACTTTGCGGCACGGTCTCGCGTCTCAGCATGTATCAATTGATAAAATCGATGTGCTACTGTCAGAACAAGCGATGTCGTATAACAATGAAAACGACCAGCAAAAAGAAAGACAGGAAAAAGAGCTGTTTAGAAACGAAGAGGAAGATCAAGATTCACAACACTTGGAAGAAGGGGCTTCATTTTTGTCTTCTTTTGAAGCAGCGCTTATTAACTACAACGTATAGGTGATAACAATGACAAATGAAATTACGTCTGACTTGTATCTAAGCAATAGGGAAACACAAGTGAAGCAAACGGGAAACAGCTCGCTTGGCAAAGATGACTTTTTGAAGCTTTTGATTGCTCAGCTTCAAAATCAAGATCCAATGAATCCAATGGAAGACAAAGACTTTATTGCTCAAATGGCTCAGTTTTCATCCCTTGAACAAATGACAAATATGAGCACATCGCTCAATACGTTTGTAACGCAGTCTCAGGCTTCTCCTATTTTAAAAGGAAGCGAATTAATTGGTAAAACCGCTGCATGGTTAGATGAAGAAGGAAATAAAAAGCAAGGAGTCATTTCAACAGCATCCGTCAAAAACAATGAGATATCGTTTACGATCAACGATGAAAATCATACGGTACTTTCGCTAAACGATATCTTAGAAGTAAGCAGTTAACCAACCAAATTTAAGGAGTGATTTTATGTTACGTTCGATGTATTCAGGAATCAGCGGCATGAAAAATTTTCAAACTAAATTAGATGTCCTAGGAAATAACATTGCCAATGTTAATACATACGGCTATAAAAAAGGACGTACAACGTTTCAAGATTTAGTAAGTCAGCAGGTAGCAGGAGCGACGGCACCGGGAGCTAACCGTGGAGGTGTTAACGCTAAACAAGTTGGGTTAGGTTCACAAATTGGCACGGTTGATACAGTTCAAACGGCAGGGAGTATTCAGTCAACGGGACGGCCGCTTGATTTAGCTATTTCTGGGGATGGGTATTTTATTGTCGGAAATAGTGGTACACAAAACAATGGAACGGTCACAAACCCCATGTATACGAGGGCGGGAAACTTTTATTTAGATAGAAATGGAGCCTTGGTAACAGGGAGTGGCCTTTATTTGCAAAGTTCGACCAATCAGAAAATCGTTATTCCTCCAAATAGTCAAAGCTATGGAATTGGCTCGGATGGCTCAGTGAATTATATAGACAATACTGGTGTATCGAGAGTTGCAGGTACTATTAAACTTGCGAAGTTTGCTAACAATGAAGGACTTCAAAAAGTAGGAGGAAACTTGTTTGCAGATACTCCAAATGCGGGGCTAGTTACAACTCCTGCAAACATTACTCCTGGAAATAGCGGTACAGGAACGCTCGTCTCAAGCGCCCTTGAAATGTCCAACGTTGATTTATCGGAGGAATTCACGGACATGATTGTTGCACAGCGCGGATTTCAAGCGAATACAAGAATTATCACAACATCCGATGAAATACTGCAAGAATTAGTGAATCTAAAACGATAGGCGGGAGGAAGGAGTAGGTATTACTCCGGTTGATTATGATCACTTTAACGAGGCTAAACGGCAAAACATTTACGTTAAATGCTCTTTACATCGAGCAGGTTGAGGCATTTCCAGATACAACTATTACGCTAACAAATAACAAAAAGCTAGTGGTAAAGGATTCAGTTGAAGAAGTGAATGAGAAAGTGACGAGTTATTATCAGCGAATTAACGTATTAGGGTTGCAGCAAACGACGGAGGAATAAAGTGTGTTCAAAAATAAGCTAATTAGTAAGATGATTATTATCCTGCTTTCTCTTACTTTAATAGGAAGCATTGCGGTTATTGTGACGTTAAAGTATACGGAGCAGGCAAGTACCGAAAAAGGTCCATCTATCGACGATGTGATTAAAGCTTCTGTGGATGTAACGGATATCAAAACCAATTTAAAAAGCAATAACTACATCAGCATCTCCTTTAAAATTCAAATGGATAGTAAAAAAGCGGCAGCAGAGCTTCAAAAAAGAGACTTTCAAGTAAGAGACATTATTATCAAACGGCTCTCCGATATGAGTGCTCAAGATTTTGAAGGAACGCAAGGGCTCAGTACGTTAGAAACAGATATTGCAAAGCAAATTGATCAATTAATGGAAAACGGACATGTTGTTAAAATTTATACAACGTCTAAAGTGTTGCAGTAAAGAAAAAGGGAGGGAAGCTAGTGGCTGGGGATGTATTATCACAAAATGAAATTGATGCCCTATTATCCGCGTTATCAACCGGAGAGATGGATGCGGATGAGTTAAAAAAGGAAAATAAAAAACAGCGTATTCGTACATATGATTTTAAACGCGCCCTGCGTTTTTCGAAAGATCAGATTCGCAGTTTGACGCGAATTCATGAAAATTATGCGCGCATGTTAATTAACGTCTTTTCGGCGCAGCTTCGTAACGTTGTACAAGTGTCCGTTGTATCAGTGGATCAAATTCCGTATGAGGAGTTCATTCGCTCTGTTCCGAAAGTAACCATCTTAAACGTGATAGCCGTCCCTCCTTTAGAAGGGCATATCATTATGGAAGTCAATCCGAACATTGCCTATGCGATGCTTGACCGCTTGCTCGGGGGACAAGGCGAGAGCGGTGGGAAAATTAGTAACTTAACGGAGATTGAAACGAGCTTGGTTCGAAACTTGTTAGAGAAAACGTTAGACAGTATGAGAGAAGCTTGGAGTTCTATTGCGGAAATTGAACCTGAAACATCAGAGTTTGAAGTGAATCCTCAGTTTTTGCAGGTAATTTCACCAAATGAAATTGTCATCGTCATTTCATTAAACGTACAAATTGGAGATGAAACGGGCATGATCAATCTATGTATTCCGCACGTGACGCTTGAGCCGATTGTGTCCAAACTGTCCGTTCATTACTGGATGCAATCTTCGAAAAAAGAACCTAACGTACAAGAGGTTGAGCAGCTAAAGGAACAAATTAATGATGCGGAATTGCAGGTTGTAGCCGAGCTAGGAAAAGCGGATATTTCCATTGAAGATTTCCTAGCATTAGATGCGGGAGATGTTATTCGACTGCAAACAAGCGTTCATAATCCGTTAACTATTTACGTCGGAGAACAACCTAAATTTATTGCACAGCCTGGAAAAGTCAGTCGGAAAGTCGCTGTGCAAATTCTAGATGGTGTTAAGAGGAGGAACGAAAGGAATGAACGATGACATGCTTTCGCAAGATGAAATTGATGCGTTGTTAAAAGGAACTTCTTCACTTGACGAGTTTTCAGAGCCGAATAAGTCAAGTCAAGTAGACGATTACTTTACGGAAATGGAAAAAGACGCGCTTGGCGAAATTGGAAATATTTCGTTTGGCAGTTCAGCAACAGCGCTGTCGGCTTTATTGAATCAAAAAGTCGATATTACCACACCGTTTGTATCGCTCGTATATAAAGAAGAGCTGACGGATGAATTTCCAAATCCTCATGTCGCTGTGCAAGTTCAGTATACAGAAGGTTTTTCTGGTACGAATTTGTTAGTTATTAAACATGAAGATGCAGCTGTTATTTCAGATTTGATGCTTGGTGGAACGGGTGAGAATCCAACGGAAATCATGGATGAAATTAAGCTGAGTGCAGTGCAGGAAGCGATGAATCAAATGATGGGTTCTGCAGCGACGTCTATGTCTACGGTATTTCAAAAGAAAATTGATATCTCTCCGCCGAGCTTAGATATTTTAAATATTCAAAAAGGAGAAGGTACAGAGCTGATTCCCCAAGATGACGTCTTTGTAAAAGTCTCTTTTAATTTGAAGGTAGGCACATTAATCGATTCGAATATTATGCAGCTTTTATCGATATCTTTTGCCAAAAGTTTGGTGGAAGAGCTCTTAGTTCCAAGCGCAGAAGGTACGGCAGCTTCTATTGAAAAAGAATCAGGTCTTAATGAAAAGCAAACAGAACAGCCAGCAGCTGAATACATACAGCATGAAGAAACACAGCAGGCAGAACCTGTTCATGTACCAGTTGATGTTCAGCCCGCATCGTTTTCAGAGTTCGAGCACGTGTCTTCTCCTCAAGGGGATTCACGAAATTTAGACATGCTGCTTGATATCCCGCTTCAAGTTACCGTGGAGCTTGGAAGGACTAAGCGAACGGTTCAAGAGATTTTAGCATTATCTTCTGGTGCAATCATTGAACTTGATAAACTAGCAGGCGAACCGGTAGATATCTTGATTAATAGCAAATTAATTGCAAAAGGTGAAGTGGTCGTCATTGACGAGAATTTTGGCGTTCGCGTAACTGATATTATTAGTCAAAGAGACCGTATTAACAAACTAAAGTAATGATTTTTAGGAGGAGTAGAGATGGGAAACCGAATTTTAATTGTAGATGATGCTGCATTCATGCGCATGATGATTAAAGATATTTTAACGAAAAATGGATATGAAGTAGTAGCGGAAGCGGCAGATGGCCAGCAGGCTGTGGAGTTATTTAAAGAGCATGCACCAGATCTTGTCACAATGGATATTACGATGCCTGAAATGGATGGAATTACGGCCTTAAAAGAAATTAAAAACATAAAAAGTGATGCCAAGGTGATCATGTGTTCAGCGATGGGACAGCAGGCAATGGTGATTGATGCCATTCAAGCAGGGGCAAAAGATTTTATCGTTAAGCCGTTTCAAGCAGATCGTGTATTAGAGGCAATTTCAAAAGCAATTGGATAAACAACAGATTGGCGGGACTTTCCCGCTAATCTTACACTATGTTGAAGTAAGAGGTGGCAGACATTGCTGCGAAAGTTCGTAATTGTTGCGCTGTTAATAAGCGTATTAGCAGGAGCAAATCAAATCGTCTATGCAGAAAGTGGATCTGCATCGGTAAAAGAATGTTTGGAGAAAACGGAGAAGTGTTCAGAGAGTGAGAGTACTGATTCAAAAGAAAAAACTGAACTCCAGGCGACGCCTGCGCTTTCAGCTGGAGATATCGTGAAGATGATATTCGCGTTTTTACTTGTAATTGGGCTGCTTTTTGCGCTCTTAAAATTTGTAAATAAAAAAGGAAGGCTTCTACAAAAAAATAAAGTCGTACAAAACTTGGGTGGTACAAATGTTGGAAGCAGCAAGTCTGTACAAGTAGTCAAAGTTGGAAATCAGCTTTTTGTTATTGGAGTCGGTGAAAACGTGCAGCTTCTTTCAGAAATTACAGGGCAAGAGAAACAGCAGCTGCTTACGCAGTATGAGGAACAACAGAAAAACGAGGGCGAATATAAAGTCGTATTACCGTCTTTTTTAGAAAAATTCACTTCTAAAAAAGAAGAGAAATCTAGTCATTCTTTTCAGCAGCTTTTTCAGCGAGAAATGAATGAAATGAAAATAAAAAGACAAAACGCACTGAAAGAGTTAGAAAGGAACAAAAAGAACGATGAATGAAGTGATGAATCTCTTTAACTCGAGCAGTCCTACAAATATTTCAACTTCTGTCCAGCTTTTGTTGCTGCTGACGGTGTTTTCAGTAGCTCCTGGAATTTTAATCATGATGACCTGCTTTACACGAATTGTCATTGTGCTTTCATTTGTACGTACGTCGCTTGGGACACAGCAAATGCCTCCTAATCAAGTATTAGTTGGTTTATCGCTGTTTTTAACATTTTTTATTATGGCACCAACTTTTTCTCAGGTAAATGAACAGGCGCTTCAGCCGCTTTTAAAAGAAAAAATCACGTTGAATCAAGCCTATAAAAAAGCAGCTGAACCAATGAAAGAATTTATGAGTGCTCATACAAGACAAAAAGATTTAGCTCTTTTTTTAGAATATGCGGATATAGATAAACCATCCTCTGTTCAAGATATTCCCTTAACTGCGCTCGTTCCAGCTTATGCGATCAGTGAGCTAAAGACGGCATTTCAAATTGGATTTATGATTTTTATTCCTTTTCTCATTATCGATATGATTATAGCAAGCGTGCTGATGTCTATGGGAATGATGATGCTTCCTCCCGTTATGATTTCGCTCCCATTTAAAATTTTACTATTTGTACTGGTTGACGGCTGGAATTTAGTTGTTAAATCATTATTAATAAGTTTTCAATAGGTGATAGACAATGAATGGAGAATTTGTCATTTCGTTAGCAGAAAAAGGCGTGTATACGATTTTAATTGTATCTGGTCCTCTATTACTGCTGGCCCTTGTAGTTGGGCTCATTATTAGTATTTTTCAAGCAACTACCCAAATTCAAGAGCAAACTCTTGCTTTTGTTCCTAAGATTGTAGCGGTCTTAGTAGGGATTGTATTTTTTGGTCCGTGGATGTTATCGAAAATGATTTCATTTACATATGAAATTTTTGCAAATCTGTATCGGTACGTAGGATAGCTATGAGTCAGTTGATCTTATCCTATCCCGCGTTTTTACTAGTACTAGTGCGGGTAACGTCTTTTTTCATCACTGTTCCGCTATTTTCATACAAAACGATTCCCGCAGTTCATAAGGTAGGTTTGTCTGCCTCGCTATCCGTCATTATTGCGACAACGATTGATTTACCCGTCGTTTCGTTAGATGCACAGTTTGTACTTTTAGTAGTAAAAGAATGTGCTGTTGGGTTGTTTATTGGTTTGACTGCGTATGTATTTATTATGGCTATTCAAATCGCCGGAGGTCTCATCGATTTTCAAATTGGGTTTGCCATTGCCAGTGTAATAGACCCGCAGACAGGGGCGCAAAGTCCGATACTAGGTCAATATTTATATGTATTTGCTCTTCTATTTTTATTATCGACCAATGGGCATCATTTATTAATAGATGGCATTTATAATAGTTATTTAATTATTCCGTTAGACAAAGTAGCTTTCCCTGTGGGAAGCCAAGCATTTGCTACACACATCATAACTGTTTTTTCATCGATGTTTTTAGTAGCCGTTCAAATGTCTTTGCCTTTGGTTGGTTCATTATTTTTAGTCGATATCGCGCTTGGCATCGTCGCGAGAACGGTTCCGCAGTTAAATATTTTCGTAGTTGGATTTCCGGTGAAAATCATCGTTGCTTTTATTTTACTAATTGTAGTGATGGGGAGCATGTTTTATATGATGCAAATCATATTTGAACAAATGATAGAAGCGATGCGCGCGATGATCCGCATATTAGGAGGGGTGTAGCTTTGTTTTTAGTAAAAGTTGATTTGCAATTTTTTGCAGGAGAAAAAACGGAAAAAGCTACACCTAAAAAAAAGCAGGACTCTCGAAAAAAAGGACAGGTAGCTAAAAGTCAAGACGTTACCACTGCGCTCATTCTTTTAATGGTTTTTCTTTATTTTTTGTTTGGAGCCAAACAATTTTTACAGCAAATGATGAAGCTGTTAAGAGAAGCTTTTCAAACGTATATGCTTGAGGAAGTGACGGCAGAGCGCGTATTTGCGATGTTTAAGCATCTTCTTCCTTCAATTGCTCTTGCAGCGGGTCCTGTCATGCTCGCAGCTTTTGTTGCTGCGCTCGGAGCGAATTATATGCAGGTTGGCATTCTTTTTTCCACGGAGTCCCTTCAGCCTAAGTTAGAAAAGATTAACCCTATTAGCGGAGCCAAACGAATTTTTGCCATGAGAGCGCTGGTAGAACTAATCAAGTCAACGCTGAAAATTATGTGTATCGGAGCCGTCACGTTTTTTATCTTATGGATTCACATAGAAGATGTATTAAATTTATCTCAAAAAAGTATAGGGGACTCGCTGGTTGTTCTGTCTAAGCTTGTTTTTCAAATGGGACTTGCAGCTTCGCTTATGCTTTTATTTTTATCGCTGCTTGATTATTTGTACCAAAAGTTTGATTTCGAGAAAAATATTCGAATGTCAAAGCAAGATATCAAAGATGAGCATAAAAACATTGAAGGAGATCCTCTAATCAAATCAAAAATAAAGCAAAAGCAGCGTGAAATGGCAATGTCTCGCATGATGCAAGAAGTTCCAAAAGCAGATGTCGTCATTACAAACCCTACTCATTATGCCATTGCTTTAAAATATGATGAAGAAAAAATGGATGCTCCCTATGTTGTAGCCAGCGGCGTAGATTTTATTGCTCAAAAGATCAAAGGAATTGCCAAAAGTCATGAAATTATCATGGTAGAGAACCGCCCGCTGGCAAGAGCGCTTTTTGATCAAACCAAAGTAGGGGATGCGGTTCCAGAAGAGTTTTTTAAAGCGGTGGCTGAAATATTAGCTTACGTATACCGCATTCAAAATAAAATGTAACGTTACGCTATTGTAAGGAGAGAAAAATTAATGTCTGCAAGAGAACTGCCAGTTGTTATAGGTGTTGTACTCATTATCGTTATGCTTGTTATTCCGTTGCCTTCATGGTTATTAAGTATTTTAATCATGATTAACATTTCTCTTGCGCTGCTTGTACTGCTCGTTTCCATGAATATGAAAGAACCTTTAGAGCTATCGGTGTTTCCGTCTTTGCTGCTGGTTCTTACGCTGTTTCGATTAGGTTTGAACGTATCGACAACCCGTTCAATTTTAGGAACAGGAGAAGCAGGCGGAGTAGTGGAAACATTTGGCCACTTCGTGATTGGTGGAAATCCGTTAGTGGGGTTTGTTGTCTTTATTATTTTAATTATCATTCAGTTTCTCGTTATTACAAAAGGAGCGGAGCGTGTTTCTGAAGTAGCCGCACGTTTTACCTTGGATGCGATGCCAGGGAAACAAATGAGCATTGATGCAGATTTAAATGCAGGTATGATTTCAGAAAAACAAGCAATTGACCGCCGTGAAAAAATTCAGCGCGAAGCAGATTTTTACGGAGCAATGGATGGAGCTAGTAAATTTGTCAAAGGTGATGCCATTGCAGGGATTGTCATTACCCTTATTAACATCTTGTTTGGAATTATTATCGGCATGCTGCAAATGGGAATGTCCATCACTGAAGCATCCCAAACGTTTACTTTGTTAACAGTAGGCGATGGATTAGTGAGTCAAATTCCAGCCCTCATGATTTCAACAGCGACGGGAATTATCGTCACGAGAGCTGCTTCAACAGGCAATTTGAGCGAAGATATTACACGGCAGCTGTTTGCTTTTCCCGTTATGCTTTATGTAACTGGAGGAACAATTGCCGCTCTTGGTTTAATCACGCCAATTAATGATGTCATTACAATGCCTATTGCTATTTTATTAGGGGCGGGAGGCTATTATTTGTCTCAGGCTAACCATCAGGCGGTTCGTGAAGAAATGGCCCCTACTGAAGAAGAGCTAGAAGACAATGAAATGAAAAGTCCAGAGAGTGTTGTCAATCTATTAAGCGTTGATCCGATTGAATTTGAATTTGGGTATGCATTAATTCCGCTTGCTGATACGAATCAAGGAGGCGATTTACTCGATCGAATTGTTATGATTAGGCGCCAGCTGGCACTTGAGCTAGGATTAGTCATTCCAGTTGTTCGTATCAGAGATAACATTCAGCTTCAGCCCAACGAATACTGTCTTAAAATAAAGGGCAATGAAGTGGCGAAAGGGGAGCTGCTGCTCGATCACTACTTAGCAATCAGTCCCGGAATGGATGATGAGTTGATTGAAGGAATTGATACGTTAGAACCAGCTTTTAAAATGCCTGCGAAATGGATTAGCGAGTCGGTGAAGGAGCAGGCTGAGATGTTTGGATATACCGTTGTGGACCCACCGTCGGTTGTGTCTACGCACATAACAGAAGTTATAAAATCGTATGCGCATGAGCTGATTGGAAGGCAGGAGACAAAGCAACTAATTGATCACACAAAAGAAACGTATCCTATTTTAATTGAGGAAGTAACGCCTAATCCGCTTTCCGTTGGAGACATTCAAAGGGTACTGGCAAAACTTTTAAAAGAGAGCGTCTCAATTCGAAATTTACCCATTATTTTTGAGGTGCTGGCCGACTACGGAAAAATGACGTCAGACACCGATTTGTTAACTGAATATGTCAGGCAAGGACTTGCAAGGCAAATTACCAGTCAATATACGGTCCAAGAAGGTCTGCTTCGAGTTCTTACCCTTTCAGGAAAAGTTGAAAAAACGATGGCGGAAGCTGTTCAACAAACGGAGCATGGGAACTATTTATCACTAGACCCTAACGTTTCACAAGCTATTGTGGAAAGTATAGCTAAGCAAATAGAAACACTTTCTTTTCAAGAACAGTCTCCAATTGTGTTATGTTCTCCTGCAGTGAGGATGTACGTGCGTCAAATCACTGAGCGGTATTTTCCTCATATGGCGGTTTTATCATATAACGAGTTAGAAGCAAATGTTGAAGTTCAAAGTGTTGGAGTGGTGGATATCTGATGAAAGTAAAAAAATATGTAGTAGAATCTATGCCGCAAGCTATGAAAGCCATTCGTTCAGATTTAGGTGAGGAAGCGGTTATTTTACATTCGAAACAAATTCGAACAGGAGGTTTTCTTGGCTTATTTACTAAGGCGAAAATAGAAGTATTGGCAGCTGTCGATCCCGTAGAAAAGCTGAGCGTAAAGAAGAACTCAGCGCCGCCAGAACCCAGTATGGAAGATAATCAATCTTTTATGAAGCAGCAGCTCAGTGAGTTAAATACTCTTGTCTCACAAATGAGTCAAATGCCAAAGGTTTCTTCAGGTTCATATCCAAAAGTAGTGGAAGAAGTGCTTGCTTATTTGCGTTTGCAAGAAATAGACGAAGCTATTTTAGAAAACTTGGAGGCTCCTATGCTAGAGTACTACTACTTACATCGCCGCCCTAACTCAAACCAACTCATGAAGTGGACGAAAAACTGGTTTACCAATCAGTTTAAAGCAAGTGAATGGAGCGGTCCTTTCAAAAAATATGTAAGTGTAGTAGGGCCAACAGGTGTCGGTAAAACAACCACTCTTGCTAAATTGGCTGCAAAGTGTGTCCTAGAACAAAATCAAAAAATAGCATTTATCACAACGGACACCTATAGAATTTCAGCGATTGAGCAGCTCAAGACGTACGCTTCGATCTTAAATGCGCCTTTAACGATTTGCTATAACGGAGAAGATTTTAAAAAAGCTTTGCTGGAAACAAAAGCATACGATGTGATTTTTATTGACACAGCAGGCCGTAACTTTTTAGAACCGCAATATGTAAATGATTTAAAGAAAATTATTACGTTTCAAGAAGATTTGCAAACGTTTCTTGTTCTAGCACTAACGTCAAAAGCATCAGATATGAAAGCTATATATGAACGTTTTGCTAGTCTCCCTGTTGATCAACTGATTTTTACGAAGCGAGATGAAACAACTCACAAAGGCTCGCTTTTAAATATGTTGTATCGTTACGGCCAACGAGCTGCTTTTACAACAAACGGGCAGGATGTACCAGAAGATGTTTCGTCATTTAAAATAGAAGAGTTTATCGACGATGTGTTTGGAGATTGGAAAGATGAATGATCAAGCAGCAGTTTTAAGAGAAAAAGTGTTAAAGAAACATCAAAACTCTTTAAGAAATTGTAAAACGATAGCCGTGTTAAGCGGAAAAGGAGGAGTTGGAAAGTCGAATCTATCATTAAACTTATCTCTTGCGCTAACGAAGCAAAAGCAAAGAGTTCTTCTTTTTGACATGGATATAGGGATGGGAAATATTGATATTTTGATTGGACAAACTGCTTCCTATACGATGGTTGATTTGCTAGAAAAAAAGCTTTCCATCCAGCAAATTATTAAAAAAGGTCCTGAAGATTTAGCTTATGTGGCTGGTGGAACGGGAATTTCCTCTGTATTTGAATGGTCTCCATCGGACCTTGCTCATTTAATACAAGAATTGAGTTCTTTAACAAATCAATACGATTACATGATTTTTGATATGGGAGCGGGCATGTCAGAGAGTGTGCTTAAGTTTTTAAAAGCTGTAGATGAAATGATCGTGGTCACAACACCCGAACCTACATCTATCACAGATGCTTACGCTGCTATTAAGCTAGCAGCTTCCTATTCTGTATCAGCACCGGTTCGTCTTATTATTAACAAAACGCTTTCTGACAAAGAAGGAAATGAGACGTATGAACGATTTAACCGAGCTGTTCAGCAGTTTTTGAACATATCTATTTTTCTATTAGGTATTGTGCCAAACGATCAAGCTGTCCAGAAAGCGGTCAATCGCCAAATGCCTTTTTTGCTTCAAAACCCAACATCTAAAGCAAGTGTATCACTAATAGAAATGGTGAATATTCTTATTCCTCAAGATAATAGGATAACGGCTAAAAACGAGGGAATGTTTATTCGGCGCCTCAAACGATTTTTTCTTGAAAGGTAGGAAATGAGAGTGAATGAAATAAAGGTGCTTATTGTGGATGATTCTGCATTTATGCGAAAGCTAATCGGCGATTTTTTAGCATGTGACAGTCGTTTTCACGTTGTGGGTACCGCACGTAACGGTGAAGAAGGGTTGAAAAAAGCGCTCGAGCTGTCGCCAGACGTTGTGACACTTGATATCGAAATGCCTAAAATGAATGGCTTAGATATGTTAAAGCAGCTTATGCGTGTGAAGCCCCTTCCTGTTGTCATGTTATCGAGTACAACAATAGAAGGTGCTGAAAATACGCTGACCGCTATGCAGTACGGCGCAGTTGATTTTGTTGCTAAACCTTCGGGAGCTATTTCGCTGGACTTACATAAAGTGAAAGATGAGCTTATCTCTAAACTATTGCTTGCTAGTAAAGCCAACATATCTTCAAGCAGTCATCAGCACGTGCAAAACAGAAGTGTATATAACCTCCCGATGGGGACGAAAGTGAACAAAATGATTTGTATTGGCACTTCTACTGGAGGACCGCGTGCGCTGCAAGAAGTATTATCAACTGTTTCAAAAGACATACACGCACCTATTTTTATTGTGCAACATATGCCTCCAAATTTCACAAAATCATTAGCGGTTAGACTAGATCAGCTAGCTGATATTGAAGTGAAAGAAGCACAAGACAATGAAATCGCGCGCTCAGGATGTGCGTACATTGCGCCTGGAGGTTTTCATATGACGGTTGTAGAGAAAGAAGGACAGCTCAGCATTTGTTTAGACACTTCTTCACCTGTAAAGGGACATCGCCCCTCAGTGGATCGTTTGTTTCAGTCGATTAGTAAAATTTCAGGTTATCAAAAACTTGCTATTGTGTTGACGGGAATGGGGGCGGATGGAACGGAAGGCATTATTGATTTAAAGAAAAATAAAGACGCGCTTATATTGGCTGAATCTAAAGAAACAGCTGTCATTTATGGGATGCCCAAATCAGCTGTTTCTACAAAGCTTGTTGATTATATTGAACCGCTGCGAAACGTTGGAAGCTTTATTTCTCGCTACGCACAGAAATAGGAGGGAAAGTTACGATGGATATGAATCAATATCTAGAAGTGTTTATTGAAGAAAGCAAGGAACATCTTCAAAACGTTAACGACCAGCTAATGCGTTTTGAAAAAAATACCGATGATCTTGGTTATGTAAATGAAATTTTTCGGTCTGCTCATACGTTAAAAGGTATGTCTGCAACAATGGGATTTGATGATTTAGCACAATTAACTCACAAAATGGAAAACGTGCTAGATGCCGTTCGAAATCATCAAATCGACGCTCACACGGAAGTTCTTGATGCTTTGTTTGAATCAGTCGATGCGCTAGAAATAATGGTTCAATCTATTTCTGAAGGCGGCGATGGTCAGCTTGATGTCAAATTGCTTGTTCAAAAGCTGCAGCGTATTGTAGCAGAGGAACCCGCAGCAGAGCATGCGGCTTCTTCTATTGAGTATGATGAGTTCTTACAAACGCTGCTCAGTCAAACAGCAGGGCAAGGATTTAATGCGTTTGAAATAACCGTACAGCTCGAACGCACCTGTCTGTTAAAAGCTGCGCGTGCATATATGGTATTTGATGTGTTAGAGCAAGCGGGAGACGTCATTAAGTCAGCGCCAACTGTTCAAGATATCGAACAAGAAAAATTTGAATCATCTTTTATCGTTATATTAGTAACAAGCGAATCGCAAGAAAAGCTGAAGGCGAGCATTATGGAGGTCTCTGAAGTAGAAAGCGTGAAAATTGCTGCGGTCCCCATAAAAAAGGAGACAGAAATGCAGGAGCTTGTTTCACAAGAAGAAGCAGCAGCTATACAGGAAGTTACTGTGTCAGCACCTTCTAAATCGCCTGTTGAAGAGAAAAGACAGCTATCAAATAACAAGACGATTCGAGTCAATATTGACCGTTTGGACAGTCTCATGAACTTGTTTGAAGAACTAGTTATTGATAGAGGCAGGTTAGAACAAATATCAAAAGAATTGAATAATAGCGAATTAGACGAAACGGTAGAGCGGATGTCCCGTATTTCTGGAGATTTGCAAACGATTATTTTAAATATGCGTATGGTGCCTGTAGAAACCGTTTTTAATCGGTTTCCCCGTATGGTGAGACAGCTTTCAAAAGATTTAGGGAAACAAATTGAACTTCAAATTGTCGGAGCTGATACAGAGTTGGACCGGACCGTCATTGATGAAATTGGAGATCCGCTTGTTCACTTATTAAGAAATGCCGTTGACCACGGAATTGAAATGCCTCAAGCACGCTTAAAGAACGGAAAGAATGAAAAGGGAACGATTCGCCTTAAAGCTTATCATAGCGGAAATCATGTCTTTATTGATTTAGAAGATGACGGGGCGGGCATCAATCGTGAAAAGGTACTGCAAAAAGCGTTAGATCGAGGAATTATCGATGGGAAAACTGCTGAAACGCTGACGGATAAACAAGTGTACGAGCTCATTTTCGCTTCGGGCTTTTCGACGGCTGAACAAATTTCAGATGTTTCCGGACGAGGAGTAGGTCTAGATGTCGTGAAAAACACGATTGAATCGCTAGGGGGTTCTGTAACGATCGATTCTAACGAAGGATACGGTTCGCGTTTTTCTATTCAACTGCCGCTCACTCTGTCTATCATTTCTGCTTTACTCGTGCAAATGAGTGAAGAGCGCTATGCCTTACCGCTTTCTTCGATTATTGAAACAGCTATTGTTCAGCCGAAAGAGGTCATGCATGTACATGGTCAAAAGGTTATTGACTTTCGAGGAGCCATTATTCCTCTTATTGATTTAAAAGAACTATTTACTGTGCCTAACTCGGTACAAAGAGATCATTATTCCGTCGTTATTGTGAAAAAAGGAGAAAAGACCGCCGGGCTAATTGTTGATTCTTTTATCGGTCAGCAGGAAATCGTTTTAAAATCTTTAGGTCATTATCTGCCGGGTGTATTTGCTATTTCAGGAGCCACGATTTTAGGCGATGGACAAGTAGCACTTATCATTGATTGCAACGCTTTGATCAAATAACAAATGCTGTAAAAAGAAAGGGAGAAAGGCATGAAAATTATTGTGTTTCAATTGGGGGACGAGGAGTACGGAATTTCAGTAGAAGAAGTGCAATCGATTGAAAAGATTCAGCACATAACACGCGTTCCTGGAGTAAAAGAATATGTAAAAGGTGTTATTAATCTTCGCGGTGTTATTACACCGATTATTGATTTGCGCACTCGTTTTAACTTACAAGAACAGCTTAACCATGAGCTGACACGTATTATTATGGTTCGTCTTAATGATGTAGAAGCAGGTTTGATTGTGGATGCCGCAAATGATGTAGTAGACATTGATGAAAAAACGATTGCTTCAGTGCCTGAAACAGTTGAAGGAACAGCTGTAGAATACTTGAACGGAGTTGTTAAAGTAGATAGCCGTTTAATTGTTCTTCTAAATTTACCTAAAGTGCTCTCTTTAGAAGACCACCTCCAGTGAGCCAAGCGAATAATGGATATCACGCTGAAGTTTGTAGGAGTTGAAGAATCGTGAGAGATGATAAACAAGTGATTAAGGTAGGAATTGCCGAAATGAATGTTACACATGCACCCGCAGTGCTTCGAACAACGGGATTAGGGTCATGTGTAGGAGTTGTCGTTTACGACTCTGTTCACTCAGTAGCTGGGCTCGCTCATGTAATGCTTCCCGATTCAAGTGGGGCTAAATGTCCTTTTAATAGAGCTAAATATGCAGATACAGCTATTTTTGATTTGATAAATATGTTGATTAAACAAGGTGCACATAGAAGATTATTAAAAGCAAAAATAGCAGGGGGCGCACAGATGTTTCAATTGGAACCAAGAAATGATGTGATGCGAATTGGCCTTCGAAATGTTCAAGCAGTGGAGAGAGAACTGCATAGAAACAGTGTAGAAATTGCAGCAAAAGCTACGGGAGGACACAACGGACGCACAATTGAATTTGATCCTCAAACGGCTATTTTAAAGGTTCGTACGATTAATGAAGGGATAAAAACGATATAAAGCGCGCTCTGACCGTTGACCGTTTAATAGCGCTATAAAAAGGAGTTGAAAGACCCTTGAAAAGTATACAAGAAGTTGAAGAACATAAAATTTGGCAGGAATGGATAGAGACGAGAGACTCCCATGCGGGAAACATGCTTGTTAAAAAGTATATGCCGCTTGTTAACTATCACGTTCAGCGGATTAGTGTAGGGCTGCCGAAGAATATTCATAAAGAAGAGCTTCGTAGTTTAGGATTAATCGGCCTTTACGATGCTTTGGAAAAGTTTGATTACGGTAGAGACTTAAAGTTTGATACATATGCGTCTTTTCGAATTCGAGGGGCGATAATAGACGGGCTTCGTAAAGAAGATTGGTTATCAAGAAGCGCAAGGGAAAAAACGAAAAGAATTGAGCAAGCAACAGAAGCACTTGAACAAAGATACTTGCGCAGAGTTGCACCAAGTGAGGTTGCAAAAGAAGTAGGCATGACAGAAGCAGATGTTGTTCATACAATGAATGAAGGCTTCTTAGCTAACGTTTTGTCAATGGAAGAACAGCCAAAAGAGTATGAAGATGGAGAGCAAAAATACACGATTAAAGATGAAAAAACGCTCTCTCCTGAAGAGGAGCTAATTAACGACGAACGATATCAAGAGCTCGCTGAAGTTATCGAGCAGCTAAATGAAAAAGAGCAGCTTGTTGTTTCATTATTTTATAAAGAGGAGTTGACTTTCACAGAGATCGCGCAGCTGTTAGGGCTATCCACTTCACGCATTTCTCAAATTCATTCGAAAGCGCTGTTTAAAATGCGTACGAGTTTAAGCAAAATAATTTAACAAAGAGGTAAAGTGATGGGGTTTTTACTCACAGTTAGTTTTTTAATTCATGGTCTATCACTGTTTTGCATTATTCTTTTATATATGCAAGTGACCAAAGTGAAAAGGATTGAACGCTTGCACCAGCAAAATATAAATAAAATGGAAGCTGCAATGAGTTCATATCTCGCTGAATTTCAGGAACAAAACGAGCAGTTTTTACGGCAGCTTCGTGAGCGTTCAACTTCGCTTTCTTCCGAAATGGAAGAAAGCAGCGCCAAATCACCTTTGGTAGATGAAGAAGACGTGCCTGTTCAAAGGGTGGATCTAAAAAGTGAGCCTTCCCAGTCGCTGCATGAACTTCTCTCTATAGAAGAAAATCAGAAACATATAAGCACATCTTTTGATGAATTAACTACAGACCAAATTCAAGATTTGTCAGGTGAAGAGATAAAAGAATTTTCCGTTTATTTAAAGGGAAAAGGTTTAACAATTGAAGAAATTGCAAAACATTTACACAGAGGGAAAACTGAAATTGAATTATTATTGAAATTTCATCAATAAACTTAATGAAACGCTTGCTTGTGAAAAAGGAGTATGCTATATTAGTTTTTGGTGTTATTACACACGCTTGTTGATTCGGTTGATGGTGCTACTTTTTGTAGTTTCGGCTGAAGATGATATAAGCGGAGGAGACTTAAAACCATTAGGAGGAAAAACACATGTCAGTAATTTCAATGAAACAATTACTAGAAGCTGGTGTACATTTCGGTCACCAAACTCGCCGTTGGAACCCAAAAATGAAGAAATATATCTTCACTGAGCGTAACGGCATCTACATTATCGATCTTCAAAAAACAGTTAAGAAAGTAGAAGAAGCGTACAAATTCGTTAAAGAATTAGCTGCAGACGGCGGTACTGTTTTATTCGTAGGTACGAAAAAACAAGCTCAAGATTCTGTTAAAGAAGAAGCAGCTCGCGCTGGTATGTACTTTGTTAACCAACGTTGGTTAGGTGGTACATTAACTAACTTCTCAACTATCCAAAAACGTATCAAACGTTTAAAAGATATCGAAAAAATGCAAGAAGACGGTACTTTCGAAGTACTACCTAAGAAAGAAGTAGTTCAACTTAAAAAAGAGTTAGAGCGTCTTGAAAAATTCTTAGGCGGCATTAAAGATATGAAACAACTTCCAGATGCATTATTCATCATTGACCCTCGTAAAGAGCGTATTGCAGTAGCGGAAGCTAAAAAATTACACATTCCAATCGTTGGTATCGTAGACACTAACTGTGATCCAGACGAAATTGATTATGTAATCCCTGCAAACGATGATGCAATTCGTGCTGTTAAACTTTTAACTTCTAAAGTTGCTGATGCTATTCTAGAAGCTAAACAAGGTGAAGAAACAGCAGTTGAAACTGAAACAACTACTGCTTAATTCCGTGAAAGGTGATAAGAGGGAATAGCCTTTTATCACCTTTTTTTGAAAAGATTTAACCCATTTATATACATTAATTACATACCCAAACAAGGAGGCTACACATTATGGCAATTACTGCTCAAATGGTAAAAGAACTACGTGAAAAAACAGGCGCTGGTATGATGGATTGTAAAAAAGCGTTAACTGAAACTAACGGTGATATGGAGCAAGCAATCGATTTCTTACGTGAAAAAGGTATTGCAAAAGCTGCTAAAAAATCAGACCGTATTGCTGCTGAAGGTCTAACTTACATCGAAACTCAAGGTAACGAAGCTGTTATCTTAGAAGTTAACTCTGAAACTGATTTCGTTGCGAAAAACGAAGGTTTCCAAAAATTAACAAAAGAATTAGCTGCTCACATCTTAGCTAACAAACCAGCTGACGCTGCTGAAGCTGCTACTCAAAAAATGGAAAACGGTGCAACTGTTGAAGAACACATCAACTCTGCAATCGCTACAATCGGAGAAAAATTATCTCTACGTCGTTTCGCTGTAGCAACAAAAACTGATGCTGATGCATTCGGTGCTTACCTACATGCTGGCGGACGTATCGGTGTGTTAACAGTATTATCTGGTACAACTGAAGAAGCTGTTGCAAAAGACGTTGCTATGCACATCGCTGCAATCAACCCTAAATACATCTCTCGTGACCAAGTTTCTGCTGAAGAAACTGAGCGTGAGCGCGAAGTATTGACTCAACAAGCATTAAACGAAGGCAAACCAGAAAAAATCGTTGCAAAAATGGTTGAAGGTCGCCTTGGCAAATTCTTCGAAGATATTTGCTTACTAGATCAAACATTTGTTAAAAATCCTGATCAAAAAGTACGTCAGTTCGTTGAGAGCAAAGGCGCTACTGTTGAAAGCTTCGTTCGTTTTGAAGTAGGAGAAGGTATTGAGAAACGTCAAGACAACTTCGCTGAAGAAGTAATGAACCAAGTTAAAAAGTAAGGGTTTGACCGTATAGGGAACACTGTGTGTTCCCTTTTTTACAAAAGAGATCTCACCGTTAACGATGGAGGTAAGCATGAGTCAAGCAAAATATAATCGTATCGTATTAAAGTTAAGTGGAGAAGCATTAGCTGGTGAAGATGGTTTTGGTATTAACCCATCCATCATCAAATCTGTTGCTGAACAAGTAAAAGCCGTTTATGAATTAGGTGTGGAAATTGCTGTAGTCGTTGGTGGTGGAAACATTTGGCGTGGTAAAATTGGTAGTGAAATGGGTATGGATCGTGCAGCTGCTGATTATATGGGAATGCTAGCAACGGTGATGAACTCGCTGGCTCTTCAAGATAGCTTAGAGAACATTGGTGTGCAAACACGAGTTCAGACTTCTATCGAGATGAGACAAGTAGCAGAGCCTTATATTAGAAGAAAAGCTGTTCGACATCTTGAGAAAAAACGCGTTGTTATTTTCGCTGCGGGTACAGGAAACCCTTATTTCTCTACAGATACAACAGCAGCTTTGCGTGCAGCTGAAATCGAAGCTGACGTTATCTTAATGGCTAAAAACAACGTAGATGGCGTTTATAATGCAGATCCTAAGCTTGTACCTGATGCTGTAAAATATGAAACATTAACATATATTGATGTTTTAAAAGATGGACTAGCTGTTATGGATTCTACAGCTTCTTCATTATGTATGGACAACGATATTCCGCTAATTGTTTTCTCAATTACGGAAGAAGGCAATATTAAACGTGCCGTTACAGGCGAAAACATTGGAACAATTGTAAAGGGGAAATAAACATGCCAAAACAAGTGTTGCAAAACGCAAAAGAAAGAATGGAAAAAGCAATTCAATCATTTAGCCGCGAACTAGCATCAATTCGCGCTGGACGTGCAAGCGCGTCACTTCTTGACCGCGTAACGGTAGAATACTACGGTGCACCAACACCGATTAACCAATTGGCGCAAGTAAGCGTACCGGAAGCTCGTATGCTTGTTATTCAGCCTTATGACAAATCACAAATTGGTGAAGTTGAAAAAGCTATTTTAAAATCTGATTTAGGATTAACACCTACAAGCGATGGAACTATTATCCGTTTATCGATTCCTGCTTTAACGGAAGAGCGTCGTCGTGAGTTAGTGAAAATGGTTAAAAAATATGCTGAAGAAGCAAAAGTTGCGGTTCGTAACGTACGCCGTGATGCAAACGATGATTTCAAAAAGTTAGAGAAAAAAGGTGAAATTACTGAAGACGATCTACGCGGCTACAGTGATGACATTCAAAAACTAACAGATGACCATATCGTAAAAGTGGATAAAGTGGCAAAAGATAAAGAAGAAGAAATTATGGCAGTTTAAGTCATTTCAAGGTAAAATATATTGTAAAAGACCCTCTATTGTTTACAGGGGGTTTTTTTGTTAATAATGTGTAGTAAGAAAAAACTCACATAAGCTACACGTTTATGTGAGAGCGTACAACGGGGGACCTTTGCATGTTAAGAAAATTTCAAGCATGGAAGAAAAGTCAAGATTTAAATACACTGTCTTTGTCAGAACGAAAAGATCAAGTGAAACAGCACCCTGTTCCTGAACATATTGCAATTATTATGGATGGGAACGGTCGTTGGGCGCAAAAACGAGCTCTTCCTCGCATGATGGGCCATCATGAAGGAATGAAAGTAGTACGTCATGTGACCAGACTGGCCAATGAATTAGGTGTTAAAGTATTAACTTTATATGCATTTTCCACTGAAAATTGGAAGCGCCCCAAAACTGAAGTTGAGTTTTTAATGAAACTGCCAGAGGAATTTTTAACAACCTTTTTGCCTGAGCTAATTGAAAAAAATGTGCAAGTTCGTATTATGGGAGATAAAAGTGAGCTCCCTGCCCATACGATTCGAGCCGTGGATAAGGCAATTGAAAAAACAAAGCATAACACGGGGATGATTTTAAACTTCGCGCTTAATTACGGTAGCCGTCACGAAATTGTGGGCGCTATTCGGTCATTGGCAGAAGATGTAGAACAGGGAAAAGTGGCTTCCTCTTCTATTTCAGAAAATTTATTTTCTTCCTATTTAATGAGCAAAAGCCTTCCAGATCCGGATTTGCTTATTCGCACAAGTGGCGAGCTTCGCTTAAGTAACTTTATGCTTTGGCAGCTAGCGTACACAGAGTTTTGGTTTACAAAAGTATTATGGCCAGATTTTAAAGAAAATCATTTAATCGAAGCAGTCGAGGCGTTTCAAAAGCGCGGTCGCCGCTTTGGTGGTGTATAAGAAGGTGTGGAAAACAAGATGAAACAGCGCATTATCACCGCGATTGTAGCACTTGCGGTATTTGTGCCGATTGTTTTAATTGGAGGGTTACCTTTTACCCTTATCATGTATGTGATCGGAACAGTTGGTGTAATTGAGCTTTTAAAAATGAAACATTTGAAAGCAATGTCTTTTCCAAGTATCATTAGTTTATTACTAACTTGGGTGTTTTTACTACCAAACGGAAGAGATGTTGCATTTCAATTCTTAAGTGAACATAAGATAGAAGTAGCGCTTGCTGCTGTCCTTCTTTTATTAATGTACACGGTTGTAGTTAAAAATAAATTTACCTTCGATGACGTTGGGTTTATTTTATTAACAACAGTATATGTTGGCTTTGGCTTTCATTATTTTATCGAGGTTCGTCAAGAGTTCGGGTTAGCTTATTTGTTCTTTGCTTTCCTTATTATTTGGGCGACGGATTCCGGAGCTTATTTTATTGGACGAGCAATGGGGAAACGAAAGCTATGGCCGGAAATCAGTCCCAATAAAACAATTGAAGGTTTTGTTGGTGGCGTCGTATGCGCTATTATAGTAGCCATTGTATTTAAGCTGTTAGCAAATATTGATCAAACTATGATCGAGCTACTTGTAATTGGTATTATCGTATCGTTATTTGGACAGATGGGTGATCTTGTACAATCAGCGTTCAAACGTCACTATGGCGTAAAAGATTCAGGGAAAATTTTACCGGGTCATGGTGGGATTTTAGACCGTTTTGACAGTTTAATGTTCATCATGCCAATTTTAGCTTTTTTATTATCTCTATAAAAAAGATGTCTTTGTTTTAATAGGAGTGAATATACTTGAAGAAAATTTCCTTGTTAGGAGCTACAGGTTCAATCGGTACTCAAACCGTTGATATTGTTCGAGCGCATCCTGAGCATTTTGAGCTCTCAGCAATCTCTGTAGGTCGAAATATTAACGAAGCAAGAAAGATTATTCAGCAGTGTAAGCCAGCCCTTGTTTCTGTAATGAAGAAAGAAGATTGTCTGTCACTGCAAGCAGAATTCCCTTCTATTCGATTTGTTTATGGAGAAGAAGGACTTGTGGAAGTAGCAACTCATCCTTCTACAGAAGTGTTGGTAAACGCTGTTCTTGGAAGTGTAGGGTTGACTCCTACGCTAGAAGCAATCAAAATGAGAAAAACAATTGCTATTGCAAATAAGGAGACACTTGTTACCGCTGGTCACCTTGTCATGGAAGCAGCCAAGGAATATGGCGCTGATATTTTACCGGTAGACAGTGAGCATTCAGCTATTTTTCAAAGTTTGCAAGGGCAAGATCAAAAAGCAATAGACCGTTTAATTTTAACGGCTTCTGGAGGGAGCTTTCGAGATAAGACGAGAGCAGAACTACAGGGAGTAACGGTTGAAGATGCGTTAAATCATCCAAACTGGTCAATGGGAGCTAAAATTACAATTGATTCGGCAACGATGATGAATAAGGGACTAGAAGTGATTGAAGCACATTGGCTTTTTGATCTTCCCTATGAGAAAATTGATGTATTGTTACATAAGGAAAGCATCATTCATTCTATGGTAGAGTATTCTGATACAAGCGTTATTGCTCAGCTTGGAACGCCCGATATGCGCGTGCCAATTCAATACGCGTTAACGTATCCAAGACGCATGTCTTTGCCTGACACCAAGCGTTTAAGTTTGGCGGATATTGGTCAGCTTCACTTCGCTAAAATGGATGAAGAGCGTTTTCGCTGTTTAGCTTTTGCATTTGAGGCTGGCAAAGTGGGTGGAACACTTCCGACTGTTTTAAATGCAGCTAATGAAGAAGCTGTTCAAGCCTTTCTAGATGGTCACATTACATTTTTACAAATTGAAGATGTGATTGAAAAAGCAATGAATGAACATACTGTAATACAGAAACCTTGTTTATCTACTATTAAAGAAGTAGATTTAGAAGCAAGAGAGTTTGTTAGATCCGCCATCTCTCGATAATGTGCGTGCGAGAGAAGCCACTCCCTTATTTTTGGTGGGTGGAGGTTTGACTCTATTACATGAAGGGGGTAATACCCATTGAACACAGTCATTGCGTTTGTCGTCATTTTTGGAGCTCTTGTATTCTTTCATGAGCTTGGTCATTTAGTTTTTGCAAAGCGTGCAGGCATCTTATGCCGTGAGTTTGCCATTGGGTTTGGTCCCAAAATCTTTTCATTTAAACGAGATGAAACAGTTTATACCATTCGCTTACTGCCTCTAGGTGGATTTGTTCGAATGGCTGGAGAAGACCCGGAAATGATTGAAGTTAAGCCTGGTCAAATGGTGGGCCTCATGTTTGATAAGGAAGGCAAAGTAAATAAAGTCATTATTAATAACAAGGAACAGCATCCAAATGCAAAAGTTATTGAGGTAGAGCAAGCAGACTTAGAGCATAATCTATTTATTTCAGGTTATGAAGAAGGTGAAGATGAACATCTGCAAAAATTCGAGGTAGCAGAAGAATCTTACTTTGTTATGGACGGAGAAGACATTCAAATTGCACCTTACAGCCGTCAGTTTGCTTCCAAAACTCTTGGTCAGCGTGCGCTAGCCATTTTCGCTGGTCCGCTAATGAACTTTATATTAGCCTTTGTTATTTTTATCGTTCTTGGGATTTCTCAAGGATATGTTGTTGACAAACCTGTGATGGGCAAATTAACATCAGATGGAGTAGCCGTTGATGCGGGACTTAAACAAGGAGATAAAGTTCAAGCAATTGATGGACAAAGTGTTTCAACGTGGGATGATGTCGTAAAAGTAATTCAAAAACATCCTGAACAGCAAATTACATTCACGGTTCAGCGCGGCGGCAAAACCCTAGATATTCCAATTACACCTGAAAGCCGCAAGGTTGGGGAACAGACAATTGGATTAATTGGCGTATATGCACCGGTTGAAAAGTCATTCATTGGTTCGATCACGCACGGAGCTACTGAAACATATACGTGGATGAAAGAAATTTTAACGGGCCTTGGGAAGCTTGTGACAGGACAGTTCAAACTGGATATGCTTTCTGGTCCTGTAGGTATTTACGCAGCAACCGATCAAGTAGCACAGTCAGGCATTTATTACCTAATGAAATGGGCAGCCGTTTTAAGTATTAACTTAGGGATTGTCAATTTGCTTCCACTTCCTGCTTTAGATGGAGGACGACTATTATTCTTCGCTGTAGAAGGAATTCGCGGTAAGCCAATTGATCGTCAAAAAGAAGGGATTGTTCATTTTATCGGTTTTGCTTTATTAATGCTGCTGATGCTCGTTGTAACGTGGAACGATATTCAAAAGTTCTTTTTATAAGACATACGCTCAGCGAGGGATATTCCCTCGCTGATTATATGAAAATTGCGGCATGGTCCGCCTTAAAAAATAAGATAGAGAAGTAAGCAAAGAGGTGCGAGGTTATGAGACAAAGTTCTACATTGATTCCTACATTAAGAGAAGTGCCAGCTGATGCGGATATAAAAAGCCATCAGCTTCTACTGCGCGCAGGTTATATGCGCCAAAATGCAAGCGGCGTGTACAGCTTTTTACCGCTTGGTAAGCGTGTATTGCAAAAAGTTGAACAAATTGTTCGTGAAGAGATGGACCGTGCAGGTTCTGTCGAATTATTGATGCCTGCTTTACAACAAGCTGAATTGTGGCAAGAGTCTGGCCGCTGGTATTCATATGGGCCTGAGTTAATGCGTATGAAAGATCGTCACGGCCGTGAATTTGCTTTGGGAGCAACACACGAAGAAGTTATCACAAGCTTGCTTCGTGACGAAGTGAAGTCATACAAACGTTTACCGCTAAATTTATATCAAATTCAAACGAAGTTCCGCGATGAAAAACGTCCACGCTTTGGCTTATTACGCGGTCGTGAATTTATTATGAAAGATGCATATTCGTTTCATGCTTCTCAAGAAAGTTTAGATGAAGTGTATGATAAAATGTTTGCTGCCTACAGCCGCATCTTTGAGCGCTGCGGATTAAATTTCCGTGCGGTTATCGCTGATTCAGGTGCAATGGGCGGAAAAGATACGCATGAATTTATGGTTCTTTCTGAAATCGGGGAAGATACAATTGCTTATTCAGATACATCTTCTTATGCAGCAAATGTTGAAATGGCACCGGTTGTAAATACGTATGAAAAATCAGATGAAGCTGAAAAAGAATTAACAAAAGTGGAAACACCAAATCAGCATAGCATTGAAGACGTAGCTGCTTTCTTAAATGTTGAAGCGACTTCTTGTATCAAGTCCCTTTTATTTAAAGTAGATGATCGTTTTGTGCTTGTACTTGTTCGCGGGGATCACGAAGTAAACGATATTAAAGTGAAAAACTATTTTGAAGCTTCCGTCGTTGAACTGGCAACTCCAGAAGAAACAAAAGAAGCATTAAAATGCGCAGTTGGTTCAGTAGGACCGATTGGTGTAAGTGATTCAGTAGAAGTGGTAGCTGATCATGCGGTAAAAGCAATCGTTAACGGTGTATGCGGAGCAAATGAAGAAGGTTATCACTATACAAATGTGAATGAACGTAACTTTAATGCAACTTACGAAGATTTCCGCTTCATCCAAGAAGGAGATCAGTCACCGGATGGACAAGGTGTTATTAAGTTCGCTAAAGGTATTGAAGTCGGACATGTCTTTAAGCTAGGAACTCGCTACAGTGAAGCGATGGGAGCAACGTATCTAGATGAGAACGGACGCAGCCAGCCAATGATTATGGGTTGCTATGGTATCGGTGTTTCTCGTACAGTAGCTGCGATTGCAGAACAATTCAATGATGAAAACGGTCTTCTATGGCCAGAGGCTGTTACGCCTTATCAAGTGCACGTTATTCCAGTTAACGTGAAAAATGATGAACAGCGTGAACTAGGTGAGAAATTATATAATGAGTTATTAGATAATCGCTTTGAAGTTCTGTTAGATGACCGCCAAGAGCGTGCAGGAGTAAAATTTGCAGATTCAGATTTAATTGGTCTTCCTGTTCGAGTAACAGTTGGTAAACGTGCATCTGAAGGAATTGTAGAAGTAAAAGTACGGAAAACTGGGGAGTCACTAGAAGTGTCAGTTGACAGTCTTGTTTCAACAGTGAAAGAACTGCTAGCGAATTAATGAAGCAGCGGGGATTTGTATCCCTGCTGTTTTTATGTTTATAAACAGAACATATGACAGAATAGAAGTCATTTATGTTAAAATAGATTGCACTCATTTATAAAAGGAGGCAGAAAACTTGGAAGCACAAACGCTAGGAAAAAAAGAGCGTTTTAAGTTGCTGCTGCAGCAGTTAGAGCTGACGAGTGATCAAATTGTTCCTTATTTTGAAAACGCAGCGATTGAAAAGCTCGTCATTCAGAAAGAACAAAAAAAATGGCATTTTCATTTTTCTTTAGAAGGGTTATTACCTTTTGAGATCTATGAGTTATTCCATGCTCGCATGTCTTCAGCTTTTTCTCATATTGCGAGTGTTTCTTTTTCTATTCAAACCGTTAATAAAGAATGTACGGAAGAGCATGTACAGTCATATTGGAAGCATTGTATTGGAGAAATGCAGGGAATATCCCCGCTTTTACAGTCGCTTTTACAAGATCAAATGCCGAGATTGAACGGTGCCAAATTGATTGTGAACGCACGACATGATGCAGAAGGAACGGCTTTACGTAAAAAGTACAGTCAGTTAATTGCTGATCAGTATGCGTCCTATGGCTTTCCGAACCTTCAGCTAATGACGGAAGTTGTACATTCAGAAGAAGCATTTCAGCAGTTTGTAGAGCAACGAAAACAAGAAGATACAGAAAAAGTATTACAAGCCATCACAGAAATGCAAAATAAAGAAAATGAAAAAAGTGATGGACCAGACCTACCAAAAGGTCCGCTTACAATTGGATATACGATTAAAGACGAGACGGTTCGCCTAGACTCCATTGTGGATGAAGAAAAACGAATTGCCGTTGAAGGATACGTATTTGATGCAGAAACTAGAGAATTACGAAGCGGACGTACGCTTCTTATTTTTAAAGTGACAGATTATACAAACTCTATTATGGTTAAAATGTTTTCACGTGACAAAGAAGATATTCCTTTACTTCAAGCGATTAAAAAAGGAATGTGGGTAAAGGTTCGCGGAAGTGTACAAAATGATACATTTGTCCGTGATTTAGTTATGATTGGAAATGATGTCAACGAGATTACCGGTCCTGCTAGACAAGATACAGCGCCTGAAGATGAAAAGCGTGTGGAGCTTCACTTGCATACGCCAATGAGTCAAATGGATGCCGTTTCATCTGTTGGAGCTTTAGTCGGACAAGCTAAAAAATGGGGACATCCGGCTGTAGCGATAACTGATCATGCGGTTGCACAGTCGTTTCCTGAAGCATATGGAGCCGGGAAAAAGAACGGCATTAAAATACTGTACGGAGTGGAAGTTAATTTAGTAGACGACGGCGTGCCGATTGCCTATAATCCGAAGCATGTGGATTTAACAGAAGCAACTTACGTAGTATTTGACGTCGAAACAACCGGTTTGTCAGCCGTATACGATACCATTATTGAACTTGCTGCCGTGAAGATGAAAGAAGGAGAAATCATCGATCGATTTGAACGGTTTGCAAATCCTCATCATCCTCTGTCGGCAACAACAATTGAGCTGACGGGTATTACAGATGATATGGTCCAAAATGCGCCTGAAATCTCAGAAGTACTTCGTGATTTTCACGAGTGGATGGGTGACAGTATTTTAGTCGCTCATAATGCAAGCTTTGATATGGGATTTTTAAATATGGGACTGCAAAAAATCGGTTTAGAAAAAGCAGCTAACGGCGTTATTGATACGCTTGAACTCGGAAGATTTTTGTACCCGCATATGAAAAACCATCGTTTGAATACTCTTGCTAAAAAGTTTGATATTGAACTTGTGCAGCATCACCGCGCGATTTATGATGCGGAAACAACTGGCTATTTGTTAAATAAAATGCTGAAAGATGCATTTGAACGGGAAATTACAATGCATGATCGCTTAAATGATTATATGGGAGAAGGGAATGCCTATCAGCGGGCCCGTCCTTATCATGCGACTCTTTTAGCACAAACCGACGTAGGATTAAAAAATCTATTTAAACTTGTTTCGATTTCTCATTTAAATTACTTTTATCGAGTTCCGCGAATTCCAAGATCTCAGCTCGACAAATATCGAGAAGGCATCTTGATTGGAACCGCATGTGACCGAGGCGAAGTATTCGAAGGCATGATGCAAAAAGGAATTGATGAAGTAGAAGGAGTAGCTGAATTTTATGATTACATCGAAGTACAGCCTCCTGACAACTACAAGCACTTAATTGAACTAGATTTAGTGCGAGATGAGAAAGCCTTAAAAGATATTATTAGCAATATTGTGAAGCTTGGTGAAAAGATTGGAAAGCCGGTTGTAGCAACAGGAAATGTTCACTATCTCAATCCGGAAGACAAAATTTATCGAAAAATTTTAATTGGTTCACAAGGCGGGGCTAATCCTTTAAACCGTCATCAGCTGCCGGATGTTCACTTTAGATCAACGGATGAGATGCTGAATTGTTTTTCATTTTTAGATGGGGACAAAGCGAAAGAAATTGTTGTTCATAATACGCAAAAAATAGCCGATATGATCGATGATATTAAACCAATTAAAGATGATTTATATACGCCGAAAATTGAAGGTGCGGACGAAGAAATGCGTGAAATGAGTTATGCGATGGCACGCAGCATCTACGGTGAAGAGCTGCCTGAAGTAGTAGAAGCTCGTCTAGAGAAAGAGTTGAAAAGTATTATCGGCCACGGGTTTGCCGTTATTTACTTGATCTCGCATAAACTCGTTAAAAAATCATTAAATGATGGTTACTTAGTTGGTTCACGTGGTTCCGTAGGGTCTTCATTTGTTGCGACGATGACGGAAATTACAGAAGTAAACCCACTGCCGCCGCATTATGTGTGTCCAAAATGTAAGAAATCCGAGTTTTTTAATGACGGTTCCGTAGGTTCTGGATTCGATCTGCCGGACAAAAGCTGCGACGATTGTGGCGTACCGTTTATTAAAGATGGACACGATATTCCGTTTGAAACGTTCTTAGGATTCAAGGGAGACAAGGTTCCCGATATCGATTTGAACTTCTCCGGAGAGTATCAGCCGCGAGCTCATAACTATACAAAAGTACTGTTTGGAGAAGATAATGTATACCGTGCGGGAACAATCGGTACAGTTGCCGAAAAAACAGCTTATGGCTATGTAAAAGGCTATGCTGGTGACCGTGATTTACATTTACGAAACGCAGAAGTGGATCGTTTAGTAGCAGGATGTACGGGCGTAAAACGTACAACTGGTCAGCATCCAGGAGGAATTATTGTTGTACCGGACTATATGGATATTTTCGATTTTTCACCCATCCAGTTTCCAGCTGACGACCGTAATTCCGAATGGAGAACAACTCATTTTGACTTCCATTCGATTCATGATAATTTATTAAAACTTGATATACTCGGACACGATGATCCGACCGTGATTCGCATGCTTCAAGATTTAAGTGGAATTGATCCAAAAACAATTCCGACGGATGATCCTGAAGTGATGAAAATTTTTAGTGGAACGGAATCACTTGGCGTAACAGAAGAACAAATTATGTGTAAAACAGGAACGCTTGGCATACCTGAATTTGGAACGCGCTTTGTGCGTCAAATGTTAGAAGATACGAAGCCAACGACGTTTTCGGAACTTGTTCAAATCTCGGGACTGTCGCACGGGACGGACGTATGGCTTGGTAATGCGCAGGAGCTAATTCGCAATGATATTTGCAACTTAAGTGAAGTAATCGGCTGTCGTGATGACATCATGGTTTATCTAATTTATCAAGGTCTTGAACCTTCACTTGCTTTTAAAATTATGGAGTCTGTGCGTAAAGGGAAAGGGCTAACACCTGAATTTGAAGAAGAAATGATCAAAAATGGTGTTCCGGACTGGTATATTGATTCTTGTAAAAAGATTAAGTATATGTTCCCTAAAGCCCATGCGGCTGCTTATGTATTGATGGCCGTGCGTATTGCTTATTTCAAAGTGCACCACGCGCTTCTTTATTACGCAGCATACTTTACGGTTCGTGCAGATGACTTTGATATTGATACGATGATTAAAGGATCAACTGCCATTCGAGCGAAGATGGAAGAAATCAATGCCAAAGGTTTAGATGCATCTCCTAAAGAGAAAAACTTATTAACGGTGCTTGAGCTTTCTTTGGAAATGTGCGAACGAGGCTATTCATTTAAAAAAGTAGATTTATATGAATCGAGCGCAGACGAATTTTTAATTGACGGCACATCTTTAATTCCACCGTTTAATGCCATTCCTGGTCTTGGCACAAATGCAGCGCTGAACATTGTAAAAGCTCGTGAAACGGGAGAGTTTTTATCGAAAGAAGACTTGCAGCAGCGAGGCAAAGTATCGAAGACGATTTTAGAGTATCTAGACAACCATGGATGCCTTGAATCATTACCTGATCAGAACCAGCTTTCTCTTTTCTAACATTTGCATAAAATAAGCGGTTATGATATAGTAATTGTGGAAATGCTAAGGATACGGACGAGAAAGAGTGGGGAAACCCGCTCTTTCTTATTGATATGAACTTACTGTCATAGTAAGTAGTATGGAGAACGAATCGGCTTCTAGCATGATTCGTTTTTTCTGTAGATTTTCAATCACCATGATTGATTTATTATGTGACGTTTAAAATCCTGCAACACAAATGACAACATTTCCACTCTAGTAGGTTAGACCTCTTATAGAGTGCAAAATAAAAATAGCAAATAAACCACTCTTTTTTGATATAAGAGACATAAAAAACGCGTAACCTAAACATACCATGCAATGTCTCGAAGGGAGGATTAGAATGAGTAAAAATGTAAAACAAACAGTGGAAGAAATGGTTTCCCCTATCTTAGAGGAAATGAATTTAGAGCTTGTTGAAATTGAATACGTAAAAGAAGGAAAAGATTGGTTTTTACGTGTGTTTATCGACTCTGATACCGGCGTGGATATCGAAGACTGCGGAGCAGTAAGTGAAAAATTGAGTGAGAAAATGGATGCAGTAGATCCAATCCCTCATAACTATTTTTTAGAAGTATCATCGCCTGGTGCGGAACGCCCATTAAAAAAAGTTAAAGATTTTGAACGTGCAATTGGTAAGCATGTATACATAAAAACATATGAACCAATTGAAGGTGCAAAAGAATTTGAAGGCGAATTACAATCATTTGACGGAGAAACTGTCACATTATCTATTCGTATCAAAACACGCACAAAAACGGTGATTTTACCATATGACAAAGTCGCTTTTGCTCGATTAGCGATTGTATTTTAATGTGTAGGGGCCAATATTAAAGGGGGATTATCCAACGATGAGCAGTGAGTTATTTGATGCCTTAGTCATTCTTGAAAAAGAGAAAGGCATTAGCAAAGATGTAATTATTGAAGCAATTGAAGCAGCGCTAATTTCTGCTTACAAACGCAACTTTAACCAAGCGCAAAACGTACGCGTTGATTTAAATTTAGAAAGAGGTTCAATGCGCGTGTTTGCTCGCAAAGATGTGGTTGATGAAGTATATGATCCACGTCTAGAAATTTCGGTTGAAGAAGCACAAACAATCAACCCTAACTTCCAGCTAGACGATGTGGTTGAAATCGAAGTAACGCCAAAAGACTTTGGACGCATCGCGGCTCAAACAGCAAAACAAGTTGTTACACAGCGTGTTCGTGAGGCGGAGCGCGGCGTTATCTACTCAGAGTTCAGCGATCGTGAAGAAGATATTATGACAGGTATTGTTCAGCGTCAAGATTCTCGCTTCATTTACGTGAGCCTTGGCAAAATTGAAGCATTGCTTCCTCAAAGCGAGCAAATGCCAAATGAGCAGTATAAACCTCATGATCGTATTAAAGTGTATATTACGAAAGTAGAAAAAACAACAAAAGGACCACAAATCTATGTTTCACGTACGCATCCAGGTCTTTTAAAACGTCTTTTCGAAAAAGAAGTTCCGGAAATCTATGACGGTACAGTTGAATTAAAATCAGTAGCTCGCGAAGCTGGAGACCGTTCAAAAATCTCTGTTCATTCTGAGTATGCTGAAGTAGATCCAGTCGGCTCTTGTGTTGGGCCAAAAGGTCAGCGCGTACAGGCTGTTGTGAATGAACTAAAAGGTGAAAAAATTGACATCGTTCGCTGGTCAAATGACCCAGTTGAATTTGTTGCCAATGCCCTAAGTCCATCTAAGGTAGTAGATGTGATTGTAGATGAAAATGAAAAAGCAACAACTGTTATCGTTCCTGACTATCAGCTGTCACTTGCAATTGGTAAGCGTGGACAAAATGCACGTCTAGCCGCTAAGCTGACAGGCTGGAAAATTGATATTAAAAGTCAATCAGAAGCTGAGCAAGAAGGTATGGTTGTAAAAAGTAGCGATGATATGCTAGTAAGTCAACATGCATTTGATTCAGATGAAGATATGGAATAAGAGGTGAGCCAAGGTGAACAATCGTAAAAAAGTCCCGATGCGAAAATGTGTGGCCACTGGAGAAATGAAGCCTAAAAAAGAGCTAGTACGCGTTGTACGTTCAAAAGAAGGCGACGTTTCAGTTGATGTAACGGGTAAAAAGTCCGGGCGCGGAGCTTATGTAAGCAAGGATAAAGAAGCAATTTTATTGGCAAAAAAGAAAAATGTGCTTTCGACACATTTAGGCGCGTCAATAGATGAAGCGGTTTATGAAGAGTTGCTAGCGCTTGTAGAAAAGGAGAAACAGTCACGCTAATGAATGAACAGTGGATCTCTTTTTTAGGGCTTGCAAACCGTGCACGCAAATTGATTTCTGGAGAAGAACTTGTGGTTAGAGAAGTTCGGAAACAAAAAGCAAAGTTAGTACTTTTAGCAAGCGATGCGTCTGAAAACACAAAGAAAAAAGTAACGGATAAATGTTCTTACTACAACGTTTCGGTTAGAATGGTTCCCGATCGCTACACGCTAGGTCAAGCGATTGGTAAAGATGCTCGAGTTGTGGTAGCCGTTATGGACGAGGGATTTGCTAAAAAGCTAGCAACGATGCTCGGTTAATTTTATGGGGGTGAAAGTATTGAATAAAAATACAAAATCAACAGCTAACAAAGGAAACAATAAAGGTAACAAAAAGCCACAGGCACAAAAGTCACAGGCACCAAAAGGTAGACCAGCTCCAGCAGCTGCAAAAGAGTTACCGGAAAAAGTAACGTTTGTCGGAAGCTTAACGGTTTCTGAGTTAGCAAAAGAATTAGGCAAAGAGCCTTCTGAAATTATTAAAAAATTATTTATGCTTGGTGTAATGGCAACAATTAACCAAGAGTTAGATAAAGATTCTATCGAACTAATTGCCGGAGAATACGGTGTAGAAGTTGAAGAAGAAGTAGTAGTAGATGACACTGCTTTTGAATCATTAGAAATTATTGACGACGAAAAAGACCTTCAAGTGCGTCCTCCAGTTGTTACAATCATGGGTCACGTTGACCACGGTAAAACGACGCTTCTTGACTCTATCCGTAACACAAAAGTAACGGCTGCAGAAGCAGGCGGTATCACGCAGCATATCGGTGCTTATCAAGTTGTGGTTGATGAAAAGAAAATTACATTCCTTGATACACCAGGGCATGCTGCATTTACAACAATGCGTGCTCGCGGTGCGCAAGTAACGGATATTACAATCCTTGTTGTTGCAGCAGACGATGGTGTAATGCCTCAAACAATTGAAGCGATTAACCATGCAAAAGCGGCAGAAGTGCCAATTATTGTTGCGGTTAACAAAATGGATAAAGAAGCAGCAAATCCAGATCGCGTTATGCAAGAACTAATGGAGCACGGCCTTGTAGCTGAAGAGTGGGGCGGAGAAACAATCTTCTGTAAGCTTTCAGCCATTTCAGGTGAAGGGATCGATCAATTACTTGAAATGATTTTACTTGTAAGTGAAGTAGAAGAGTTAAAAGCAAATCCTAACCGTCGTGCAGCAGGTACAGTTGTAGAAGCACAGCTAGATAAAGGCCGTGGGTCTGTAGCAACGCTTCTTGTTCAAACTGGTACACTACGCGTAGGTGATCCAATCGTAGTCGGAAATACGTTTGGCCGCGTTCGCGCAATGGTAAATGATATCGGCCGCCGTGTGAAGGAAGTAGGACCATCTACTCCGGTTGAGATTACTGGCTTAAACGAAGTTCCATTAGCTGGAGATCGTTTCTTAGTATTTGAAGATGAGAAAACAGCTCGTCAAATCGGAGAAGCTCGTGCTCAAAAGCAGCTTGAACAACAGCGCGGTGAAAAATCTCGCGTAAGCTTAGATGATTTATTTGAAAAAATTAAACAAGGTGAAATGAAAGACTTAAACCTTATCGTAAAAGCAGACGTACAAGGTTCTGTAGAAGCATTGGCTGCTGCTCTTCAAAAGATTGATGTAGAGGGTGTAAATGTTCGTATTATCCATACGGGTGTAGGTGCGATTACAGAATCTGATATCATTCTTGCAACTGCTTCTAACGCAATCGTTATCGGCTTTAACGTGCGTCCAGATGCTGGAGCAAAACGTACAGCTGACGTAGAAAACGTAGATATTCGTCTTCACCGCATTATTTATAAAGTAATTGAAGAAATTGAATCTGCGATGAAAGGAATGCTTGATCCTGAGTTTGCTGAAAAAATCATCGGTCAAGTGGAAGTACGTCAAACATTCAAAGTATCAAAAGTTGGTACAATCGCAGGAAGTTACGTAACAGACGGTAAAATTACGCGTAATAGTGGAATTCGTTTAATCCGTGACGGAATTGTTATCTTTGAAGGTGAAGTAGATGTGCTAAAACGCTTTAAAGACGATGCAAAAGAAGTTGCTCAAGGATATGAGTGTGGTATTACAATTAAAAACTTCAATGATATTAAAGAAGGAGATATTATTGAAGCATATGTAATGGAGCAAATTGATCCTAAATGATTGGACTAGTGGAGTGTGAATGCTTAATTTACGATGCTGCTTCTCTTAAAGAAAAACGTGCCGTGCTTCAGCGCATCTTGATGCGCTTGAAGCAGCGGTTTAACGTATCAGTTTCAGAAACTGATTTTCAAGATGTGTGGCAACGAACAAAAATTAGCATTGTCGCAGTCTCATCTAGCCGTGTCACAACGGAACAAGAACTGCAAAAAGCGCTAAGCTTGATTGATTCTTTTCCAGAGATTGAACGTACCATTACAACTTTTGATTGGTTATAAAAGGGGTGACACAGATGAACATAAGAGCAACTAGAGTCGGAGAACAAATGAAAAAAGAGATGGGCGAGATTTTAAATCGTAAAATCAAGGATCCGCGCATCGGTTTTGTGACTGTAACAGATGTTCAAGTATCAGGCGATTTACAGCAAGCGAAAGTTTATATCTCTGTTTTAGGAGATGCTGAACAGCGTGAGAATACGTTAAAAGGCCTTGCGAAAGCAAAAGGATTTATCCGCTCAGAAATCGGTCAGCGCATTCGCTTACGTAAAACACCTGAAATTACGTTTGAGTTTGATGAATCAATTGATTATGGTAATCGAATTGAATCATTGCTTCATGAAATTAAAAAAGAAAGCGATGACCATCAAGAGAACGAATAAGATCAGTGAATGTAGAAACAAAAAAGGGTGTCTCAAAAGTGGTTTTTGCTTCTGAGACACCCTTTTTTAAATGAAAAGGAGATGAAGAATGAGTGGACGGTGTTTTAGTTTTACATAAACCAGCTGGCCTGACTTCGCACGACTGTGTGTTTAAAGTCCGAAAGCTGCTTCGCACTAAAAAAGTAGGGCATACAGGCACATTAGACCCAGACGTTACAGGGGTATTACCTATTTGTATCGGTAGAGCTACCAAAATTGTAGAGTATCTAACAGGAGCTACTAAAACCTATGAAGGAGAAGTGACACTCGGATTTTCTACAACAACAGAAGATTCTTCGGGAGAGGTTGTAGAAGAAAAGAAAGTAGCAGATTCTTTTTCGCGTGCTCAAATCGAAGAAGTGCTGTCTTCGATGACGGGAGAACTTCAGCAAGTGCCTCCAATGTACTCCGCGGTAAAAGTCAAAGGTAAAAAGCTATATGAATATGCAAGGCAAGGAATCGAAGTAGAGCGCCCTGTGAGAACCATTCATATTTACAACTTTGAACTGCTGGATAATCGCGCTACATTTGAGGGAGAACAAATTTCCTTCAAATTCCGCGTAACGTGCAGCAAAGGTACATATGTGCGAACGCTTGCTGTGATGATTGGAGAAGCTCTGGGCTATCCGTCTCATATGTCTTATTTGCAGCGAACGGGTTCCGGGCAGTTTTCACTGGAAGATTGTATGACATTTGAAGATATTGAACGAGCGGTCGAAGAAGAAACGATCAATGAGAAACTGCATTCCATCGAAGAAGCTCTTAATCATTTGCCGAAACTTCAAATTAGTGATACATTAGCAGAGAAAGTGAAAAACGGCGCGGTATTGCCGTGTACGGAAGATGAAGAGTTAAAAAAAGAAACATTCTTTTTAATGATAAATTCTGCAGGCAAGTGCTTAGCGATTTATGCTCAGCACCCAACAAAAAAACATTTAATGAAGCCGGTTAAAGTGTTGGCAATCGACTAGACCGGTTAGGGAAAAGGTGAACTGTGTTTTGGAAACGATTGAAATTCGACATCCACACCACTTTCAACGAGAAGCTGTTCAACAATCAGTGTTAGCGCTTGGTTATTTTGATGGTGTGCATTTAGGGCATCAGCAAGTGATAAATTCAGCGAAACAGTTAGCGGATGAAAAAGGCATAGCTAGTGCTGTTATGACGTTTACTCCTCACCCTTCTGTGGTGCTCGGGCGCAATGTACAGCACATTGATATGATCACACCACTTGAAGAAAAAAAGAAACTCATTGAGGAAATGGGAATTGACTTTTTATATATCGTTCATTTTGATAAACAGTTTGCAGCACTATTGCCTCAAGAGTTTGTTGATCAGTATATTATTGGCCTGAATGTGCAGCATGTGGTAGCTGGATTTGACTATACGTATGGAAAGTTAGGTAAAGGAACAATGGAAATACTACCATTTCATTCTCGATCAAAATTCACGCAAACAACAATTGATAAGTTAACAAATGGCGAAGAAAAAATTAGTTCAACGCTTATTCGCGAAAGTTTAGCAAATGGAGATATGCATCGAGTAAAAGAGCTGCTCGGCCGCTATTATGAAGTGTCAGGTACAGTAACTCATGGAGAAAAGCGAGGCAGGCAAATAGGTTTTCCTACTGCTAACATCGCTTTAGACGACGAGTATTTACTTCCGCGCATCGGCGTGTATGCTGTTGAGCTTCAGCTCCACGGCAAGTGGTATGCAGGAGTATGCAACGTGGGCTATAAGCCGACTTTTCACGATAATTTAGAAAAGCCAACAATCGAAGTCCACTTATTGTCATTTGACGAGCAAATCTACGATCAGCACGTAACGGTGAAATGGCACCGAATGATTCGGTCAGAAAAAAAGTTCAGCGGCATCGAAGAGCTTGTTGGTCAGATCTCAAAGGATAAGGAAGAAGCCCTTTCCTATTTTGAAGGAATTCAAAAGCATAAGAAATAAAAAAATATATATAAATAGTTGCTACGACTTGCTTTTTGCTTCAATAAGTAGTAACATAACACTTGTATGTAAAACAACCATTGCTTGGCATTACGATTCACCAACGTTTTGCTCGGTAACTGGGGTTTAATAATAAGGAGGTGAATAGGATGGCTATCACACAAGAGCGTAAAAATGAAATCATTAGTGAGTACAAAACTCATGCGAACGACACTGGTTCTCCAGAAGTTCAAATCGCTGTCCTAACAGAGCAAATTAACAATCTAAACGGTCACTTACGTACTCATAAAAAGGATCACCATTCACGTCGTGGTCTTTTAAAAATGGTAGGTCGACGTCGTAACTTACTTAACTACCTACGTAACAAAGACGTTACTCGTTATCGTGAGTTAATCAACAAACTTGGTTTACGTCGATAATAAGAAGAAAGCGGGAGCATTCCCGCTTTTTTAGTATGTACATTTAAGAAACATTAAAGATGCTACATAATGTGAAAAAAGCTATTGTTTTTGGATATTTCGTTTATAATAAAACTATCACATTTGATTACATACATATTTTATATGTAGAGAGGGGTACTCGTCGATATGGAACAAGAAAAACGAGTGTTCTCCGTAGATCTAGCTGGACGAAAGCTAGAAGTTGAAGTTGGCCAGTTGGCAAAACAAGCAAATGGCGCAGCATTAATCCGCTATGGAGACACAGTTGTATTAAGTACAGCAACGGCTTCAAAAGAGCCTAAAAATGTAGATTTCTTCCCGTTAACAGTAAACTATGAAGAGCGTTTATATGCAGTCGGTAAAATCCCAGGTGGATTCATTAAGCGTGAAGGCAGACCAAGTGAAAAGGCAATCTTGGCCAGCCGTTTAATCGACCGTCCGATTCGTCCTTTATTTGCAGATGGTTTCCGAAACGAAGTTCAAGTTGTCAGCGTTGTAATGAGCGTAGATCAAAACTGTTCTTCAGAAATCGCGGCAATGTTCGGTTCTTCATTAGCATTATCAGTATCTGATATTCCATTTGAAGGTCCTATTGCAGGCGTAATCGTAGGCCGTGTAGACAATGAATTTGTGGTAAACCCAACGGTAGATGAGCTTGAAAAAAGCGATATTCATCTGACGGTTGCTGGTACAAAAGACGCGATCAACATGGTTGAAGCAGGCGCTGATGAAGTACCGGAAGAAGTAATGTTAGAAGCAATTATGTTTGGACACGAGCAAATTAAAAAATTAATTGCGTTCCAAGAAGAAATTGTAGCAGCAGTAGGCAAAGAGAAAGTAGAAGTTGAGCTTTATACTGTTGATGCGGACCTTGAGCGTCAAGTTCGCGAAATTGCAGAAGGTGACATGAACCGTGCTGTTCAAGTTCAAGAAAAGCATGCGCGCGAAAATGCCATTAAAGAAGTAAAAAGCGCAGTAGCTGCAAAATTTGAAGAGCAAGATGTAGAAGAAGAAGTACTAAATCAAGTGAATGAAATTTTGTCGAAGCTTGTTAAAAGTGAAGTGCGTCGCTTGATCACAGAAGAAAAAGTGCGTCCTGATGGCCGTAGTATTGACGAAATTCGTCCACTTTCTTCTGAAACAAACTTGCTTCCTCGTACACACGGATCTGGACTATTTACGCGTGGACAAACTCAAGCGCTTAGCATTTGTACATTAGGTGCACTTGGCGATGTGCAAATTTTAGATGGTTTAAGTGTAGAAGAATCTAAACGCTTCATGCATCACTATAACTTCCCTTCATTTAGTGTTGGTGAAACTAGACCGATGCGCGGACCGGGTCGTCGTGAAATTGGACATGGTGCGCTAGGTGAACGTGCACTTGAGCCTGTTATTCCAAATGAAAAAGATTTCCCTTATACAATTCGTCTTGTATCTGAAGTATTAGAGTCAAACGGTTCTACTTCACAAGCAAGTATTTGTGCAAGCACGCTTGCAATGATGGATGCTGGGGTTCCAATTAAAGCACCTGTAGCAGGGATTGCAATGGGTCTGATCAAATCAGGTGAACACTACTCGATTCTAACGGACATTCAAGGAATGGAAGATCACCTAGGAGACATGGACTTTAAAGTAGCAGGTACGGAAAATGGCGTAACTGCGCTTCAAATGGATATTAAAATTGACGGGTTATCTCGTGAAATTTTAGACGAAGCCCTTCAACAAGCAAAAAAAGGCCGTATGCAAATCTTAAATCATATGATGTCAACGATTGCTACGCCTCGTCAAGAGCTTTCTCAATATGCGCCTAAGATCCTTACAATGGCGATTAACCCTGATAAAATTCGTGATGTTATTGGACCAAGCGGCAAGCAAATCAATAAAATCATCGAAGAAACAGGCGTTAAAATTGATATCGAACAAGATGGTACAATCTTCATTTCTTCTATTGATCAGCCGATGAATGAAAAAGCGAAGAAAATTATTGAAGATCTTGTACGCGAAGTTGAAGTCGGCCAAATGTACTTAGGAAAAGTAAAACGAATTGAAAAATTCGGTGCATTTGTAGAAATCTTCAGCGGAAAAGATGGGCTTGTTCATATTTCAGAGCTTGCAGAAGAGCGTATTGGAAAAGTAGAAGACGTTGTAGCGATTGGTGACGAGCTTTTAGTTAAAGTCATGGAAATTGATAAACAAGGTCGCGTTAACTTATCTCGTAAAGCAATTTTAAAAGAACAAAAAGAAAAAGAAGAAAAAGCAAAAGAAACAAAATAATCTTCTTTTACTACTATATAGATATTGTGAAATCGTCCATACATGAAGAAAATCCATGTGTAGGGCGATTTTATCGTTTGTAGATGTTTGTTCTACCTTGTCCTCTTTATACATATTTTAAATGGTAAAGGGGGAAGGATAAGTGAAGAGAACCATTGTGCAATTTACAGCATTTCTATTTTTACTGGCAATTACATATAAATCTATTTATAATCCTTTTGCTGAAGCATATATAGAAGCACTTAAATCCGATGTACAACTTGTATCAGCTCAGCATGATGCGTTATATCAAAAGATTGAAGAAAAAGCAAAAGATTATGAAAAGCCAGCGGCGAATGCACGAATCGATCCCGTTTGGAAACGGGTTCCTGGCTATAACGGCATAAAAGTTGATCTTGCTGCTTCTTATAAAAATATGAAACCTGCGGGTAAATTTGATGAAAAAAAATTAGTGTACAAACAGGTTAGACCAAAGGTTCACTTGAAGGATTTACCACAGGAACCTATCTACCGTGGACACGATGAAAAGCCTATGGTATCGTTTACAGTGAACGTAGCATGGGGGAACGAGTATTTGCCTAAAATGTTAGAAGTGCTGAAAAAGCACCATGCTAAAGCAACCTTCTTTTTAGAAGGAAAATGGGTTAAAAATAATCCAGATATGGCAAAAATGATTGTAGACGCAGGGCATGAAGTGGGAAACCACTCTTATTCTCATCCTGATATGGCCACTTTATCGGCTAGTCAAATCAATCAGCAGCTTAAAAAAACGAATGATATTATTACATCTACTACGGGACAAAAAGTAAAATGGTTTGCTCCGCCGAGCGGCAGTTTTCGCCCCGAAGTAGTAACGCTTGCTTCTCAGTTAAAAATGAGTACAATCATGTGGACAGTTGATACAATCGATTGGCAAAAGCCGAGTTCAGAAGTGTTAATTAATCGAGTAATGAAAAAGATTCATCCAGGGGCTATTGTACTGATGCACCCGACTGAATCAACGGCTGAATCGCTTGACCAATTGTTAACCGATATTGAACGCAAAGGCCTGAAAGTTAGCGATGTGTCAACGATGCTAGATGAAGAACGAATGATGAAACTACCTTCTTCTACTAAGAAGTAAGTGAGATAAGCAAAAGGGAGGCACTAGCTTGATAAAACGATATACGTGCAAAAATGGTGTAAGAATTGTATTGGAAAATATCCCAACTGTTCGATCTGTGGCCATTGGGGTATGGATCGGAACGGGTTCTCGAAGTGAACACCCTGAAATTAATGGTGTATCACATTTTCTTGAACATATGTTTTTTAAAGGAACAAAAACAAGATCTGCTCGTGAAATTGCAGAAAGCTTCGACCGCATTGGGGGACAAGTAAATGCATTCACTTCTAAAGAATACACGTGCTACTATGCAAAAGTATTAGACGAACACGCAGATCAAGCGCTAGATGTGCTGGCGGATATGTTCTTTAATTCTTCATTTGATGAAGAGGAATTAGCTCGTGAAAAAAATGTTGTATATGAAGAAATTAAAATGTATGAAGATACACCTGACGATATTGTACACGATCTATTAGGAAAAGCCGTATATGGCAATCATCCATTAGGGTATCCAATTTTAGGAACGGAAGATACGTTAAAAACATTTAACGGTGATTCGCTTCGTCAATATATGGAGCAAATGTATATTCCTGAAAACATCGTTATTTCAGTAGCTGGAAACATTGATGAGAGTTTTATACAACAGGTGGAAAACTATTTTGGTACATATACGTCAAGTCATTCCGCTCATCAATATGTTCAGCCTGAGTTCCATACAAATCATATTGCGCGCAAAAAAGAGACAGAACAAGCTCATCTTTGCCTTGGCTTTAAAGGTTTGCCAATCGGCGGAGAAGATGTATATAGCTTAATTGTATTAAACAACGTGCTTGGCGGAAGCATGAGCAGTCGTTTGTTCCAAGAAGTCCGTGAACAGCGCGGCTTGGCTTACTCTGTTTTCTCTTATCATTCTTCTTATCGAGACAGTGGTCTTGTAACGATTTATGGGGGAACTGGAAGCCATCAGCTCGACGTATTATATGATACGGTTCAAGAAACGCTTTATGATTTGAAAGACAAAGGTATTACAGATAAAGAACTTGCTAACAGCAAAGAGCAGCTGAAAGGAAACTTAATGCTGAGTCTTGAAAGTACAAATAGCCGTATGAGCAGAAACGGAAAAAATGAGTTAATGCTGGGCTATCACCGTTCATTAGATGAGATTTTAGACCTTGTTAATGCCGTGACTAAAGATAGTGTAAATGGTCTTGCACGAGATATTTTCAAAGACGAATTTGCGCTTTCATTAATAAGCCCGAGTGGAGATTTACCTAAGGGTTTTAAAGGAAATTAAACCATAAAAGTAAGGTTGGCTAAAATAATTGAGCCAGCCTTATTTTTATGTCATTTTTTGTATGGTTGTTCAATAAATTAGATGAAAGGAGGGATTTCATGAGATTAAGTGAGCTGAGTGGAAAAGAAATTGTAGATGTTAAGCGAGCAGAGCGTTTGGGTATTTTAGGGCAAACAGATCTTGAAATTAATGAACATACGGGACAAATTAATGCGCTTATTATTCCATCTGTGAAGTGGTTTGGATTTCGAAAACAAGGAGATGAAGTGCGAGTGCCGTGGGGGAATATCGAAAAAATTGGTACGGATATGGTGATTGTAAATGTTCATCAGCTAGAAGACATAAATAATGAGTCAACAAAATAACAAACGAGATGCTTCCTGCATCTCGTTTCTTTTATTTTCAGGGATAAAGATTCACCGATTCCTGTGTGTTTACATAGTATGTTGAAGAAAAGCAATAGGCATTCTAGGGCGTAATGATAGCACTTTACATCTCGATGGTTTAAGCGAAGGATACATCTATTTAATGTTAAAGAAGGTGAAAATGAAACATGTTAACGGATTTGCACATAGCTGTAATTGGCGGTGATGCTAGGCAGCTTGAAGTCATTCGAAAATTAATTCAATTAGATGCAAAAACCTCTCTTATTGGTTTTGATCAGCTAGATCATGGTTTTACAGGTGCGACGAAATATCAGATAGAGGAGCTGGATTTTTCAGATGTTGACGCCATCATCCTTCCAGTGCCTGGAACAAATCACGAAGGGCAAGTAGATACTATTTTTTCAAATGAAAAAGTAGTATTGACTGAAGAAATACTTAAAAAAACGCCTGAGCACTGCATTATTTATTCTGGTATTAGCAATGGGTATTTAAACGAATTAGTCAAAACGACAAACCGTAAACTCGTTCAGCTATTTGAGCGTGATGATGTAGCAATTTATAACTCTATTCCTACTGTTGAAGGTACCATCATGCTTGTTATTCAACATACGGATTTTACCATTCACGGTTCAAATATTTCTGTCCTAGGTTTAGGAAGAGTAGGAATGAGCGTGGCGAGGTCCTTTGCTGCACTTGGTGCCAATGTAAAAGTAGGAGCTAGAAAATCTGAACATTTAGCACGTATTGCTGAAATGGGTTTGCAGCCTTTCTATCTTTCTGAACTCGATAAAGAAATTGCTGATAGTGATATATGTATTAACACCATTCCATACCCCATCTTAACGGCTAAGACATTATCTAATGTCCCGACCCACGCGCTCATTATTGATTTAGCTTCAAAGCCTGGAGGAACCGATTTCCGCTATGCAGAAAAACGAGGAATTAAAGCTATTTTAGCACCTGGTCTTCCAGGGATTGTGGCTCCAAAAACAGCAGGTCAGATTGTCGCTAATGTATTAGTGAATTTATTAAAAGACGCTGCGGATGCGAGAGAGGAGAAAAAATAATGTCATTAAAAGGTAAAAGAATAGGATTCGGCTTGACCGGATCTCACTGTACGTATGATGCGGTTATGCCGGAAATTGAAAAGCTTGTTAATTTGGGAGCAGAAGTGTTACCGGTTGTTTCTTACACTGTACAATCCACAAATACTCGTTTTGGAGATGGAGAAGACTGGGTGAAGAAAATTGAGGAATTAACAGGTCACGCCGTCATCAATACAATTGTAAAAGCAGAGCCTCTAGGACCAAAGATTCCGCTTGATTGTATGGTAGTTGCCCCAATCACTGGGAATACGATGAGTAAGTTTGCGAATGCAATGACTGAATCTCCGGTACTCATGGCAGCTAAAGCAACGCTTCGTAATAATAAGCCAGTGGTACTGGGAATTTCGACTAATGACGCACTAGGGCTAAATGGTGTAAACTTAATGAGGCTAATGGCGACTAAAAATATTTATTTTATTCCATTTGGTCAAGATGACCCGGTGCTTAAACCAAATTCAATGGTAGCGCGTATGACGATGTTATCAGACACGGTGTACGCAGCGCTTGAAGATAAACAGATTCAGCCTGTTATTGTCGAAAGGTTCCGCGACGGTCAAGAGTCATAGGACATATATGCCTCTTGCTGTTGTATGAATCTGTTCAATACTGCGGCTGTAAGAGAACTCTCAATCTCAAAGAAGAGAAGATTTTAAAAATCTTCTCTTCTTTGACGCAATGAAGCATAATAATATGTTAAAATAGTCAGTATATGCAGATAAATGTTGAGTAGTTGAAAATTGTTGGAGGCGGTATTAAAATGACAAGAGAATTACATGTAGCAGTAGTAGGAGCAACAGGTGCAGTAGGACAACAAATGATTAAAACCCTACAGGAGCGTAATTTTCCAGTTGGTAAATTAACGTTATTATCTTCAGCTCGTTCAGCTGGTAAAAAAGTGTTGTTTAACGGAGAAGAAGTTGTTGTGCAAGAAGCAACTCCTGATAGCTTTGAAGGCGTAGACATTGCTTTATTCAGTGCAGGCGGCAGCATTTCAAAAGCACTTGCACCAGAGGCAGTAAAACGCGGAGCAATCGTTGTAGACAACACAAGCGCTTATCGAATGGATGAAAATGTCCCGTTAGTTGTGCCGGAAGTGAACGAAGATGCATTACACGCACATAACGGAATCATTGCTAATCCAAACTGCTCTACAATTCAAATGGTAGCAGCATTACAGCCATTACGCGAAACATACGGCTTATCTAAAGTGCTAGTATCAACGTATCAAGCCGTTTCTGGAGCAGGCGCTGCTGCAATTAATGAATTAAAAGAACAAGCTAAAGCTATTTTAGAAGAAAAAGAGTTTACACCGGAAATTTTACCGGTTGGTGGAGATAAAAAACATTATCAAATTGCTTTTAATGCCATTCCGCAAATTGATAAATTTCAAGATAACGGTTTTACATTTGAAGAAATGAAAATGATTAATGAAACGAAAAAAATTATGAGCATGCCTGAATTGCCAGTAGCTGCTACTTGTGTTCGTCTACCGGTTGTAACAGGTCATTCAGAGTCAGTGTACATTGAAATTGAAAAAGACGGTGTAACGGTAGCTGATGTGAAAAATTTATTGGCTGATGCACCTGGTATCGTATTGCAAGATGATCCAGAAAATCAAGTATATCCAATGCCAGCAGACTGTGTAGGTAAACGAGATGTGTTTGTCGGCCGTATTCGTAAAGATTTAGATCGCGATAACGGTTTCCATATGTGGATCGTTTCTGATAACTTGTTAAAAGGTGCAGCTTGGAATTCTGTACAAATTGCAGAATCACTTATTAAGCTTAGCTTAGTAAAATAAGCGCAACCAGAGTGTCTCGGAACATGATGAGGTGTAAGTATGAAAATAATCGTCCAAAAATTTGGAGGAACTTCCGTTCGTAACGAAGAAGGAAGAGCAAGAGCAATCTATCATTTAAATAATGCATTAAGTGAGGGTTACAAAGTAGTCGTTGTTGTATCGGCAATGGGACGAAAAGGTGAACCGTATGCAACGGATACATTGCTTTCACTTGTTGATGGAAATAAAGCGTCTCTTAACAAACGTGAGCTTGATATGCTTATGGCATGCGGAGAATTAATTTCATCGGTTGTATTTACAAATTTATTAAACGAAAATGGGATTAAAGCTACAGCATTAAACGGTGCACAGGCAGGGTTTGTGACGAATGATGATTTTACCAATGCCAAGATACTAGAAATGAAATGCGACCGTTTGTTAAAAGAATTAGAAGAATATGATGTCGTTGTCGTAACAGGCTTTCAAGGGGCAACTGCTGAAGGTGATACAACAACGCTTGGACGCGGAGGCAGCGATACATCTGCTTCAGCGTTAGGTGCAGCCCTTATGGCTGATTACATTGACATTTTCACGGATGTAGAAGGTGTGATGACAGCGGACCCGCGTATTGTAGAAGATGCAAGACCGCTATCCGTTGTCACATATAACGAAATATGCAACATGGCTTATCAAGGTGCAAAAGTAGTTCACCCACGTGCCGTAGAGATCGCCATGCAAGCAAAAGTACCGATGCGCGTCCGTTCCACGTATGCTGATTCAGAAGGTACGCTCGTTACATCTCAAGGTGAAGCACAGCAGCGTGGAAGCGATGTGCAAGAACGCCTTGTAACAGGAATCGCCCACGTATCTAACGTGACTCAAATTAAAGTTTTTAGTAAAGAAGGCCATTATGATACGCAAGCAGAGGTATTCAAAGCAATGGCACAAGAAAAAATCAGCGTAGATTTTATCAATATTTCACCGAAGGGTGTTGTATATACCGTAACAGATGAAGCAACTGACAAAGCAATTGATGTGCTTCATGCGCTAGGGTATGAGCCGGCTGTTATTCGCAACTGTGCCAAAGTATCAACGGTTGGAGCAGGAATTGCAGGGGTGCCTGGTGTTACATCTAAAATTGTTACAGCTCTTTCTAGCGAAGGTATTCAGATTTTACAATCTGCTGACAGCCATACGACGATTTGGGTGCTTGTAAAAGAAGAGGATTTAAAGAAAGCCGTTAATGCTCTTCATGGTGCCTTTGACTTGTCAAAAGCACCGCAAAAAAGATAAACTACATGTTCCGTTAGCTATAAGCTAACGGTTCATTACATGAATAGGGATAATGCAATTTCAAGGAGTGAAAACATGATTGATTTTGGGAAAGTCGCAACAGCGATGGTAACGCCTTTTGATCATAAAGGAAATATTGATTTTGAAAAAACAACGCAGCTTATTAACTATTTAATCAGCAACGGTTCAGATGCGTTGGTTATTGCAGGAACAACTGGTGAATCTCCTACGCTTTCAACAGAAGAAAAGCTGGCGCTGTTCCGCCACTCAGTAAAGGTAGTAGATGGCCGTGTACCTGTTGTTGCAGGTACAGGAAGCAATAATACGTATGCATCAATTGAATTAACGAAAAAGGCAGAAGAAATCGGCGTAGATGCGATTATGATTGTAGCACCTTATTATAACAAGCCGAATCAGGAAGGCTTATATCAGCACTTTAAAACAATTGCTGAAAGTACAGAGCTGCCTGTCATGTTATACAATATTCCAGGGCGATCCGTGATCAATATGTCTGTGGATACAATTGTACGCCTAGCTGAACTGCCAAATGTTGTAGCGTTAAAAGATGCAAGCGGCGACCTTGACGCAATGACAGCTATTATCGCACAAACAAGCGATGGTTTTGCTTTATACAGCGGTGATGATGGCTTAACACTGCCGGTATTAGCAATTGGAGGAACTGGGATTATTTCTGTTGCCTCTCACGTTATTGGAAATGAAATGCAAGAGATGGTTAAGTTGTATGAGTCAGGAAATCCGAAAGAAGCAGCAAAAATTCATCAGCGTATTGTACCTGTGATGAAATCTCTTTTTGCGGCTCCAAGTCCAACGCCTGTTAAAACAGCTTTACAGCTAAAAGGGTTAGACGTAGGATCGGTACGATTGCCTTTAGTTCCGTTAACGGAAGAAGAACGCCAAACGTTAGTCAGCACATTAAATACGCTATAAGCTATAAGTATGTTTTTTAAACGTCTCTTCATTGACCGTATATACGAGTTGATGAAGAGACGTTTTTTTCTTATAAGATAATAGAAGAGCACATGACGGAAATAGACGAATGAAATTTCTTGTATTCCAATTCTTACTTCAGTTATAATGTAAGCAAATGAAATTGTACGGGTGAAAGTAAGTAGGAGGAACTTATGGTACTAGAAAAGACAGAAAATATTAAAATTTCAGCCTTGGGTGGAGTCGGAGAACTTGGAAAAAACATGTATGTGGTGGAAATCAATGAAAACATATATGTGTTAGATGCAGGGTCAAAGTTTCCGGGAGGGGAAATGTTAGGAATTGATATTGTCATTCCTGACATTACATATTTAGTAGAAAATCAGCAGAACGTAAAAGGCATTTTTGTTACTCATGGACATGAAGAGCAAATTGGGGCTATTCCCTTTATACTTCAAAAATTGGACGTGCCGGTATATGGTACAGAATTAACGCTAGCACTTATCAAAGAAAAGTTAAAAGAGTATGGAATTAAAAAATATGAGGCTTTACATCCTATCACTTCGTCAACGGTTTTATCGTTTGAAGGAGTGGATATTTCATTTTTTAGAACGCAGCACAGTATACAAGATTCAGTCGGCATTTGTTTACAAACCAATCAAGGTGCGATTGTATATACAGGTGATTTTAAATTTGATCAAAACTCAGTCAGCATTCAAAGCGCTGATATTGGAAAAATGGCTGCCATTGGGGAAAAAGGCGTCCTGTGTTTGCTTTCAGACAGTACAAATGCGGATAAGCCAGGCTATACAGTTTCCGAGGCCGTCATCGGACAAAATATTACCGACGCTTTTTATAAAAGCAAAGGTCGAATCATTGTTGCTGCATACAGTTCCAATCTGCACCGTATTCAGCAAGTTATTCATGCCGCATATCAGCATGGCCGTAACCTGATCGTTATGGAAAAGAGTATGCTGAAAATCATTGATATTGCAGCAAAACTTGGACATTTGCAGCTGCCTGAGGATTTAATTGTTCCTGTGCAAAAGCTAAAGGATCTTTCAGAACATGAAACGGTTATTTTAACAACAGGTCATCACGGAGAGCCGATTTCAGGTCTTACTCGAATGGCTAAACAGTCCCATAAATTTATTCAAATCAAACAAGATGACACGGTCCTGCTGGCTGCTACACCCGTGGCGGGGCACGAAACGACCTTTTCAAAAACAATTGACGTCATCTTTCGTTTAGGAGCAAGCGTAGTGTTTGCTCAGAAGAAAGTGCAGGCTTCCGGACACGGCAGTCAAGAAGAATTAAAATTTATGATTAACTTAACAAAGCCGAAATATGTCATGCCTGTGAATGGAGAGTATCGAAAACAAAAAGCTTATGCAAAGCTAGCCGGTCAATTAGGAATATCAGAAGATCATATTTGTTTGCTTGAAAAAGGTGAGCGAGTTGAGTTTAAAGATGCTCGCATATACCCTAGCGGTTCTATTCAAGCGGGAAATACGCTCATTGATGGACTAGGCGTCGGCGATATTGGGAATATCGTTCTGAGGGATCGCAGGCTGCTGTCACAGGACGGAATCTTAACGGTAGTAGTTACGATTAATAAACGTCAAAAAACAGTAGTAGCGGGGCCAGAAATCATCTCCCGCGGATTCGTCTATGTAAGAGAATCAGAAAAGCTTTTAGAAGAAGCAACGAAGATTGTTCAGCAAATTTTAGAAAAGTGTATGGAAGACAAAGTGATCGAGTGGTCTTCATTAAAATTAAAAATGAGAGAAAGTTTAAATCAATTTTTATATGAAAAAACCCGTCGTAAACCGATGATTTTACCGATTATCATGGAAATCTAATGTGAAGCCTTCCCGCTGGGAAGGCTTTTTATTTGCAGCTGATGCGGATGTAATAACTATGAGAAGTTCATACTACTACTATCAATAAGTGAAAGGAGCTAGAATATGTTTGAAAATAACGAAAGATTACATTCTGATGAAGCGCCTCAGCAGCCTAATAAAAATGAAGAAAGCAAGGGCGGAATATTAGATAAAATTCAACAATTGGGACAGACCAACGTGGCTCAGCTTCCTCAGGATTCTAATATTCACTGTTTAACGATTGTAGGACAAATCGAAGGGCACATGCAGCTGCCTCCTCAAAATAAAACGACAAAATATGAGCATGTCATCCCGCAAATTGTGGCGATTGAACAAAATCCAAAAATTGAAGGATTGCTTATTATTTTGAATACAGTAGGTGGAGATGTAGAAGCAGGTCTTGCCATTGCGGAAATGATTGCTTCGTTATCCAAGCCTTCTGTGTCCATTGTGCTAGGAGGCGGACATTCAATCGGTGTTCCAATTGCGGTTTCAACTGATTATTCGTATATTGCCGGTACAGCGACCATGACCATTCATCCCATTCGCTTAACGGGTCTTGTTATTGGTGTACCGCAAACATTCGAATACTTAGATAAAATGCAAGAGCGCGTGATTAACTTTGTGAGAGAACACTCTCATATTTCAGAAGAAAAGTTTAAAGAACTTATGTTTTCAAAAGGGAACTTAACGCGTGATATCGGGACAAATGTAGTTGGCGGAGATGCTGTTTCATACGGGTTAATTAACGAAGTAGGCGGAGTTGCTCAAGCAATCAAAAAATTGAATGAACTGATTGAGCAAGGACGTCAGAATGAGGAGCAGCTGCTGCAATGATTTTATATACAATGATGCCACAAGAACTGATTTTTCAGCAGTCTTATCATCAAGAACAATCTCAGCCAAAGCTTATTAATCATAATGGAATCCCGGTTATCGTTGAAGAAAATGAACAAAAACAACAGCAAATTGTAAGGGTTTTAAGCACGAATCCTCAAGATTATTTGAATGAAAATTATTATCCTGGTCAAATTTTGTCGTAAGGATTTCAGTATAATTATGGTGAATATGGTATAATGAATATGACGAAGAAGGCAGCCGCTGTATTGGCTGCTTTTTTATTCAACTGATAAAAGAAACAAAATCAACATAGGGTGTTGGACGTTGATTGGAGTGGAAAAATGGCAAAGAAAAAACGAAGAGGTCAAATAAAAAAGGATGAATGGAAACGCATATTGCGCTTTGAGCTTATTGGATTATTTTTATTAGCGTTGACGTTAATTGCCATGGCAGGACTCGGTGCTGTAGGACAGGCTCTTGTGCTCGTGGTCCGCTTATTTATTGGCGAATGGTATATGCTGTGTTTAATCGGAATGGTTATTCTATCTGTTTATATTATTTGGAAAAGAGAAATGCCTCCTTTAGTGACGCGGCAGCTTATCGGTACATACCTCATTATTTTATCTATTTTACTGTTTAGTCACGTGACGTTATTTGACAATTTATCGAAAAACGGAACGTTTACAGATCCATCTGTCATTATGAATACGTGGGATTTGTATATGCTCGAAGCAACGGGACAATCGAATCACAGTGATTTAGGGGGAGGGATGATAGGAGCTATTATGTTTGCCATGTTCTACTATCTGTTTGATAGCTTAGGAACAGAACTTATCGCTGCCTTGCTTATTGTGATTGGGGTACTGCTCATTACCGGACGTTCGCTTCACGAAACGGTATTAAAACTTCTGTCACCTCTAGTTAATTTTTTAACAACGGAGTTAAAAGAAGGCTGGCAAGATATTCAGACGTGGAAACATAAGAAGAAAAAAGCCCCTAAAACAACAAAAAAGAGACGCCAAGAAAAAGCTGTTCAAGAACCAGAAGAAAGCGTGGAAATAGAAGTGGAAGCACCTTCGCCTCCAATTATTGAACACTTTGATTATGGAGAGGAAGAGTCTAGTCAATCTCCTGCTGCTCCTATAGCTCCGGTGCCTCCGGTTATGGAATCGAAGCCTGTAGCTGCTGCACCGCAACAGCCAAGGCCGCAAAAGGAACAGGAAGAAGAAAAAGCTCCTATGATTACCTTTACTGAAACGGAAAATAAAGAGTATGAGCTTCCTCCTATCAAGCTATTGACGATGCCAAAGAAAAGTAACCAGGCAAAAGAGCATAAAAACATTTATAAAAATGCCGAAAAGCTTGAAAAAACGTTTCAAAGTTTCGGCGTAAAAGCAAAAGTGGCAAAAGTTCACCTTGGACCAGCTGTTACAAAATATGAAGTATATCCTGATGTAGGAGTAAAAGTAAGTAAGATTGTCAATTTAAGTGATGATTTAGCACTTGCATTAGCTGCCAAAGATATTCGGATTGAAGCTCCAATTCCCGGGAAATCAGCGGTAGGAATTGAAGTGCCGAACGAAGAAGTAGCGATGGTTTCACTTAGAGAAGTACTTGAAGCGACTGAAAATAACCGACCTGATAAAAAGCTATTAGTTGGTTTAGGAAGAGATATTTCAGGCGAAGCTGTGCTAGCAGAGCTTAATAAAATGCCTCATATGCTTGTAGCAGGGGCAACAGGAAGCGGAAAAAGTGTGTGTATCAACGGTATTATTATTAGTATTTTAATGAGAACAAAGCCTCATGAAGTAAAATTAATGATGATTGACCCTAAAATGGTTGAGTTGAATATGTACAATGGTATTCCGCATTTATTGGCTCCTGTCGTAACAGATCCGAAAAAAGCTTCTCAAGCATTAAAGAAAGTTGTAAGTGAGATGGAGCGACGGTATGAGTTGTTCTCACACAGCGGAACGAGAAACATTGAAGGGTATAACGATTTAGTAAAACGTATGAATGATGATGGAGACGTCGATGCAAAACAGCCGACTCTTCCTTATATTGTGGTGATTGTTGATGAGTTGGCTGACTTGATGATGGTTGCTTCATCTGACGTCGAAGATTCGATCACACGTCTTGCTCAAATGGCTCGTGCTGCCGGCATTCATTTGATTATTGCTACACAGCGACCATCAGTAGATGTTATTACTGGAGTTATTAAAGCAAACATTCCTTCCCGAATCGCTTTTAGTGTATCTTCACAAACTGACTCTCGTACGATCCTAGATATGGGAGGAGCTGAGAAGCTTCTAGGAAGAGGAGATATGCTGTTCATGCCTGTTGGAGCTTCAAAACCTGTGCGTGTGCAAGGTGCCTTTTTATCAGATGAAGAAGTAGAAGAGATTGTTGATTTTGTAATTGCACAGCAAAAAGCACAGTATCAAGAAGAAATGATTCCAACAGATGCCCCTGAACAAGTCGATGATTTTGCAGATGAGCTGTATGACGAAGCGGTTCAGCTTGTGGCAGAAATGCAAACAGCTTCTGTTTCTATGCTGCAGCGACGCTTTCGAATTGGCTATAACCGGGCTGCACGCTTAATCGATGCGATGGAAGATCGTGGAGTGGTTGGGCCTTACGAAGGAAGTAAGCCGCGTTCGGTGCTGATTTCTCAGCAAAATGAAGATGTTGGATCTTAATAAGGTTATTAGAAAAGATGGAGCTGGGACAAAAGTATTTTAGCCTAAGTGAAAAACGAATCACTAATCAACATGTCTGATTAGCGGTTCGTTTTTTTTGTTAGGGTGAATATAGGTTTCATCCGTTTCGTTCCTTCTAGCAGTTGACTGAAAGACAAGGTGAAGACTCCTGCGGGAAGAGCGTAAGCGACGAGGAGGCCCATCGCCCGCCCGTGGAAACCGAAGTCTTGCACGGAAATCAACTGCGGTGTCGCAAGCGTTTCAGCTCATGTATCTTATTTGTTTGTCTTTAGATTGGATTCATTTAGTTATGTCTCAACCTCATTTTTTTATGGAAGAAGAGACGGTAAGAATAGTATTATACAAAAATATGTCATGCTAAATAAATAAAATAAAAACGAATATTAAAAAATTTAATAACTAAAATGTTTGGGTTTTATCTAATATTAGAAGAAAAGTAGGTTGTTAGGTATGCTGACATTAAAAAATAACAAAAATTCATTTTTTTAAAAAATATTAAAAATTTTAACAAAAAATTAATATAACCTATTTATTTATCTGTCGAAAAATGATATATTATTTTCGATTAAGTAGTCGAACATCAGAGGTCTGATGACTTTTTAATATGGAGGAAGAGTGATGTCTATACGTGCGGATAATCGGCACTTGTATTTACAAGTGATTGATAAAATTAAACAAAATATAGAAAAAGGAATTTTTAAAGAAAAGGAAAGACTCCCTTCAGAGTTTGATTTATCAAAGCAGCTAGGGGTTAGCCGCGCAACGCTACGTGAGGCACTTCGCATATTAGAAGAAGAGAATATTATTGTTCGCAGACACGGCGTGGGAACATTTGTCAACACGAAGCCTACTTTTTTGTCAGGGATTGAGCAATTAAATAGTATAACACATATGATTCAACAAGCTGGTATGAAGGCCGGAACAATCTTCTTATCTTCTCAAATACAAGAGTTGTCTGAAAATGATTTAACACGTTTTGCTTGCGGGGAAGACGAACAGATTTTATTTGTTGAACGGGTGAGAACGGCAAACGGAGAGCCTGTTGTATATTGCATGGACAAGGTTCCTCAAAAAATATTGCCTGAAAATTTCGAATATAAACAGGAATCTTTGCTAGAAATTCTTGAAAAACAAGCAGGAAAGCACATTTCATACGCCGTGGCAAATATTGAGCCTCTAGGCTATCATGAAAAAGTTTCTCCTATTTTACAATGCGAGCCAGAAACCGCTTTGCTTGTGCTGAAACAAATGCATTATGACCAGTGTGATGAACCCATTTTATATTCCATCAATTATTTTAAAGCAGATCAATTTAGTTTCCAAGTACTGCGTAAACGCGTCTAGTTTTTTTATGGTTAAATGTCAGAAAATTTACAACTATTTAACATTGTCCTTTTAAGGAGGTGTCAAATGTAGGTCACAGGGACGAAATAGAAAATTGGCTTTATACTTTTAAAACTATTCAGGGGGTTAAAACATGTTAAAACGTAAAACGGGACTTGCATTATCACTAGTATTAGCGGCAGGAACACTTTTAAGCGCGTGTGGCTCAAACGACGCAGATAAGAGCAGCGGAGATAAAAAAGCAGCAGATTTTAAAGTGGGAATGGTAACAGATACGGGCGGGGTAGATGATAAATCGTTTAACCAATCTGCTTGGGAAGGTCTAACAAAGTTTGGGAAAGACAACGGACTTGATGAAGGGACTGGATACAAATATTTGCAGTCTACAAAAGCATCTGAATACGAGAGCAACCTTTCTAAATTTGCTGAGAGTGGCTACAACTTGACGTATGGAATTGGCTTTTTATTAAAAGAAGACATTAAAAAAGCAGCAAAGCAGTATCCAGATGCTAACTTTGCATTAGTAGACGATACGTTAAAATCAGAAAACTTAGATAACGTGGCGAGCATTCTATTTAAAGAAGAGCAGGGCTCTTTCTTAGTAGGTGTAGTGGCAGCGAAACAAACGAAAACGAACAAAATCGGCTTTATCGGAGGCGTTGAATCTCCATTAATCAAGAAGTTTGAAAATGGATTTAAAGCAGGTGTTAAATCTGTAAACCCAGACGCTGAAGTTATTTCTCAATACGCGGAAAGTTTTAACTCTCCAGAAAAAGGCTCAGCTATCGCTTCTACCATTTACAGCAAAGGCGCTGATATTATTTATCAAGCGGCTGGCGGTACTGGAAACGGCGTATTTACAGAAGCTAAAAACCGTTCAAAAGGCGGTAAAGACAAAAAGGTTTGGGTAATTGGAGTTGACCGCGATCAGCATGAAGAAGGTATGCCTGAAAACGTAACGTTAACTTCGATGGTAAAACGCGTTGACCTGGCTGTAGAAGATGTTGCAAAACAAGCAATGGACGACAAATTCCCAGGCGGTAAAGAGGTTGTGTTTGGCTTAAAAGAAGACGGAGTGGGAATTGCTCCATCACAAGATAATGTAAGCAAAGATGCGTTAAAAGCAGTTGATGAGTATAAGCAAAAAATTCTAGACGGTGACATTACAGTGCCTCAAACGGATAAAGAATTTAAAGAGTTTGAAAAAACGCTTAAAAAATAAGCTGATATCTGTTAAGCAATGATTATATGAGTATAAAAGGCTAGTGAAAACTAGCCTTTTTCATAGCCAAAAAACGGAAGACAGAATCCTGTAGCAGGCAGGAATAGGGAGTGAAAGTAGTGGAATATGTTATTGAAATGCTAGATATTCGCAAAGAGTTTCCCGGTATTGTCGCTAATGACAATATTACACTCCAAGTGAAAAAGGGAGAAATTCATGCTTTGTTAGGAGAAAATGGTGCAGGTAAGTCAACGCTGATGAACGTTTTATTTGGGCTTTATCAGCCTGAAAAAGGGCAGATTCGTGTAAACGGCCAAGAAGTCAAAATCACGGACCCTAACGTAGCGAATGACTTAGGAATTGGAATGGTTCATCAGCATTTTATGCTTGTTCAAAACTTTACAGTCACAGAAAATATTATTCTTGGGAACGAACCGACGCGAACGGGGAAAATCAATATTAAAAAAGCAGCTCAAGATATTCAAGAGCTTTCAAATCAATATGGATTATCGGTAGATCCATATGCGAAGATTCAAGATATCTCAGTTGGCATGCAGCAGCGAGTGGAAATTTTAAAGACGCTTTACAGAGGAGCCGACATTCTTATTTTTGATGAACCTACTGCCGCCTTAACACCTCAGGAAATTACGGAATTAATTCAAATTATGAAAAAATTAATTCAAGAAGGAAAGTCGATTATTTTAATTACGCATAAATTAAAAGAAATTATGTCAGTGTGTGACCGCTGTACAATTATTCGAAAAGGTGTCGGGGTTGGTACGGTAAATGTGCAAGAGACCAACCCTGATGAACTTGCTGCTTTAATGGTAGGAAGAGAAGTACATTTTAAAACTGAAAAGAAAACAGCGACTCCAAAAGAAGCTGTGTTAACAATAAAAGAATTAGTAGTAGAAGACAGCCGAGGAGTAGAGGCTGTAAGTTCACTTGATCTAAGCGTTCGAGCAGGCGAAATTGTAGGCATCGCGGGTGTGGATGGAAATGGCCAAACAGAGCTGATTGAGGCAATTACGGGTCTAAGAAAAATAAAGTCGGGCTCGGTCACGTTAAAAAATCAAGAACTGTCTACGTTATCCACGCGTAAAATTACGGAGTCAGGAGTAGGACATATTCCGCAGGATCGCCATAAGCACGGGCTTGTATTAGATTATACAATTGGTGAAAATATAGGTCTTCAAACGTATTATCAAAAGCCGATGTCTAAATCAGGTATTTTGAATTATAAAGAGCTGTATAAAAAAGCAAAAGAGTTAATTGCAGAATATGATGTGCGAACCCCTAGTGAATATACGCAAGCGCGATCGCTATCGGGCGGAAATCAGCAAAAAGCCATTATTGCCCGTGAAGTAGACCGCAGTCCGGAACTATTAATTGCAGCTCAGCCAACGAGGGGGCTGGATGTAGGAGCCATTGAATTTATTCATAAAAAGCTGATTGAAGAACGAGATAAAGGACGGGCAGTGCTGCTCGTTTCGCTAGAACTAGATGAAGTAATGAATCTAAGCGATCGCATTGGGGTTATTTATGAAGGGAAAATAGTTGACATTGTAGATCCAAAAGAAACGAATGAACAAGAGTTAGGTCTATTAATGGCAGGCGGTACGCGTGAGAAAGCGGGTGGAACAGCATGAATAAACTTGTGAAAAATGAACGTGTAATGATGATTTTGATCCCTGTTGTATCGGCCATATTAGGACTCATTGCCGGAGCGGTTATTATGTTACTAGGCGGCTATGATCCAATGCTTGGCTATCAATCTCTTTTTGACGGGATGTTTGGAACGCCAAAAGCCATTGGAGAAACGATTCGTGCCATGACTCCTCTTGCTCTGGCCGGTATTGCGGTTGCGTTTGCTTATAAAACCGGTCTCTTTAACATTGGAGTAGAAGGACAGCTTTTAGTTGGCTGGTTGGCTTCAGTATGGGTTGGGTATGCGTTTGATTTACCAGCAGTCATTCATATTCCTTTAGCTGTATTAGCAGCAGCTGCAGCTGGAGCAGTTTGGGCGTTTATTCCAGGATTTTTAAAAGCAAAATTTCATGTTCATGAAGTAATTGTTTCCATCATGATGAACTATATTGCTCTTTACACCACGAGCAGTTTAATCCGTACGTATTTATACGCGGGTAATGAAAAATCGTATGATATTAAAGAATCGGCATCTTTAGCATCAAGCTTTTTAGCACAGTTAACCAATAACTCCCGCCTTCATTACGGCATTCTTATTACCATCGCTGCAGCCGTCGTAATGTGGTTTATTTTGAATAAAACAGCTAAGGGATTCGAGCTAAGAGCCGTTGGTTTTAATCAGCATGCTTCACAGTATGCAGGAATGAATGTAGGCCGAAACATTGTGTTATCCATGGCTATTTCAGGCGCTTTTGCCGGGCTTGCCGGAGCTATGGAAGGGCTTGGAACATTTCAATATATGGGCACATTCACTGCGTTTACGGGTACGGGATTTGACGGTATCGCCGTAGCCCTTTTAGGAGCTAACAGCGCAATTGGAATTTTATTAGCTTCATTCTTTTTCGGAGGACTGCAAACTGCGGCTCCTCAAATGAACTTTATGACAGGCGTACCGTCTGAATTAATTCAAATTGTCATTGCGCTTATTATCTTTTTTGTTGCATCTAGTTATTTAATTCGCTGGGTGCTTGGCCGTGCAGGCAAGGGGGGAGCAAAATGAACTTCTTAGAGGTGTTAGCCATTATTATTCCAGCGGCGCTTTATTCAGCTGCACCGCTTATCTTTACCGCGCTCGGAGGGATATTTAGTGAACGTTCCGGGGTCGTGAACATTGGATTAGAAGGGCTGATGATGTTTGGCGCGTTCACAGGTATTGTTTCAACCCTTTTACTTCAGGATTCATTAGGTGCTTGGGCCCCGTGGGTAGCAATAGTAATTGCGGCTGTTGTTTGCGCTGTGTTCTCACTGATTCATGCTGTTGCAAGCATTACATTAAAAGCAGATCAAACTGTAAGTGGTGTAGCCCTGAATTTTCTAGCTGCGGGTCTTTCAATCTTTTTAATCAAAAAGATTTTTGGGAAAGGACAAACAGATTTTATTCAATTCCGTATCGATAAAGTAAGTATTCCAGGTTTATCAGACATTCCAGTAATCGGTAAAATTCTGTTTTCGAACGTTCCTATTACGTCTTATATTGCGATTGCGCTAGCTTTTGCTGTATGGTACATCATTTATAAAACGCCGTTTGGTCTCCGTCTTCGTTCAGTTGGTGAACACCCAATGGCAGCAGACACGATGGGGATCAAAGTTGTGAGAATGCGTTACGTTGGCGTTATGATTTCCGGCATGTTCGCTGGAATCGGCGGAGCGGTGTATGCCACGTCTATCGCTACAAACTTTGCAGCGGGTACGATTGCTGGACAAGGGTTCCTTGCTATTGCGGCCATGATTTTCGGGAAGTGGCATCCTATTGGTGCTTTAGGTGCAGCCATGTTTTTCGGATTAGCACAGTCTTTGAGTATCACTGGAGCTCAGATTCCGGTTATTCAAGATATCCCATCCGTCCTTTTAACCATTGCACCGTACGTATTAACAATCTTAGCGCTTACTGGTTTTGTAGGACGTGCTGAGGCTCCTAAAGCGCTGGGCGTTCCTTATGAAAAAGGCCGCCGCTAATAAATCCTCTATACGAGGTCTAACAATGACTAAAGTTGGATAAATATAGAAGGTGGAGACAAAGAAATCATATTCTTTTCTCCGCCTTTTTTTCATTGAGAGAAAGAATATGAAAAGAAATGAGGAAGCGCGCGGCAAGTTACTTGAAAATGTTTCCTTGAATTCGATATAGTGGTTATAAGACTAAAATTAGCGTTAAAGATTCAAAATAGAAGTATTGTCTAGTTAATACATCAAAATTTAAAAGGAGGTTTATATATGAAATTATTGACTGAACAAAAACATGAACTAGAAGGATTGACTGTTCATACCATTCAAACAGCTAAGTACAAAACAAACACGTTCATTTTAAAACTAAATGCCCCTTTAGATAAGAAAACGGTGACAATGCGTGCCCTTTTACCTTATGTGCTTCAAAGCGCTACCGAGTCGCTGCCGTCTACGACAAAGCTTCGTACATATTTAGATGAGCTTTATGGTGCTACTTTACAAGTAGACTTAACAAAAAAAGGTGATAACCACGATATTACGATTCGCATTGATATAGCGAATGAAAAATATTTGAAAGATTCAACTCCGCTTTTACAAAAAGCGTTAGCGCTTCTTGGCGATATTTTATTAAAGCCAGCAGTTGAAGGGGACTCTTTTTTAACGGATATTATGACAAAAGAAAAGCGTTCGCTTCGTCAGCGAATTCAAGCCGTATTTGATGATAAAATGCGCTATGCTAATTTAAGACTAGTTGAAGAAATGTGTAAGGAAGAACCTTACTCTTTACATGTAAACGGTCAAATTGACGATGTGGAAGAAATTACAGGTGAAAGTTTGTACGCTTATTATCAGCAGGTGTTAAAAGAAGATGCCATTCACCTTTATGCTATTGGAGATTTGCAAGTCGAAGAGGTTTTACAAACAGTAAAAGAAACATTTACTTTACCAAAGCGCGAGCAAAAAGACATTGAAGATTCTATCACGTCTAAAGAGATCTCAAACGTAAATGAAGTGGTGGAAAAACAAGAAGTCAAACAAGGGAAATTAAATATTGGCTATCGTACAAACGTTGTATACGGAGATAGACAGTATTTTGCTCTTCAAGTATTCAATGGGATATTCGGAGGGTTCTCACATTCCAAGCTATTTATTAACGTGCGTGAAAAAGCGAGCTTAGCTTACTATGCTGCTTCGAGAGTAGAGAGTCATAAAGGATTACTAATGGTCATGTCGGGTATTGATGCTAAAAATTACGACCAAGCTGTTACGATTATTAAAGAACAAATGCAGGAAATGAAACAAGGATCGTTTACAGACGGCGAAATCGCTCAAACGAAAGCCGTTATTCACAACCAGCTGCTTGAAACGGTGGATACTCCACGAGGACTAGTAGAGGTTATGTATCATAATGAATTAACGGGTAAAGATATTTCAATTGATGAATACTTAAAGCATATTGATGCGGTATCTAAGCAGGAAATTATTAAAGTGGCTGAGAAAATTGAAATGGATACAATTTATTTCTTAACAGGAACGGGCGGTGAAGAAAATGGAGAAAATTGAATTTTCGCAGCTTCAAGAACAGCTGTATCATGAAAAAATGGATAACGGGCTGCAGGTATACATTTTGCCAAAACCGGAGTTTAACAAAACGTTTGCCACTTTTACAACAAACTACGGATCGATTGACAATCAATTTGTACCGCTAAATGAAAATGAAATGACAAAAGTTCCGGATGGAATTGCCCACTTTTTAGAGCATAAATTATTTGAAAAAGAAGACGGAGATGTCTTTCAGCAGTTTAGTAAACAAGGTGCTTCGGCCAATGCATTTACTTCTTTTACCCGCACAGCTTACTTATTCAGCTGTACATCTAACTTTGAAGAAAATCTTGAAACATTAGTGGACTTTGTACAAGAGCCGTACTTCTCAGAAAAAACGGTAGAAAAAGAAAAGGGCATTATCGGTCAAGAAATTACAATGTATGACGACAATCCGGACTGGCGCTTGTATTTTGGTACCATTCAAAATATGTACAAAAACCATCCTGTTAAAATTGATATTGCTGGCACGATCGAATCAATTTCACATATTAATAAAGATTTACTGTACACATGCTATGAAACGTTTTATCATCCGAGCAACATGCTGTTGTTCATTGTAGGTCCTGTTGATGCGGAAAAAGTAATGAAGCAAGTTCGAGACAATCAGCAGAAAAAAGATTATAAAGAAATCTCTGACATACAGCGTCATTTTGACGAAGAGCCTGAAACGGTGGATCAAGAAAAACAAGTATTAAAAATGCCGGTGCAGTCTTCGAAATGTATGGTGGGTCTAAAAGCGAAAAATCCGCAGCGTTCAGGCGGAGAAATGCTTAAATACGAGTTAGCAATGAATATCATTTTAGATTATGCATTTGGAAAAAGCTCTTCGTACTATGAGGAGTTGTATGCAGACGGACTCATTGATGAAACGTTTGCGTATGATTATACGGAGGAAAGAGGATTTGGTTTTGCTCTTATCGGAGGAGATACGGATCAACCGGAACAGCTGTATGATCGAGTTAAACAAATTTTACTTGAAATGAAAACAAAATCACTAACAGAAGAGGAACTTGAACGTATTCGTAAAAAGAAAATCGGCGGATTTTTACGTTCATTAAACTCACCTGAGTTTATCGCTAATCAGTTTACACGCTATGCGTTTAATGATATGAATTTATTTGATATTGTTGAAACGCTAGAAAAACTGAAGGTAAACGAAATAAAAGATGTGCTAAACGAGATTATTGATGAAAAGAACTTTACGGTTTGTGAAGTAGTACCTAAATAAAGATGATTGTTGCCAAAAAAGCTGATGTTCATCAGCTTTTTTGCATGTAAAGGAGAGAAGGCTATGGAGAAATTTGCCCTTGTGACAGGTGCAAGCGGAGGAATTGGCACAGCGATTGCTAAGCAATTGGCTGAAGATGGATACTCGCTTATTTTGCACTATCATCAACGAAAAGACAAAATAGAGGCGCTTGCACATGAGCTAGCTGAAAAGGTGAAAACCGTGTTTACAGTACAAGCGGATTTATCATGTAAAGAGGGAGTGGAGAAGTTTTTAAAGGAGATTATTGTTCCGGTAGAAGTTATTATTCATAACAGCGGACGAAGCGTTAGCGGGTTAATGACAGATGCTTCGGCAAATGAAACCGAAGAAATGATCTATCTTCACATCACGGCTCCCTTTGTTATTACAAAAGCTTTGCTGCCTAAAATGATCAGTGCTAAAAGCGGACAAATTATCATGATTTCTTCTATTTGGGGACTTACAGGAGCTTCGTTTGAAGTTCTTTATTCAATGGTAAAAGGCGCCCAAAATACGTTTGTAAAAGCTTTGGCAAAAGAGGTTGCATTAAGTGGAATTCGCGTCAATGGAGTTGCGCCCGGAGCGATTGAAACGGATATGATGGCCAGCTATTCAAAAGAAGAGGTTAAAGAGCTGGCTGAAGAGATCCCTTTAGGAAGAATAGGATATCCAAAAGAAGTGGCAGATGCGGTTTCATATTTAATATCTTCACGTGCTTCGTATATAACTGGACAAATATTATCGGTTAATGGCGGTTGGTACATATAAAGTGTGCATAAAATTAAAAACAAGGTACAAACTATGATATGAATAAACCTTAAGGAGGGCTACTCATGTCAGTATTAGAAAACTGGGATAGCTGGAAAGATTTTTTAGGCGACCGTTTACATCATGCACAAAACGAAGGAATGCAAGAAGAAGTTATTCATGATCTTGCTTATCAAATTGGTGGATATTTAGCAAACCAAGTTGATGCAAAAAATGATCAAGAGCGAATTTTAGCAGACCTTTGGAGCGTTGCTTCTAAAGAAGAGCAGCATGCGATTGCGAGCAGCATGGTGAAATTAGTTCAAAATAACGGATCAGTAAAATAAGTTATCGTTTCTAAAAAGGAGCTAATTCACCGCGTGTGAAAGCTCCTTTTTTCTTAGAATTAAATAGTACAAATAAATAAGCGCTTACATACATAACAAATGTAGAACTACTTGCCTTTAGGGTTTATAATATAATGGAAATCATTTATAGTTAAACTAGGTGAAAAAAAGGGGGCACCTCTCGAAGGCCAGCCAAGAAATGGGAGGGGTTTGATGGAGAAAATTGAGTGGTATTTAGAATATCAAATACAAAAAAATCGTCCGGGTCTTTTAGGTGATATTTCATCGCTTCTTGGAATGTTGTCAATTAATATTGTCACAATTAATGGAGTGGATGATATTCGCCGTGGATTATTGCTGCGCTGTGATTCACATGAGCAAATAGACAGGCTTGAATCTATTTTGAAAACAATGGATAATATCATTGTGACAAAAATGAGACCGCCTAAATTGCGTGATAAGTTAGCAGTGCGTCACGGTCGCTATATTCAGCGTGACGCAGATGATAAAAAGACATTCCGTTTCGTAAGAGATGAATTAGGTTTGCTCGTAGATTTTATGGCGGAACTGTTTAAACAAGACGGTCATAAGCTTATCGGTATTCGAGGTATGCCGCGAGTAGGCAAAACCGAATCGATTGTAGCAGCTAGCGTATGTGCGAACAAAAGGTGGCTTTTTGTGTCTTCTACACTCTTAAAACAAACGATTCGCAGTCAGCTTATTGCTGACGAATACAACGCTGATAATATTTTTATCATTGACGGGATTGTATCGACAAAACGAGCGAATGAAAAGCACTGGCAGCTTGTTCGAGAAGTAATGAATGTACCCGCGACAAAAATCGTGGAGCATCCGGATGTATTTGTACAAAATACCGAGTATTCGTTAGATGATTTTGCCTACATTATTGAAATAAGAAATGACCCCAATGAGAAGATTACATATGAAATAATGGAAGGTCCTCAAATGTTTCAAGACGGTGGATTATCGATGTTTGATTTTTAGCATAATTGGTAGGTGTTAGCATTGACAGAGTTAGGACAAAGGTTAAGACAAGAACGAGAAAGCAAAGGATTGTCGTTAGAGGATTTACAAAAACTAACGAAAATTCAAAAACGCTATTTACTTGGCATTGAAGAAGGCAATTATGAGGTTATGCCAGGGAAATTTTACGTACGAGCGTTTATTAAGCAATACTGCGAAGCAATTGGGTTGGACACAGATGCTATTTTTGAAGAATACAAATCAGACATTCCTTCAACTCAAACAGAAGACATGCCGCAGCAGCTTTCGCGCGTTCGCAGCCGCAAAGAAATTCCTCAGCATACAAAAGGAGTTTCAAAAGCATATGACTACCTTCCAACTGTTCTAGTGGTGGCGGGAGTTGTAGTTGTTGGGATTATTATTTGGGTAATCGCTCAAAATATCGTCTCGGATAAAAACAAGGAGCAGGCTAACCAAGAAGCTCCAAACAGCGAAGTTCAGCAGTCTAACACGCAGGAAGAAACGAATGAAACTACTGCAAAAAATGACAATAGCAAGTCAGAAGATGAACAAAGTGCTGCTGATAAGAAAGAACAAGAAAAAGAAAAAGCTGAAAAAGAAAAAGCCGCAAAAGAAAAAGCTGAGAAAGAAAAAGCTGAAAAAGAAAAGAAAGACAGCGGTAAACAAGAATACAAGGAAGTTCAAAAAACAGGCAGAAGTGCTACGTATGCTCTTTCCGGTACAGATGCATTTAACCTAGAAGTAACATCCACTCAAGCAGATACTTGGTTAGATGTGAAAAATGGAAAAGGAAATGCTTTCTTTAGCTCCATTCTAAAAAAAGGTGAAACAAAAGAATTTGATTTGACGAAAGAAACGGAAGCTCGTGTCAACATCGGTTATTCACCTGGAGTAGAGTTAAAAGTAAATGGAAAAGCGGTTGACTTGCCGTTTGATTCATCCAAGCAAGTTCGACAAGTTGTAACGATTCAATATCAGCCGGCAGAAGCACAGTAAACAGCCTGTTTTAAAAAGTGGTCAGGGTGTAAATAAAGATAATATGTGAATTAAACACTCATTCACGCTATAATAAAACCAAAGCCGTGCAAACAACTTCGTTTGCACGCTTTCAGTTTGTAACAGTAATTGGAGGCAGAAGAAGTGAATTTACCAAACAAGATTACCATTTCGCGAATTTTTCTAATTCCCGTATTCCTCATTTTTATGATGGTGCCGCTACCATTTGGCACAGTAGAGGCAGCAGGAAAAGAGATTCCGATCGCTCATCTATTAGGGGCGGCATTATTTATTATTGCATCTACAACAGACTGGATCGACGGATACTATGCAAGAAAGTACGATTTAGTCACGAACTTGGGCAAGTTTTTAGATCCACTAGCAGACAAGCTGTTGGTTTCAGCTGCGCTTGTAGCTATTGTTGACTTAGATTTAATTGCAGGTGCAGGATGGGCTGCTATCATCATTATTAGCCGTGAATTTGCTATCACAGGTTTAAGACTTGTACTAGCAGGGGAAGGAGAAGTTGTAGCAGCCAATATGTTAGGTAAAATTAAAACATGGACTCAAATTTTAGCTATTTCAGCTATTCTGTTGTACAACTTGCCTTTTGAATGGATTTCCATTCCGTTTGCTAGCGTAATGCTTTGGATCTCAGTGATTTTTACGGTTATTTCAGGCTGGGACTACTTTGCTAAAAACAAACAGGCTTTTGTTAATTCAAAATAAGTAAGATGGAGATGATATGATGAACGCTGAAATTATTGGAGTCGGCTCTGAGCTGCTGCTTGGGCAAATTGCCAATACAAACGCTCAGTATTTATCGAAAAAATTAGCCGAACTTGGAATTAATGTTTACTATCATACAGTAGTAGGAGATAATGCACAGCGCTTGAAAGAAGTGATTGCTACAGCTCAAACACGTGCAGAGTTAATTATTTTCACAGGCGGGCTTGGTCCTACAAAAGATGATTTAACAAAAGAAACAATTGCGAGTGTGCTAGGAGTAGAGTTGACAACAAATGCGGAAGCACTTGAAAGCATTGAAGCCTATTTCAAACAGTCAAATCGTATCATGACACCTAACAATAAAAAACAGGCAATTGTACTTGAAGGTTCGACAGTGCTCCCTAATGATTACGGAATGGCTCCAGGTATGGGGCTTACAGTAGAGGGAAAACACTATATGCTATTCCCAGGGCCGCCAAAAGAGCTCTATCCAATGTATGAAGCATATGGTCAAGAATTTTTAGCTCAAAAGCTTGAATTAAAAGAAAGTATTGAATCACGCGTTCTTCGTTTTTTCGGAATAGGAGAATCACAGCTTGAGACGGAAATTGAAGATTTGCTTGATGCGCAAACAAACCCGACGATTGCACCGCTTGCAGGAGATGGAGAAGTGACGCTTCGCTTAACTGCTAAGCACGCTGATGCTGCTGGAGCACAGCGCATGTTAGACGAAGTGGAAAAAACCATTTCAGAGCGCGTAGGCGAGTATTTATATGGATACGAAGCAACTTCTTTACATAATGAATTGGTAAAAGAATTAACGGCACAAGGCTTGACGATTGCTTCAGCCGAAAGTTTAACCGGCGGGTTATTCAGCGAACGTTTAACAACTGTTTCAGGTGCTGGAGAAGTTGTTAAAGGCAGCCTGGTAGCCTATCATTATGAAATCAAGCAAAATATTCTCGGAGTGAGCGAACACACGCTGAATCAGTACGGAGCCGTTAGCGAGCAGTGCGCGGCTGAAATGGCTCAGCGTATTCAACAGTTATACAAAACGGATATTGGCATCGGTTTTACGGGTGTAGCTGGACCCTCTAAACAAGAAGGACACCCTGTAGGAACAGTGCATATAGGGGTCGCTTATAAGGATCAAACTCCTCAAGTTTACAGCTTGCAGCTATCTGGAAGCCGCCAAGGAATTCGTTCACGAACGGTTAATTACGGCTGTCATTACGTATTGAAGACGATAAAAAAATAAAGAAAAAAGGCTGCTTAGTTTTACCAAAGCAGCCTTTTTTTAATTTTATAAAAAACGAACATTTATTCGCTTTTTGCTTGTCAAACGACCCAAAAACTAGTATAGTAAGTTATAGAAAGTTGTTAATTCGACATTGCTACTACATCGTAGTAAGTTTGCAGTTTATAGATGATTTCAAAGAGATAGAGGAGGAAATTGAGTGAACGATCGTCAAGCAGCCCTTGATATGGCTTTAAAGCAAATTGAAAAGCAATTTGGTAAAGGTTCAATTATGAAATTAGGTGAACAAACGGAAAAAAGAATTTCTACAATTCCAAGTGGTTCATTAGCATTAGATATAGCTTTAGGCGTAGGTGGATATCCACGTGGACGTGTGGTGGAAGTATATGGCCCAGAAAGCTCAGGTAAAACAACAGTTGCTCTTCACGCGATTGCAGAAGTTCAACAGCAGGGCGGACAGGCTGCATTTATCGATGCGGAGCACGCGTTAGATCCTGTATATGCTCAAAAATTAGGTGTTAATATTGATGAGCTGTTATTATCTCAGCCTGATACAGGAGAACAAGCTTTAGAAATCGCAGAAGCTTTAGTTCGAAGCGGCGCAGTAGATATTATTGTTGTTGACTCAGTAGCAGCGTTAGTGCCAAAAGCGGAAATTGAAGGAGAAATGGGAGACTCTCACGTGGGTCTACAAGCTCGTTTAATGTCTCAAGCATTGCGTAAACTATCTGGAGCTATTAACAAGTCTAAAACAATCGCTATCTTTATTAACCAAATTCGTGAAAAAGTCGGCGTAATGTTTGGTAACCCTGAAACAACTCCTGGTGGACGTGCGCTTAAATTCTACTCTTCAGTGCGTCTAGAAGTGCGTCGTGCAGAGCAGTTAAAGCAAGGAAATGATATCGTAGGTAACAAAACAAGAATTAAAGTTGTGAAAAATAAAGTAGCTCCGCCTTTCCGTGCTGCCGAAGTAGATATTATGTACGGAGAAGGTATTTCAAAAGAGGGTGAAATTTTGGATATCGCTTCTGAACTAGATATTGTCCAAAAAAGTGGATCTTGGTATTCATATAATGACGAGCGTCTAGGTCAAGGCCGTGAAAATGCAAAGCAATTCTTAAAAGAAAATACTGATATTCGTCAGGAAATTGCGGGACAAGTGCGTGAACATCATGGTTTAGACCAAGATGGAGAGCCAGCTCCTGAGGATGACGATCAAAGCGATTTAAATATTTAATTTGCTGCGAGATAAAAAAAGACTCCTCTATTTCAAAGAAGGGGTCTTTTTTTTGTAAAAATTGTTAATGCTAGAAAAGTAACATACGAAATTTCAATATATACTGTAGAGGCAGGCTTGACAATAAAAATGCACAGATTTACAATTAAGATGTATATTTTCCCTTTTTAAAACATTTTAGCGTTTAAAAGCCTTTGTGTGTATATTGAAAGGTGAATACGATGTACATGCCGACATGAAATTTAAAACTTACAAGTTTATAGCAAGGGGAGGTGAAATGATGGATATTAATACAATCATCTTCGCTTTGCTTGGCCTAATCGTCGGTGCAGTTGTTGGCTTTTTTGTTTGTAAATCGATTGCTGAAGCTAAAATTGCGGGAGCAAAGTCTAGTGCAGAACAAATTATTGATGAAGGAACCCGCGAGGCGGAAGCTTTGAAAAAAGAAGCTTTACTAGAAGCGAAGGATGAAATCCATCAGCTTCGTACAGAGGCAGAACAAGATATTCGTGATCGTCGAGCAGAACTTCAAAAACAAGAAAATCGATTAATGCAAAAAGAGGAAAATCTTGATCGTAAAGACGAATCACTTGATAAACGTGAAGCGTTACTTGAAAAGAAAGATGATTCTCTTACTGTTAAACAACAGCATATTGAAGAGATGGAAAGCAAAGTTGAAGAAGTAGTACGTGCACAGCAAACAGAGCTAGAGCGTATTTCAAGCTTAACAAGAGAAGATGCAAGAGCGATTATTTTAGATCGTGTTGAAAATGAACTTTCCCACGACATTGCAATAATGGTAAAAGAAACAGAAAACCGTGCAAAAGAAGACGCCGATAAAAAGGCGAAAGAAATTCTTTCACTTGCTATTCAGCGTTGCGCAGCAGATCATGTTGCTGAAACGACTGTCTCAGTTGTTAACTTGCCAAATGACGAAATGAAAGGCCGAATTATCGGTCGAGAAGGTCGAAACATCCGTACGCTTGAAACTTTGACAGGAATTGATCTTATTATTGATGATACGCCAGAAGCAGTTATTTTATCAGGATTTGACCCAATTCGTCGTGAGACAGCAAGAATTGCACTTGATAAACTCGTTCAAGATGGTCGTATCCATCCCGCACGTATTGAAGAAATGGTTGAAAAATCTCGCCGCGAAGTGGACGAATATATTCGTGAAGTCGGTGAACAAACGACGTTTGAAGTCGGTGTTCACGGGTTGCATCCAGACTTGATGAAAATTCTTGGTCGCTTAAAATTCAGAACAAGCTATGGTCAAAATGTGCTGAAACATTCAATGGAAGTAGCTCATTTATCAGGACTTATGGCTGCTGAATTAGGTGAAGATGAAACGTTAGCCAAACGAGCAGGATTGTTACATGATATTGGTAAAGCAATTGACCATGAGGTAGAAGGAAGCCACGTAGAAATCGGTGTTGAATTAGCTACAAAGTATAAAGAACATCCGGTTGTTATTAACGCGATTGCTTCTCACCATGGAGATACAGAACCAACATCAATCATTGCTGTACTAGTTGCAGCAGCGGATGCATTATCTGCTGCAAGACCAGGTGCTCGCAGTGAGACGTTAGAAAACTACATTCGTCGTCTTGAAAAGTTAGAAGAAATTTCAGAGTCTTATGAAGGCGTTGAAAAATCATTTGCAATTCAAGCAGGGCGTGAAGTTCGTATTATGGTGAAACCAGATACGATTGGTGATCTAGAAGCGCATCGACTTGCTCGAGATATCCGAAAACGAATTGAAGATGAGCTGGATTATCCTGGTCACATCAAAGTAACGGTTATTCGCGAAACAAGAGCAGTAGAGTATGCAAAATAAAAATGAAGTGGCGTTTCGCCACTTTATTTTTTTTCGTAGAGATGAAGATGCAGATTAAGAATGAAGTATAGGAGCTTTTACATGAGAATTTTATTTATTGGAGACGTAGTTGGTTCTCCAGGCCGTGAAATGGTTGAAGAATATTTACCGAGATTAAAAAGAAAATACTCTCCGGGACTTACAATTGTGAATGGAGAAAATGCAGCTTCAGGAAAAGGAATTACCGAAAAGATTTATCGTCAGTTCTTACAAGCAGGGGCTAACATTATTACTCTTGGTAACCATGCGTGGGACAAACGTGAAATTTTTGATTTTATTGACGATGCAAAAAATCTTGTTCGTCCAGCAAATTTTCCTGAAGGTACACCGGGCAAAGGAATTACGTATTTTACGTACAATCAGCTTGAGGTAGCCGTGATTAATTTACAAGGGCGTACGTTTATGGCTCCGCTCGATTGTCCATTTCAAAAAGCAGATGAATTAATTGAAGAAGCACGCCAGCGCACTCCGCTTATTTTTATTGATTTTCATGCTGAAACAACAAGTGAAAAGCAAGCGATTAGCTGGTATGTGGACGGTCGTGTCAGCGCTGTTGTCGGCACTCATACGCACGTTCAAACAGCTGACAATCGTATATTGCCAAAAGGAACAGCCTACATCTCTGACGTAGGAATGACGGGACCTTATGACGGCATTTTAGGGATGGAGCGCGAAGCTGTTATTAAGCGTTTTTTAACGTCTCTTCCTGTTCGATTTGAAGTGCCAAAAGAAGGAAGAACGCAGCTTAGTGGAATCGTTATTGATATTGATCAAAAGACGGGGAAAGCAACAAAAACAGAGCGAATTTTAATTAACGAAGATCATCCGTTTTTTGAATAAAGGGAAAAAGTCAATGTGTCGAAAGGCGATACATTGGCTTTTTTATTTTGTCAAAAACGTAAAAAGAAAAAAGAAAGGTGTAGAAATATAAGTTTTTGAATATTTAGGAAAAACAAGCAGGAATACGTTTGACATATCGTGAATATAGTAACATTGAAATCAATTAAGTCATTGGTCTAATGATCTCTCATCATACATTGTAAAGAATAAGGAGGAGCTAGATATGGAAATATTAAAAGTTTCAGCAAAGTCTAATCCAAATTCAGTTGCTGGTGCCTTAGCAGGCGTGCTGCGCGAACGCGGCGCAGCAGAAATTCAAGCCATTGGGGCCGGGGCACTTAATCAAGCAGTAAAAGCTGTAGCAATCGCAAGAGGGTTCGTTGCACCAAGTGGGGTTGATTTAATCTGCATCCCAGCTTTTACAGATATTCAAATTGATGGAGAAGAGCGAACAGCCATTAAATTAATTGTAGAGCCGCGATAATTATAAAAACCACGGACCTGTAAAGCATAGAAGCCAAACAGGTCCTTTTTGTATAGAGTTAAAGGGGTGTTGGTTGTGATATTTGATGCTCATTGTGATGTATTAATGAAGCTCTGGTTAAATAAACGTTTATCTTTTACATATGATTCAGCGCTGCATGTTACGTTAGAAGGCATAAAAAAAGCAAAAGGGAAAGTTCAGCTATTCGCTATTTATATTCCAGAAGCGGTTCCGGCAGCTCAGCGCTTTGATGTTGCGTTAGAAATGATTCAGCTGTTTCAGAGTCATATTTTATCGCTTCCCGGTGTAAAATGGGTTCGTTCAAAGCGCGATATAGATAGCTTGAAAAAAGGTGAACTTGGAGCCATGCTGACGCTTGAAGGGTGCGATGCCATTGATACAAGTTTAGTTCGCTTAAAGACACTTTTTTCACTGGGTGTACGTTCAGTAGGCTTGACATGGAATTACAGCAATGCTGTATGTGATGGTATTTTAGAACCTCGAGGCGCGGGGTTATCGTCTTTTGGAAGAGAAGTTGTTGAATTGAATAATGAACATAAAGTATGGACGGATGTCTCTCATTTATCAGTAAGAGGTTTTTGGGATGTGATTGAGCTAGCACAATATGTAGTGGCTACTCATTCCAATTCACACGTATTGTGTTCTCATCCCCGGAATTTAAGAGACGATCAAATTCATGCTTTAATAAAGCGAAACGGCGTGATTGGTATTACGTTTGTCCCTGAATTTTTAACGAGTTCTGCCAAAGCGCACATAGCGGATGTGATCCGTCATCTTGATTACATATGTGAAAGAGGAGGCGAATACTCCGTTGGTTTTGGCTCAGACTTTGACGGCATTGACAAAACGGTTTATCGTCTCGGAAGATATGAACAGTATACGAATTTAATTGAAGAACTCCTTAAGTATTACACTGAGGAGCAGGTAAAACGTTTTCTGTTTCAAAACTTTGCCGATCGTGTATGCAACTAATAAAAAAAGAGCTTTTTCTTTTTGGAAAGCTCTTTTTATAGAAGTTATTTATATAATAATACCTCATGTGAAGGCAGAAAAGATCATTAAAAAACTTCATCTTATTCATTAAATATAAATATAATTAAAACGATTGAGAATTCAATGGAAAGGGTTGCATTTTTCTGGCAATCGGAATAAAATTGAAAACGGATTATGGAGCTGTTCAAGCAGAAACGTATCCTGCACAGCGACAAGGTGCTGTGGGAGTTTTGCGGATGATTTTTGTTCGTGAAATGCAGAAGCAAATGAAATCGTTTGCTAATTTACTTTTTTCAGTTTTTATCAATAAAATAGATTTCTATATTAAGAGCAATTAAAGGAGTGGCGTTGATTTATGGTACAGCAACTTTCATGGAAAGTTGGCGGACAGCAGGGTGAGGGAATCGAAAGTACGGGAGAAATCTTTTCAACCGCTTTAAATCGATTAGGTTATTACTTATACGGCTATCGTCATTTTTCTTCTCGTATCAAAGGTGGACATACAAATAATAAGATCCGAGTGAGTACAGCTCAGGTTCGATCTGTGTCAGATGATTTGGATATTTTAGTTGCGTTTGATCAGGAAACAATCGATGTAAACGTCCATGAGCTGCGCGTAGGAGGCGTTGTAATTGCAGATGCGAAATTCAACCCAAGTCTGCCCGAAACATGTACAACTGCTACGCTATACGCTGTTCCGTTTACAGAAATTGCAACGGAACTAGGAACGTCGCTAATGAAGAACATGGTTGCTGTAGGCGCTTCAAGTGCTGTGCTTCATATTGACACAGAAGTATTTGAAGAAGTAGTGCTTGAAATCTTCGGTAAAAAGGGCCAAAAAGTTGTACAAAAAAACATGGAAGCTATTAAAAAAGGTGCAGATTACACTCGTGAACAGCTAGGCGAACAATTAGAAACAATGAAACTAGATCCAGCGGATGGTAAAAAACGTATGTTTATGATTGGAAACGATGCGATTGCACTAGGTGCTTTAGCCGGTGGGGCTCGTTTTATGCCAGCATATCCAATTACCCCTGCTTCAGAAATCATGGAATACTTAATTAAAAAGCTTCCTCAATTCGGTGGAACTGTTATTCAAACAGAAGATGAAATCGCAGCATGTACGATGGCTATCGGAGCTAACTATGCAGGCGTACGTGCGCTGACAGCATCAGCTGGACCTGGTCTATCATTAATGATGGAGTCGATTGGATTAGCGGGCATCACTGAGCAGCCTGTTGTGATTATTGATACGCAGCGCGGCGGTCCAAGTACAGGGCTTCCAACTAAGCAAGAACAGTCTGACTTAATGGCTATGATTTACGGTACGCACGGTGAAATTCCGAAGATCGTCATGGCGCCAAGTACGGTTGAAGAAGCATTCTACGATACGATTGAAGCGTTTAACTTAGCAGAAGAATATCAGTGTCCAGTTATTATGCTAACGGATTTACAGCTTTCACTTGGGAAACAGTCGGTAGAACCGCTTGACTATAACCGCGTTGAAATCCGCCGCGGCAAGCTTCAGCAAGGAGAGCTAGAAGAGTTGGAAGAAAAACAATATTACAAGCGCTACCGCGTAACAGAAGACGGCGTATCACCACGCGTCATTCCAGGAATGAAGCATGGCATTCATCACGTAACGGGAGTAGAACATGATGAGACAGGAAAGCCATCTGAATCTCCGGTGAACCGCGATGATCAAATGAATAAGCGTCTTCGTAAAACAAAAGGAATTCGTTTTAATACGCCAATTCATGTTCACTCTCATGAAAAAGAGTCTGATATTTTATTTGTTGGATTTAATTCGACGCGCGGAGTTATTGAAGAGGCAATGGAACGTTTGGAACAGGACGGTATAAAAGTAAATCACGCTCACATTCGTTTAATTCATCCTTTCCCAGCTGACGAACTGCTTCCTTACGTGCAAGGAGCTAAAAAAGTAGTTGTCGTTGAAAACAATGCTACTGGACAGCTTGCTAATATTTTAAAAATGAATATCGCAAGTCATGATAAAATTCAAAGCGTATTGAAGTACGATGGAAATCCATTTCTTCCGCAAGAAGTATACGCAAAAAGTAAGGAGATGTTTGTGTTAAATGGCAACGTTTAAAGATTTTCGTAACAGTGTAAAACCTAACTGGTGTCCGGGGTGTGGAGATTTCTCCGTACAAGCAGCCATTCAACGCGCATCTGCTAACGTAGGTTTAGAACCTCATGAGCTTGCTGTTATTTCAGGTATTGGATGTTCTGGACGTATCTCTGGTTATATTAATTCATATGGTTTTCACGGTATTCACGGACGTGCGCTTCCAATCGCTCAAGGTGTAAAAATGGCTAATCGTGATTTAACCGTTATCGCATCTGGCGGTGATGGAGATGGGTTTGCTATCGGTATGGGACACACGGTACATGCGATTCGCCGAAACATCGATGTAACGTATATCGTAATGGATAACCAAATCTATGGTTTAACAAAAGGACAAACATCTCCTCGCAGTGAAGTAGGATTCAAGACAAAAAGTACGCCTGAAGGATCAATTGAGTCGTCTTTATCTGTCATGGAGCTGGCGTTAACTTCCGGGGCAACGTTTGTAGCGCAAAGCTTTTCAACGAATTTAAAAGAGTTAACAAGCTTAATTGAACAAGGCATTCAGCATAAAGGTTTTTCTTTAATTAACGTATTTAGCCCGTGCGTAACGTATAACAAAGTGAACACGTATGATTGGTTTAAAGAAAACCTAACTAGTCTTAGCACAATTGAAGGTTATGATGCAAACAATCGTATGCAAGCTATGCAGACGTTAATGGAGCATAATGGCTTAGTAACAGGGCTTATTTATCAAAATGCGCATCAGCCGTCGTATCAGCAGCTTGTTCACGGCTATAGTGAAGAGCCGCTGTCAAAAGCAGACTTAGGTATGACTGAGGAAAAATTTGATGAGCTAGTGGCTGAATTTATGTAAAAGAGGCTGCAATAAAAGCAGTTTAGTAGAGGGGAAATCCGAACGGTAAATTGAGATTCTTAATGGAGAATCCAGCTCGTTCGGATTTTTTCATAGTGATAGGTATAGAAAATAGGTATATGATTGTGTTCGCTACTTGAAAGTTATATACTATGTTAATGTGATGAGTTTTATGCATAAGCATAAGGCTGTCACATTTTTTTGCGATTTACAGGTGCAACGTGACAATTGTCATGGCGAAAGGAGATTTTTTTATGAACGAAAAACAACGTTTAGAAAGCAACCAAGTTAATCCAGCGGACAAAAAATCCGAAAAGGATTACAGCAAATATTTTCAAACAGTATACATGCCACCTTCTTTAAAAGATGCGAAAAAACGAGGAAAAGAAGAAGTTTCCTATCACAACGATTTTGCAATCGATGAACAGTTTCATGGAATGGGACAGGGACGTAAGTTTTATATCCGTACGTACGGCTGTCAAATGAATGAGCACGATACAGAAGTAATGGCTGGTATTTTTCTAGGGCTTGGCTACGAGCCGACTGACTCTGTTGAAGATGCTCATGTTATTTTATTGAATACGTGTGCGATCCGTGAAAATGCGGAAAATAAAGTGTTTGGTGAATTAGGACACTTGAAGGCCTTAAAGCGCGAGCGTCCTGAGCTATTAATCGGCGTCTGCGGATGTATGTCTCAAGAAGAGTCAGTTGTAAATAAAATTTTACAAAAACATCAGCACGTGGATATGATTTTTGGTACACATAACATTCACCGTTTGCCTCACATTTTGAACGAAGCATACTTAGCAAAAGAAATGGTGATTGAAGTATGGTCTAAAGAAGGGGACGTTATTGAAAACCTTCCAAGAGCACGTAAAGGCAGCGTCAAAGCATGGGTTAACATCATGTACGGCTGTGACAAGTTCTGTACGTACTGTATCGTTCCGTATACGCGAGGAAAAGAACGAAGCCGCCGTCCAGAAGATATTATCCAAGAAGTACGTCATTTAGCTGCTCAAGGCTACAAAGAAATTACGCTTCTAGGCCAAAACGTTAATGCATACGGAAAAGATTTTGAAGACATGACGTACGGCTTAGGCGACTTAATGGACGAAATCCGTAAAATTGACGTTGCTCGTATCCGTTTTACAACAAGTCACCCTCGTGACTTTGATGACCGTTTAATTGAAGTTCTTGCTAAAGGTGGAAATCTTGTCGATCACATTCACTTGCCTGTTCAATCAGGAAGCAGTGATATCTTAAAAATTATGGCACGAAAATATTCTCGTGAACATTATTTAGAGCTTGTTCGTAAAATTAAAGAAGCCATTCCAACGGCATCATTAACAACTGATATTATTGTTGGTTTCCCAAATGAAACGGATGAGCAGTTTGAAGAAACAATGTCGCTATATCGTGAGGTTGAATTTGATAGTGCTTATACGTTTATTTATTCACCTCGTGAAGGTACGCCGGCTGCTAAGATGCAAGACAACGTACCAATGGAAGTGAAAAAAGAGCGTCTTCAGCGTTTAAATGCTCTTGTAAATGAAATTTCTGCAAAGAAATTGAAGGAATATGAAGGTAAAGTTGTCGAAGTATTAGTAGAAGGTGAAAGTAAAAATAATCCGGAAGTATTAGCAGGCTACACGGAAAAAAGTAAGCTTGTAAACTTCAAAGCACCTAAGTCAGTGATTGGGCAACTTGTAAAAGTAAAAGTTACAAAAGCCAAAACATGGACATTAAACGGGGAAATGGTAGAAGAAACAGCAGAGGTGAAGTAATATGGCGCAGTATAACAAGAGTGACGTAATTAAACGTGCTCAAGAGCTGGCAAAAATGATTGCTGAAACGGAAGAAGTAGATTTCTTCAAGCGTGCCGAAGCTCAGCTTAACGAAAATCAAAAAGTGCGTGAAACCATTGCAAGCATTAAAAGTTTGCAAAAACAAGCTGTTAATTTCCAACATTATGGTAAGACAGAAGCGTTAAAACAAGTGGAGGCAAAAATCGATCGTTTACAGGAAGAGCTGGATGAACTGCCGATTATTCAGCAGTTTCAAGAGTCTCAAATAAACGTGAATGATTTGCTTCAACTTGTCGCTAACACTATTTCAAACACAGTAACAGATGAAATTATTGTGTCAACAGATGGTGATTTACTGCGCGGTGAAACAGGTTCACAGGTGCGAAACAGCCCTGGATCTAGCTGCTCATAAAGAAAAAATGCCTTAGCAAATTGCTGAGGCATTTTTTTGTGCATCACGTTGCACGAAAATTGGGCAGATTTTCTCTCTAATAATTGTCACGTTTTTCTATATCCTTGCATACAATGGAACATAGGTTTTTTATGCCTTAAACCTAGTTTCTTAAAAATAATGTGCAAACAAGTGAATGAGCCTGCATAGGATGAAATGAAGATAGTTTGAGGAGGGTATGCTCACATGTCACAACACTATAGAGAAATTATTACAAAAGCAGTCGTAGGTAAAGGTCGCAAGTTTACACAATCGTCTCATACGCTTGCACCGAAAAATCGACCAACAAGCATCTTAGGATGCTGGGTGATTAACCATGAGTACAAAGCAAAGAAAAGCGGCAGCAATGTAGAAGTTGACGGCAGATATGATATTAACATCTGGTATTCGTACAATAATAATACAAAAACCGAAGTTTGGACGGAAACCGTATCATACAAAGATAATATTAAGCTGCGCTATAAAGATGAAGATTCGATTGGAGACGATTACGAAGTAATTGTTCGCGTGCTGCAGCAGCCAAATTGTCTAGAGTGCACAATTTCACCAAATGGCAATAAAACGATTGTTCAAGTAGAGAGAGAATTGTTGGCAGAAGTGATTGGCGAAACCAAGGTTTGTGTTGCAGTAAATCCGAAAGGCTGCGATGATGAAGACGAGTTTGATTTAGACGTAGATGACGATGAATTTGAAGATTTAGATCCTGATTTTATATTAGGAGACGATGAGTAACTAGGAAGAAGTTCTTCCTAGTTTTTTTATTTTTACTATTTTCAGAAAATTATTATAAAAATAAAAAAATATATTGCTTTTTGTCGAATGCGCAGTGTATAGTAAATCTAAAGAAAATAATGCATTAATTTTCAGAAAATTTAGTTATATCAGATAAGTATTTTTTGGGGGTTTACTATGAGCTTATTTCGTAAAAAATCAATTCAAACGTTAATTAGTGAAACCAACTCTAAAGGTGTTAAATTAAAAAAGGATTTAGGCGCTTTCGATTTAACGATGTTAGGAATCGGAGCCATTATCGGAACCGGAATTTTTGTATTAACGGGCGTAGCCGCCGCTGAACATGCCGGTCCAGCTTTAGTTATATCTTTCATTATGTCAGGACTTGCGTGTGTGTTTGCAGCTCTTTGTTATGCGGAGTTTGCCTCAACAGTTCCCGTTTCAGGAAGTGCATATACTTACAGTTATGCAACATTTGGTGAATTAATCGCTTGGATTTTAGGGTGGGATCTTATCTTGGAATACGGTCTTGCTTCTTCTGCTGTAGCGAGCGGATGGTCGGGGTATTTCCAAGGATTGTTAGCAGGGTTTGGCATACATTTTCCGAAAGCTTTAACAAGTGCATACAATCCTGCAAACGGCACGTACATTGATATTCCAGCAATTATGATTGTTTTCTTAATTACCTTGCTTTTAACACAAGGAGTAAAAAAATCTTCACGTTTTAATGCTATCATGGTTATTATTAAACTGGCTGTTGTACTTCTGTTTATCGGGGTAGGAGTTAGCTATGTTAAGCCAGAAAACTGGACGCCGTTTATGCCGTTTGGTTTCTCGGGAGTAGCGACAGGAGCAGCAACTGTATTCTTCGCCTACATTGGATTTGATGCTGTAGCAACAGCGGCCGAGGAAGTACGTAAGCCTCAGCGAGATATGCCAATTGGAATCATCGCATCTCTTGCGATTTGTACAGTCCTTTATATCGTCGTATCGCTTATCTTAACAGGAATCGTCCCTTATACTGAATTAAATGTTAAAAACCCTGTAGCATTTGCTTTAAGCTACATTAATCAAGACTGGGTAGCAGGATTTATTTCATTAGGTGCAATTGTTGGTATTACAACGGTATTACTCGTTATGATGTATGGACAAACTCGTTTATTTTATGCGATCAGTCGAGATGGTCTATTGCCGAAGCCTTTTTCAAAAATCAGTGAGAAAAAACAAACGCCAGTAGTAAATACGTGGATTACATGTTTACTAGTATCTATCTTCTCTGGTTTAGTACCATTAGGAAGATTAGCAGAGTTAACAAATATCGGTACTCTTTTTGCTTTCATGACTGTATCAATTGGAATTTTATATTTACGTAAATCAAAACAAACTTCAGAATCGACTGGTTTCCGCGTACCGTTCGTGCCGGTGGTTCCAATTTTAGCTTTTGTGTTCTGTTTATACTTAGCACTTCAGCTTCCAAAGTTAACATGGATTAGTTTCGTAATTTGGCTTGTACTAGGGCTAGTGGTTTACTTCTTATACGGACGTAAGCATAGTCATTTGAACAGCAGTAAATAATGAAAAGCTTCGGACAAGCTTCTTCCTTCGTCCGAAGCTTTTTTATTTGTTTGATGAAAAGAAATTGAAGATTGTTCTATTTGAATAAATTAAGTTTAAGAAAGACTTATGTTATAATACGTGTAGCAAAAACGCACAACTAGATGTGGTATGGAGGAATAGTATGGCAGCGTATACGCCAATGATACAGCAATATTTGAGAATTAAGGCAGAGTATCAAGATGCCTTTTTATTTTTTAGATTAGGTGATTTTTATGAAATGTTCTTTGAAGATGCTACGACAGCTTCTCAAGAACTTGAAATAACATTAACAAGTCGAGACGGAGGAGGACAAGAGCGAATTCCGATGTGCGGGGTTCCGTATCACTCTGCTCCTACGTATATCGAGCGTTTAATTGAAAAGGGATTTAAAGTAGCTATTTGTGAGCAGGTAGAAGACCCTAAGCATGCAAAAGGTGTTGTAAAGCGAGAAGTGGTGCAGGTGATTTCACCCGGAACACTGATGAACGAACGCGGACTGCATGAAAAGGAAAATAACTATATTTGTTCTGTTACTGCGTTCGAGGATCAAACGTTTGGTCTTGCTCTTTCTGATTTGTCTACAGGAGAAAACAGCGTAACGCTTGTTAGTTCGTTTCACGATATCGTCTCAGAAATTTATGCAAAAGAAGCAAAAGAAGTCGTTGTAAGCTCTGAGTTTCCTGCTGACTTATTACAAACACTAAAAGAGCGCATGACGATTACCATTTCTTATGAAAATAGTACAGATCAAGTAGAAGGACTAGATTATTTAGTAGAGTCGCTTCAGCAGCAAAAGCTTATTACAACGTTTGCGCGTATTCTTCAGTATTTAACTCGCACGCAGAAGCGTTCGCTTGAGCACTTACAGCCCGTGCAGTTTTATCAAATCAATGAATATATGAAAATTGATTTGTTCTCTAAGCGAAACCTAGAGTTAACCGAAACGATTCGTTCAAAAGGAAAGAAAGGCTCGCTTCTATGGCTATTAGACCAGACCGTTACGGCAATGGGCGGCCGTTTATTAAAAAATTGGATTGACCGTCCGCTTTTAAAACAAGCGGATATTGATAATCGTTTGAATATGGTAGATGTCTTAATGAAACAGTTTTTTGAACGAGAAGAACTGCGTGAGTTGCTAAAAGACGTATATGATTTAGAACGCTTAGCTGGTCGAGTAGCTTTTGGGAATGTAAATGCTCGTGATTTAATTCAATTAAAAAAATCATTGCAAAATGTGCCTCATATTCAAGAGGTTGTGAATCGTTTGAATCATCCTTATGCCACAAAGCTTGTTGAAGACATTGATCCTTGTGAGCGATTAGCTAATCTTCTTGAAAGAGGATTAAAAGAGCACCCTCCGTTGTCAATTAAAGAAGGAGACATTATTAATGACGGCTATCATGAACAGCTTGATCAATATCGAGATGCAAGCCGAAACGGAAAAACGTGGATTGCGTCACTTGAACAGCAAGAGCGTGAGAAAACAGGGATTCGCTCACTGAAAATTGGTTATAATCGTGTGTTCGGCTATTATATAGAAGTAACGCGGGCAAATCTGCATCTTTTGCCTGAAGGAATGTATGAACGAAAACAGACGTTAACAAATGCAGAACGTTTTATTACGCCTGAGCTGAAAGAAAAAGAAGCGCTAATTTTAGAAGCGGAAGAGAAAATTGTAGAGCTGGAATATGAATTGTTTTTACAAATTCGTGAAGAAGTAAAAGCATATATTCCAAGGCTGCAAGAACTTGCTAAAAAAGTAAGTGAGCTCGACGTACTGCAGTGCTTTGCAAAAATCAGTGAAGAACGTCATTACACGAAGCCTATTTTTTCAAGTGAAGACATTTCGATTCAAAATGGACGCCATCCAGTAGTAGAAAAAGTAATGAATTCGCAGGAATATGTGCCAAACGACTGTCAAATGACAGATGATAGTTCAATTTTACTGATTACAGGACCAAATATGTCTGGTAAAAGTACGTACATGCGTCAGGTCGCTTTAACGGCGATATTAGCTCAAATTGGCTGTTTTGTGCCAGCTGACGAAGCGGTTCTGCCGATTTTTGATCAAGTGTTTACACGTATCGGAGCGGCTGATGACTTAATTTCAGGCCAAAGTACGTTTATGGTCGAGATGCTAGAAACGAAGAATGCAGTGACAAATGCCACTCAGTCGAGTCTGATCCTGTTAGATGAAATTGGACGGGGCACGTCTACGTATGACGGAATGGCTCTTGCTCAAGCAATTATTGAATACGTTCATGAACATATTGGCTGTAAGACACTATTTTCTACTCATTATCATGAATTAACCGTACTCGATGAGTCGCTTCCTGCGCTTAAAAATGTTCATGTAAGCGCGGTTGAAAAAAATGGGAAAGTCGTCTTTTTACACAAAATCAAAGATGGTGCCGCAGATAAAAGCTATGGTATTCACGTAGCGGAACTAGCAGAACTTCCAGATCCGCTTCTGGAGAGAGCTCGCGTCATCTTACACGATTTAGAACAATTTTCTGAGCGTGAACCTGTACGTCAGGCTCCAAAAAGAGAAGAGATAACACAACAAGTTCCACAAGAAGGTGCTTCTTTGGTTCAAGAAGAACGTGCAGATCGTAAAAAAGCAGATGAAGCCAATCAGCTTTCGTTCTTTGAAATAGAAGAGAAAAAAGAAAAGCCTGCGCTTTCAAAACGTGAAAAAGCAATTATCGATCGTTTAAAAGAGCTCGATATTTTAGAAATGACGCCTTTAGACGCAATGAATGCGATGTATGAACTGCAAAAATCATTAAAAAAGAAATAGATTGAGAGGAGTGAGTCTGTGGGTAAAATTGTGCAGCTTTCAGACGAACTTTCAAATAAAATTGCTGCCGGAGAGGTTGTTGAACGACCTGCTTCGGTGGTGAAAGAACTAGTCGAAAATGCTATTGATGCAAACAGTACAGTTATTGAAATTGAACTAGAAGAAGCTGGGCTTTCAAAAATTCGTATATTGGATAATGGAGACGGCATTGCTTCTGAAGACTGCTTGACCGCTTTTAAAAGACATGCGACAAGTAAAATCAAAACAGAACAAGATTTATTTCGAATTCGAACGTTAGGATTTCGCGGTGAAGCTTTGCCAAGTATTGCTTCGGTTTCAATGCTTGAACTCAAAACGAGTACGGGAGAAGAAGCCGGCACTCACCTTAAACTTAGAGGCGGAGAAATCGTTCATCACGAATTAACGTCAAGCCGAAAAGGTACCGAACTTGTTATTGAAAACCTATTTTTTAACACACCTGCACGTTTAAAATATATGAAGACGGTAAACACGGAGCTTGGTAACGTAACGGATGTCGTCAATCGCCTTGCGATGTCTCATCCTGAAGTTTCAATTCGGCTGATGCATCAAGGAAGACAGCTTCTGTATACGAACGGAAGCGGAGATGTGCGCCAAGTGCTTGCAGCTATTTATGGAATGGCAGTGGCAAAAAAAATGATTCCGATTAACGTTCAGTCTCTTGATTATGAAGTGAATGGTTACGTTGCTCTTCCTGAAATTACACGAGCTTCTCGCAACTATATGTCCACCATTATTAACGGTCGTTTTGTTAAAAACTACGGGTTGTTAAAAGCGGTACAGCAGGGCTATCATACCCTTTTACCTATCGGCCGTTTTCCAATCGTGTTTTTAACCATTACAATGGACCCTTTGTTAGTGGACGTGAATGTTCATCCAGCGAAACTAGAAGTGCGTTTAAGTAAAGAAGCGGAGCTGTTTGAGCTTATTGAACAAGGAGTAAAAGCTGCTTTTAAAAAGCAGCAGTTAATTCCGGATGCTGTAGTACCAACCAAGTCAAAATCAGCTGTGCAGCCAACTGAGCAGCAGACCTTTACATTTGATCATCAGTCTAAACCGTCTGGCTATCAGCCGTCTGATACGGTTCGCGAGCCTAGCTTTAAGGAGACTCCCGCTCGTGTAGACGAGATCATGCCGCCTGCTAAAACAGAGGTCATACGTCAAGATGAAGAACTTGAACCAACGTTTCGAGAAATAGAACACTATGAAGAATTGGTGGAAGAAAACGCACCTATTCCAGAACCAAACCGTTCAGCCAAAGAGCAGCCAGAACCGCGTGTTCCTGCGATGTACCCAATTGGCCAAATGCACGGAACGTATATTTTGGCACAAAATGAAAAAGGGTTATTTATTATTGATCAGCACGCGGCGCAGGAGAGAATCAAGTACGAATATTTTAAGCGAAAGCTTGGAGAAGTAGATTCAGAAGTTCAAGAACTGCTTATGCCGCTTACGCTAGAGTTCTCGGGAAATGAAGCCTTGATTTTAGAAGAATACAAAGACATGCTTGCTGAAGTAGGAGTCTTTTTAGAACCGTTTGGACAAAACTCCTATATCGTTCGTTCACATCCGCAGTGGTTTCCAAAAGGAGAGGAACAGGAAACCATTGAAGAGATGATTCAGCAAATCTTTACGATGAAACGAGTCAATATCGAAAAGTTACGAGAAGAAGCGGCTATTATGATGAGCTGTAAAGGATCGATTAAAGCGAATCATCATTTGCGAAACGATGAGATTTTTGCTTTACTTGAAACGTTAAGAAAAACAACGGATCCATTTACGTGTCCGCACGGACGACCAATTATTATTCATCATTCGACGTATGAAATGGAAAAAATGTTTAAGCGAGTGATGTAAGCAATGCGGCTAGCTGCAGCTAGCCGTTTTGTTGAATAAATCATGACCATTTGGATAAAATGGAATGATGTGAATGCCTATAGATGAAAGTAGTGTTGTTATGACGGGAGAGAAACCAAAACTTATTGTCATTATTGGACCAACTGCGGTTGGTAAAACAAAATTAAGCATTGAACTTGCCAAACAGTTAGACGGTGAAATTATTTCAGGTGATTCGATGCAAATTTATAAAGGGATGGATATCGGAACAGCAAAGGTGTCAGAAGAAGAGATGCAGGGTGTTCCCCATTACCTGATCGATATTAAGGAGCCGGATGAATCGTTTTCTGTGGCAGAATTTCAAGAGATTGTAAGAAAACAAATCGATGATATTCGTGCTAGAGGAAAAATGCCGATGATTGTTGGAGGGACGGGTCTTTATATTCAATCCGTTATTTATGATTATCAGTTCACAGAGACGCCTAGTGATGAAAAAGTTCGTGAACGAATGGAAGTATTTATTAAAGCTCATGGCATTGATCCCCTGTATGAGAAGCTCAAAGAAATTGACCCAGACAGTGCGGCTGCTATTCATAAAAATAACCATCGCCGTGTAATTCGAGCCCTTGAAGTTTATGAAGTAACCGGCAAAAAATTCAGTGACTATACAAAAGAACAGTCGCAAGAGTTATTATACGATGTAACCATTATTGGACTTACAATGGATCGAGACGTATTATATGAGAGAATTAATCACCGAGTCGATATGATGATGCAGGCTGGACTGCTTGAGGAAGTCAAATCATTGTACGAAAGTGGTCTGCATGATGTACAATCAATTCAAGCTATCGGCTACAAAGAGCTTTATGCTTATTTCGAGGGACGCTGTACGCTCGAAGAAGCCGTTGAACAGTTGAAACAAAATTCACGCAGATATGCAAAGCGTCAGTTAACATGGTTTCGAAATAAAATGCCTGTAAAATGGATAGAGATGGAAGTTGACAAATTTCCCGAAAAGTTTGCTGAAATTTTTACATATATTGCAGGAAAGCTGAAGAAAGAAGCGAATTAAGTAAACAGATAGAGAAACGAGGAGGCCGAATAATGAAACAATCAGTTAATATTCAAGATCAATTTTTAAATCAATTACGTAAAGAAAATATCTATGTGACGGTATTTCTTTTAAATGGTTTTCAATTAAGAGGACTAATTAAAGGATTTGATAATTTTACTGTGCTAATTGAATCTGAAGGAAAACAGCAGCTGATTTATAAACATGCGATTTCGACATTTGTACCAAATAAAAATATTACAGTAGAACTTGAATAGAGATTAAAGAGAAGCATCCGCATATTCGGATGCTTTTTTTATGTAAATAAAGGCTTAGAAAAGTTTCTTAACATTGTTTTTACTCATTGAACATAAACCTTATAATAGACGATTATTTCTTCGGTAATAAGAGATCATTGTCTTCGTATCGTTCATCGCATGCAGCTATGCGATACAGAGAAGTGGGATGAAACGAGAGGTGAACATGGTGGAACAGCCGATAACTCTTAAAAATAATGGGCAAATTAATATCATTTTAAATAATGAAACAAAAAAGGAAAAATCGTATACGACATCAATTCCGCGTCCTGCCAAAAAAGCTGTGATAAATCATGAGCCGCTTCGGGAAATTGAACGAGAAATGAGCGGACTGGTTGGAATGGAAGAATTGAAAAAAATGATAAAAGAAATATATGCGTGGCTATATATTAACAAAAAAAGAGAGGAACAGGGCTTAAAAGCGGGAAAGCAGGCGCTGCATATGATGTTTAAAGGAAATCCAGGAACAGGGAAAACGACGGTAGCCCGCCTGCTGGGTAAATTATTTTTGAATATGAACATCTTGTCTAAAGGACATTTAATTGAAGCAGAGCGTGCAGATTTAGTTGGAGAATACATTGGTCATACCGCTCAGAAAACGAGAGATCTTGTAAAAAAAGCGCTTGGAGGTATTTTATTTATCGATGAGGCTTATTCTCTTGCAAGAGGGGGAGAAAAAGATTTTGGAAAAGAAGCGATTGATACATTGGTCAAACATATGGAAGATTCAAATGATAAGTTTGTATTGATTTTAGCTGGTTATCCAAGAGAAATGGAAAATTTCTTAAGTCTTAATCCAGGACTGCGCTCTAGGTTTCCGTTTATTTTTGATTTTCCGGATTATGATGTTAATGAACTGATGGACATTGCGGGTCACATGATGAATGACAGGCAGTATCAGTTTAGTACAGAGGCCTATAAAAAGCTAAAAGATCATTTTATGGACGTGAAGTACAATCAGACGCCTAGGGATTTTAGTAACGGTCGATATGTGCGAAACATTATTGAACGTTCCATACGTACTCAATCCATGAGGCTTTTAGAAGAAGAAAGCTTTGAACGCAACGAGCTTTTAACTTTAACGTCAAGCGATATTCAGCTGTGAAAAAAAGCCTTTCGTCATGAAAGGCTTTTTTCTACATATTTGGTTGTCGAATCGTTTTAATCGGCAGGCGCCATTTGTAAATGTATGAACACATCCGAAGGCCTACAAGCAAGATAAATAACGTATAAAGTTCTACAGGCGTGTTTGTAATATGGAGCCCTACGCTAAATCCTGCGATAATCGCCCATACGGCATAAATTTCATCTTTAAGAACAGTAGGCTTTCGGCGTGCTAATAAATCTCGGATAATCCCCCCGCCGCTTCCTGTTAAGACCGCAGCTACAATAACCGCGCTAAGCGGATGGTTCATATGAGTGGCATAAAGCGCTCCTTGAATCGCGAATGCTGCAAGGCCAATGGCGTCCGAAAAATTTCCCCATCGCTTCCAATGTTTTAAGATATTGTTTGGAAATAAAAAAGTGGCAGTGATAGATAATAAAGCAATTTGAAAAAAGAGTCCTTGTTCCCAAAGGGCAGACACCGGTACACCGATAAGCAGGTTTCGAATGGCTCCTCCGCCAAAAGCCGTTACGATTCCGAGTATGTAAACGCCTAAAATATCATATTCCTCTTCCATGGCAATGAAAGCTCCGCTGATTGCAAAAGCAATCGTTCCAATAATGCTAAGTACGTCCCAAGTCATGATGCTATCCCCTTTATTCTGTTTTCACCAAGTAGCGACTATTATTTTAAAATCAGGCAGCCTGATTCAAATTTCGATAAGTAAACCAATTCAAATTGTATACAGAATTTCGTGATATTTCAATGTTTTTTTAATCATCGTTTTATAGATTTTAAAAAGGGTGTTAAACTAGTAAAAGACAATGTATTCTGTCTCTTTTGCAAAGATGGAGAAATGGACATTTTTTTGATATGATATGAATGATTTGTCAATTTAATAGTAAGGGAAGGAAAAATCTTTGACAGCAGAAATGAATACTGAACTTGAACGCGTAATTTTAGTCGGATGTCAGCTTCATGACGATGACGAACGTTTTGAATATTCAATGGATGAGCTAGCATCTTTAACTGAGACTGCAAAAGGCGAAGTGCTGGTAAGGTTAACGCAAAAGCGCGATCGCATTCATCCAGCTACTTATATTGGAAAAGGGAAAGTAGAAGAACTTGTGGCTCTTGAAGAAGAGTTAGAGCCTGATTTAATTGTATTTAATGATGAATTGTCACCGAGTCAAATCCGCAATTTGTCAGCAGGTTTATCTGCGCGTGTTATTGACCGCACGCAGCTGATTTTGGATATCTTCGCACAGCGTGCTCAAACGCGAGAAGGAAAAATGCAGGTGGAACTTGCTCAATTAAATTATCTGCTGCCTAGGTTAGTAGGACAAGGTACCGCTTTGTCGCGTCTTGGAGGCGGAATTGGAACAAGAGGTCCTGGTGAAACGAAACTTGAAAGTGACCGCAGACATATTCGCCGTAAAATTGATGAAATTAAGCGTCAGTTAAAGACAGTGGTAAGTCACCGCGAACGTTATCGAGAAAGACGTAAGCGTAATCATGTCTATCAAATTGCAATTGTGGGCTATACGAACGCTGGTAAATCGACGATCTTTAACCGCTTAACCGAAGCTGGTATTTTTGAAGAAAATCAGCTGTTTGCAACTCTTGATCCAACGACAAGACAGTATACGCTTCCGTCAGGATTAACGGCGCTGTTAACGGATACGGTTGGATTTATTCAAGATCTTCCAACAACGTTAGTAGCCGCCTTCCGTTCAACACTTGAAGAAGTAACCGAAGCTGACCTTGTTCTGCACGTGGTAGATTCATCTAATCCAGATTACAACAACCACGAAAAAACAGTGCATCGCTTACTAGAAGAGCTGAACGTAACGGACATTCCGATGCTAACAGTTTACAATAAAGAAGATATGCAGCATGAACTATTTGTCCCATCCGCTTCAACATCGTTATCAATGAGCGCTTTTAAAGCTACGGATTTAGTGAAGCTTGGGAAAAGAATTCAAGAAGAAATGAAAAAAGAAATGGCGTTTTTTCATGTGCTGCTGCCGGCTTATGAAGGAAAAATGCTCGCTGAACTAAAAACGGTCTCTATTCTTGAGTCGTTAAAGTTCAATGAAGAAACTGAGAAGTATCAGTGCAAAGGGTATATTGCAAAAGAGCATCCCCTTTACAAAAAGCTACAAACGCTTGAAGAAAGTTGAGGAACAAAGAAATGATGTTTGATCAGTTAAAAAACGGGGCACGCATTCGGGAACTTGCTGCAAAAGTAGAAAAGCAGATTAAGCCCGTACATGAGAAAATTGACGAGCGTATTGAAGCAAATCAATTTCGAGTGCTGCAAAGCTTTCAGCAAAACCGAGTGAGTGATTCACATTTTAATCCGACAACGGGGTATGGCTACGACGATCTAGGCCGCGATACGTTGGAGAAAGTATATGCGGACGTTTTTGGAACAGAAGCATGTCTAGTGCGTCCGCAAATTATTTCAGGCACGCATGCAATCGGCATTTCGCTGTTTGGTGTACTGCGTCCTGGAGATGAACTATTATATATAACTGGAAAGCCTTATGACACGCTTGAAGAAATCGTTGGCATACGAGGAAGCGGTGTAGGTTCTTTAAAAGAATATAACATTAGCTATAAATCAGTAGATTTAACTGAGGAAGGTCAAGTGGATTTTGAAGAAGTGAAAGCGTCTATTCATGAGCATACAAAGATGATAGGCATTCAGCGTTCAAAAGGGTACGGCATTCGTCCTTCTTTTACAGTCGCTCAAATAAAAGAAATGATTTCGTTTGTAAAGAGCATTAAGCCTGACGTTGTTGTATTTGTTGACAACTGCTACGGTGAATTTGTAGAAACAATCGAGCCAACGCATGTAGGAGCGGATTTGATGGCGGGGTCGCTTATTAAGAACCCTGGTGGAGGTCTCGCTAAAATCGGTGGCTATATTGCAGGACGAAAAGACCTAGTGGAAGCTTGTTCATACCGAATGACAACTCCTGGAATCGGTGCAGAAGCTGGAGCGACGCTGTATAGCTTGCAAGAAATGTATCAAGGGTTCTTCTTGGCGCCGCACGTAGTAGGTCAAGCCTTAAAAGGAGCGGTTTTCTCATCCGCTATGTTTGAAGAGCTTGGTATGCAAAGTGAACCGAAGTGGGACAGTGAACGAACAGATTTAATTCAATCTGTTCAGTTTGATGACCGCGATAAAATGGTGGCTTTTTGTCAGGCAATTCAATTCGCTTCGCCAATTAATTCACACGTAACGGCGTATCCTGCTTATATGCCAGGGTATGAAGATGATGTGATTATGGCAGCAGGAACGTTTATACAAGGAGCGAGCCTCGAGCTTACGGCAGATGGTCCTATCAGGCCGCCTTATGTCGCTTACGTGCAGGGCGGATTAACGTATGCTCATGTAAAAGTAGCAATATGCATGGCGGTAGATCAATTACTGACAAAAGAACTTTTATAAGATAGAAAGATTATTTCTCCCCGTTAACAAGTAAAAAAATAAGCTATAAAAATAAACGAAGTGCTATTTATTTGTATAGAAAAAATGTTCAGAAAAATTTATGTTAGAATTACTAACATTCGGTTGACAGGTGAACTAACATAGCATACAATGTAAATAGTTAATCCAAAGGAGGAACTGAAATGAGTGACAACATTCGAAGAAATACGCCACTTTTCCCGATTGGAATTGTGATGCAGTTAACTGAGTTGTCTGCTCGCCAAATTCGCTACTATGAAGAACATGAATTAGTTGCACCGGTAAGAACAGAGGGAAATCGACGACTATTCTCATTTAACGATGTTGATAAGCTGCTTGAAATCCGCGATCTAATCGAACAAGGTGTAAACTTAGCAGGTGTAAAACAGCTGTTTCATCTTCAAAAGGAGCAAAAAGGGCATAAGCAAGAAGAAAAAGTTGTGGCAGAAACAGCAAAGCCAGAATTAACGGACGATGAGTTGCGAAAAATGCTTCGTGCAGAACTTATGCAAGCAGGCCGTTTTAATCGAGCAACTTTAAATCAAGGAGATATGTCCAGGTTCTTTCATTAATAAAGTTATCAATATTTATGCCGTTCGTATATGAGGGGTATAGATTATAAATATTATATAGAGATTTAGGGGAGGATCACACGATGGCAAAGTACACAAAAGAAGATATTTTCCGCAAAGTTCAAGAAGAGAATGTAAAATATATTCGTCTTCAGTTCACTGACATTTTAGGAACAATTAAAAACGTTGAAATTCCAGTAAGTCAATTAGAAAAAGCGTTAGACAACAAAATGATGTTTGACGGTTCTTCTATTGAAGGGTTTGTACGTATTGAAGAATCAGATATGTACCTATTCCCGGATATTGATACATTTGTTATTTTCCCTTGGACATCTGAAAAAGGTAAAGTAGCACGTTTTATTTGTGACATCTACAATGCAGATAGAACTCCGTTTGATGGCGATCCACGTAATAACTTAAAACGTGTGTTAAAAGAGATGGAAGAGTTAGGATTTACTGATTTTAACCTTGGACCTGAGCCAGAGTTCTTCTTATTCAAATTAGACGAAAAAGGCGAACCTACATTAGAATTAAATGATAAAGGTGGCTACTTCGACTTAGCGCCAACTGACCTTGGTGAAAACTGCCGTCGTGACATCGTATTAGAGCTTGAAGAAATGGGCTTTGAAATTGAAGCATCTCATCATGAGGTAGCTCCTGGACAACACGAGATCGACTTCAAATATGCTGCTGCATTAAAAGCTTGTGATGATATCCAAACGTTCAAACTTGTTGTAAAAACAATTGCACGTAAACATGGCTTACATGCTACATTTATGCCAAAACCATTATTTGGTGTGAACGGTTCAGGTATGCACTGTAACGTTTCGTTATTCAAAGATGGCCAAAACGCATTTTATGATGAGAACGGTAATCTAGAGCTAAGTGATACTGCTCGTCAATTTATCGCAGGTATCATCAAGCACGCACACAGCTTTACAGCAGTAACAAATCCTACTGTAAACTCTTATAAGCGTCTAGTACCTGGATATGAGGCTCCTTGTTATGTTGCATGGTCTGCTCGCAACCGTAGCCCATTAATCCGTATCCCAGCTTCTCGCGGCGTAGGAACTCGTGTTGAAGTACGTAGCGTAGACCCAGCTGCTAACCCATATTTAGCAATGGCTGTTCTATTAAAAGCTGGTTTAGATGGAATCAAGAACAATCTTGAAGCTCCAAAACCTATTGATCGTAATATCTATGTAATGACAAAAGAAGAGCGTGTTGAAGAAGGTATCGTAGATTTACCTGCAACATTAGCTCAAGCTTTAGATAGCTTCCAATCAAACGAAGTGATGGTTTCTGCATTAGGTGAACACTTAGCAGAGCACTTCGTTGAAGCGAAAGAAATCGAGTGGGATATGTTCCGTACACAAGTTCATCCTTGGGAACGTGACCAATACATGAGCCAATATTAATTTTTAAAAGTCGGAGAGATCGTTTGTACGTTCTCTCCGACTTTTTTGTTTTTCACAATGAATAAATAACATTCTACATACGTAAATTGAATAATATAGCTTGTTTATAAAAAAGCTGCCTGTCGTATAATTTACAGGGAGCTTTTTTATTGTTTTGTTACATACAAGAAAGAATTTGTTTACATGAATCAAAAAGGATGAGCTTTTTGTCTCATTGAATCTATAAGTAAAAGTAGTGTATAACAGATAGTGAGATTGTTTATGTGTTCACTCTGCACTGTATTTCAGTATAACTTCAGAGAGTTTTCAGCCAATCATAGTATCGTTAGAAAATACTGTTGGAGAGGAATGTAATAAAAATGAAAGAAGGAAATTTCTTTAAAGGTTTAGTGATAGGGATATTGATAAGCATTCCAATTTGGATTATTCTCATTGTTGTAGGCGTTCTGCTTTTTAAATAGGTCCTAACGTTATAAATAATAGACCCTCCTGGTCTATTTAATCAACCAGAATAGAATCTGGACCAAAAGTATGTTAGGAGGAGGGAACCGCACGATGAATTGTGCGGATTTTTTTATTGGTAGGATGAACGTAGATTTCATCTATTTAGTTGCTTCTAGAAGTTGATTGGAGGGCAGGCGAAGACTCCTGCGGGAAAAGCGGAATAGGTGAGACTCCGCAGTAACGCACGCGACGAGGAGGTTCACCAGCCCCCCCCGCGGAAAGCGAAGCCTTGCACGGAATTCAACAGCGATGTAACAAGCCATCCATACTAGCGCATTTATCCCATTTGTTCGTTTTGAGTTTGAAGTGATTTCGTTATGTCTCAATCTCCTTTTTTAGTAATTTTTCACTAAGTAGGCTAGTATACGTAGCACTTTTTTCCCTCATGCATATGTTAACAATAAGGAGGGACAAGTAATATGAAAAAAATTTATCTTGATGCAGGACATGGTGGGGCAGATGCAGGAGCAGTTGGAGCGAATGGACTGTATGAAAAAAACTTAGTGTTAAAAATTCAACAATATTTAATAAGCTATTTAAATAGCACTTACAGTGACTTTACGATTAAAACCACCCGTACCACAGATACTTTTTTATCGTTATCTCAGCGCGCTTCTCAAGCTAATTCATGGGGAGCAGATGCATTTATGTCTATTCACGTAAATGCCGGTGGAGGAACAGGATACGAAGATTATGTTTATAGAAGCGCTAGCAATGCTAGTAAAACGTTTCAATCGATTGTGCACGGGCAAGTACAGCCAACGCTGCTGTCGTATAATCATCCGAATCGTGGACGAAAATCGGCCAATTATGCGGTGCTTCGCTTAACAAATATGCCTGCAGTACTAACTGAAATAGCTTTTATTGATAGGAGCGCCGATGCAGCACTTCTTCAAAATGAAGCTTTTTTAAAAAGCATGGGTGAATCGTATGCAAAAGGAATTGCCGTATATTTAAATTTACCTCGTCGTGCAGTTCCAAATCCATCGCCATCTCCAACACCGACACCAAATCCATCACCTTCTGAACCAGGTGAAAAAACGTATACAATTAAGCAAGGAGATACGCTGTACAGTATTGCACAGAAGTACGGCATAACAGTACAGGAGCTTCAAGAAGCGAATACAGGGCTTTCTGATCCTTTAACACTACAGGTTGGAAAAACAATTGTTATTCCTTCAGGAACTTCACCAACACCTACTCCAACACCACCTTCTGAACAATATCCACTTCCAAATGGAATTTTAAAACAAGGCGATTCTGGAGAAGCAGTGAAACAGCTTCAAAGAGCATTAAACGCGGTTAATTTTAAAGTAGGGTCAGTAGACGGAATATATGGAGTACAAACGAAAGATGCAGTCAGACGTTTTCAGCTTGTGTATCTTCCTTATGATGTAGATGGCATTTATGGTCCTCAAACGAAAAACAAGCTAGCAGCCGTTTTAAAAGCAAAAAGTTAAAGAAAGCAGGTCTTCTGTAAGCAGGCAGAAGGCCTTTCGTTTTCCCCTTAAAAGCGCCTTAAGTACTATTTTATCGTTTACGTAAAATAATGCTTTACAAACCATTTGTACGGGAGTATATTATCTAAGAACAAAGGATAGTTATGAAAGAAACATGTTATCGATCATACTCTTTAACCGAAAATTATATTGACCTGTTATCGCTTAATTCGTCAGAAGTGGGGGACCCAAATTTGTGCATTGTCACTTGGGGTGAATCCTTTTTTTAAAAAGGTAGGGCTACTCTCATAGCCCGAATCCGACAGCTAACCCCATAAGCGTTTTGGAGAGGAGGTTTAAGCTGTGTAAAAACGCTGAGAACCCTTAGTGTTTTTTTTGTGCGCTTTTTTAACATAAAAAGGTATTTTTTAGGGATAATATCACTTATTCATGAACTTGTAACGGAGCTTAGCAACGAACAGTGAATAGTAGCTAAGCAATCATCGGAGGGAAATTACGTGAACTATTCAGTTCTCAAGAGATTATTGATTGGAAAGCCGCTCAAAACAAAAGAGTTAGGCGATCAAAAGCTTAGTAAGCTTAAAGCGCTGGCTATTTTATCATCAGATGCCTTATCTTCAGTGGCTTATGGAACAGAACAGATTTTGATTGTCCTTGCAACAGTGGGCGTGCTTGCCTATTGGTATTCGATTCCAATTGCGATTGGGGTATTGGTGCTGCTGACGGCTTTAATTCTTTCATATCGTCAAATTATTTATGCGTATCCGCAAGGCGGAGGAGCTTATATTGTTTCGAAAACCAATTTAGGAGAAAATCCTGGACTTATCGCTGGGGGATCACTGTTAGTAGATTATATTTTAACAGTTGCCGTGAGTGTTTCAGCAGGAACCGATGCTTTAACTTCGGCTTTTCCAACGCTGCATCACTATAACGTAGTAATTGCGTGTTTGCTGGTGATTTTTATTACGGTTTTAAATTTACGAGGTGTAACAGAATCCGCTTCTGTCTTAGCTTATCCGGTTTATTTATTTGTTATTGCTCTTATTTTGTTAATAGCGGTGGGCTTCTTCAAAATAGTGACAGGTCAAGTTTCACCTGAGCTTCATACATCTCTCGGTACCGTGGTGCCAGGTATTAGTTTGTTTTTATTATTAAAAGCTTTTTCATCAGGCTGTTCGGCATTGACTGGTGTAGAAGCTATTTCAAATGCAGTGCCTAACTTTAAAGATCCAGGTGCAAAAAATGCTGTTCATACATTAATGCTAATGGGCGGTATTTTAGCCGTTTTATTTTCTGGCATCACGTTTTTAGCTTATTGGCTTGGCATTTCTCCAAAAGCAGATGAAACGGTTGTATCACAAATTGCATCGAGTGTATTTGGACGAAATGGATTTTATTATTTTATTCAAGGTACCACAGCTCTGATTTTAGTGCTAGCGGCGAATACAGGTTTTTCAGCTTTCCCTTTGCTTGCCGTAAACTTATCGTCTGATAAATACATGCCAAGAATGTTTCAAATTCGCGGCGATCGACTAGGCTATTCAAATGGAATTGTGACCCTTGGAATTGCTTCTATTGTCTTACTTGTCGCCTTTAAAGGAGCGACGGAACAATTAATTCCTCTTTATGCAGTTGGAGTGTTCATTCCATTTACGCTTTCTCAAACAGGCATGATTGTCAAATGGCTTAGAGAAAAGCCGGCCGGCTGGCAAGGAAAGCTAACCATTAACTTAATTGGTGCCCTCATTACCTTAACGGTGCTAATCATTTTGTTTACAACGAAGTTTTCACAAGTATGGTCCGTGCTCGTTTTCTTACCGGTTATCGTTTATATTTTTCATCGCATTCATACGCATTATGAAGCGGTAGGAGAGCAGCTTCGTATTAAGCAAGGAGAAAAGATTGGAAAGCTTGAAGGAAGTGTGGTCATTGTTCCTGTAGCAGGAATGACAAAGGTAGTGGAAAATTCATTGAACTATGCAAGAACGATTGGTGATACCGTTATTGCGGTGCACGTTGCTTTTGACCGAGAAAGCGAAAAGAGAATGGAAGAGAAGTGGGAAAAGTGGCAGCCTGATATTCGTATTGTTACGTTTCATTCTCAATACCGCAGTCTTGTGCGTCCGCTGTTTCGATTCATCGATATGGCTGAGGAAAAAGCCCGTGAAAATAATATGGCTATTACGGTTGTTATTCCGCAGTTCATCACGAAAAAAAGCTGGCAAAACATCCTTCATAATCAGTCCAGTCTGCTGTTAAAAGCACATTTGCTTTACCGTAAAAACGTAATCGTTACAACGGTACCTTATCGTTTTAAAAAATAATGAAACATGACTAAAAACCTCCAACTTATATGTTGGAGGTTTTTAATTTTTAAATTCACATACACTAACCATAATTGAATCTCATCAAAGGCACAAACGGAGGGATTGCATGAGTGAATTAATTAAGTTATTGCGAAAAGGAAATAAATCGGCCATGATGGCCGCTATAGTTAATACCATTATATCCATTATTAAAGGGATTGCTTTTGCTTTAACGGGAAATGTAGCGATGTTTGCTGAAACGATGCACAGCTTAGGGGACGCAGCAAATCAGTTCTTTGTTTTTATAGGTTCAGCATTAAGCAAAAAAGCTCCGACCAAACGATTTCCAAACGGATTTGGACGATTGGTTAATCTCGTTTTATTAGGGGCGGTACTTGTAGTAGGAATTATGGCATTTGAAACGATTAAAGAAGGGTATCATCATATTCTTCATCCGACGAAGTCTTCAGGCTTTATTTTAAATATTGCAGTACTTGGCATCTCGGTATTACTTGAGATGTTTGTCCTCTTTAAGGCAATGAAAGAAATTTTGCACGATGTCGGAATGAATACTGCAGAGGTCAATGTTTTTACGCAAAGCTTTGTTCATCTAAAGAAAGCAAAGCCAGCAACTAAGCTTGTTTTTATGGAAGATCTGGTAGCCACTGGAGGAGGCGTATTGGCTTTAATTGCCGTTTTTATTTCGCGGTTTACGCCTTTTCATCAAGCTGAAGGAATTGCTTCTATGCTAATTGGTCTTATGATGTTTTTTGTAGTAGGACGAGTATTTTTAGATAACGCTGCTGGAGCGCTTGGTGAAGCAGATAAAGAAATGGAAATGAAAATTGGCGCCATTGTTATGCAAGATGTACAAGTGCGTGATATTCAAACGTTAATGGTGATGAAAGAAGGAGAAGAGCTTCACGTTGAATTAAAAGTAGAAATTGATCCTTCTTTAACAGTAGCAGAAGCGGATGATATTAAAGATCGTCTCGAAAATCGTATTTTACAGGAAAAAGGAATAACGGATGTCATTATTGAATTTGATGAAGATGATGGAATTCCTGACTGGGTGACAAGCGATTTACAGCTTCAAAAAGAATAAAAAACAAGGAAGAAAACAGTTGTTTTCTTCCTTGTTTTTTTTAGCTATATACTTTTTCACGCACGTTTTGAGAATCTGTTGAAGCCGCAGAAAAGTTAATAGTTTCACGTACAACGTAAATAGGTCTATTTTTACTTTCATCGTAAATTCTTGCGATGTATTGTCCCACTAGACCTAAACCAAGTAGCTGAATACCGCTAAAGAAAGTGATAGCTACCATAATCGAAGTCCAGCCAGGCTGAATATTTTCACCTATCAGCCAAACAACAATCGAATAACTTAAAACGAGAAGTGATACAAAAACTGATAACAAGCCAATAACCATTACTAAACGTAAAGGTTTCGTTGAAAACCCAATAATTCCATCTGAAGCAAACTTGATCATCTTTTTTAAAGGATATTTTGTTTCACCAGCAAAACGCTCATCGCGCTCATATTCTACATATGTTTGCCTGAAGCCGATCCAAGACATCATTCCTCTTACGAAACGATTGCGTTCAGTCATTTTTTTGAATACGTCCGCAACTTTTCGGTCGATAATACGAAAATCTCCCGTGTCTTTTGGGATTTCAATATCGGACATATAATTTAAAAAGCGATAAAAATACTTAGCCGTTGTCAATTTAAAAAAGGTCTCTCCGCTTCGCTTCTTGCGCTTTGCGTATACAATTTCATAGCCTTGCTGCCATTTAGCAATTAATTCAGGAATCATTTCAGGCGGATCCTGTAAGTCAGCATCAATAATTACGATAGCATCACCTTGAGCATAGTCAATACCTGCTGTGACGGCAGTTTGGTGCCCGAAATTACGGGCAAAATCAATAATTTTTACGTTAGAATCCATAGCTGCTACGTCCTTTAAGATTTCAATTGTTCGGTCTGTACTGCCGTCATTGACGAAAATGAATTCATAGTTAATGTGATTTTCATGCATGACGGAAAGCAAGCGATTATAGCATTCATTAGCTACTTCTTCTTCAAAATACATAGGTACCACGATTGAAATTAGTTCTTTCATGCTTTACCTCCTATCGAGTGATTGTTTGTGTGCTTAAACGTCCATATTTTATTAAGAAAAAAATTAAAAAACATTCCTATACAAGTAGACAACAGTTGTCCAATTATCGGATTAGCAGGTGTATAGTGTACAAGAAGGAATAAGCAAGATGTATTAATTGCTAAAGTAATAAGGTTTACGATGAAAAATTGAGCTAACATCCATTTATGTACAGTTGCTTGAAACACCCACGATTTGTTCCAATAGTAGCTGTTTATGACGCCAATGAAATAGGATAGTACGTTAGCCAATATATAATTCATATCAAAATGAATCAGTGCTAAGTAACTGATAATAGTGAGCAGGGTATTCATTATACCTACAAATCCGAATTTCAGGAATTTTATCACGGTTGCATAATCCCTTCCATTTAATTTATCTCTTCACATTTTGCCTGGGTCTTATTTTTAGTAAACCGTACTAGTAAATAAGATAGAATCACTGAAATACCAAACCCTTCGAGCAGCATAAAGCTTGGGAAAATAAAGAATCGATAGCGAGTTTGAATTTCAATAAGCAAGTGAATAAGAACGTATCCTATGATTAGTAATAAAAACAGTGTATACGGATATTTATCCTGCTTCTTCAGGAATAAACATATAAGTCCAATAATGGAAAGAATAGTAGTTGAAACGTAAATGATTCTTTCACAACTTTGAGCAGCACTAATTAATTTCTCTTTATTAAAAGGTACATCTTCTTGAGGAGTTAATGAAATACTCCAAAATGTAGATGCATCCGTTCCTCCCCACATATTCAGGAATTTAATGTGAAAGAGATCTAAAAGCTGCTCTTTATCTGCTACTCGCTCTTTAATTACTTCTTTTTCTGCTTCAGCTCGTTTTTCTCCAATTGGCATACCCATAAAACGACTAGCATCCTCTGAAGAATAAGAACCGCTTGTTTCATAATTAAAGCCAATAACGAATTTCCATAAAGGATCTCTGTTACTTAAAGGATATTTAGAAATACCGCTCGCTACAAAAGAGTAGTTGATCAGCGCATTTGCAATAAAAAAAGTAGCCAGTACGCCTACGAGGTTTTTTCCTATTTTCTTTCGACGAGTTTTTAACTCAGCAGCATCCTTCGCTTTAATGTAAGGTTGAAGAATTTGCAAGATGAAATAAATGAAAACAGCAACGATAATAATGGGTCCCAGAGGGCGCATTAAATTTCCTAACGACAATAGAAGACCAATATAAAGCCAGCTAAACTTGTTATGAGCAAATCTTTTTATAATAAGGTAAAAAGCTGCATAAAATAAAAAAGTAGCTAAATGCTGATTGGTTAACACTGAGCTGTAGAGAATGTTCGGAATGTAGAACGCATATAGGAAAGCTGCCATTCTCCCAGCAAGTTCGTTAAATACTTTAGCGCCAATTAGATAAATAAAAATAACGGTTCCAGTAGAATAAAAAATATTTAACAATTTTAATGTAAAAATGCTATCTCCAAAACAGCGAATAACAATAGATTCATAGAATGAAAAGCCTAGCTGATATACCCATGTAGTGAAATAAACGCTTTGGTTAAATTCATAATTTCCTTTTGCGATATTACGTGCGGCATCTAACATGACAAGAAAGTCAGATTTTACAGGTGTTTGAACAGAAAGCATCCATGCTAATCGAACACCTAAGGTCAAAACAATCAGTGAAATAAAAAAAACAGTTTTGTTCATGTATCTACTTGCAATAGCTATTAGAAAAATGACAAGGAAAGTGATACATATTCCTTCAATAATAAATGAATTACTTAAAGCCAAGCCTTTTAAGTCCAATGAATTTGTCATCGCACTATAACTGCCCCATAGAGACCATGTAAGAATCATGACACATAAAAGAATCAGGCTTTTGGATAAAAATGAGTTAAGCATATGACCTCCTGCAAATTATTTCAAAGATAAGGTACAAAATTCCTACCCTATGATACCATATTTTATTATTTTGTATATATTTTTCTTATAGAGTATAATATTAGATTGTTCTGAAATTACAACAGCGGCATAACGTGTAATAAAAGGTTCAGTGGAGTAAGCAGTGATTTAGTAATAGATAAAAGAGGTTGGGAAAAAAGGATTTTAGTCGAAGCGAAAAACGAACCATTAATCATCATGTTTGATTAGTGGTTCGTTTTTTATGGTGCACGTAGGTTTCATTTGTTTAGTTCTTTCCAGCAGTTGATTGGAGGGCAAGACGAAGACTCCCGCGGAAAGCGAAGTCTTGCACGGAAATCAACAGAGGTGTCACAAGCGATCCCTGCTAGCTTATTTATTCTATTTGTTTCCCTTTAGACTTGCTTGATTTAGTTATGTCTCAATCTCTTCTTTTTTATAATGTATTTTCTGATGCGAACAGCTTTTATGTTTTAAATCGATCTTTTAATAAATTCCATAGAGAACTCACTCCGAGACTAATGCTGATCAGAATTCCTGATAAAGCTACTATTAAAGCGATATATTCAAAGATAGAAAACTGCTTCATACTATCCCAATGGATGTTTCCCTTTAGCTTGCTAATAACTAAATTCATTCCGTAAATACCGGAAAGAACGGTATAAATCGTTAAAATTAATAATAAGTAATTGTGACGCTTGGCCGCAATTTTCTCTTGATTTTGATACAAAGTACCAAGGGTTTCTTTGACTTCTTGATAAAGAGAATTGATGTGGAAGATTTTTTTTAAGAGCTCAGAAAACTCTTGACCTTCCGTGCGAGAGCTAATTTCTAAAAATAAATATTTACCTGAAAATACAGTAATAGAGCGAATTAGTCGCTCGATGCCCTCTGAATTTTTATGAAACGTGAGCTGAGAATACTCATAGGATAGTTTTAGCAACACGATTTTATAGAAAAAATGCAAAAATAAATTATAGTAATGTTGGCCAAATAGATGATTCATCAAAAGCTGATCCGTTTTAGAGTCTGTCGATTTAGAAATACACGAAAACACATGGTCTGTTATAACGTAATAGGTTTCAGGAGCCCATCTGGAATACACGTGTTTGGTATTATACGTTTTAATATACTCATGGTTGTGTGCAGAGATAAACGGTTTCCCGTCAGGCGTATAGCTATTTAGCTGCCCAGTACGAAATAAAGTTGTGGAGTTAATCTCTTGCTCTTGATTTACCGTTACATAACTTAATACAAACATCCGTTCATCGATAAAATAAGGAAGACTCCCGATGTGCTGTTCACGCGTCGCTTCTTTTTTGATGTGTTCGTTCAAAAATGGCGCGAGCTGTGAAAAAATATAATCCTGTACTTTGCTATAGCGATGATGTTCATAGGTAATGGTGGATCCATGCTCTTCAGCAAGCTTCGGTTCTAATACACGAAAATGATTCATGAATTCTAAAATGTCATCATAGGTGTAATGATTATGACTCATCTCAGTGCGAATGGTCATGACGCCAATTTCAAAAGGACATAAAAAAACATCCACAGACAGCACGTTGCTAGACACGGTGGTGGAGGAAGTTTCTAGCGTAACGGTATGGTCTATTTTTTTTGAAAATCGAAGCAAGCCTTCTTTTTCGCATGAATCAGGAAATAGAATACATTCAATGTAAGGAAGAAAATATTGATCTAAGCTATCATGAGATACGTAATACTGTTCTCCGTAGTATTCTTTTTCTACACGTTTGTTTTGAATGGAAAAAAACTCAAACATATTTGCTTCTAGTGCATGAACAAGCTGCTCTTTATTTTTTCGATCAAAGGAAAAAGGAAAAAGAAACATGTTCATTGCTTTGGTAGGCATAATAGTTTGAAATGGTTCTGTTTTCCTTGGTGTATTGGTCATAAACTACATCCTTCTTATGGTCGGTTGTATTTTTTTTGAGAGTCGAAAAAATGCAGACAGAAAGTAAAAGGTAAAACAGGCTTTATAAAAACCGCTCTACCCGCCTGTAATGATTCGACGTATCATTTATAATATGCCAATTTTTTTAGAAAACAAACGTAAAAAAACCAACTAACATCATGATTAGTTGGTTTTACGTATAGTGTGTAATTAGTGAATCGTACGATATACACCAGTGACTTTTCCTAAAATCGTTACGTGGCGAAGAATAATAGGCGCCATCGTTGAATTTTCAGGCTGTAAACGAACGAAATTTTCTTCTTTAAAGAAACGTTTTACCGTTGCTTCGTTGTCCTCGGTCATAGCGACCACAATATCTCCGTTATTAGCAGTTTGCTGCTGACGTACGATTACCATATCGCCATCTAGAATACCTGCTTCAATCATACTTTCTCCCATAATTTCAAGCATAAATACATGATCATCTGGAGAAACGAATTTATCTGGAAGAGGGAAATATTCTTCCACATTTTCAACGGCTGTTATAGGAAGACCCGCTGTTACTTTACCGATAACAGGAACATTAATGACGTTGCTTTTAGGGATGTTTACTTCGTCTAGTTGAAGAACTTCGATTGCTCTTGGTTTTGTTGGATCTCTGCGAATTAACCCTTTACTTTCTAAACGAGCTAAATGCCCGTGTACAGTGGAGCTAGAGGCTAATCCCACCGCTTCCCCAATCTCACGAACAGAAGGCGGATAACCTTTTAATTTTACTTCGTGCTTAATAAAATCTAGTATGTCTTGTTGACGTTTTGATAGCTTCATATTTTTCACCTCGATTTTAGCTATTCTTTAGGTGAATTATACCACGTGATGTGTCAATATACAAACATAAGTTCGAAGAATTCCATTGACAGAAACAAATGTTCTCAATAAAATAAGAACATATATTCTGATAGGGGGATCATAATATGCACCAATTCTTACATTCTATGAAACATTACGCTATTTTTTTTGCAGTTATCGCTGCACTTACATATGTATTGACGCTGGTTTTAGGAGCGGATAAAGTAGATTTAGACAAATATTCAACGGTTACTATTACAAAAGGAGATACGCTTTGGGACTTGTCCAACAAGTATCATAATCACCATCATTTGACCACCAATGAATTTGTCAAATGGGTTGAAGACGTCAATGATCTAAACTCAGACACTGCCCAGTCTTTATCTCCTGGAGATAAATTATATATTCCTGTTTTAAAAAAAGAGTTACATAATCAAGTGGCAATTGAACAGTAGTGTGTAACGGCCGTTCCTGAATATTGTTAGAAGCCGAAAAGGTTGTGATAAAAGTGGACGCCATTATTTATTGCCGTGTAAGTACGGATAAAAAAACCCAAGAAACATCTTTACAGCGCCAGCAAGAAGAATTAAAAAAGCTTGCTGATCTTCACCATCTAAACGTAAAAAAGGTCGTAATGGAAAAGGCAAGCGGATATGACGTAGACAGAGAGGGTATATTGGATGTTCTTCATACAATGAAAGAAGAAAAAATATCTGTGCTGCTCATTCAAGACGAAACGCGATTAGGCAGAGGAAATGCCCGAATTGCGCTTCTTCATGCTTTTCACAAAGAAAATGCTACGATCTATACGATTAGTCATCAAGGTCAGCTTCAGCTTTCAGAATCTGATTCGATGGTGTTAGATATTATTAGCTTAGTGGAAGAGCATCAGCGGAAATTACATAATGCTAAAATTAAAAGAGGAATGAAAAGAGCCGTAGAAAACGGTTATCGTCCGCAGCAAAATTTAAAAAATCAAGGAGTTAACTCAGGAAGAGAAAAAAAAGAAGCGCCGATTGAAGAAATTGTGCGCCTTCGTCATAACGGCTTAACCTTTGCTGAAATTTCAGTTACGCTAAAAGGTTTTGGTTATAATATTTCAAAAGCAACGGTACATCGTCGCTATCAAGAGTATCAAAAGAGTGCTCAATCTCTTGATAAAACGAAAGAGATTTAGTAAGATGACTACATGTTGCCGGAACGGTTCGGTAATTTTAATTATTGATTATAAGGAGATAGGTTTTATATGCTATCAAAAGATAAACTTGCTCGTATTAATGCTCTTTCAAAAAAGGCAAAGGCTGAAGGTCTGACAGAATCTGAAGCGAAAGAACAGCAAGAGCTACGTCAGGAATATTTAAAAGTTTTCCGACAATCTATGACAAACCACCTTCATACGATTAAAGTCGTGGACGAGGAAGGTAAAGATGTTACGCCTAAGAAGTTAAAAGAGAGTAAAAAGAAGCGTCTTCACTAAGACGTTCTAGTAAAACTAGAGGGAGAGTTCCCTCTAGTTTTTTGTATATTTTTAATAAGGCACACAAAAACTGTAAAAGTGAAAATTTTTTTGGTTCAAGTATTGTACAAATAAGCAAATCATTAGTATGATAACATATGTACATAGTTTTGAAAGGAATGAAGAGTATGACACAACGTATTGAAGATCTTTCGATTGCAACAATTCGTACTTTATCAATCGATGCGATTGAAAAAGCAAATTCAGGTCACCCAGGTATGCCAATGGGAGCTGCTCCAATGGCATATACATTGTGGACAAAATTCATGAACATCAATCCAAAGAACCCAAACTGGTTCAACCGTGACCGCTTTGTATTATCAGCAGGACACGGATCGGCACTATTATACAGCTTGCTTCATTTAGCTGGATATGACTTATCAATTGAAGACCTTAAAAACTTCCGTCAATGGGGAAGTAAAACACCAGGTCATCCAGAGTTCGGTCATACAGCAGGTATTGATGCAACAACTGGTCCACTAGGACAAGGTATTGCAATGGCTGTTGGTAAAGCAATGGCAGAACGTCATTTAGCTGAAACATACAACAAAGAAGGTTTAGAAATTGTAGACCACTTTACGTATGGTATTTGTGGTGACGGAGACTTAATGGAAGGTGTATCTGCTGAAGCAGCTTCATTAGCGGCGCACTTAAAATTAGGACGCTTAGTTGTTTTATACGATTCAAATGATATTTCTTTAGACGGAGATTTAGATCGCTCGTTCTCTGAGAACGTAGAAGATCGTTTCAAGGCTTACGGATGGCAAGTAATCCGCGTTGAAGACGGCAATGACTTGACAGCGATTGCAAACGCAATTGAAGAAGCAAAAGGCGATTTAACACGCCCAACGTTAATTGAAGTAAAAACAACAATCGGATTTGGTTCTCCAAATCACGCGGGTACTTCTGGCGTGCACGGTTCTCCATTAGGTTCCGATGAAACAAAATTAACAAAAGAAGCTTATGCATGGACATTTGAAGAAGATTTCTATGTGCCAGAAGAAGTGTATGCTCACTTCAAAGCTACAATTGCTGAAGATGGCCAAAAGAAAGAAAACGAATGGAACGATGTATTTGCACAGTATAAAGAAAAATATCCTGAACTAGGTCGTCAATTTGAACTAGCAGTAGAAGGAAAGTTACCGGAAGGCTGGGAAGAAACGCTTCCAGCATACGAAACGGGTTCAAGCTTAGCTAGCCGTGCTTCTTCTGGAGAAGTATTAAACGCAGTAGCACAAGCTGTACCTCAATTCTTCGGCGGTTCAGCTGACTTAGCTGGGTCAAATAAAACAATGATTAAAGGTTCAGAAGACTTCACTGCAGCTGATTACAGCGGACGTAATATTTGGTTCGGTGTACGTGAATTTGCAATGGGAGCTGCATTAAACGGTATGGCTCTACACGGCGGTGTAAAAGTATTCGGAGGAACATTCTTTGTATTCTCTGATTATCTTCGCCCAGCAATTCGCTTAGCAGCTTTAATGAAGCTTCCTGTAACATATGTATTCACACATGACAGTATCGCAGTTGGAGAAGACGGCCCGACACATGAGCCAATTGAACAATTGCCATCACTTCGTGCAATGCCAGGTCTTTCAGTGGTTCGTCCTGCAGATGCAAATGAAACAGCTGCTGCATGGCGCTTAGCATTAGAATCAACTGACCGCCCAACGGCGCTTGTATTGACTCGTCAAAACTTGCCAACGCTTGAAGGTACAAAAGAAAATGCATACGAAGGCGTGTCTAAAGGCGCGTACGTTGTATCTAAAGCTGGTAAAGACCAAGCGGATGCATTAATACTTGCAACAGGCTCTGAAGTAAGCCTAGCAGTAGAAGCACAAAAAGCATTAGCTGCAGAAGGCATTGATGTATCTGTAGTAAGTATGCCTGCATGGGATCGTTTCGAAGAGCAATCTGCTGAGTATAAAGAAAGTGTTATCCCTAAATCAGTGAAAAAACGTTTAGGTATTGAAATGGCTTCTACACTTGGCTGGGAACGCTATGTTGGAGACGAGGGACAAGTTCTTGGTATTAATCACTTTGGTGCATCTGCTCCTGGTGAAACAATCATGAAAGAATTTGGTTTTACAGTTGAAAATGTAGTAGCAAAAGTGAAAAGCTTGCTTAATGCATAATTCTTTTTTACAAGAAAGAGCAGACTCCTATGGTCTGCTCTTTTTTTTCGACAAAAAAACAAAGAAATTTTTTCATCGATAGACAAGCATTGCGTACACCATTCGGTATAATGGTACAAAAAAGAACGAGCCGAAAGGGAGGATGAATCGTGAGAACGTATGAAGTATATTTAATGGAGGAAGAAGTTGCATCATCCTATTTTCGAAGAGAAAAGCTCATTTATCAGCTGCTGATTGAATATAAAATGAAACGTCACTTGCAGGAAACGCATTTACAAAAACAAGTTCATTACATTACTCGCCAACTGCCCAATTCATTTATTCAACGAGAATTACTTCAGGCGTTTTCTCATTATCCTCATTTTTTTACTCATCAAGAGACGTTTGTGCTAGAATATCCTCATAAAAAAAGTCGAGCATCTATAAAATTAACGAATCGCTGTATAACAATTGAAGGAGATGGCAATGTTGATGCTGAGACAGCTTTTTTTGAAGTATTACGCAAGCTAGATCCTTGTTTTTTAGCAGTGAATTATGGAACGGATGAATACGGCTGGCTGAGGCCTGTGAAAACAAGAAAATTTGTGTAATTATTTAAGGAAATTGGAACGGAAATATTGTATAATAGCGTATGGTCTAGTACACTGTAAGTTAGACAACACGAAGGAGGAAGTAATACCATGGGAATGTATATTCTAGTTGGTGTTCTAGCATTAATTGTTGGGATAGCGCTAGGATTTTTCATTGCTCGTAAGTATATGATGAGCTATCTGAAGAAAAATCCACCAATTAATGAACAAATGTTAAAAATGATGATGATGCAAATGGGCATGAAACCATCGCAGAAAAAAATTAACCAAATGATGAAAGCAATGAACGGCCAAATTAAATAATGGTTAATTGGACAGACACTCTCTATTCAGAAGGGTGTCTTTTGTTTTATGATAGAGATAAGAAAATGGTTGTGGGGCTAGGGGGATACGATGAAAATTTTTCGAGAGTTATGGTGGTTTTTCAAACAGGAAAAAAAGTCTTACATAACGGGGATAGCGCTGCTCATTATTGTGGCAGCATTAGAACTTCTCCCGCCTAAAATTATTGGTTTAACGGTAGATGGCATTAAAGAAGGGACGCTGAATGGAAAGCGCTTAATGCAGATGGTTGGTATTTTGCTAGGAGCTGCTGTTGTGGCCTATTTCACAAGATACATATGGCGTATTATGATATTTGGTTCATCTGTTAAACTAGCCAAGCAGCTGAGAAATACTCTCTACACTCATTTTACCAGGATGAATCAGGCCTTTTATCAGCGGCGGCGAATTGGGGATTTGATGGCCCATGCAACGAATGATATTCAAGCTATTCAACAAACTGCAGGTTCGGGCGTTTTGACGCTCGTGGATTCCATTGTCACAGGAGGGCTTGTTCTATGCACAATGGCCCTAACAATCAGCTGGAAATTAACGCTTATTTGCCTTATTCCTATGCCGCTTATGGCCGTTTTAACAAGTTACTATGGTACATTGCTTCATGCGCGGTTTCATCACGCACAAGCAGCATTTTCTACTTTAAATGATAAGGTTCAAGAAAGCATTAGCGGAATTAAAGTCATTAAGACGTTTGGGGAAGAAGCAGCTGATGTCGAAGAATTTCGTATGAAGTCTGCAGATGTTGTTCAAAAGAACATGAAAGTAGCACGAGTAGATGCATTGTTTGATCCGACCATTTCGATTATTGTAGCACTTTCTTTTTTACTTGCTCTTATTTTTGGCAGCAAGATGGTGATTAGTGAAGAGTTAACACTGGGACAGCTTGTTACCTTTACAACTTATTTGGGCCTTCTTATTTGGCCGATGCTCGCGTTTGGCTGGCTATTTAACATTGTGGAACGAGGAAGAGCATCATATGACAGGGTATTTTCTTTATTAAAAGAAGAAAATTCGATTGAAGAAGCAGCGCATCCTAGTGTTGAACTGCCAACAGGAAATATTGAAGCTGTTATTCATAGGTTTTCGTATGGTAAAGAAGACGAATACACGTTAAACGAAATTTACTTTACACTTTCTCGCGGTCAAACGTTAGGGATTGTCGGAAAGACGGGTGCTGGGAAAACCACGCTTTTAAAGCTGTTGCTTCGTGAATTTGATGTAAGCGACGGAGCTGTTTTATGGGGAGGAAAAGACATTAAAGATTATGCTTTTGATTCACTGTACAAAAGCATTGGATATGTTCCTCAAGATCACTTTTTGTTTTCAACAACAGTCGCTGCTAATATCGCGTTCGGAAAAGAAGACGCAAGCAATCAAGAAATCCAAGAAGCGGCTAAAGTTGCAAATGTACATAAAGACATCCTCGATTTTACAGATGGCTATCAAACAATAGTAGGTGAAAAAGGCGTTTCGTTATCTGGTGGACAAAAACAGCGTATCTCGATTGCAAGAGCTCTTCTATTAGATCCTGAGCTTTTAATTTTAGATGACTCGCTATCAGCGGTAGATGGAAAAACGGAAGCGGGTATTTTACAAGCGTTGAGGCAAAAACGTCAAAATCGAACAACGATTATTACAGCGCATCGGCTGAGCTCGGTTACTCATGCAGACCTGATTCTTGTCCTTGATAAAGGGAAAATTATTCAGCGAGGAAATCATGAGGAACTGCTTAGCGTGAGCGGCTGGTATCAGGATATGTACGATAGACAGCAGTTTGAACGTGCGGTAGAAGAAGGAGAGACGAAAAATGAAAATTGAGCATTCTTCGGTACATAAACGTCTGTTTCACTATACAATTCCGCATAAAAAATCATTTTTTTTAGCGTTCACTCTATTATTAATTGCTACGGCTGCTGATTTATTAGGGCCCATTTTGATTAAAATTTTCATTGACGATTATTTAACTCCTAAGTATTTGCCTCTTCAGCCTCTGGTGTGGCTTGCAAGCAGTTATTTGCTTTTACAGCTTTTAAAAATTGTCGTTCAATACTTTCAGCTTCTGCAGTTTCAGAAAATTGCGCTTCAAATTATTCAGCAGATTCGAATTGACGTTTTTTCTCATGTTCATCGTCTGGCGCTTCGCTTTTTTGACAACACGCCAACGGGAAGCCTTGTTTCTCGAATTACAAATGACACGGAAGCTATGAAAGAAATGTTTGTAGAAGTCATCGCGGTTTTTATTCAAAATGGGGTATTTTTGATTGGTATTTTTATAGCGATGTTTATGCTAGATGTGAAGCTGGCTTTTTACTGTTTAGTTCTTCTCCCGTTTATTTGGGGACTTATGAAGCTTTATCAGCATTACAGCGCTATTTACTACGGACAGCTCCGAGAAAAGCTAAGTCAGTTAAATGCCAAGCTTCATGAGTCTTTGCAAGGCATGCCCATTATTCAATTATTTCGTCAAGAAAAGCGGCTTCGCTCGGAATTTGAAGAAATTAATGATGAGCACTACAAAGCGGGCATGCGCAATATTAAGTTAGATGGTTTGCTATTGAGGCCTGCTGTCGAAATTCTTTATATTTTAGCCGTTATTCTTGTGCTCAGTTATTTTGGCATTTCCGTAGCTGACAGTCCTGTTAAAATGGGTGTTCTTTACGCGTTTATCAACTATTTGGATCGTTTTTTTGAGCCCGTTAATGAAATGATGCAGCGTCTTTCTATGTATCAGCAAGCGATGGTATCAGCCTCCCGGGTATTTGATTTGATGGATGAGGAAGAAAAAAATCCAGTGATGACAGGAGAACAAAAGCAGGGGGTACAAAAAGGAACGGTAGAATTCAAAAACGTCACGTTTTCCTATGACGGTGTTCGAGATGTGCTTTCTGATATATCATTTACGGTAAACGAAGGAGAAACAGTGGCTTTAGTAGGCCATACTGGAAGCGGGAAAAGCTCCATCATTAATTTATTAATGCGTTTTTATGAGCAGCAAAAAGGAGACATTTTGATCGATAATAAACCACTGTCGTCCTTTTCAAATAAACAGCTTCGAGATCAGGTAGGGCTGGTGCTGCAAGATGCCTTTTTATTTGCCGATACCGTAAAGCGAAATATTACGCTGCATGAAGACCATTTTTCTGATGAGCAAGTAAAAGCAGCGGCGAAATTTGTGCAAGCTCACGCATTTATCGAAGCTCTTCCTAATAAGTATAATGAAGTGCTAGTGGAAAGAGGTTCAACTTTATCAAGCGGTCAGCGTCAGCTCTTAGCATTTGCAAGAACGGTGATTCGAAACCCTAAAATCCTTATTCTTGATGAAGCAACAGCCCATATCGATACAGAAACGGAAGAAGCGATTCAAGAAGTGTTAAGAGATATGGGAAAAGGCCGCACAACGATTGCGATTGCCCATCGTTTATCAACTATTCAACACGCCGATTGTATTTTAGTATTGCATAAAGGGAAAATCGTCGAAAAAGGAACGCATGCTGAACTGCTAGATAAAGGCGGTTTGTACTATAATATGTATCAGCTTCAGCACAGTGAAAAAGAGGAAAATTTCAATAAAGAAACAGGAGTAAAAGAGATTTATAAAGAATTGATAGAGTGAAGGTGAAAAAAAGAAACAACCTTCATGAAGAGGTTGTTTCTGTTGTTTGAGCAGGGAATTCATTGTAAACGTTTAATAAATGATCTAATTCTTGACTATGTTTAATAGCAGTTGGAGAGTTTAATCCACTTACTCGGACTATGCGGATGAGTTCTTCTCGTTTCTTTTCAATCGCTAATAGAATATCTTTTTTGGCCAATGCTATGTATCCCTTCTAACAAGTCGTTTACCTAATTATACAAGATAATGGTACTATTTGAAAGAAGTGAGATAAGACAATTTGGTTACAAAATGGTAACGAAAAAGAACAAAAAGAACAAAAAAGGGAAGTGGGAAATGTGGGAGATTTAAATTTATTTTTGGCATTTGGCGCAGGCTTTTTATCGTTTATTTCACCCTGCTGTTTGCCTTTGTATCCAGCTTTTTTATCGTACATAACGGGAGTATCAGTCAGCGAGCTAAAGGAAGGCGCTAAGTCACATCAGCGCAAAGCTTTTATTCACACAGCTTTTTTCCTGCTGGGATTTTCTGTTATCTTTATTATGATTGGTTTTGCGACATCCTTTATTGGTCAGTGGTTTTTTAACTATAAGGATTTAATTCGGCAGATTGGCGCTATTCTTATTATTTTCTTTGGTCTAGTTGTACTAGGGATTTTTAAGCCTCGAATTCTTATGCAGGAACATAAAGTTCAATTCGCCAATAAGCCGGCTGGACTCTTAGGTTCTTCTTTTATTGGTATGGCTTTTGCTGCCGGCTGGACTCCTTGCACGGGACCTATTTTAGTATCGGTTATGGCGCTTGCAGCGACAAACCCAGGCTCCGGTCTTTTGTACATGATAACGTATTCACTTGGGTTTTCTATTCCGTTCTTTATCATGACATTCTTTATTGGAAAAATGAACTGGTTAAAAAAACATATGAATTCCATGATGAAAGTTGGCGGATACGCAATGATTGGCATGGGGTTTATTTTATATTTTGACTGGATGACAAAAATTATTATTTATACAACGAGCGTATTTGGAGGGTTTACGGGCTTTTAAAAAGGGAAAATGATACAAAAAAGAATCTGGAAGTTGGCAGGTTCTTTTTTGTTTTTTAAAGACCAAACGTTCATTTTAGCTCTTAGGAAAGAAGCAAGAATATGACTCGAAAAAATATATAGAAAAAATTTATTTTTACTATATCTTCTATAAATACGGAGTGATACAATGAAATCGTCATATTTTTAATTGTTAAAAAGAGGTGTATAAATTGAAAGATATTTTGTTAATCTTGCTTTTGCAACTGATCTATGTACCGATCTTGACGCTGCGCACAATTTTTTTAGTCAAAGGTATGAGTATGTATGCCTCGGTTTTTGGATTTGTTGAAGCGTTAATTTATGTATTTGGCTTATCCCTAGTATTTTCAGGAGATCAAAGCACGCTTGCTATGGTTGTATACGCAGTTGGATTTGGAGTGGGAATTATACTTGGAAGTTATATCGAATCTAGGCTTGCTATCGGATATACAACATTCTTAGTTAACCTTATGACCAAAAATGAAGAGTTAATTAACCGCCTTCGACAGGAAGGTTTTGGTGTTACTGTGTACCAAGGTGAAGGAAGAGACAGTGCACGCTATAGATTAGACATTTTAACAAAAAGAAGTAGAGAAGAAGAGCTATTAGCATTCATTGAAGAATATGAGCCTCGTGCTTTCATTATTTCATACGAGCCGCGTAAATTTAAAGGCGGGTTCTTACTAAAAGCAATGAAAAAGCAAAAACAAAAGCAAAAACAAAAGCAAAAAGCAAAAGCAGATATTACCTCTACTAAATAAAAACAGAAGAGATCCTCTTCTGTTTTTTTGTTGCACTTTTACTTCTGATGTTTTTTGGATTATAATATAAGTACACACTAAACTATAGTAAAGGAAGGATTTCATTGGTTATTGCTTCAACACTTGTCGCAATTTTTATGGCTTCTTTCATATTAGTTGTTCGAATGAAAGCTGCTGATAAACCAACGAATGCAAAAAAAATTATACTTCCGCCTTTTTTTATGAGTACGGGAGCGTTAATGTTTATCTTTCCAATGTTTCGAGTAACGGGTGCAGAACTGCTTGAGGCGTTAATAGCAGGCATGATCTTCTCAATCCTGTTAATTAAAACGTCTAAATTTGAAATTCGTGACGATCATATTTACTTGAAGCGTTCAAAAGCTTTTGCATTCATTATTATTGGTTTGCTTATTATTCGAATTGCAATGAAAATATATTTAAGTTCTTCAATTGATGTTGGCCAGCTTGGCGGTATGTTCTGGATTTTAGCATTTGGTATGATTGTACCTTGGCGCATTGCGATGTACACATCGTACAAAAAGCTCGAACGAAAGCTGCACAATGATCGTCTTGGAAATACAACGATATTAAATTAAAAAAGGTGGCTACGCAGCCACCTTTTTTGATTTAAAATAAATGCTGATAAGGGACGGCATCTATTTTTTGCTTTTTTAATGTTTTTAATAAAAATTTATGATCACGTTTAGGCGTAGCTAAGATGTATCCACGTACGATTAAGTCTTCTGTTATAGAGGCGGCTTGTTCCTCAAGTGCGAGTTCCCCAATTTTCCCTGCAATTTTTTGTTTGGCCACATCGCGAAATAGTTCAGGTACTGGTTCAACAAGAACGTTTAATAGCTGCTTTTGATCCGCTGACCAAAGGTGAATGGTTTTGGAAAGATAGTGATCTTGCCAATCAAGTTCAGACATGCCGTCTTCTTTTGGTAAGCGCTTTAAAAATTTTCTGAACATAAAAAATCCGCCGATAGCAAACATGCTCATTAAAAAGACAACCCAAAATAAAATAACCCATAAAAACCAGCCCTCTAGCATATTTTTCACTCCTTTATAAAGAGATTAATCATAACATTACTATATTTATACATTTATTATAAAAGCCTTGTTCCTTTTATGGCAATATAAAATTCCTGCACTTTATGTGAAAATAGAGTCATTTTTGACTTACTGATAAGTTTATATTGACTCATTAATGAGTGAATTATCGTTAGAATTATCTAAAAATGCTTATTTTTCAGCCTTTTAAAAGTTGGCACGTTTTTTGCATATAAACTAATTGAAGAATTATTTAATATGAGAGGAAGATAAAAAATGAGTCAAACTTTTAGCAAAGTAGCAACAAATTTACCGGGAGAAAATGCAAAGCAATTATTAGATAGAAGACACCGTGCCATTCCGAAAGGTGTAAGTTATGGCATTCCGACATTTGCTGATACGGCTGAAGGGGCGATCGTTAAAGATGTCGATGGCAATACGTTTATTGATTTCGTAGGGGCAATTGGCACAATCAATGTAGGTCATAGTCATCCAAAAGTGAAAGAAGCGCTTCACAAGCAAGTAGACCGTTTTATTCACACAGGATTTAATGTCATGATGTATGAGTCATATGTAGAGCTTGCAGAAAGACTAGCAGCAATTGCTCCTGGTGAATTTGACAAGAAAGTATTACTTTTAAATAGCGGAGCAGAAGCTGTAGAAAATGCAGTGAAAATTGCTCGTAAATATACAAAGCGTCAAGGAATTATTTCATTTAACCGCGGTTTCCACGGCCGTACATTAATGACAATGACAATGACAAGTAAAGTAAAGCCATATAAATATGAATTTGGACCGTTTGCTCCTGAAGTATACAAAGCTCCATATCCTTATGAGTATCGCCGCCCACAAGGATTATCAGTTGAAGCATACGAAGAGTTTATGATCACTGAATTCAAAAACTTCTTAAATACAGAAGTAGCACCAGAAACGATTGCAGCTGTTGTAATGGAGCCAATTCAAGGCGAAGGTGGTTTCATTGTTCCAGGTAAACGTTTTGTGCAAGAAGTGTATCAATTATGTAAAGAGCACGGAATTTTATTTGTATCAGATGAAATTCAAGCTGGTTTTGCACGTACGGGCCGCTACTTCGGTATTGAACACTTTGACGTTGCACCAGATTTAATTACAGTATCTAAATCACTGGGAGCTGGTGTACCGATTAGTGGTGTCATCGGCCGCGCTGAAATCATGGATGAATCTAATCCTGGTGAGCTTGGCGGAACGTACTGCGGAAGCCCTCTTGGATGTGAAGCGGCTTTAGCTGTACTTGATATCATTGAAGAAGAAAAGCTAAATGAACGCGGTGAGTACCTTGGAAAAGTGGTAACATCACGATTTGAAAAATTAGCAGAAAAATATGACTGTATCGGTGATATCCGCGGATTAGGAGCTATGTCTGCTATCGAGCTTGTGAAAGACCGCGAAACAAAAGAAGCGGATAAAGAGCTTACACAGCGCATCGTAAAAGAAGCAAACAACCGTGGATTATTACTGCTTAGCGCGGGAGTATTCGGAAACGTTCTTCGTATCTTAATGCCGATTGTTATTACAGATGAGCAGCTAGAAGAAGGCTTAGCTATTTTTGAAGCAGCACTAGAAGCAAGCGTGCAGCAAACGGTTGAAGTATAAGAGAAATTGAGGCATGAGTGAAGAGAGAACTCTTCACTCATTCTTCATAAATCACAAAGAATGGATATGTTTGGACACTCTATTTATAGATTTTTCATTTTCTGATAAAATAAAATAATAATTATTTTTTGACGAAAAGGTGATTCAAATGACCATTCATAAAAAGCAGATTCAGCAAATTAACGACGAACTTTACGATATATTTGAGTCATCATTTGATGAAATCTTTGTAACTGATGCAAATGGGTATGTATTAGTTGTAAATTCAGAGTGTGAAAAAAATTATGCTTTGAAAGTGGAAGATTTTATTGGAAAGCACGTAAAAGAACTTCAGGAAATGGGCATCTTTTATCCTTCGGCCACGTTAAAGGTGATTGAATCTAATCAAGCAATTGAATTGGTTCAAAAAACAAACTCAGGCCGATATCTTCATGTGCGGACTAGGCCAGTATTTACCAATGACGGGCAATTGAAAAGTGTTATTAGCTATTCTCGAGATCTCACAGACTTAATGGAACTAAAACGAAAAGTAGAAGAGATGGAAGAACAGCTTGAAAACTATAAAAAAGAGTTAAACGAATCCGTAGATTTAGAAGGAATCGTAACAAAAAGCGAAGCGATGAAAAAAGTTTTTTCAACCATTCAACGAGTTGCTTCTGTAAATACAACCGTTCTCTTACTTGGAGAAACAGGGGTAGGAAAAAGCAGAGTAGCAAAACTGCTTCATCAGCTTAGTACAAGAAAACAGCAGCCGTATCATGAGCTTAATTGTGCAGCGCTTCCTGAACAGCTTATTGAGTCAGAGCTATTTGGCTATGAAGGCGGTACTTTCACTGGAGCATTTCGCGAAGGGAAAAAAGGGATTATTGAGCTTTCGAACGAAGGCACGCTTTTTCTAGATGAGATTGGTGAACTTTCTCTTTCAGCACAAAGTAAGTTGCTCCATGTACTGCAAGACCGTACAATTCGTCCCGTGGGCTCAACAAGAGCAGTATCAATAGACGTACGAATTATTGCTGCTACGAATCAAAACCTGGAGCAAATGGTCGAAGAAGGAAAGTTTAGACGTGATTTGTACTATCGACTTAACGTGGTGCCAATTACGATCCCACCTCTACGAGAGCGAAAAGAAGATATTCTGCCTCTTGTCTATCAGTTTCTTCATCATTTTAATACGGTATACGAACGTAATGTACGCTTATCACCAAAGGCATTAGATGCATTTTTAGGGCAGGAATGGAAAGGAAACGTTCGCGAAGTGGAAAATATCATTGAGCGTCTGGTTGTTACAGGAGAAGAAATGATTACGCTTAAAGACTTGCCATTTGCAAAAGAGTTTGCTATCGATCCACCTGTGCATACGCTTCCTGAAATGATTGAACATGTGGAAAAAGAAATGGTCATCAAGGCGTTTGAACAGCATAGGTCATCTTACAAAGTAGCCGAACAGCTTGGTATTAGTCAATCACAAGCGAGCCGTAAAATTCGAAAATATGTGTCGGACAGTACCGAACAGTGAGTAGATAAATTTAAGCAGGGAGTGAAGAAATATGAAGCAAGTAAACTTATATATTAACGGAGAATCTGTTTCGGCAAATGATACATACGAAGTGGTAAATCCAGCAACAAATGAAGTAGTAGCTACCGTTGCAAAAGGCGGAGAAAAAGAAGCAAAGCTAGCAGCAGATGCTGCTTATGAAGCGTTTCAAACATGGTCTAAAAAAACAGCAGAAGAGCGCGGTAAATTATTATTTAAATGGCATCAGCTGATCGAAGAACACACGGATGAACTGGCTGAAATCATGACAGTCGAGCAAGGTAAGCCTCTTAAAGAAGCAAAAGGTGAAATTGGCTATGCCAACGGATTCGTTTCATGGTACGCAGAAGAAGGAAAACGCATTTACGGAGAAACAATTCCAGCTTCTTCTCCTAATAAACGATTATTTGCTCATAAGCAGCCTGTGGGAGTTATGGCAGCTATTACACCTTGGAACTTCCCGGCAGCTATGATTACGCGTAAAGTAGCCCCAGCTCTAGCAGCTGGATGTACAGCGGTTATTAAACCGGCAGAACAAACGCCACTAACGGCTCTTCGTCTAGCAGAGTTGGCGCAGGAAGCAGGTATCCCAAAAGGCGTAATGAATGTAGTTACAGGAGATGCAAAAGCGATTGGAGAAGCGTGGCTTCAAGATGGACGCGTACGCAAACTATCGTTTACGGGCTCTACAGAAGTAGGTAAACTGTTAATGCGTGGAGCAGCTGATACGGTTAAAAAAGTGTCTTTAGAATTAGGAGGACACGCTCCGTTTATCGTAACAGCAAATGCTGATTTAGATAAAGCAGTAACAAATGCAATTGCTTCTAAATTCCGTAACGCTGGTCAAACATGCGTATGTACAAACCGCATCTACGTGCACGAGTCTATTGCTAAACCGTTCGCAGAGCAGTTTGCAGCAGCCGTTAGTCAGCTGAAAGTCGGAAACGGCTTAGAAGAAGGTACGGATATCGGACCTTTAATCGATGAAAAAGCGTTAGAAAAAGTAAAGCGCCACTTAGATGATGTTGTAGCAAAGGGTGGAAACGTCTTAACTGGAGGGGCTGTACGCGAAGAGGGAAGCGGACTTTTTGTTGAGCCTACGGTTGTAGATGGTGCAACGGATGATATGCTTTGTATGTACGAAGAAACATTCGGACCGATTGCTCCAATTGCGACGTATCAAACAGAAGAAGAAGTTATTCGCCGTGCAAATAACTCGCCTTACGGATTAGCAGCTTATGTGTTCACTGAAAATATTTCAGAAGCTATTCGTATTGCTGAAGCTTTAGAATATGGTATTGTAGGACTAAATGATGGACTACCTTCTACACCACAAGCGCCGTTTGGCGGCTTTAAAGAAAGTGGACTTGGACGTGAAGGCGGACATTACGGAATTGAAGAATATTTAGAAGTAAAATATATTTCTTTAGGCTTTTAATAAAAAGTGATTTCGCTTTCCTGCGAAATCACTTTTTTAGTAATAGTACACGTGGGGAATTTGTGCATGGATTGATTGAAAATTCATGAATGAAAAACAAAACTCCTCAAGAGTACAGCATGCAAGGTCTTCGCAATCGTGAGAATTAAAAAAATCTTCTAGTATAGTTGGTTCGGCGTCTTTAAATAACCAGTGGTGATCAACATCTTCAAATTTGCCTTGATAAACCTCGCTCAGTCCATAAAAGTCAAATATATCTTCCAACTGCTTTTGGTGCATAGACATCCCTCCTCTTCTTAGTATAAGAAAAAGAAAGAGATATTAAACAAGCCGTCATACTACTTTGTTTTTTTGAAAAAATCTCGTATAGTTAATAGTAATGACAAGCAAAGGAGTTTCGGCATGTTTACATATATTACGTTATTTGGTTTTCTTGGATTCGCTGTGTATTCGAGTACGTGGATTTATTCCATTGTCAAAAAAGATGGAAGAGCAAAGAAAAATGGAAAGGGTACTCTTATTAGTTTTCTTGTGATGCTTATCGGGTTAGTCGGTATGCAGTTTACATAACTATAGATTATTTTGACATTTTTACCACCTTCACTTATAGTTAACGTTGGGCGAACATATGTATGATTTTGGTTACGGTGCTTGCCTTAAGTTGAAAAAGAAAGAAGGTGGCATATTTGAGATATCACACACATATTGCAACATCGATTGCTGCCGGTGCCGGTGTGGCTATAACAGGAGACGCTTCGTTTACATTTCCTTATGTTGTAGGCATTGCGATTGGAGCGCTGCTTCCTGATATAGATGAACCAAATTCATATATTGGTAGAAGATCTCTTGGTCTCGCAAAAGTCATTAAATCTATTTTTGGACACCGAGGTATCACGCATTCTATTCTTGCAAGTGGACTTATTTTTTATTTACATACGATGTATAACAACGATTTTACATTAGGGATAGCCTATGGATACGCTTTTCATATTCTTGGAGATTTCTTTTCTAAACGAGGGGTACCTTTTTTCTCTCCTCTTAGCAAGAAGAAGTTTAAGCCTCCTTTAACATATGAAACAGGTGGTGGAGCAGAGACTCTCATCTTTTACCTGGCAGTGATAGGAAGTTTCTATATGCTTTATAAGTATCAGCTGTACACCCAGCTGTTTTAAAGAAAGAAGCCATCTGAGTAAATTAGATGGCTTCTTTTACACTTCTACCACATAAAGTTCAGGCGTTTTCATAGGCAGGGTAATGGTAATGCTTGTGCCGTCATTTTCTTCACTTGATACGTGGAAAAAACCATTATGCTCGTTAATAATTTTGTTGCAAATGGTTAGTCCCAGGCCTATTCCTCGTTCTTTTGTTGTATAAAAAGGCTCTCCTATATGAGGGATACGCTTTGAGTCAATTCCACATCCGCTATCTTTTATCACAATGCATAGCGTTTCTCTAGCTGATTTTTCAATCGATACAGCCAGCTTGCCGCCGCTTTCCATAGAATCAATGGCATTTTGTATAATATGAATAAATACTTGGGTTAGCTGTGTTTTTTGCCCACTAATGAGCAGGGGATATTCTTTTGGATAATGGCGAATGATGTGGATGTTTTTGACTTCGGTAACTGGTTCAAATTGCTTTAATACCTCATCTAGCAAGTCTGTCATAATAAGGCTTTCTGTATAAGCGTACTCTCGTTTAGCTAAGCTCATAAATTCTGCGATAATATGTTCAATTTGTGAGAGTTCGTGCTGAATGAGATCTCGATAAACCATTGTTTCTTTCGGCTGCTGTGTCTCACTGAACAGTTGTATAAACCCTTTAATGGTTGTCAAAGGATTTCTAACCTCGTGTGCGATACTTGCAGCAAGGTGACCAATGACAGAGAGTTTTTCTGAATTCTGGATCTTTTTCTCTGCTTGTCTTTTCTCTGTTACGTCTCGTGAGATAAATACAAACCCTTCGATTTCTCCAGTAGCTGTGATAATTGGAGCGCCTTTACATTCTAATAAAACGATGGTGCCATTCACGTGAAACTTCCGGTATTCAAATGTGGAGGCATCTTTTGTTTTGCTCATGTTAGCTAAAATAGTCGAGATTAGGTGCTTGTCTTCAGGAAACGCATTGATAAGCACATGTTGTCCAATAAGTTCATCAGGATAAACCCCTAATGTTTTAGCGTAAGAAGGAGAAGCGTATTCATAAATGCCATCTTCAGTAATAGCACATACTAAATCATGGGTATGAGATAAAATAGCTTGATGCTTTGGTTCATTGTCATCGGCAATGATTCGATCTTTTAATGGATAAAAAAGCTGATCTTCTTGGTTGGTGAAGGTGTGACGAACTTGAGTGCCGCACATTCTGCAAAAATTATAATCTTCCTTATAGTTACAAGAAGGACAAACGGGCATCGAATCACTCCAATCAGATCTATGCAGTGAGAGAGTTCTCAAGCACATATAATCATTATTATATATTCAAATTATAGGAAAAAATATGAAAAATCAAATGTGCTATAGAGAGGGAAACTGGGCTTGAAAACCCTATAAATGGATTTCAAATACATGTTTTTAGTTGCAAATAGATGCGAAATGGGAATTTTTACACATTTAAAAAATCAAGACGTCAAATAAGAGGTGAATAATACCTCTTATTTGATGTCTTGATAATGCTCTAGCGCACGCTCTCTAGCTGCTTTATGATCAACAATTGGAGTCGGATATGTTTTATCAAGCGTAACGTTTGCTTTTTCTAATACGTCTGCTGGAGCCTCCCAAGGTTTATGAATGTAGGAGGAAGGAAGATCTCTAAGCTCTGGAAGCCACTTTTTAATATATTCTCCTTCTTTATCAAATTTTTCTGATTGAGCAGTTGGATTAAAGATACGAAAATATGGCGCGGCGTCTGCTCCCGAGCCTGCAACCCACTGCCAGCCCATTGTGTTGTTAGCTAAATCTGCATCTACTAAGGTATCAAAAAACCAATTGGCTCCGTGTTTCCAATGAATTAAAAGATGCTTTACTAAAAAGGAAGCAGCTACCATTCGAACTCGATTGTGCATAAAACCTGTTTCCCACAGCTCCCGCATTCCGGCATCGACAAGGGGATAGCCGGTTTTTCCATTTTTCCAAGCTTGAAGCTCTTCATTGCCGTCCGCCCACTGAAATTGCTTGAATTTTTCATTCAGCGGTTCACTTGTAGTGTGTGGGAAATGATAAAGCAGCTGATAAGCAAAATCTCTCCATACAAGTTGACGAATAAACATTTCAGCTTGATGGTCAAAGGCATCAGAGCTTACTTTTTCTGCTTTAGTTCTCAAATAATGATAAAGGACTCGAACTGAGAGCTGTCCTGTAGAAAAATAAGGAGATAGAAATGAATTTAATGCTTCAGCGGGAAAATCTCGTCCTTTTTCATAGTGAAGCAACTTCTTCTTTAAAAACGTTTTAAAGGCATTAACAGCGCCTTTTTCCGTAGCTTCCCACGTCGACTTAATCGTTTCGTCCCAGGGGATGCTTGGAAGTAAATCGAGATCTGAGACCGAAAGAGATTCAATTGGTTTAGAGAAGGCCTGTATGGAAGTAACTTTTTTTACAGCAGAAGATACGGCATGTTTTTGAGAAGCTTTATAGTAAGCTGTAAATACTTTATAAGGATCTCCATTTTCTTTTGTGATTTTCCAAGGTTCATGAAGGAGAAATCCTTCAAATGTGCGAATATTTATTTGTTGCTCTGAAAAAAAAGCTTGAAGCTCTTTATCTCTTTTTAGCGCATATGGTTCATAGCGTCTGTTCCAATAAATATCTTGCGCATTCGTTTCATGGAGTAATTTTTGCAACACATCTTTAGGGTTTCCTTTTTGTACAATTAGCGTTCCTTGTATTTGTTCGATCGAAGTTTTAAAGTCATTTAGCGCATGGTGAAGCCACCATTTACTTGCACTTCCCATTGAGTTTTCTTCATGGTCGTCATGGATATAAACAGGTACAACCATTCCTTCTTTAGCTGCGTGAAATAGAGCTGGGTTATCAACCAGCCGAAAATCTTTTCGAATCCATACGATAATGGTTTTATTCATCATGTGCCACCTTTCTATCTGCAATTTGCCTCGATTATAGCTTTTTTCTCATACGTTCTACAATTTTGAATGTGTAGAAGGCCTATTTTCTTATGGACGAATTTCAGATTGATGGTAAAAAGAATAACGTAAACAGAGTAAGAGAATGGGAAGGAGCCCTTAAAAATGAGAAATTCGTATGGAATGAAACAAACCGGACAACCGATATCCAATCCATATATGCAAGCAGCACCTAAGCCTGCTAAAATGCCGCCGATGCCTTCTGCAAAGGAAATGCAGGCAATGCCGATACAAGAAGGCACAAGTCAAATGCCGATGCACGGAGAAATGCCGCCGATGAAAGACGGAATGCCGTCGATGCATGGCGGAATGAGTCAAATGCCAACTATGCAAAAAGACATGAATCAAATGCCAATGTACGGAGAACTACCGCCAATGCATGGAGGGATGGATCAAATGCCCATGAAAGACGGAATGGCGCCAATGCACGAAGGAATGTGCCAAATGCCGATGCATGGAGGAATGCCGCCAATGCACGGAGGAATGGGTCAAATGCCGATGCATGGAGGAATGCCGCCAATGCACGGAGGAATGGGTCAAATGCCGATGCATGGAGGAATGCCGCCAATGTACGGAGGAATGGGTCAAATGCCGATGCATGGAGGAATGCCGCCAATGCACGGAGGAATGGGTCAAATGCCGATGCATGATTGCGGATGCCGCGATGTCTCAGCACCCGTTGGTCATCAGCAGCCTCATTCTTTAAATGAGTGGATGTTCATGCAACAAACAAATCCACGCCCTTTTTAATAAATCCTTTACCCTAGATAAAAGGGATGTATTTTTGGATCTTTAGTATAAATATAGAATTTTATTAATTGAAACGTCATGAGAAAAAGAATAGTTCTTACTCTTTTTCCATGACATTCAATTTTTTGCAAATATTAATCACATCTTTTGGGTGTTTTCTTACATAAGAGAGTTTGGTAGAGTTTTTTAAGTATAAATACAGGGAAAAGAAGGCAAAAGCTCTATATTAAAGGGGAAAGGGTGTTTTTAGAATGATATTAGAAGTCACAGCTGCAACCTTGCATGATGCTAAAGTTGCCCAGGAACATGGTGCCGATCGTATAAGTCTTGTAACTGGAATCGGTGAAGGCGGCTTAACCCCAAGCTACGGTTTGATGAAAAAAGTAAAAGAAACGATACATATCCCAATATTTGTAATGATTCGTCCGCATAATCAATCTTTTCAATATGATGAAGATGATTTGCAAACAATGATTGAAGATATTCACTATGCAAGAGAAATTGGCATTGATGGAATTGAAATTGGCTGTTTAACAGAAGACAAAATTATCGATGAGCAAGCTTTAAAGCGACTGCTGGATGCGGCAGGAGAAATGAACGTAACGTTCCACTTAGCATTTGATGAAATCAGTGATCAAGAAAAGGCGCTTGAAACGCTTTTAAGCTATAAGCAAATTCAGCGTGTCATGACTTCAGGAGCGGATAAAAGTGCGCTAAACGGTATTCCTCATATTAAAAAGCTGTTAAGAAGAATGAAAGATAAAGATATTATTTTAATCGGGACAAAAGGGCTGAAGCCTGAAAATCTTCAAGCGTTCTTATCCGTTACTCCCGTGAAAGAAATTCGTATTGGTTCAGGGGTTCGAGTAAATTGTCAATATACGAAACCGCTTGACCCAAGGAGTGTAAAAGCTGCAAAAGAAACGATGAATAAGCAAAAGTAACAGAAGTGCTACAAGAAATTGTAGCACTTTTTTATTTGGAAATAGAAAGGGACTTATTACATAGTTTTCCCTAATTGGAAAACAACATAAAACTCTTTTAACCCTTGATACATAAGAGAAATACTGAGTTTTTGCGACTGTAGAGTGAAATAGGAATAATTTCATATTTTCAGAATAATTATTGACAGTGATAATCATTATCATTTATTGTTGTAATTGTTAATGAAAATCATTATCAATTGAACAAACAGGAGGATATGATATGTCAACGTCAACGAAACAACTTACATCAAACGAAATGCTGCTTGCTATGCAAAATGAACGAGAATCCAATGCAAGATCTTATCCTAGACGCCTTCCTATTGCGATTAAGCAGGCAAAAGGCGCCGTGATCACGGATATGGATGGAAAAGAGTATATTGATTGTTTAGCAGGAGCCGGCACACTTGCTCTTGGTCATAACCATCACGTAGTTCATGAAGCAATTCAAGACGTTTTAGCAAAATCTATTCCTTTACATACATTAGATTTAACAACGCCTGTAAAAGAAGCTTTTATCGATGAAGTATTCGCTAGTTTGCCGGAAAATTTCGCAAACAAAGCGAAAATTCAGTTTTGCGGTCCCACTGGAGGAGACGCAATTGAAGCGGCTTTGAAACTTGTGAAAACAGCAACAGGCAACCGAACGATTTTATCTTTTCAAGGGGGATATCACGGCTCCACACACGGAACATTAAGCATCAGCGGTACAACGAGTCCAAAAAAGCACATTCATGCGCTAGTGCCAGATACACATTTTTTACCCTACCCATATGAATATCGCTGCCCTTTTGGCGTAGGTGCTGAAGGACACACGTATATTAGTACATATATTGAAAATATGCTGGATGATCCTGAAAGCGGAATTGTGACTCCTGCCGGTGTTGTAGTAGAAATTGTACAAGGAGAAGGAGGTTCTGTTCCAGCACCGATTCCGTGGTTAAAAGAGCTTCGCCGAATTACAAAAGAACGAGATATTCCGCTTATTGTGGATGAAGTTCAAACTGGAATTGGACGAACAGGAAAACTGTATGCATTTGAGCACGCTGATATCGAACCGGATGTATTAGTACTGTCTAAAGCAATTGGAGGAAGCCTTCCATTATCCGTTGTTCTGTATGATAAAAGGCTTGATCAATGGGAAGCAGGTGCACATATCGGCACCTTTAGAGGAAATCAGCTTGCAATGGCTACAGGACGGGCTACTCTGCAATTTATAAAACAAGAAAACTTACCTGCGCATGCTCACGAGTTGGGAGCCTACATTCAAAGCCAGCTAAGACATATTCAAAAGCAAGTATTGTCGATTGGAGATGTACGTGGAAGAGGTTTGATGCTGGGTGTTGAAATCATCGACGCGACAAAGCCGGCTAATAAAATCGGCAGTCATCCTGCAAACGGTGAGTTAGCTAAGCTGATTCAAAAAGAATGTTTTAACAGAGGCGTCATTTTAGAAGTCGGTGGAAGGCATGGTGCTGTTATTCGTTTGCTTCCTCCATTAATTTTAACGAAACAACAAACGGATGAAATATTAACGAAATTTGAAGAAGCGGTAAAAGCAGCAGAAGAGAAGTGGGTGAATAAATAGAATGGCACCGTTTGAAAAGTGGTTTTTATCATCATCAAAGGAAAGCCTCGAGAATTATGAAGCGATGATAGGCGGAATGACTGAGATGATCAAACGTCACTACTATGAATTAAAGTCCGCTTATACTCACATCGACGTTGAAGAGTTGTCAAACTTAGTCAATCGTTCTGTCTATTTTAGCAAGCACGAACAGCCGCTAGAAGATTTATTTGATAACGTACAAGCAGTAGTGATGAATCATTCGCTTCATATTTCGCATCCCGGAGCAATGGCGCACTTGCATTGCCCTCCGATTATACCCGCTCTTGCTGCGGAAGTGATGATTTCTGCTTTGAATCAATCTATGGACTCGTGGGATCAAAGTCCGGCAGCTACGTATATAGAAGATAAAGTGATTGATGAGTTAACACAACAAATTGGTTATCCAAGCTCATCTTCAGGCATTTTTACAAGCGGAGGGACGCAGTCAAATTATATGGGACTCCTGCTTGCTCGTAATGAATATTGCCATTCTGCCTTTTCAATGGATGTTAGTAAAGAAGGCTTACCGTTCCAAGCTAAAAAACTGCGGATTTTCTGCTCGGAAAAAGCGCACTTTACGGTGCAACAATCTGCAGCTCAGCTTGGGCTGGGCATGCGTGCAGTGGTGAGTGTAAAGTGCAATGAGCAGCATGAAATGGATATAAAAAGCTTAGAAGAAGCAATACAGGAAGTGAAAGCTCAGGGCAACCTCCCTTTTGCTATTGTAGCAACGGCAGGTACAACAGATTTTGGCAGCGTAGATCCTCTTTTTGAAATAAGTGAGCTTGCTAAAAAAGAAGGGCTCTGGCTCCATGCTGACGCCGCTTATGGAGGAGGGCTGCTGTTTTCCCATAAGTACCGTGAACGCTTACAAGCTCTTGAACAAGCGGATTCTATCACGATGGATTTTCATAAATGGTTTTATCAGCCTGTAAGCTGCGGAGCATTTTTACTGAAAAATTCAGCTATGTTTAAACACATTCAGCTTCATGCAGATTATTTAAATCCTGAAGAAGATGAGCATGTGCACTTAGTAGACCGCAGCATTCAAACGACAAAGCGGTTTGACGCCTTGAAGCTCTGGCTTACTTTCGGTGCAGTAGGTGCAAATGAATACGGAGAAATGGTTGACCACACGATTGAAACTGCTAAGCAAACAGCTGACTACTTACAAAAACAAAGCAATGTAGAAGTGTTAAATGACCCTTATATGAACGCGGTTGTCTTTCGCTATGTACCAGATATTTTATATAGTGATTGTCAAAAGCATCAGCATTATGAAAATAGGTTGAATCAGCGTATTCAGCAGCACTTATACGAAAAAGGCACGTTTATCATGGCAAAAACAAAGCATAAAGAACGAGTCTATTTAAAACTAACGATGTTAAATCCTATGATTACATTTGATTCTGTTGTCACTCATTTAGAGGAAGTTGTTGCTTTAGGCAAACAGTTGGAGAAAAAGGAGGAGCGATTACGTGAACGCTCAGTTATCGGCTAATTTTATTACGATGCAAAACATTATTAATTGCTATATTCGAGAGACAGGTAAGGGAGTATGGGAGTCCGTTTCAGAAATAAAAAGTGAGGAAACGCTCGTTCTTAGACTAGAAAAACAGCCGGTAACTCTTTACTTTCCAGTAAAGTACCGCTCAGCCACCGGACGTCACTTGTTCTTTTCAAACTTTTCTTATCGTATTCAGCAAGAGGAGATTAAGGAGTTAGATATCGTCACTCTTTTGGCCTTTCTTTTAAAAGAAGTAACGGATCATTTAGTACAAGTAAATGAGCTAATTATACGTGTTCTATTAAGCTATGAAAATATGAAATTATTCATTGAAAAAAGGCAGAAAGAGTTAGAGACGTGCTATAAATGGGACAAAACGTTCTTAGAATCTGAGCAGTCATTGCTTATTGGCCACCAGCTGCATCCAACACCTAAAAGCCGCCAAGGGATATTACCTGAAGAAGAAGAGGTATTTGGACCTGAAGTGAACGGGGAATTTCAGCTTCATTATTTTAAAGCGCATGCATCTCTCGTTGCAGAACAGTCCGCTGGAAATCAAACCGCTTCACAGCTTATTAAAGAGCAGCTGAAAAAAGATAAGACGGTTTCTGAAGAATTCATACATTCTTATTGCCAAGCGGACGATTATTCACTTATACCTATGCATCCGCTGCAAGCTCGTTATCTTTTAGGAAAAGAAGAAGTGTGCCAATGGATTCAAAAAGGCAGGCTTGCTTATCTAGGGCCACACGGTCAGCCGTTTTATCCGACTTCGTCTGTTCGAACCGTATACAGTAACAATGCAGATGTGATGTACAAATTTTCCATTCCGGTAAAGATCACTAATTCACTGAGAGTGAACAAACGCAAAGAATTAAGCAGAGGGGTAGAAGTTAGCCGTTTATTGCAAAAGGGATTACAGGCGGAGCTTCACGAAAATCATCCGGCTTTTCAAGTAATTGAAGACCCTGCTTACATCACGCTTGGAGAAAAGGAGCTTGGATTTGAAGTTATGATTCGAAGCAATCCTTTTCAAGGTAAGCAAGGGGATCGTACAACACTTCTAGCCAGTTTGTGTCAAGATCATGTGTTTGGAGAAGCTTCTCAAATTGAAAATATTATTCATCACATTGCTGCAAGTGAAAATAGCACGACTGAAGATGTAAGCAAGCGCTGGTTTAAACGCTATTTAGACGTATCTTTTCATCCTATGATGTGGCTTTACACTCAAAAAGGAATTGCGCTGGAAGCTCATCAGCAAAACTCCGTTATTAAACTTGATGAAAACGGATATCCATCGGTGTTTTACTACCGCGATAACCAAGGCTATTACTTTATGAAATCAAAGGAACAAGAGCTTCGCAAGCTGCTTCCTTTCTTAAATGGAGAAAGCGATACGGTCTGTGATGACGCTGTAGCAGAAGAAAGATTTCGTTATTACGTATTTTTTAATCATATTTTAGGATTAGTTAACGCTTTTGGTGCAGCTGGCCTCACTCAAGAATCAGATCTGCTATTGATTTTGCGACAAGAGATCGAGATGTACAAAGAAAAAGATCATACAGGGCTTGTTTCATCAATGTTAGAAGAGAAAGTGCTTCCTTGCAAAGCCAACTTCTTAACGCGCGTTCATGATATGGATGAGCTGGTAGGATCTCTTGAAACACAGTCTGTTTATGTAAATGTCGAGAATCCATTGTTCGAATATGCAGGTGTACGTGTATGAAATCAGCCTTGCAAACGCAGTATCCATTTATGATTCAGCAAAAGGAGCAGAGCATTACCTTTCGCTCTGTTTCTTTTGCAAAAGATTTCGAACGGCTGTACAAGTGGATGCATGAACCGCATGTTATTCCGTATTGGAATTTAAATATTTCAAAACAGGCGTACGAGCAGCATTTAAAAACATTTTTAGCTGATTCTCATCAAAAGCTGCTAATCGGAGAAATTGATGGTGTACCTATGAGCTATTGGGAATCTTATATGGTTGAAGGTGACATAATCAGTAACTATTATCCTTATGAAAAAGGAGATCAAGGAATTCATTTATTGATTGGAGAACCTGCTTTTTTAGGAAAAGGCTATATTTATCCGCTCCTTCTTAGTTTGCTAAAGCATAAGTTTAACGTAGCAGACACTGCTAAAGTAATAGCGGAGCCAGATAGACGAAATGAAAAAATGATTGCAGTATTTAAAAAATGCGGGTTTCAATTCATGAAAGAAGTGTCGCTGCCTGATAAAACGGGTGTACTGATGAAATGTGAAAGAGAAGTATTTGAAAGAAGGTGGAGCGAGTGGAACAACGGGACATTTTAGACGTAATTGGAGTAGGAGTTGGTCCATTTAATTTAGGATTAGCCGCTTTAATTGATAAAAAAGATTGTACATATAAATGTTTTGAACAAAAAAATGAGTTTAATTGGCATCCAGGAATGCTTTTAGAAGGTACAACACTTCAAGTGCCGTTTATGGCAGATGTGGTCACGATGGTGGATCCGAAGAGTCCATACACGTTCTTAAATTATTTGCATGAGCATGAGCGCTTGTATCAGTTTTATTTCTTTGAAAAGTTTCATATTCCGAGAAATGAATACAATCACTATTGCCGCTGGGTAGCGAGCCAGCTGAGTGGGCTTGAATTTAACAGCACAGTAAAAGAAGTAAAAATGCATGAAGACGCTAAGCCTTACTACGAAGTAACAGTTGAAAAAGAAGGAAAGCTTTATACCTATTACAGCTATCATCTTGTTACTGGAGTAGGTACGCAGCCCGTAGTGCCAAGAGACTTTCAAACAGTGGCAAGCGATACGTTTTATCACTCCGCTCATTACAAAATGAAGCGTCAGCAAACGCTGCAGGCTAAAAGCATAACCGTAATTGGCTCTGGTCAAAGTGCAGCTGAAATTGTCTATGATTTACTTCAACAGCAGCCTGAGTTTGAGTATAAGCTGAATTGGTATACGCGCTCAAAAGGTTTTTATCCAATGGAATATTCAAAGCTTGGCCTTGAACATTTTTCACCGGATTATACCCGCTATTTTTACAGATTGCCCGAAGAGAAAAAAGAGAGCGTTTTACGAAATCAAGCTCTCCTCTATAAAGGAATAAGCTTTGAAACAATCGGGAATATTTATGATTTGATTTACGAACGAACAATTGGAGGAAAAGAAGTGCCTCTAACGATGCGCGCGCTTACGGAACTTGCAGGCGTTGAAAAGATAAACGATACACATCTTCTGACTCTTCACCAATACGAGCAGGACTCATTTGAAAAAGAAGAAAGTGAAATTGTCATTATGGCTACTGGCTATCATGCAAAAGAGCCTGCTTTTATGGAAGGTTTAAAAGAACATGTACTATTCGATGAAAAAGGCCAGCTGAAAATTAACGAACGCTATCAAGTTGAGATGAAGAAGAAAGGAGCCCCGCTATTTGTGCAAAACGGAGAGCTTCATACACACGGAGTTGGAGCACCGGACTTAGGTTTAGGCGCTTATCGCAATGCTGTTTTGATTAACCAAATTGCAGGCAAAAGCGTGTACAAAATATATAAAAATACTGTTTTCCAAAAGTTCGGATTTTAAGAAATGATTTCCGCGCGTTTTGTTTTTATCTGCTTGTTTATGACCATGACGTCAGAAGTATTATTATCACCATTTTATCCACAGTATTTTACACATGCATTTCATGTAGATGGAGTGGCGATGACGTCTTTTTTCATTATTTGCTGCCGGATTGTGGTCATTGTTATGACACCTTTATGGGGAATGCTGTTTAAGAAATGGAACGTAAAATATGTAGTTGTAACGTCACTTTTAATGACGGCCTTAATTAAAGTCATTTTGAGCGAAGTTTCTACTTTTTATGAATTTTTAGCTACTTCCTTAGTGCTGCTCCTATTTCAAAGCAGTTTATATCTTTTGTACCCCTATTTAGTAGGCCACATGAAAAAAGGACAGAAAAAGGCAAGTGCTGCAACAACGTATGTATTTATTGTTCATACGGCTATTATTGTCGCTAGCTTGTTTGGAAGTACGGTTATTGCATGGGAAATGCCGCTTAACGTATATCAATACTTTGCTTTAATTGATATGGTACTGGCCGTATGGCTCTTAACAAGAAAAGCATTACCTTTAAAAGCAGAAAAAACGCCATCCATTCAAAGTATAAACGAGCCCATCTTTTTTTATTTGCTGGCGATTTTCTTTTTTTACCTTGGGCACAATGTCATTCGCCCTTATTTTACATTGTTTACACATGAAACATATGGCATGAGCAGTCAAGGCAGCGCTTTGCTGTATGCGATGCCGAGTATTATGGCGATTGTCTTAAAGCTTACGGTACCTACCAAACTATTGAACGGCAACGTTATACCGCTTTTTTATGGCATAACGGGTGCTAGTGTTTTGGTGCTGTGTTTGCAGGCATATGCTGATCATCTCAGCGTGTTTATTATCAGCCGAATTTTATATGGAGCCGGGTTTTATCTCAGCATGGTTATACTGGATATCTATTTATTTCGAAAAAGTAAAGAAGCGGCTGCTTACTATTACAGCTGGCTTATTGCTGTTCAAAATATCGCTCTGCTGATTGCACCGATTTTAGCATTAGAAATCAGCAAAGTGGATTTGGCATTTCCTTTAGTAGCGGGAGCAGCTGCTTTGCTAGCTGCTAGCGCTGTAATGCCGCTGCGTAATAAAACAATCCCTATTCTAAGACAAGTAAAGGAGAATGAAGGATGAAAATCAAAGAAACGAATCTTTCTGTATTTAATAAGCAATCATGGGAAAAAGCAAATCGACAGCTTTTAGCTAAAATGCTGCAGGAATTCATGTATGAACATATTATTGAGCCGAAACAACTGCAAAAACAGGGTGCGATTGCTATGTATCAATGGGAAGACCATCGGGGCGTTACGTATACATATCAAGCGAAACAGCGAATGTTTGATAGTTTTTCTGTACTGCCAGAAAGTATTAAACTAACATCTCAAACGTCAAACCCCACATTTTCAGAAGCACTACAGCTGTTAATTAGCTTATCTGAAGACAAAGGAATGTCTAGCTCAACTGCAGGCCACTTAGCAAAAGAATATTTTCATACATTAGTAGCAGATTTGCATTTGCAAAATCGAAAATCAGCTGATGAATTAGCAGATATGGATTATGCAGAGCTAGAAGGTGAAATGACGGGGCATCCTTGGATTACGTATAATAAAGGGCGCATTGGGTTTGGTTATGATGACTATCTTCGGTTTGCGCCCGAGCAAAAACAAGAAATTCAGCTTTCATGGATTGCTGTAGAGAAGCAAATTGCTTCATTTCATTCGTTGGATACCCTTGGTTTTGATGATGTCATGAAGAAGGAGTTAAGCGCTGAGACGCTAGCTGAATTTGAAAAAGAGTTAACAAGCCAAAGTCTTTTACCTGCGGACTATTATTATATTCCTGTCCATGAATGGCAGTGGCTGAACGTAATTGTTCCTTTATTCGCTGAATACATTGCAAATAATTTAATTGTTCCTTTAGGAGAAGGGCAGGATCAATACTTGCCTCAGCAGTCGATTCGTACATTTGTGAATACAACAAATCGAGATAAGTATCACGTAAAGCTTCCAATGAGTATATTAAATACGCTTGTGTACAGAGGCCTTCCAAGTGAGAGGACGGTCATTGCTCCTCAAGTCACTCAGCATATAAAAGGTATAAGAGATCGTGATACGTTTTTAAAAGATACGTGCAAAGTAGGACTTTTAGGAGAAGTGGCTACGTTAAACGTCACTCAGCCGACGTTCGCTTCTATTAAAAATGCGCCTTATCAGTATCTAGAGATGCTTGGAGTCGTTTGGCGTGAAAGCATTTATCAAGAGCTAGAAGAAGGAGAGCATGCGATTACGCTAGCTGCGCTATTACATGTTGACGGTCAAGGGAAGGCTTTAGTTTCGTCATATATTGAAAAGTCAGGCTTAACTCCTAACGAGTGGATTAATGCGCTAACCAGCGCTGTGTTGCCGCCACTACTTCATTACTTGTATCAATACGGCACTGTATTTTCCCCGCACGGTCAAAATACGGTACTGGTTCTTAAAAACAACAAGCCGGTTCGAATTATTATGAAAGATTTTGTAGACGACGTGAATATTAGCGATCAGCCGTTTGAAGAATTGCAGCAGCTATCTTTTGAATTAAAAGAAGTGCTGCGCAGCGAAGAGCCGGAAGGATTGACGCAGTTTATTTTAACAGGGTTATTTGTTTGTCACTTCCGCTATTTAGCAAGCATCTTAGAAGAGCATGAAGGTGTAGAAGAAGAGGACTTTTGGAAAAGTGTACGAGCAGAAATCTTGCATTATCAAGCATCATTTCCACATTTGAAAAAACGATTTGAATTATTTGATTTGTTGCGTCCAACGATTACGAAGTTAACGTTAAATCGAAATCGAATGTTTGACTACGGATACGAAGATGACGGAGATCGTCCTCACGCAAGTGAATATGGTACGGTGAGAAATGCTTTGCATGAAGTGAGTGAAAAAGCCGTGCAATAATAAGGAAAAGCCGCTGGTGTTGTACTAGCGGCTTTTTTATGGTTAATTCTAAAGCAGGCAGCTAAGGGGATGAGCGGCAGCACTTTAGGAAACACTCATTTTATGTATGTGTAGAACGTAAAGATCAGTGAATGAACGATTTGATGGAGTAGATGGTAGAACAACAAATATGAAAGCCGAAGCAAACGTTTCGGCTTTCTTTTGTCAAAGCCTTATTTCAATGTCGCATCGCTACAAGGATAATGGTACAATTGTCTGTATATTTAAAAAAAGAGAGGGAATTACATGAAATCGCATATTCAAAAACATTTAACTTCATATAAAGAGAAATATAAAAACCGAGGTCGGCTGCTAATTAGCTGTCCGGACAAACCGGGTATTGTAGCCGCTGTGTCTACGTTTTTACATGAGCACGGTGCAAATATTGTAGAATCAAGTCAACATTCAACAAACCATGAAGGCGGCATGTTTTTTATCCGTTTCGAATTTGAATGTGAGGATTTATTAGCTAAAGAAGTAAAGCTAGAAGAAAGCTTCAAAAAGATTGCGGATACATTTTCGATGAACTGGCAGTTTACATATGCTCATAATTTGAAAAAAACAGCTATTTTTGTGTCAAAAGAGCCTCACTGTCTGCTAGAGCTGCTGTGGGCGTGGGAAAGCGGAGACTTGATGACAGACATCGCTGTCGTTGTAAGCAATCACGAAGATGCGCGCGAAGTAGTTGAATCGTTTGGCATTCCATTTAAGCATATACCAGCGACAAAAGACATTCGTCAAGAAGCAGAAGCAAAACAGCTTCAAGTATTAAAAGATTATGATATTGATGTAATTATTTTAGCGCGTTATATGCAAATTTTAACGCCGACCTTTGTGGCTGAAAATCCGTATCGCATTATTAATATTCACCATTCATTCTTACCGGCATTCATTGGAGCACGTCCATATGAACGTGCATATCAACGAGGCGTAAAATTAATTGGTGCTACGTCTCACTATGTAACGGACGACTTGGATGAAGGACCAATTATTGAACAAGATATTGAACGCGTGAATCACCGTGATGATGCGGATGACTTAAAGAAAAAAGGCCGCTTAATTGAACGTACGGTGCTTGCACGCGCTGTGAAATGGCACTTAGAAGACCGCATTTTAGTGCATGAAAACCGCACAATTGTATTTAATTAACAAAGACTAAGCTGTTAAAAAGTAGTTTAGCCGAAGGGAGATCCGAACGATGAATCGAGATTCTTGAGAGAGAATGAAATTCGTTCGGATTTTTTTATGGTCATGGTAAACGTAGGTTTCATTAGGTCTCATTCTCGTTTTTTTTCGGGGAAATCGCGTACCTACATGATAAAGAACTTTTCTATATGAGCTGAGATTTAGTTGTTTACTTAGCCCGTGAACACTTATACAATAGAAAAGGACTTTTTAATAAAGGAAGTGTCGGAAGTGAAACAATATCTTGAACTTTGCGAGCATGTGTTAGCAAATGGAACAAAAAAAGAAGATCGGACAGGAACAGGTACAATTAGCACATTTGGCTATCAAATGCGTTTTAATTTACAAGAAGGTTTCCCGGTATTAACGACAAAAAAACTTCATTTGAAATCAATTATTCATGAACTGCTTTGGTTTTTACAAGGAGATACAAACGTTAAGTATTTACAAGATAACGGCGTGCGCATTTGGAATGAATGGGCGGATGAAAACGGCGAGCTTGGCCCTGTATATGGTCATCAGTGGCGTTCATGGCCAACGCCGGACGGCGAAAAAATTGATCAAATTACAAATGTTATTAATCAAATCAAAAACAATCCTGATTCGCGCCGCTTAATGGTAAGCGCCTGGAATGTATCTGATGTAGACAATATGGCTTTGCCGCCTTGTCACTGCTTATTTCAGTTTTATGTAGCGGACGGCAAATTGTCTTGTCAATTGTATCAGCGCTCAGCTGATATTTTCCTAGGCGTACCGTTTAATATAGCTTCATATGCGCTGCTTACAATGATGGTGGCACAAGTGTGTGATTTAGAGCCAGGTGATTTTGTTCATACGTTTGGTGATGCGCATATCTACAGCAATCACATCGAACAAGTAAACCTGCAGTTGACGCGCGAGCCTCATGCATTACCAAAAATGAAAATCAATCCAGACGTAAAATCAATTTTTGACTTTAAATTTGAAGACTTTGAATTAGTAGATTATAATGCGCATCCTCACATTAAAGGAGCTGTGAGCGTATGATTTCCCTCATTGTCGCAATGGATCAAAATAGGCTGATCGGTAAAGAGAATGATTTGCCATGGCGTCTTCCGGAAGATTTAAAGTATTTCAAGCGCATCACAACGAGTCATACGATTGTAATGGGAAGAAAAACATTTGAATCAATTGGACGACCGCTCCCTAATCGCGAAAATGTGGTTCTTACGCGTCAAAAAGATTATCAGCAAGAAGGAGCAACCGTTATTCATTCAGTTGAGGAACTAGAAGCATTAGATGCTGAAAAAGAAGACGAGCTCTTTGTGATTGGTGGAGCTACTCTGTATGAGCAAACATTAGACGTTGCAAACCGACTTTATATTACGCATATTGAAGAATCTTTTGACGGCGATACACATTTTCCTGCGATTGATTTGAGCGAATGGAAAGTTATTTCGAAGCAGCAAGGAATTAAAGATGAAAAAAATCCCTACACGTATTATTTTACCGTATACGAGCGAAGCTGATTTCCCTTATTAAAAAAATGCGAGTCTGGGACAAAAGTATGGTAGTTGAAGAAAGATCCGAACGATTCATCGTTCGGATCTTTCTTTGTGATGGTGAACGTAGGTTTCATGTCTGTAGGTGCTTTTAGCAGTTGATTGGAGGGCAAGGCGAAGACTCAGGCGGGAGCGGAAGCAATGAGGAGGCTCACCGCCCGCGGAAAGCGAAGTCTTGCACGGAAATCAACTGCGGTGTAAAAACCGATTCATATTAGACGTCTTTAGGTGGGGTCTATTTCGTTATGTCTCAATCTCTTTTTATATTGATTTTAATTGCTTCATCATTTTGTGAAAAGCGGCTGTGCTAACAAACTGTTCAGCGCTCCAGTTTGCTTCAATCCATTGAATCAGCTCGCTTGGTGTATTAAAAACTTCTCCGCTTGTATCTGCTTTGCGAAGCATATATCTACCGTTTTCTTCATCTGCAACTACTTCGCACGGAATGGCACTTTCATAACTTTGAAGTGAAAACTCCATTTATTCCACAACCTTTCTTAATTTATACCTGTTATAGCATCAGCTGCATGTAGAAAGTATGGGCAATTTTGTAAGTCTATTTAGCGTTTGCTAAACATATGTAAAGTATGTGGACAGTAAAATAGTTGGAAAAGTTTTTTTAGTCATTATTAATGAAAAATAATGATTTTTCTAAATTTTATGTGATATAATGTACAAATTAATAATGGTAGAAGAGGAAGGAAGTTGGTTATGAAACAACAAGTAGATAATCGAACAAAACACGTACATTTAGAGGACATCATGATTGCAAATCAATTGATTAAAGATGTTGTTGTGCATACACCACTACAGCGTAATGACGTTTTGTCTGAACGATATGAATGTAATATCTATTTAAAACGTGAGGATTTACAGGTGGTGCGCTCATTTAAAATCCGCGGTGCGTACAATCGAATCAAAAAGTTATCCCCAGAAGAATTAGAAAATGGAATTGCCTGTGCAAGTGCAGGAAACCACGCACAAGGTGTAGCATATGCGTGCCGTCATTTAAATATCGATGGTAAAATCTTTATGCCGAGCACAACGCCACGCCAAAAAATTAATCAAGTGAAATTTCTAGGCAAAGATAACGTAAAGGTCGTACTAATCGGAGATACGTTTGATGATTCTTATGAACAAGCTATTGCATGCAGTGAAGAGGAGCATCGAACATTTATTCATCCATTTAATGATGTAGACGTTATTGCAGGACAGGGTACAGTAGCCGTTGAAATGTTCAATGACTGTGAAGATGAAATTGACTACGTATTTGCGGGTATCGGCGGGGGCGGATTAATTTCCGGTGTCGGCACATACGTAAAAAGCATCTCGCCTCAAACAGCTGTGATTGGGGTAGAACCAGCAGGCGCGCCTGGTATGCAGACATCTTTAGCAAATGGAAATGTAGTGACGCTACCGGCAATCGATCCATTTGTAGACGGAGCGGCTGTTAAAACAGTTGGAACGCTTCCGTATGACATCAGTAAAGAGCTTGTGGACGATATTGTAGTTGTTCCTGAAGGCAAGGTTTGCACAACCATTTTATCTCTATACAATGAAAATGCGATTGTAGCAGAACCAGCAGGAGCTCTTTCGATTGCTGCTCTTGACTCATACCGTGAGCAAATTAAAGGAAAAACGGTTGTTTGCGTCATCAGCGGAGGCAACAATGACATTGGACGTATGCAAGAAATCAAAGAACGTTCGATGATTTATGAAGGATTACAGCATTATTTTATCGTTAACTTCCCTCAGCGCGCAGGAGCTCTTCGTGAATTTTTAGACGAAGTGCTTGGACCGACAGACGATATTTCGCGCTTTGAGTATACGAAAAAGAATAACAAAGACAGCGGGCCTGCACTTGTGGGAATCGAGCTTAAGCATAAAGAAGATTATTATCCACTAATTAATCGTATGGATAAAAAAGGATTTCCTTACACAGAAATTAATAAAGAAAGCAACTTGTTTCACTTATTTATTTAAATAGAAGGTCGTTTTAAAAAGGAATGCTTCATCAACTGTCGAATAAGTTGATGAAGCATTTTTATTTTAAAAAATATTTGTGTTTTCTTTTTATTTTATCAAGACAGAAAGTACCTCAAGCATTATAATAAAATAAACGGGTAAAAAGAGGGTTGATCGCCTTGCTATTAAAAAGCCTTGAATTTAAACATGTCAGTGGTCAAAAAGTAAAAATTACTGAAATTCCAGTTTTAGAGGAAAATAGCACGTTTCGGTTCATGTTATCTGCAAAACTTGATTTATTTATTAGACAAATCACGAACGAATCAGTTCCGAAGCAAACCTACTCGTTTCAAGAATATTTAAAACGCGTGCTGAAATGGAAAGATTACGAACAGCTCTTTAAGTCTCATGTATTAAAGCATAATGCATAAACGTAAAAGTTGACTTTTCTGAATATTTCAGCAGAGTCAACTTTTTTTGTTGATCTAAAAGGTTGAACATGCATTTTACGAATTAGCAAAACTTGCATTCTATTATAACTATATTGTTGTAAGCGTTCATGTTATACTAGTTTGCAATGCATCTTATAGGGGTGAACACATGTCGAAAATTAAAGTGGTAACGGATTCAACAATTGATTTAACGTTGGAAGAAGCTGAAAAATACGGTATTGAGATGATACCTTTATGTATTAATATTGATAATGAAACATATTTGGATCGCGTGGAATTAACGCCGACAGATTTTATTGAAAAAATGAAAAATTCAAAAGAATTACCAAAAAGCTCTCAGCCGGCTATTGGTTCTTTTGTTGAAGTATATGAACGATTAGTGAGTGAAGGGTATGACGTCATTTCCATTCATATGACTGGAGGAATGAGCGGAACCGTTCGAGCAGCTGAAAGCGCGGCTCAAATGGTGGAAGGAAATATCACCGTTGTCGATTCTATGTACATTACAAAAGCTCTTTCGTTTCAAGTCTTTGAAGCGGTGAAAATGATTGAAGAGGGGCATACGGTAGAAGAAATTGTCGCGCGCTTGGAAGAGGTGCGTCAAAATACGAATCTTTTTGTCGTAGTCGATACGCTTGAAAATTTGGTTAAAGGTGGACGTATTGGACGTGGAAAAGGGCTAATCGGTTCTCTTTTAAATATTAAGCCAATTGCTTCCCTAGCTGACGGAGTATACACTCCTGTTGCTAAAGTGCGCAGCCATTCTCAAATTGTTAAGTTTTTAACGAAGCAGTTCGAAGAGCATACAGAAGGAAAAAGTATTAAAGGAGTAGGGCTTGTACATGCAGATGGACTTGGGCTCGCTTCTAAGCTAAAAGAATCAATCGTGAAGGCAAGAGGCTATACGCAATTTTCGATTGAAGATACGACGCCTATTATCTCGACGCATACGGGTATTGGTGCAATTGGTTTTATGTATTTTGCTGAATAAAGTGAGTTGCTTTTTGCAAGTCACTTTTTTGGCTTTCTCTTTTTTGGAAAAAGGAGAAAGAGAAGTGGACGAACGTGTGATATAATAGAATCAACTTTCTACCAGCGAATGCTGTGCTGGTTACTATTCTTTTGAATCCGGAGTATACCGATGAAAAAATATATTCGAAATTTGAGTGTGTTTAACAAAACGGTTTTATTTTCTACTTTAATTGTAGTTGCCCTTGGAGTCATTTCTTTAGCCATTAGCTATCAAGTTCAAAAAAAAATGGCAAAAGAGACGTTAACGCAGCATGTGTTAATTATGGCCGATTTATGGAGGGAGTCTTTATCTAAACAAGACGTAATAGCAGCAGTGGATTCAAGGAACGGGCCGATTCCTGAAAAAGACGAGCTAGAAAAGCAGTTCAGAAAGATTTATGAATTGCATCCGTCGTACTTGCAGGGATATATTATGACGACCGAAAAATTTAAATCGCATGGAAATAAGATTATCGTAACAGCGAATAAGAAAATTAAGCAATCGCTAGAGCCGTCCATGATTTATTATGGGGGAGAAGAATTTTACAAATCATTTAAGGAAGCAGAACGAAAAAAGAAAAATATCGTAACATCTACATACAAAGACGAATTCGGGACGTGGATAACCGTTTTAGCCCCTATTACAAACAGCTCTGGAAAAGTTGTGGCTATTCTTGGTGTAGATGTAGATGCAAGCGCTATCTATATCTATAAAAAACGTTTAATTGTGTCTTTGGTCGTTGCGTTTACGCTTCTGTTTACCTTCATTATTGTGATTCAAGACTGGGGACTAAGGCGATTAATGTCGCCCCTTGGGGAATTAATAGAAGGAATTCAAGCGGTGAGTCAAGGGAAATTTGATGTGAAGCTGACACACGAAGATGATTCTGAGTTAGGGAATGTACACACAAGATTTAATGAAATGACCGAGCGGCTGCAGCAGCTTTTTCATCAAGTGTCAGCAACAAAAGAACAGCTGAACGTAGAAACGAATTTCAGTCATTCAAAAGATGGAATTGCTAAAGCGATTGATGAATTAGAAGTTATTATGGAAAAAACGAGGATGCAAAAGGAATTGCAGCGAGCAGAGAAAATGAATGCAATTGGTCAATTAGCTGCTTCTGTAGCGCATGAAATTCGAAATCCTATGACGGTGGTAAAAGGGTTTTTGCAGCTGTTTCAAGATAACACAAAGCTTTCAAACACTGAATTAAGTTACATTCATCTTATGATTAACGAAATGGACAGAGCGGAAGCGATTATTCATGACTATTTATCTTTAGCCAAGCCGGATGTTCATCAGCATCGTTTTATTAACTGCTTAGAGTGTGTTACAAGCTTAGTAGACTTATTATCTTCTTATGCTTTGTTAACAAACAATATACTCATAGAATTAGACGCAAAAGAAGAGATGTATGTTCGCGGCAGCCGAAACGAATTGAATCAAGTTCTGCTTAATATTATGAAAAATGGAATTGAAGCTATGAGAGCTGGAGGAACGCTTCGAGTAGGACTTTACAAGCGAGAAGGGCATGTACATATTCAAATTGAAGATACTGGTATAGGCATGACCAGTGAACAAGTGAACCGGCTGGGAACAGCGTTTTATTCTTTAAAAGAAAAAGGAACAGGGATTGGTCTAATGGTTTCTTATCAGCTGGTCGAACAAATGAATGGAAGAATTGAAGTGGAAAGCATACCAGGAAAAGGTTCAACGTTTACCTTGATTTTCCCTAGCTATGACTAAACTTTAACCGTGCAGGAGGAACATATGAAAAGCTGGTCTTATAAATTGTTTTTTTTACTGTTCATTAGTTGTATGATGTTAGCAGCCTGTGGTTCCAAAATAGAAAATCCGCTTAATTGGAAGATGGACTCTTTTTCTTACGTTAACCAAGATCAAAAGAAAGTAGGGCTAAGTCAGCTGAAAGGGAGCGTCTGGATAGCTAACTTTATCTTCACAAGCTGCGAAACCGTATGTCCCCCAATGACGGCTCATATGGCTAAATTACAAAAAATGGCCAAGGATGAAGGGCTGAATGTTCGCTTTGTTTCATTTAGCGTAGACCCTGAAGTCGATACTCCACCAAAAATGAAGGACTATGCGACTAAATTTGGCGCTGATTTTTCGAATTGGGATTTCTTAACGGGGTATAAACAAGCAGAAATTGAGAAGTTTGCGCTGGACCAATTTAAAACGATTGTGAAAAAGCCGCAAGAAAATCCGCAGGTTATTCACGGTACAGATTTTTTTCTAATTGACAAAGATGGAGTCGTTCAAAAATCTTATCAGGGAGTGACTGACCCTCCTTATGAAGATATGTTAAAAGATATCAAAACCCTTCAGTAAGAGCTATAAATCCGTCAAAACTATCCGTCAAACACAGCTATCTTTATAGTGATGTGTTAGCGGATATTTTTATGAAAGAAACATGCTTATCCTTTTTTTTACATATACTATATATAAGAAACGTAGTAAAATATCAACTTGACATAGTATGATAAGATATAAAGATATAGTTATTCAGAGCGGTAAGCAGTATTGCTTGTGACAGCGAGAATACAGCATAGTTAGTAGGTGTTATGATGAGAAAATGGAAAAGTATAGTGATAAGCAGTATAAGTGCGGTGGTGTTAGCAAGCTGTTCGACGACGACTTTTTTGCCAACGGACAATAAAGAAGAAGCCGTTCAGAAAGAAGTGGATTTAACACCTAAAAAGCATATTCCGAAAGGATTTTTTCCTGTAGATTTAGATATTGTAGCCATTGGCGACTCATTAACTGAAGGAGTAGGAGATGAGTCTAAAAAAGGCGGTTATGTACCATACTTAACTAAATACCTTTCTAAACAAAATGAAGTGCAAAATGTACGAACAGAGAATCTAGGCAAAAGAGGAAATCGGACGGATCAGCTATTAGCGAGGTTAAATCAGCCGGGAGTAGCAGCTGAAGTATCAAGAGCAGACATCGTTTTCTTGACGATTGGCGGCAATGACGTGATGAAAGTGGTAAGGGATTACTTTTACAATATCTCAATTAAGACGTTTGAATCACAGCAGTCAAAATATGAAAAACGTCTAAATGACGTGTTTTCACGCATACGTAAGCTTAATCCTAATGCCCATATTTATTTAATCGGTTTTTATAATCCATTCTTTAAATCGTTAAGTGATGTGAAAGAAATTAATGTCGTTATTAATGAATGGAATGCGGCAAGCGAGAAAATTGCTTCTCAATATGATAATGTAAGTTATGTAAAAATTGATGATATTTTTTATGATTCTGACGTAAATTTATTAGGGAAAGACGAGTTTCACCCTAATAAAAAAGGGTACAAACTAATGGCTGAGCGCATTAGTAAATCAATGGAGGAAGAAGATCCTCTCGTTGGAGACCAGAAAAAGGAAACAGCAGAAGAAGTTACATCTGATGAAAAAGAGAAAAACACGAAAGAGAGTGGGAACGAGTAAGGAGATTGTTATATGAAGAAGTGGAAAACCCTATTTATCGCGTTATTAGGGATTAATGTTCTAGGGGCTATCCTTATTATTGCGTTTATTTTTCAACCGGTTGACAAGGTCAATCCAACTCCCTCTGAAAAAGTAGAAGGAGACGCAGAACTAACTATTTTGGCTAAAAAAGCGGACTTAAATGTACTGATTGATAAATATTTAAAAAAAGAATTTAAGAATCAGCCGCTTAACTACAAAATTACTCTTACCGATGTAGTAAGAGTAGACGGAACGATTCAAGTATTCGGCGATGATATTAATATTCGAATGACATTTGATCCGATCGTACAAAAAAATGGAGATATTGTGCTTGAACAGCAGTCACTTTCTGTTGGGAAGCTGCAGCTGCCTGTCCGCACAGTGCTTCGATACGTAAATAATAATTTTGCGCTACCAGAATGGGTAACAATCGATCCAAAGAATGAATCAGTATACGTAGCGTTACAGCAGATGAAGTTAGAGAGTGATTTTGCTGTAAAAGTACAAAAGTTTGATTTAAAAAATGATGATATTCGCGTACGTTTAATTTCGCGCAGTGAATAAAAAACCTTCCAATTTGGAAGGTTTTTTTTGTTAACGGTCTTGGGAAATCAGCGCTTCTAATGCAGGACGGTTTTTAGCAAATCCGACGGCATATACCGTATATGTTCGATTCGGGCGAAGGTTCAGTGCTGGGATTTCGAGTACTACATTTTTGGTTCCTGCTATGCGCACACTAAGTTGAACATGCATGGGGGATAAAGGCAAATATTTTGTGACTTCTTTGAACTGCACGCCAGAAAAAATGACGTCTCCGCCTCTAGCCGCAATATCCACAGCAGGAGCATCAGGAGAAAGGTGCACAAACCGAAGCTTCGTTTCTCCACTTGGTACATCCGTATTGTCATAGATAAATAATAAATCAAGCTTGTTTAGCTCATCTACCGCCGCTACCGTGTAATTTTGGTTTCCTTCAAATGTAAATGATTCCGTTAAAACAGGTCTTCCCGTTTCTCCAGCGGGATAAATAGAAATTGTGTATCTTCCAGGTTCTTGTAATTCAATATAATCTGTTTCTTGTTTATAAGTTAAGTTGCGAATCACTCGTTTGTTGTTAATATAAATATCTACAGATGGAGAATCTGGAGAAGCGTGAAGTGTACGAATTTGCGGCGGATTTACGCGTAAATTCGTATTTTCAGAAGAAGTTAAGATGGCCTGCTGGATATAGTACAAATGCTTTTGATAATAATGAATATGCTTAGATGGATCACTATACTTATAGTAGTTAGCTAGAAAATCGTATTTCATTGCTTTTTTAATATATTGATCAAAGGAATAATTAGCCATATGTTCAGCTCCCTTATTGTCGGAGTATAAAAACATTTCCATACGTAACCAAACATATGCTAAAACTCATAATTTATGCCGATCACTGATCACTCCCGAGACCTCCAAGAAGAAACAATGAGCCAAACGCCCTCTATGTGCATATACTGAATCAAATTATTGACTGAAGGCTTATTGTACGACCGAATTTAGTATAGAAAAAAGGAGTGAGAGCATGCGTGATTTTTATGCTCGGATGCTACGGTTAATCATGTTAAGTTTTTTACTGCTGCTACTTTTAATTCAATTTACAGAGCGCTCTACTTCATTTAATCAAATTACCCCCGCGCTAAATAAAGTAACCGAGCGAATTGAGCTGATTACCTATGATCAATAAATGTATGTTTTCTGCGTTTCGATATGTACTTGTTCTTTATGCAATTTGCTTTACATTTTTATTTGTTAGCACAGTTCCAAGCCTATTTGGTTTCACTGTAACCGTTCAAGAAACGGATTATCACCACCTGCATCGCGGAGATATGGTTGTCTTTAGAGACGAATCATCTTCTTCAAAGAATGAACTTGTACTGGCCCATAATCAAGACCCTGATGTACTGGTTACAGCTCAAAGAAATTCTTTGCCTGCTTCTTTTAAAGTGATTGGAAGCTACGCATACCATCTCCCGTATATAGGGGTCATTATTGAGTTTATGAAAGATTTTACTACGCTACTGGTGATGGGCAGTATTTTACTTTTGTTGTTTTCGTATACGCTGCAGCCCAAAAGGCGAATATGGCGTAAGAGAAAGTAAAAAATGGGCGAATGCACATACAGGACAATCAACTAACGCATATAAAGTACAGTGTACGAAATGAAAAAAACAAGAGGAGAGATTGCTATGTATAACTACGATTGTTACGACCCATGCCATCACGGAGGCTATCACCACCTATATGATACTTGCCACTATCCAATTGGCGGTTATCATCATTGCGGAACGGGCCAGTCATTTGCATTAATTGTTGTGCTATTTATTTTATTAATCATCATTGGCTGCACTTGTTTTTGCTGATTAGGTCTCATTTGCTCGCATGTGCGAGCTTTTTATAAAAGATGGAAAAGGACAAACTTACATATAAATTGTTTAAATAATAAAAAAATTTTGCCAAATCAACATTTACCATATTATACTATAGCTAGTAACTCAATAAGCGAAGGTGAATATATGGAAAAGGAAAAAGTATTTCAACAGCTATTTTCAATGTCATTTACACCAATGCTCGTAATGAATATGGATGGCGATATTCAAATTTTAAATGAAGCTTGCTGCCACCTTTTTAGAACGACGGAGGAACGGCTTCTTTCCTGTAATGTATTTGAAGAGCCAAATCGCTTTTTTATTGAAAAGCATGAAGTGGAACCGTTAAGAAAGCAAGAGGAAGAAGTTGTTTTACTTAAGAAAAAAGTAGATCAGCAGTTTCCGATGCATATCCATATTCAGCGCACGGAAGGGGATATTCCGCTCTTAGTTGTTCAGTGGAAAGAGTTTTCCTCAAGTATTGAAAAGCAAGAGGAAGTCATTCGGAAAATGAAGCAATATAAGCAGTTTGTCCAGCAAAGTCAAGATGCATTTATTGTAACGAGAGAAGGCAGAATTCAATATTTGAATCCCGCTGGTGTTAAACTTCTTGGCGGCGAGAAAAAAGAAGAGTATATCGGGCGTCCTTGGCTTCATTTTATTCATCCCGAACATTTAGAAATTGTAAAAGAACGAATGGTTCAGCTGATGAATGGAATGTCCGTGAGGCCGCGTGTTGATGTGAAACTATTGACTAAAAAAGGGGTCGTCATTATTGAATCTTCGGCAACCAAAATTAAGTTTGAAGGACAGGATGCCATTCAGTATATTATTCGCGACGTAACGGATCGAAAAAAATATGATGAAATGGCAAGCAAATCTGAAAAGCTTACAATGGTGAGCAAGCTAGCGGCAGGAGTAGCACATGAAATCCGTAATCCAATGACGGCGATTAAAGGGTTTATTCAGCTGCTAAAAGCATCGAAACAGTATAATGAAGAATACAATGATATTATGCTTGAAGAATTGAATCGCGTCGAATCCATTATTCAAGAATTTTTAACACTGGCCAAGCCTAAAATTGAAAATTCATACCATCCGAAAAGTCTCAATCAAATCATACGTCACGTGACATTATTATTAGATACACACGCCAATTATAAAAATTGTCGTATTATTAATGAGATTAGTGATGAGATTACAATCTTTTGTGAAGAAAATGCGCTTAAACAAGTTTTTATTAATTTAATTCAAAATGCGCTTGAGTCAATGAGCAAAGGTACAGTTAAAGTTACCGTTGAGAAAAGAAATGAATACGGCATGGTCATTATCGAGGATGAAGGATGTGGAATTGATGAGCAATCTTTAGCTCGGCTAGGTGAACCATTTTATTCCACCAAACAAACAGGAACAGGGCTAGGATTAATGATTAGCTACCGAATAATCGAACAGCATCAAGGGCATATTTCATTTGCGAGTAAAGTAGGAGTAGGAACAAAAGTAGAAATTGCTCTTCCGTATATTAAAGAACCAGTGAACATTTCGTAGCGCTTGCTATTCGTTCGCTGGTTTTTATTTGGTTAAAATAAAAACGAATGTTTTTTTATTTTTTTATTTTAATGTTCGTGTATATTGTTGACTAAATGGTTTGTTTTTGATATATTATCAAATGGCTAGAAAATAACCGAATGATAATAAAAAAAGAAAATTCGGTCAATAACTTTTATCTTTTACCCAAAGAAAAAAGATGATGGGAGAATGTACAATGAACTCAAATTATGATGTTATTGTGGTAGGGGCAGGACCCGCTGGGATTTTTACTTGCTATGAGCTAACGTTAAAATTACCGGAAGCAACTATTTTATTAATCGATAAAGGACACGATATCTATCGACGTAATTGTCCGATTCTTCAGAAAAAAATTGAAAAATGTCCGCCTGCGGTTGGCAAAAAAGAGTTTGCTGGCTGTTTGCCTGCTTGTTCTATCACAAATGGTTTCGGTGGAGCCGGCGCATATTCAGATGGAAAATTTAATATCACAAGTGAATTTGGAGGCTGGATGACGGATTATCTGTCTGAATCACAGGTGGTAGATTTAATTAAATACGTGGATGAAATTAATTTAAAACACGGAGCAACCGATACGATTACGGATCCGTTAACTGATAAAGTTCGTGAAATTGAAAAACGCGGATACGCAGCAGGATTAAAGCTATTGCGTGCCCAAGTGCGTCATTTAGGAACAGAGCAAAATTTAGAAATTTTAAAAAGCATTTATGAATATTTAAAAGAAAAAATTGATATGCAGTATAAAACGGAAGTAGCCGATTTAATAACAGAAAAAGAAGATGGTCAGCATATCGTGCGCGGTATTGAATTGAAAAATGGTGAAAGAATTACGGCTGATAAAGTGGTGGTTTCACCAGGTCGAGACGGCTCGAAGTGGATGAGCGACTTACTAAAAAAACGTCGTTTGAAAATGATTAACAATCAAGTGGACATCGGCGTTCGAGTAGAAACATCCAACGTTGTTATGGAAGAAATCAACAAGCACTTGTACGAAGGGAAATTCATTTACAATACGTCCGTAGGTACAAGAGTTAGAACGTTTTGCAGCAATCCTTCAGGACATGTGGTAGTAGAGAATCATTCAGGTATTATGTTAGCAAATGGACACGCATACAAAGATCCGAAGCTTGGAAGTCAAAATACGAACTTTGCGCTGCTTGTTTCTCATAAATTTTCGGATCCATTTGATCAGCCGAACGAATATGCGCACGAAGTATCAAGATTAGCTAATATGCTGTCAAACGGGGGCTTAGTTGTTCAAAAGTATGGAGATATTTTAAAGGGCCGCCGTTCAACAGCGAATCGAATTAAAGAAGGCTTTTTAGAACCAACGTTAAAAGAAGCTGTACCGGGTGACTTAGGCTTAGTGCTTCCTTACAATACGATGAAAAGCTTAATTGAAATGACAGAAGCACTGGATCATGTAACGCCTGGGTTAGCATCTGAACATACGCTGTTTTACGGTGTGGAAGCGAAATTTTACTCAGCCCGTCCGAAGTTAAATGATAAGTTTGAAACTGAAATTTCCGGTTTATACGTGGGAGGAGACGGAGCTGGTATTACGCGAGGACTCGCGCAGGCAAGTGCGTGCGGTGTGTGGGTAGCGCGTGACATTGTTGAAAAATTAAAGAATCGCAAAGCAAGTTCTGAACCTGTTACTGTATAAAAAAAGAGGCCGTCACGGCCTCTTTTTTTATATGTGTTAAATAACGAGAGGGAATAAGTAAAAAGTAAAGAACTTGTACCGTTCCAACTCCGATAGTTTTATATGATAATTACCCGCTCCTTTTTTAAAAGATAGTAGGAAATCTATACTTCTATCTTGAGCAGAATTAAGTAGAATAAAGGGAATTGATAATGTCGATTTCTTCGCATCAATAAAGTCAGTGAAATTTTAAGGAGTGTATATCAAGCAGTACAAGGATAAAATCAACAGTTGGAAAGAGTTATTTTTTTGATAAGTAAAATATTTATGGAAGCAGTAAAGTACATGGATGTCAGAATAATTATACATATTTATGAATGATATTAATGAGAAGAAAGTTCACTTTATAAACTATTTTTTGAATTAATTTTTTATTCATTAGATTGTAAGTCTTGTTAAATAGGTGTTTTTAGTTTATTGAAATATGATGTAAATATTTTAAAATATAACAATTCTCAACTTTTTACGATAAAATCATGCATTATTTTTGAATAAAAACTTGACAGAAACATATAAAATGAATTTTAATTAAAGTAACAATTATTATCATGCAAAAATATTAAAGAAAATTATTTGCTTAATCTCTTTTGTTTTATAAGAGAACGGAGGACCCATATTTGTGCGTAATGTACTTGGGGTGAATCTTGAATGAATCAAGTAGGGTAACTCACATACCCGAATCCGACAGCTAACTCCGTAAGCATTCAGTGAGGGAATAACAGGTCTATGAAACCATGATATTCTCATGGTTTTTTGTATAGCTAAAAATATTCCTAAACTATTAATCTGAAAATTTTTAATATATTGTATATTTTGAGTGTTATCGCCCTCAATGCATGGTAAAATAAGTATGGTAGTTAGAATCATTCTAATATAATTTATTTACGGGAGGTAAATCTATGAAGCTATCGACAAAGATTATTATCGCGCTAATTGCTGGTGCTATTGTAGGAGTGTTAATCAATGCTTTTGCTCCAAGTGCTTTTGCTCCGCTGGACAAGTACTTGTTTACACCGCTTGGCCAAATTTTCTTAAGCTTAATTAAAATGCTTGTTGTACCAATTGTGTTTTTCTCTATCACGTTAGGTGTAGCAGGTTTAGGAGATCCTAAAAAATTAGGAAGAATCGGGGCAAAAACAGTTTCCTACTTCCTAGTGACAACAACCGTTGCAATTATTATCGGTTTAATTTTAGCGTATGCAATTAAACCGGGTACATTTGGATCTTTTGATACACAAAACGCTTCTTTTGAAGCTGAAAAAGCACCACCTGTTGGAGAGACATTCTTAAATATGATTCCAGTCAATCCAATTCAAGCGATGGCTGAAGGGAATATGCTTCAACTTATCGTTTTCTCTATCTTTATCGGTTTTGGTATCACGATGCTTGGAAGTAAAACAAAAGGACTTTACAATTTACTTGAGCAAGGAAATGAATTGATGATGTACCTTGTGAATCTAGTGATGAAGTTTGCTCCGTACGGAACATTTGGGCTTCTTGCAACCGCGGTTGGAAGTCAAGGCTGGCAGGCAATTAAAGCGATGGGGCTATACATGATTGTAGTCGTGCTCGCGCTGTTCATCCATTCAATCGTAACATATGGGGGATCAGTCGCTCTTATGGCCAGACGTAACCCTATTGAATTTTTTAAGGGGTTTGCTCCTGCGATGACAGTTGGATTCAGTACATCAAGCAGTAATGCAACGCTTCCGATTTCAATGAATGTGGCGCAAAAAAATCTTCGTGTCCCCGAGTCTATCAGCAGTTTTGTTCAGCCATTAGGTGCAACTATTAACATGGATGGAACGGCAATTATGCAAGGTGTAGCGACTATTTTTATTGCGCAAGTATACGGGGTTGATCTGTCGTTGGGCGCTCTTGTGACGGTTGTGTTGACAGCGGTGCTTGCTAGTATTGGTACAGCAGGCGTGCCGGGAGTTGGTCTTATTATGCTAGCGATGGTACTGAGTTCGGTTGGCCTGCCTGTAGCAGGTATCGGATTAATTATCGGAATTGATCGCTTGCTTGATATGCTTCGTACGTCTGTAAATATTACAGGAGACGCTGCGTGTGCCGTTATTGTGGCTGAGTCAGAAGCAAAGCGTATCGATAAATCTGTAACGCAATCAGCTTAATATGTGTAAAAGCTCTAGCTATATGCTAGGGCTTTTTTTATTGGCAAGAAACTCTTCTTTTCAGCATACAGTTTAATAAGAGTGTGTGTTTGAAAGGAGAGTGCGGAAATGAATAAAACCCATGTGATAAAGCCGCTGCTCGACGACGACTACCCAGTTATTTCATATGGAAAAGGAATTTATTTGTACGACCAAGATGGAAAAAAGTACATAGATGCTTCGTCAGGGGCAGTTACAGCAAGTATCGGACACGGCGTAAAAGAAATTATTGATGCGATGACGGATCAGGCACAGAAAGTTGCGTTTGTATATCGGTCGCAGTTTACAAGCGATCCGACGGAAGCCTTAGCTAAGAAACTATGTGAATTAAGCAGCAATCATTTCCAGTGGAGCTTTTTTGTTAACAGCGGGACAGAAGCGACTGAAACGGCTATGAAAACAGCCATTCAGCATTTTCAAGAGCAAGGAAAGCCAACCAAAACAAAGGTTTTGTCACGCTGGATGAGCTATCACGGTATTACAATAGGAGCGCTGTCTATGTCAGGGCACGTTGGAAGACGAAAACGTTTCTCGTCTTTGCTTGAAGATTATCCTTCGGTTTCACCTCCTTATTGCTATCGATGTCCGTTTCATCAAACCTATCCATCCTGTAATCTTGCTTGTGCACACGAATTGGAAACAGTTATCAAACGAACCGGCCCTGAACATATTGCTGCTTTTATTACAGAGCCCATTGTAGGAGCTGCCGGAGCAGCTCTCACACCTCCACCCGGTTATTATGAAGTGATAAGAGAAATTTGTGATAAATATGATGTGTTATGGATAGCCGATGAAGTCATGACTGGAGTTGGGCGTACAGGCGTGATGTTTGCATATGAGCACTGGGGAGCTAAACCAGACATCATGACGCTTGGAAAAGGAGTGGGAGCAGGATATACACCGATAGCCGTTACGTTAGCTAGCAGCAAAACGATTGAACCTATCATGAACGGATCCAAATTAATTATGAGCGGCCATACGCTAAGCGCTAATCCGCTGTCAGCCGCTGTAGGGCTAGCTGTCTTAGCCTATATTGAAAAGAACGATCTTGTTCAACAAGTAGCGCTGAAAGGAGACTATTTAGTAAAAAAATTGAAGGAGCTTCAACTTCTTTACCCTACCATTGGTGATATTCGTGGCAAAGGCTTACTAGTTGGTCTTGAGCTTGTACAAAATCCAAAAACGAAGGAGCCTTTTTCATCCTCCGAAAATATGACGGCGCGCGTAATAAGTAAAGCCCATAAAAATGGTCTTCTCCTTTATCCTTCACAAGCAGGAACAGATGGAGTAGAAGGAGACGGTATTATTATTGCGCCACCATTTACGATTACTCATCGCCAACTTGATGAAGCGGTCGTGTTGCTTTCGAAAACATTGTATGAAGTACAAAATGAAAAACAGGGAGATGAGGTGAAATAAGTGACAAAGGTCGAAAACTCATTTCAAAAGATTACAACTGTGGAACAAGCAATTGAATACGTGGATCATGCTGCTACGCTGATGATAGGAGGGTTTGGAGGCGTAGGCAGTCCGCCTTCTCTCATTGACGGTCTTATTGAAAGCGAAAAATCAAATTTCACACTGATATGTAATGATTCAGGCTTTCCTCATATTGGTGCGGGAAAATTAGTAAGTCAAGGAAGAATTCAAAAACTGATCGCTTCTCACATTGGATCGAATCCCGTGGCTGGAACGCTTATGACAGAAGAAAAGCTGAAAGTTGAGTTTTCTCCTCAAGGAACGCTTGCTGAACGGATTCGAGCGGGGGGAGTTGGACTTGGAGGAGTACTGATTGATGTAGGAATAGAAAATGACATTATTCAATTTGGAAAAGAAAAAGTGGAAGTAGACGGCAAGACATTTTTAGTTGAAAAACCGCTCACAGCCGACGTGGCTTTTGTATATGCAAAAAAAGCAGATCCATTCGGCAACTTGCTCTATGATAAAAGCGCTCGAAACACTAATCCATTAATGGCTATGGCAGGTCGTATAACTATTGCTGAAGTGGAGGAAATCGTTCCTCTTGGCGACATTGACCCAGAGAATGTGATGACGTCAGGCGTATTTGTGGATTATATTGTGCCTTCAAAAGGAGTGAATTGGAAATGGGTTTGGGAATAGATATTCGTCATCGTATTGCAAGACGTGCTGCGGCTGAAATCAAAAACGGCATGATTGTTAACTTAGGGATTGGCATTCCTTCTCTTATTCCTAATTATGTACCAAGCGCTGTTCATGTGATGTTTCATGCTGAAAACGGAATTTTAGGGTTAGGATCTTCGCCTCCTTTAGGTGAAGAAGATGAGAATGTCTGCAATGCAGCAGGCTATCCAACAACTACTGTTCAAGGGGCTTCATACTGTGATAGTGCTACAGCCTTCGCGATGATTCGAAAAGGATACGTCGATATGACCATTCTTGGTGCGTTAGAAGTGAGTGAAAAAGGGGATTTAGCTAATTGGATTGTGCCAGGTAAGCGAGTTCCTGGGATGGGAGGAGCGATGGAATTAGCTCAAAAAGCGAAAAAAGTCATTGTGCTAATGAATCATACGAGCAAGACAGGAGAACCAAAACTGGTCAAGACATGCTCTTTACCTCTTACTGCTTCGGGCTGCGTGGGATTAGTTATTACGGATCGGGCGGTTTTTAAAGTAGAAAAAGATGCGCTTCTTCTAACCGAGTTAATGTCTCCTTATACCGTAGAGGATATTTTGAGTTCAACAGAAGCGACAGTTCGCCTGAGTGATCAATTGATTACGATACCATAAGGAGGACCATTACATGAACATACAGCAATCTATTCATAACTGGATGACAGAGCATCGTCAAAGTGCAGTGCGTTTACTCAAGCGTTTCGTAGAAGAAGCAAGCGTACAGGGTTCTGAAAAGCATGCGCAGGCAATTGTCATTGAACGCCTTCGACAGCTGCAGTTAGATATTGATATATGGGAACCAGACGAAAAAACACTTCGTACCCATGAAGCTTTTGCCTCCAACCGTTCTAGTTTCCGAGATAGCCCGAATGTGGTAGGCGTGTTAAAAGGAAAAGGTGGGGGAAAATCCATCATTTTAAACGGACATATTGATGTTGTGCCTCCCGGCGATCTTTCACAATGGAAGGAAGACCCTTATACGGCCGTTGTAAAAGATGGAAACTTATATGGGCGCGGTGCAACGGATATGAAAGGAGGAAATGTGTCGTTACTTTTAGCGATTCAAGCATTAAAAGAGCTAGGTATTTCATTAAAAGGAGATGTTATTTTTCAAAGCGTAGTAGAAGAGGAAAGTGGAGGGGCAGGAACACTTTCCTGCGTGCTTAGAGGGTATAAAGCAGATGGTGCCATTATTCCAGAACCAACCAACATGAAGATCTTTCCTAAACAGCAAGGCTCGATGTGGTTTCGCGTGACCGTACATGGAGTAGCAGCACATGGAGGGACTCGGTATGAAGGCGTGAGTGCCATTGAAAAAGCAGCTGTTGTGCTTAAACATATTGAGGGTCTTGAAAAAGAGAGAAACAGCCGAATTACAGACCCGCTCTATAATAAAATTCCCATTCCCGTGCCCATTAATATCGGAAATATACAAGGAGGAACGTGGCCTTCTTCAGTTGCTGATCAAGTAGTATTAGAAGGCAGGATAGGAGTTGCTCCGCATGAAAAAATGAAAAATGTCAGAGCGGAAATGAAATCGTGGCTTGAACTTTTGCCTCAGTGTGATGAGTGGTTTGCTGAGCATCCTGTCGACTTGGAATGGTTTGGGGCCCACTGGCTTCCTGGTGAAATTGAATTAGAGCATCCGCTTATGACCTCTCTTTCGTCCTCTTTTTATCAAGTGAAACAGAAACAGCCGATCATTGAAGCATCTCCTTGGGGAACGGACGGAGGGATATTGTCACAAGTTGGAGATATTCCAACAGTTGTGTTTGGACCAGGAGTAACAGAAGTAGCCCACTTTCCGAATGAGTATATTTGTATTCAAACGATGCTTAATGCAGCAGAAATTATTGCGCTCACCGTAGCAGACTGGTGCAGTATTGCGGACTAAGCTAAAAAGGGAGAGGATACAAACAAATGGCGAAACAAGAAACTATTTGTCAACCAACCTTTGCTATGACTCTTTTTTTAGATGAATGTAACAAGCGTCTGAGAATGGATGATTACCGGGGAAATGTGAACGATATTTACAGCTATATATATAAAGAAATTGATAAGAAAACGTACGAAAAGTGGATTATAAAAGCACGTACTGAACATCTGCTGGACTGGATAAGCTTGGGATTTTCTTTAGAAGCAACTGTTCCCTACTATTTTAACGGAAGCGACGCGTATCTTTTATGCTACTATACGTCTCAATCCCGCCGAGACAGCGGGGAGACGTTAAAAGAAACAGAGCTGCTTCAAGATGTGTTGAATTTGCCGACATCTGATTATTCTTCTTTATCGAATCAACTGATCATGCGCCGAGCCATTTCATCTGACGCTAAACAACTTTCTCAGCTCTACCGTCAAATCTTCACAGTGTATCCTACTCCCCTCTACGAAGAAGAGTATCTCTCTAATTTGCTTCAAGAAGATAGCTTGTTTTATATCATCGTTGACAAGAACGATATCGTTAGCGCTGCTTCTGCTGAAATTGACTATGTCTATCACAATGCTGAACTAACGGATTGTGCGACTCTCCCTGCTTACCGAAAGTATGGATTCATGAAGCATTTATTAAACGCACTAGAGGCGGAGCTAAAACAGCGGCATATTTTTTGTGCATATACAATAGCGAGAGCGCTTTCATTTGGGATGAATGCCGCCTTTCAGCAGCTTGGCTATACCTATACGGGAAGGTTAACGAATAATTGTTACATTTATAAATCGTTAGAAGATATGAACGTATGGGTGAAGGATCTGTCAAAAAGTAAAGGGTGAGAAATAATTAACCAATTTATGGGCTGTAACATATAACAATAGTAAATCTTCATAAAGGAGCGATTGTATGTTATATGATTTATATAAGCCGTCCCGACACTGGAAAGATATTGAGTTATGGAAAGATGTTCCTGAAGAAAAATGGAATGACTGGATTTGGCAATTAACAAACACAATTCGAACATTAGATGATTTAAAAAAGGTTATTAACTTAACTCCTGAGGAAGAAGAAGGAGTACGCATTTCAACCAAAACCATTCCGCTCAATATTACGCCTTACTATGCATCTTTGATGAATCCAGATGATCCTCGCTGCCCCGTCCGTATGCAGTCTGTTCCGGTTGGCAAAGAACTTCATAAAACAAAATATGATCTAGAAGATCCCCTAGATGAAGACGAAGATTCTCCAGTGCCAGGATTGACTCATCGCTATCCTGATCGCGTTTTGTTCTTAGTTACCAATCAATGCTCCATGTACTGCAGATACTGCACTCGAAGAAGGTTTTCAGGACAAATTGGAATGGGCGTTCCAAAAAAGCAGTTAGATGCTGCGATTGCTTATATCGCCAAAACACCTGAAGTACGAGATGTACTCATTTCAGGCGGTGATGGCTTGCTGATTAATGACAACATTTTAGAATATATTTTGAAAAATTTAAGAGCTATTCCCCACGTGGAAATTATTCGAATTGGCACCAGAGCACCCGTTGTGTTTCCACAGCGAATAACGGAAAATTTATGTGCCATTTTAAGAAAATATCATCCAGTGTGGTTAAATACTCACTTTAATACATCCATTGAAATTACGGAAGAGACAAAAAAAGCATGTGAAATGCTTGTCGATGCAGGCGTTCCAGTTGGCAATCAAGCGGTTATTTTAGCTGGGATTAATGACAGCGTAGCTATCATGAAAAAGCTTATGCACGATTTAGTAAAAATACGCGTTCGTCCTTACTATATTTATCAATGTGATTTATCAGAAGGAATTGGGCATTTCCGAGCACCTGTTTCCAAAGGGCTTGAAATTATGGAAGGGCTGCGAGGTCATACGTCTGGCTACGCTGTTCCAACGTTTGTTATTGATGCGCCAGGAGGTGGAGGAAAGATTGCCGTTCAGCCAAACTATATTATTAGTCAAAGCGCAAGTAAAGTTGTTCTGCGAAACTTTGAAGGCGTGATTACGACGTATCCGGAGCCAGAAAGCTATGTGCCTGGGCGTGCAGATGATTATTTTCGAGCTGTTTATCCAGAATCGGATGCTAAAGATTCTTCCATCGGCATCTCGGGTCTTATGAATGATGCTCAATTCAACCTTGTACCGGAAGGGTTAGGGAGAGTAAAAAGACGTAAAACATATGAAAGTGACAGTGCTCACGAAAGCCTAAAAGACAAACGTGAAAAAAGAGATGAATTAAAAGATAAAAAGTTTAAAGCTCAATTGAAAAAAGACGGTAAAAGCGACGATGCTCCATCATCTTAAGGAGGTCCTGTAATATGACTGTTCAATGCGCATGGTGCGAAGAAGAAAAAGCGGTAGAAACAACCAATACCGCATACTGGGAATTGCCAGATGGAACGAGAAGTATCGAAATTACTCATATGCCATGTATCAGCTGTTCAGGTTGCGGGATGTCATATCAAGAAGAAGAGATCATAGAAGAAGTGGAAACACAGCTGCTTCTTGTCGATACAAAAAAACTTGATGAATCCATTCGGTATGATGAGCTATTAAAAGTGCCAAGATTATTAAAGCGCAACTACTTTAAATTCTAAAAATCCGCCCCTTATTTTGTAAGGGGCGGATTTTCTTATTGATAAGCCTTTGTTCCAGCAGTACGTAGGCTGTATGCGTGCTTTAAAGCTACTGTAACAGGACGAACAGTTGGAAGTTCGACTTCGTCTATTTTCGAAACGGGCAAAAGACCAACAGACGTGCTCGTAATAAAAACTTCATCAGCGTCTTTTAAAAAGGAAGGAGTCATATTTTGTTCTCGGATTTGAATGGCTTGTTCCTGCGCACATTCCAGTACGTTAGCGCGCGTAATACCGGATAGAATTTTTCTTGTGGCAGGAGTCGTGAACAAGACGTTGTCTTTTATCGCAAATACATTGCTGCTCGACCCTTCGGTTATGTATCCGTCTTTTACTAAAATAGCTTCTTTGCACCCTTTAGAAGCCGCAGCTTGTTTGGCCAGAAGGTTAGGAAGTAGGTTCAATGATTTGATATAGCAATTAGCCCATCGTTCGTCTTCCAATAGAAGAGTGGAGATGCCTTTTTCATAGGCTTCTTCAGGTGTTTGGCGAGGATGGCGTATTGTGAGTGCTAATTGTGCAGGTACATCAGGAAATAAATGATTTCGAGGAGCAATCCCGCGCGTAACTTGAATATAAATATCAGCGTCTTTTAACGTTGATTTTTCCATTCCTTGACGAATGATGTCCTTTAGTTCCTGTCTTGAAACCGGCAGTTCAATAAAGATTGCCTTTGCACTTCTTTCTAAGCGGTCTAAGTGACGTTCAATCGAAAACGGAACTCCTTTGTATACACGAATAAATTCATAAACACCGTCTCCAAACTGGTGACCGCGTTCATCAATTGGAATAACAGCCTCGTTAATATCTCTAAACTCTCCAGCATAATATGCTAATTCCATCTTGAAAAACTCCCTTCCTTTAGATATTAAAACGTTAACATAAAATTCAGCAAAATGAAATTATTTACTTGGTTTCTCTAAAGAAAATGAAAAAAGTCATACTCCTTTAGGAGTATGACTTTTATGAAAACGTACGTTTGAATGCTAATGAAAATTTCTGAATGGCTTTTTTAGGTGTAACAAACTGAACGATGAGCTTGGTACCGGTGATGAACCAATCGACAATACGGCTGCCAAGAAGCATCGTTACTAAAATGGACAGTGCGATTAAGACGATAATACCCCATGATGTTGGCTCTAGACTTTTTGAGAAGTCAGTTGTAAAGAACCATTTTAAAATGAAGCCGTGCAATAAATACACGTATAGTGATCGCTGTCCAATGCTTGTTAAAGCAAAACCGCGCGTTGGAATTAAAGCCATAAAGGCAAAAGATACAAGAAAAGCAATTCCATAGTGAGAAACGCGCATTAAAAATTCGGCCACATTGTCGTACGTGTTCGTTCCATACAGCATATCTGTGTAAGCCGTGTCGTCTAAGAAAGAATAGCTTCCAATTAATGTAACTAGTAATACGATGGATGCAATGATTCGATTTCGCGCTGTCAAAAGATTTGTAAAAGGCTCTTGTCGCTGTGACAAATAGTAGCCTAAAAGGAAAAACGGGAAGAAGACAAACATCCTGCTAATGCTTAGAATTTTATCAAATCCGTCAATATCAATGAAGCCCATTGCAAGTCCAAGCGAAATAGAGACAGTTAAGCTAATCCACATTGGGAATTTTGCAAAGAAAGGAAGCATTAATTTCCAAAAAATTAAGCTCAGTAGAAACCACATTGCCCATCTAGGAACCAAATATTGAAGCGTGTACGTTTCATCTGTATAAAGCACACTATAATAAAGAGTATAGATCGTTTGGAAAGCTAAGTAAGGAAGAGCCACCTTTGTAAATATTTTTTTGTAATATCCTTTTTTATGGAAATTTTTCGAGAAATAACCTGCTAGTAAAATAAAGACAGGCATATGGAAAATAAAGATAAAGTGATAAATGGACAGCATTCCGCTGCTATCTGTTCGGTACGGAGAAATCATGTGCCCAAATACAACTAAAAAAATTAATACGAATTTAGCATTATCAAAGTAAGCATTTCGAGTATTCATAGTATTATTTTTCCTCAACATATGCTGATGTAAACCTCCCACCAACAAGATTTATTTAAATGGCGATTATTGTTAGAATAACCTTTCACTACGGAATTAAAACATGAATTCTTCTTTTTTGCAATTACATAAAGGCTTGAGAAACCTGTCGAATCAACGCTTTTGTTATAAAAACGATGTGTTTTTGTTACAAATGTCTTTTTGAAAAAAGAAAAATATTGATATAACAATATTTATTCGTTACGCTAATAGTGAAATTTGTTTTGCAACTGTAACATGAATTTAATATTTTTTGTCCAGTAAAACACTCATATTGCAGTGTTCGACATCTACATATCACAGAAGAAAGTTGTAGATTTCTTGAAAAAATGATAGAAAAGATACACATACCGCTGGAGGGGGAGTACGATGAAATCCTTTTATCACTATATAATGAAATTCCGATCAAATAAAAAACATGATCGAATGGGAGAGTTTGCGCGAAGTGCTTATGATGATCACAGCTTCCCGAAATCTTCAACAGACTATGACGAACTGAGTTCTTATTTAGAGCTCAACGGACATTATTTATCAAGTATGACCGTATTTGATGAAGCATGGGAGCTTTATCAAAATAATGCGTGAGAAAATAAAAAGAGGCTAGAACAACAGTATTTTAGTTGAAGGAAGATCCGAACGATTCATCGTTCGGATCTTTTTATTTTCCTTAGCCTGTACAATAAGCAGAAAAAAATGATAGAGGGCAATAGATAATAAAGGCTTGGTTCTAAAGATGTTATACTTCCCCTTTTTTAGTTACTGCATATAATATTGTAACTTTTCAGTAGGTGTATGTTTACTAAGGAGGTGCGACGATGGCAGGGAAGAAAAAACCTAAATACGGAATTGGTGAAACAGTCGTTGTAACAATATACGGGACCGTTGGCACTATTACCGATATAAAAGTGATGGATGGGATTTTTGTATACGAAATCAACCATAGTGAAGGTCTTTTTTTAGAAGATACAATTGAACTTCTAGAAGAATATGAAGGTCAAATATTAGTACAGGAAAGAGTAGAGCTTGAATATAAATTTTTCTTCGGCGATATCGTCCAGGTTTTTAATTATGGAAAAGAGTTATTTAAAATCATTGGTATTCGAACAGAAATATGGCGTTATAAAGAGGATTCATGGGAAGATATTGTCTATGAATTGTCACGTGTAACAGATGGAGAATGGCTTGAGGCTAGTGAAGAAGAACTCATTCTCGTAACTCCTCATGAGGAAACAGAAAATTACGCTCAAAGTGTTGATATGTTGTATTTAGGTAAAGAAATTAAAAAGACGGAGTTGCTACCAAAGATGAAAAAACAAAACGGTTCTGAAAAAGAAGAAGTGAGGTTAACTAAAGAAAAGCATGAGATTATAAACGGTCTTTTAGATGTGTACAATGATTATAAATTTTTGTATGAGCTTTTTGAAGATGAAGAATACGCTGAAGTCATGAACTTAGTGCTGAAACATTTAAAAAAGATAGCAAAATCCGAACAAGGAAAATAGCAGGTAGATGCCTAATAAATAAAAGATAGCCGAGATAGATCATCACATCTCTCTTAGCTATCTTTTATTGTGTATACGGCGATGGTAATGAAAAAAGAATGGGTATAATTACCTTTCTATTTAAACTGCTGAAATTTTAGACATACTATTGCCAAATTGTTCATAAATGTGTATAAGGTAAAACTTCAAGCAGAAGATGGAGTGAACCTATTTTTAAGAAAAATAAGGTACGCTAATCCGTTCAAACGGGATAAGGAGTGATATTGTGAAAGAAATCGAAGTGGTCATTGATACGGAAGAAATTGCGGAGTTCTTTTACAATGAACTAGTCAAGCGAGGCTATGTTCCCGCTGAAGAAGAGCTAGGCGAATTAGCGGATATAACTTTTGATTATCTCATTGATAAATGTATTATTGATGAGCAAGATGAAGAATAAAAAGATAGATACATCTGTAACGACGGGGAAACTCGTCGTTTTGTTTATGAGACAGCGGTTATGAAAAAGGATTAGCAGCTTTTATAGCGGATTGCACTTTTATATGATGCTGAAGGGGAATTTTTTTAACTGAAGAAGCGGGAATAGAGTCAAGAAGAGAAAATATGCTTTCGTCTTCAAACCATTCTTCTTTTCTTAAAAAAAGATGTACGCGGTCTCCCCAGCTCATAGTTAAAGTCGGGCTATAGAGCTTTTTGGAATGAGTTCTGTCATTTGTAAATATATCTGAATTATAATCGCTTCGAGACCCTGTATGAGGGTGTTTAAGGCTAAAGGTATAAATAGCATCATGCAAGTTTGAATAAAAAAGAAGAACGTATAGGGTTTTTCCCACTTCAATCCGTCTTATCACAGACTCAAAATGGTACACTTTCGTTCCACATAAATCAATTTTATTACCTGAATAATAGGGAAAGACGATTTGAGTCATACCGAGAAAATTTTGAGTGTGAAACTGCCAAGAGTGAAGAACATTACGCTGAAACTCTTTTTTAAAGAGAACATTTTTTTCGATATGATACTGTTCGTTCACAATCAGGGCTATTGATAAGAGCGTTTTGTTTCTATGCTGCCAAAAGTCATTCCAAACAGCTTTCATAAAAGAAGATATGTGAAAGGCGGGGAGTAAATGAAACAGATTGCTGTTTTGCTCTTTGCTTTTTTCATAGAGTAACAGCTGAGCGTAAGCATCATGAAATATCGCTGAGTTGGAATGTTCTAAAAACAAGAAGTATGCGTGCTGTTTCTCTGATGAAAGCAGGGATTTTATTAAGGTAGTGGAGAGATCTGTCATATAATAGCCGCCGTTTCGTGAAACTAAGTGTGCTAAAAGAGCCCAGTGAATTTCAGGGTGTTTTTGATAATAGTCCAAATAAGCTTGTGTACGTGTAACATTGTTTTGATTAGCTTTTTTCACTTTTCTTCGAATTTCTTTAATCCATTTTACATCTTCTCCAATAAAAGAGAGCGGGAGAATAGCAGGAGGTTTGTGCTGCATCATCTGCTGCAGACGAAGAACATCCTCCAATCTAATGAGGGGATTTGTGTCAGTAGAAGTCATGTTAAGCCTCCTTTGAAACGTTTAACTATTTTAAAAAAGGGTAAGGGACTTTTTGAAACCTTTATAACATTTCGTACGTATAAAGGGTAACAAATGTTAAGAAAAGAGGTTTTCTTTATGTTCAGAAAAATATTTGAATCATTAACTGGATCTAAACATCGCCGCTACAGCAGCAGTGATCGACACTACCGACGTCCACGCCACTACAGCAGCAGTGATCATCATCACAGACGTCCGCGTCACCATAGCAGCAGTAGCGATTATAAACGAAGCAAATATTATGACAGCCACAGTCATTCAAAATATGGTCATCACCATTACAAGCGTAAACGCAAAAGCGGAAGCTTCTTCTCAAGCTTTTTCTCAAGTTGATTTGGAATGAAAAATCGAATGTTCAAACACTTTCATCGCTGGCTAGTTGACCGTCCTTTTAAAAAAGGAACAGTCATTTGTGAGCGCTATGAAATCATAAATGTACTGGGAATGGGGAGCTATGGTATAACATATGTTGCTAGTGACATTGTGCAACAAAAAGAGGTAGTAATAAAGCAACTCCGCAAAACGAAGCAGCGCACGCCTCAGGGGCTGAAGTCTTTTCATTATGAAGCAAAACTGCTGTCTCAACTAGATCATCCTCAAATTCCTTCGCTGTATGAAGCTGTTGAAATAGATGAAGGGTGTTTTCTAGTGATGGAGTTGATTCAAGGAAAAACGTTTGAAGATTTAATTTTTGAAGAGAAGCGCGTATATACAGAAGAAAAAGCGCTTGACATTTTACTTGATATTCTAAAAGTAGTTTCCGTTATTCATGAGCAAGGAATCGTTCACCGTGATCTTCGTATTCCAAACATTATTGATGTTAACGGGACCATTTATGTTATTGACTTTGGTCTTGCAAGATTTTTGGGAGCTCATGAAGAAACAAGCAGCCTTATAGAAGAACAGCAGTTTACGAGACAAACATCGGTTGCAAGCGATATCTATGCGCTTGGTCATTTTCTTTTATTTTTATTGTATTCTGGTTATGAGCCGACGGATAAACAAGAAAAAAGCTGGGAACAAGAGCTAAGCTTGTCGGCGCCCATTAAAACCATCATTCAAAAAATGCTGAGAGCAGATGAAGCGTATGAAAGTATTAAAAGTTTACAAAAAGACATTGATGACTATATAAATAGTAAGAACTCGGGGAGGGAAAAGCATGGCGCTATTTAATAAAGCGTTAGCCCGCATTGGAATTGGTGCAGCGCGAGTGGATGCTAAGCTTGTCAATGATGAATTTCGTGCTGGTGAAACGATTGAAGGGATTGTTGAAGTGTACGGCGGAAATGTTGAGCAGAAAATTGACAGCATCTATCTGCGTCTATTCACAACCTATGTAAAAGAAAGAGACGATAAAAAATACAAGCAGGACATTGAACTTAATACGTTTAAGATTAACGACCCGTTTACGATCCAACCATCTGAAACCAAGTCTATTCCTTTTACCTTTCAGCTACCTGATGATACGCCTGTTACATTAGGGAGAACCCGAGTGTGGGTGGCGACGAGCCTCGATATTAAAGATGCGGTTGATCCGTCGGATATTGATCATGTAAAAGTGCTCCCTAACCTTATGGTAACAAGCACAATTGAAGCGATGGAACAGCTTGGCTTTCGCTTGCGTCAAGTCGAGTGCGAAGAAGCTCCTCGCAGGATGAGAAAAAGACTTCCTTTTGTTCAAGAATTTGAATTTGTTCCAAGCGGTGGAGTGTACGCTGGGAAAGTAGATGAAATTGAAATCATCGTGCAGCCGAGCGGCTTACATGACTACGATTTATTTATAGAAGTAGATCGACGGGCCAGAGGATTTGGCGGGTTTTTATCTGAAATGCTGGATGCAGATGAGTCGCTCGTTCATGTTCATGTTTCTGAAAAAGAAATTCCTCAGTTAAAAAATAGATTAACCAATATTATTTCACGCTATAGCTAACGTGCATAGCTCTCCTTTATTTTTCGTATATTAAAGACAGTAAAAAGAAAGGAGAGAGGTATATGCCGCAATCAAAACAAACGAAAAAAATAAATGCAAAAGAGGAATTTTCGGCTGAATTTGTCGTTCATCAAGCTCCCAAGCCGGAAGACTATATTCAGCCAAAACGTGTGAATAAGTAAAGCATGTAGCACGCTACATGCTTTTTCTTTTAATAGGTTGGAGGAAATAAAAAATGGTAAATCGCACTACAAAATATTCTCTATTTATTGTATCGCTTTTAGCTTTCTTTTTACTCATTTTATTTACGTTTAATACACCTTGGGTGAAACAGCTTGACTTTAATGTACTTCATACCATTGAAGGATGGAGGACGGATACGTTAACACCCATCATCATATTTATAACAACTGTAGGATCTTGGTATGTCACTGCGCCAATATGGTTTGCCATTATAGTATTTCTTCTTTATAAACGAAAAGGATTGCTCGCTTTATATATCACGCTTGTTTTTTGGGGAGTTCGCGCTTTAAATTGGGGATTGAAGGAGATTTTTGCAAGACCAAGACCTGATTGGAGTCAAGTCGTTCCCGCCTCTCACTATAGTTTTCCGAGCGGACATGCCATGAACTCGATGGCGTTTTACAGCGGAGTGCTTTTGTTAATATGGATGTATACAAGAAGCAGGGCTATTAAAACGGCAGCTGCATGCGTAATTGCTATTATTATTTTATTAATTGGATTTAGCCGTTTGTATTTAGGCGTACACTTTTTAACGGATATACTAGCAGGATATTGTGTAGGACTTGCTTGGTCATTAGGAGTCTACCTCCTTTCTAAGCGCCTATATAACCAAAAATAGGAGCAATGGTTACATTTTTTTCGTTAATATTTCATTTTGTTTAAGTAGGTCTATTGATTCATCCATTCAAAAACAACTAATGATAAAATGGGAAACAAATATTTTATGTACATGTTTAATAAGGAGAAACTAGTAATTTCGACAAAAAACGTTTTGATTCGATAAAGGGTTTTCGGATTTTATCACTAATTATATAAGAATACATGACGTAAAAGAGTAAATACTTGCTTTTGGGTGGAGGGAAGAATGTTGAGTGTGTGGACCACAATAAAAAAACAATTTAATATTAGCACAGAATATGATGTAACCATTATGCAAACAGAAGAAAAAGGCGAAAAGCGCGGATATAAGCCTGTCCATCGTCTAACGATTACAGCATTCGATCATCAAGACGCTGCAACACAAGTATTTCAGATGTTTAATATTGCTGATAATTTGCCAAAAGATTGTGATGCGAGATTTATTAGCACAGGCGATATTTTGTTAATTGATGAAGGTACTCGAGGGAAATATTACTACAAGCTATGGACAGACGGATGGCAAAAAGTGAATCGCCTGCATGTACGTTAAACATAAGGTAAAAGCGACCTATCTGGCCGCTTTTTATTTATATGTTGACTCTTAGTAATCACGAGTATGATGACCAGGGCCATTTTTTCGGTTTGTTGCTGAATATTCATCTCCATGGGCTTCATGTTCTGCTATAATTGCTTCTTTTGGAATGTGATTATTCTTTTTAGGCGAATTAATTCGGTTGCGATGTTTTTTCCCCATACATATCACCTCAGCTAAAGTTAGTAAATCCCTTGCGCTATTAGCGTACCCTTATATAAAAAGACATACTACGCCATTTTTTGGGCAGTATGTCTTTTTATTTTTGATGCATAATGTTAGAAGTAAATAGACATGCAAGGGATACAATATGGTATAGTGAAAGCGTAAGATTTTTTACATATAGGAGGTACGAAATGAGCGTACATATTGGGGCAAAACAAGGTGATATTGCAGAAACGATTTTACTTCCAGGTGATCCACTTCGTGCAAAATACATTGCAGAAACGTTTTTAGAAGACGTAACGTGCTATAACGAAGTGCGCGGTATGCTTGGATTTACAGGAACATATAAAGGAAAGCGCGTTTCTGTTCAAGGAACGGGAATGGGTGTACCATCGATTGCTATTTATGTAAATGAACTAATGAATGAATATGGTGTTCAAAACCTAATTCGCGTGGGTACATGCGGAGCAATCCAAAAAGATGTAAAAGTACGTGACGTTATTTTAGCCATGTCTTCGTCAAGTGATTCACAAATGAACCGCGTTAAATTTGGTCCTATTGACTATGCACCGACAGCTAACTTTGATTTATTAAAGCGCGCTTACGATGCAGGTGTTGAAAAAGGCCTTCAGTTAAAAGTAGGAAGTGTATTTACATCTGATCAATTTTACAATGAAGACGGCCAGCTAGAAAAATTAGCAGCTCACGGCGTATTGGCAGTTGAAATGGAAACGACGGCTCTGTATACGCTAGCCGCTAAATACGGCCGTAATGCTTTGTCGGTTTTAACAGTAAGTGATCACATCTTCACTGGTGAAGAAACAACGTCAGAAGAACGTCAAATGACGTTCAACGATATGATTGTTGTTGCGCTTGAAGCAGCAATTAATGAATGAACATAATTTCATTTATTTGCTGAATGGAAGCGAAATGCTGCCGCGTAACAAATAAAAAGACGAGAAGCAATCAAGCTTCTCGTCTTTTTATTTGTGAAAATTAATTGTTTCCAAATAGGAAATTGTATGGTACGATTTGATACGTTAAAAACGGCCTCGATTTTCGTGAAAGTCGAAAATCGTATAAAAAATTCATAAGAGGTGATAAACCATCATGATGGCAAGTATTAAACAGCAGTGGTTTTCAAATGTTCGAGCAGACATTTTGTCAGGGATGACAGTTGCTCTTGCGCTTATTCCAGAAGCCCTTGCTTTTTCCATTATCGCCGGTGTCGATCCTATGGTTGGTCTGTATGCATCTTTTTGCATGGCAATTGTGATTGCTTTTACAGGTGGAAGACCAGCTATGATTTCAGCTGCAACAGGAGCAATGTCTTTATTGATGATTAACTTAGTCAAAGATCACGGCATTGAGTATTTATTTGCAGCTACTGTTTTAACCGGAATTATTCAAATTTTACTTGGTGTTTTGAAAGTAGGAAGGTTTTTATCGTTTCTTCCTCAAACAGTGATGATTGGCTTTGTAAATGCGCTCGGTATTTTGATTTTTACCGCACAGCTTCCGCATTTTGAAGGAGCAAATTGGATGATGTACGCCATGGTAGCCGGAACGCTGCTCATCGTCTACTTATTTCCGCTCATGACCAAGGCAATACCATCTCCGCTTGTTGCTATTGTCTTGATGACGATTGTAGCGATTGTCTTTCATTTAGATTTAAAAACGGTAGCAGATATGGGGAATATTACGCGTTCGCTGCCGGTTCTTCACTTTCCAAAGGTTGATTTATCAGTGGAGACACTGGTCATCATTTTACCTTATTCGCTTCCTTTGGCGATTGTAGGCCTACTTGAATCTATGCTAACGGCAACGGTGCTGGACGAAATTACAGATACGCCTTCGAATAAAAATAAAGAAGCGCGCGGTCAAGGCATTGCTAATATTGTAACAGGTTTCTTTGGAGGGATGGCTGGCTGTGCCATGATTGGACAATCTATGATTAATGTAAAATCAGGGGGACGTGGAAGGTTATCTACCTTAGTCGCCGGAGTCTTTTTATTGTTCTTAATTATGGTGCTTGGCGATGTCGTTAAACAAATTCCAATGGCTGCTCTTGTAGGCGTTATGTTTATGGTAGCTGCCGGTACATTTGATTGGCAGTCCCTTAAAGACTTAACGAAATATCCGCTATCGGATGCTATTGTAATGGTTGTTACGGTGGTTATCGTATTGTTTACACATAACTTAGCATTAGGAGTAATGGTAGGTATTGTTTTAAGTACGATTGTATTTGGCTGGAAGATGGCTAAAATCAAAACAACTTCACAAACAGAAGGCAATATGAAGCAATACAGGGTTTCAGGGCAATTATTTTTTGCTACCATCAGTTTCTTTATGGATGAATTTCAGTATGAAACAGACCCAGATACCATCATTATTGATTTTAGTTCTTCTCATATATGGGATCAATCGGCCGTGATCGGCATCTCAAAAATTATCGATAAGTATGAGCGATTGAATAAAAAGGTTATTGTAAAAGGATTAAATGAAGACAGTAAAAAAATCGTTAGGCAGATTGGCTTAACGTCGCTGTCGAACAAATAAAAGGTGTGCAGTAGCACACCTTTTTTACTTGTTTCGTTTTAGTAGCTGTATGAGCCAGGTGGAAAAAGAAGTTGTAGATGAAGGTGCGGATGTCTGTTTTAACAAAATAGCATAGGCTTTGCGACGATATTGGTAATCAAGCATGCATATCTACTCCTTTTAAAACAGATTTTGAAAGCGTTTTCTTTATTGTAGCATGCTTAATAGGGAGATAAAAGAAAAAAGAGAGACCATTGTCTCTCTTTAATCATTTCCAAACATATAGCGTTTGTGATGCCATGAGATTCCAAACATCAGACCCATTGCAAACATGTTCCCCATCAGTGAACTACCTCCATATGAAATAAAAGGAAGTGGAATTCCGGTAATAGGTAAGACTTGAATGGTCATACCGATATTTTGAAATACGTGGAACGTAAGCATTGAAATAACGCCTACACATAAGTAAGAATTGAATTCATTTTTTGTTTCAAGCCCTAGCTTGATCAAGTAATAAACGAGTACGAAGAAAAGACTAATAACAATGCTGGCGCCTATAAAGCCAAACTCTTCTCCAATAACCGCAAAAATAAAGTCGGTCTGTCCTTCTGGCAAATAGACAACTCCATTTCCGATCCCTTTACCGTTTACCATTCCTGACCCAATCGCATCTAACGATTTCTTTAAATGATAGCCCTCTCCCGAACTATACGACTCAGGATCAAGCCAAGAATAAATACGTCCAAATTGGTATTGCTTAACCCCTAAATACTTTTCTAATAAGTTAGGTGCATAAACAACAAGTCCCAAAATAACAGAACCAACCGCTGTAATACCTAAAAATGCAGGCGCGATGATTTTCCAGCTTACGCCTGAAACAAATACAAGTCCAACTGTGATTGCTAAGAACACAAGAGCGGTACCTAAATCAGGCTGCTGCATGATTAACAATAAAGGTAAAGCAAGTACAGCGCCTAGTTTACCAAGCAGTAAAAAGTCTTCTCTTACTGTTCGGATACGATATTTTTCATTGTGTTTAACAATGACCGTACTCAGTGTGATAATCAAAAACACTTTCATAAACTCTGATGGCTGCAACGAGAAGCCGGGAAGTGTGAACCAACTTTTTGCCCCGTTAATTTCTCTGGCAATACTTGAAGGAGCCACTAGTAAAAGAAGCAATAAAAAGTTCCCAAATCCATAAAAAACCCACGTTAGCTTTTGAAGCTGATCGGAGTCAAAACGCATGACAAATCCTATAATCACCATTCCAATAATATAAAAAACAACTTGTTGCGCTACGAAGTTCTTATCATACTGCCCAATTTTTTCAGCACTATGAATTGCCACGACGCTTACGCAAAACAATAGGAAGATTAGGAAAGCCAAATTCCAGTCAAATCTACTAACATTTCTTTGATTTTCACCCATATTATTCACCTGTCACTATTAAATCTCATTCTTTCTTTATGATAAAAGAAAAATGCTGTTTTTAGTGCAAAGTTGATTAATGAAGAGTCGCACTAACCTCACTTTGCAGTTTTTACTTTGAATATAGACTTGCTAAAAGTAAGAAAAGATATGTCGCAAGCTGCGTTACCATACAGCCTTTTATTATACATGAATTATTCTATAACATAAATAGGAGAAATGATAACAATTTCTTTTTTCTAAAAACTCTATTTATAAGGATTGATTCAATTCATCTTCTTTATCTCCTTAAAGGTTAATATGAAAACATATTATAGGAATTTATCTTTTTTTGCACGTGAAAAGATAAAGAAACATGTATATATATAACGAAAGAAAGGGGCAAATAGTTTCATATGAACGACTGAAAAATTCTAAACTGCAAGGACTAAATCTAGCAAGCTATACATATGAATAATAGTAAAGGTAAGAGAAAGTGTTCTACACTATCTTTTTCTACATGCAGACATTCAACTTCTTAGCTCCCTACAAGTAAACAGTCATAGTCTACTTTCTTACTGATGAACGTATGGAAGGCATAGGGTAGATTACCGAATAAGAGACACAGGATATTAGGAAAATAATAGATAGAGATTAATAGAATCATAACGTAGAGAGGTGTGTTTATGATTATAGGGGCAAGTTTGACAGCATTTTTATTATTATGGTGGACAATTTTTTATAGCGGGCGCTACCATCATTATGTTTCAGAGCCTGTTGGCAAAAGAATTTCCCTTCACGTAGGAATACATGTTACCTTAGTGGTTGGAGTGAATGCATGTCTCTGGCTTGAGCAGCCGCTGCTTTTTTCTAGCATTTTAGCAGGGTGTGCAGGACTAGGAGCCGGATGGTTTGTAGGGATTCCTTTTTCGGTAAAAAGTATTTTAAGCGGAATAATGGGGGGCATAGGAACGAGTGTTAGTTTTTATATCTCTATGAGTATGTGGATAGATCAATTTAACTCGCTGTCTTTTTTATTGATAGGAACGAGCGTTATTTTTAGCGGAAGCTCGTTATTTCAAGTGTTAAAATCGATTCCGTCATTTGAAAAGGTACTGGTGAAAATGTGGGTTCAACATCCTTTTCTGATAGCGCCTATTTTGATTACCGTATTTTGGCTGTATAATTTTATTGAAAAATATTTTCCGCAAGCAGATCCAACACGCAAGTAGTTTCCGTGTTGGATTTATTATTTCTTCGGGTAAGCCTCCTTTAAGCTCACCAAGTTTGACATCGTTCCATTAGTCTATAGAAGGTAAAAGTAGACATTCACCTATCTTCATTATGATGCATATTGTAACGTAGCAAGCATTATAAAGGGGGAGTGCGTATGTATCCATATCAATACGATCCACGTTTTCAAAATTTGTTTCCACCTGGAGGAGGAGGCCAAGGCTTTCCGTCGTTTCCACCTGGAGGAGGTCAGGGCTTTCCGCCGCCGCCACCTGGAGGAGGAGGTCAAGGCTTTCCACCGTCACCACCTGGAGGAGGGGGCCAAGGGTTTCCGCCGCAGGGAGGAGCGCAGCCACCTTCAAGTCCGCCGCCAGGTTTTACACCTGCACCAAAGCTAGGTTCAGGAGGTCCATCGCTTTATGCTGTTGATCCAGGCGCTATTTCAGGATGCCTATACCGATACACCTATATATGGCCGAGAAATGGTCGACCTTACTGGTTTTACCCAACCTTTGTGGGCAGACGCTCAGTTGCAGGATATCGCTGGACAGGATCTTTCTGGGTGTATGCTGGGGTAGATGTAAATCAAATTCGAGAATTTCAATGTGTATAAAACTCCGCTTGCGGAGTTTTTTTGTGCGAAAAGGTTGACGCATAAAAAATGACGTTATATAATAAATCTCGAATTAAAGATAATTTGTTTAGTAATATCTCGAATTGATAATAATATACACTTTTTAGGAGATGACATTTATGGCAAATGTATTATATGTAAAAGTAAATCCACAGGTTGATGAAGCATCATTTTCAACTCGTTTAGCACAGGTTTTCTTGGATGAGTATAAAACAGCAAACCCGACTGATACAGTGACAACGCTTGATCTGTATAAAGAAACAGTTCCATTCATCGACGGAGATGTTTTAGCGGCGTGGGGAAAAGCTGGAGCTGGTGACGAATTATCAGCTGTTGAATTAGAAAAAGTAACGCGTATGGGTGAATTAGTAGAGCAGTTTTTACAAGCTGACAAAGTTATTTTCTCAGCTCCAATGTGGAACTTAAGTTTCCCTCCACTAATGAAAGCATATATTGATAACATTTTAATTGCAGGAAAAACGTTTAAATATACTGAAAATGGTCCAGTAGGATTAGCTTCAGATAAAAAGGTAGTATTACTAGAAGCTCGTGGAGGAGTGTATTCAGAAGGCCCTGCGGCAGAGCTAGAATTTACTCAAAGCTATTTACGTACAGTAATGGGATTCATTGGTGTTCAAGATTTCCAACTGGTTGTTGCAGAAGGCATGGCTTACACGCCAGCAGAAGCAGACAATATTCTAGCAAAAGCATCTGAAAAAGCAAAAGAAGTTGCGTCAACGTTCTAATCTCAAGAGGCTGGGACAAAAGGATTTTAGACGAAGTGAAAAACGAACCACTGATCAAGATGTTTGATTAGTGGTTCGTTTTTTTTGTTACGGTGAACGTAGGTTTCATGTTTGTAAGTCTTTCTAGCAGTTGATGGGAGGGCAAGCCGAAGACTCCTGCGGGAAAAGCGGAATAGGTGAGACCCCACAGGAGCGTATGCGACGAGGAGGCTCAGCATCCGCCCGCGGAAAGCGAAGTCTTGCACGGAAATCAACTGCGGTGTCAAAAGCGGTTCGGCTCATGTATACGAGTTATTCGTCTTTAGATTGGATTCATTTGTTTATGTCTTAACCTCTTTTTTAGGGTTGAAATTCAATATCCACCCTTCAGAAGATGTAGAAAGGGTTACATAAAGTGCAGCATAGGGAACGTGCTTCTTATAAAAGCGCTTATACATTTTTATTTACAAGATAAAAAAAGCATGGTTAAATAATGACCATGTTAACGTACCATCAGGATAGGGGAAGTTTTTCTGCAGAATCATTGGGGTATGCTACAAGTACAATCTAAAAAAGGGTGATTGAGATGTTTAAAAAATTATTTGGTAATAAGACAAAATCAAAAGAAACAACCGTTCTAGCTCCGCTTTCAGGTAATATCCTGCCAATCAGCGAAGTGCCAGATCCAGTGTTCGCACAGAAGATGATGGGAGACGGTTTTGCAATCGAACCTTCAGAAGGACAAGTTGTTTCACCCGTTGCTGGGGAAGTCGTTCAGCTTTTTCATACAAAACATGCGGTAGGCTTAAAAACAGAAGCCGGTACAGAAGTATTAATACATATCGGCCTTGAAACAGTGGCAATGGAAGGCGAAGGATTCGAAGCTCACGTAACACAAGGTGACAAAGTAAGTGTAGGAACACCTCTTATTACATTTGATTTAGCGCTTATTCAAGAAAAAGCGAAAAGCATTATCACACCAATTGTTATTACAAATAGTGATGCAAGTGAAAGTTTCGAAATTTTGGCTCAAGGGACGGTTCAAAAAGGCGAAACTGCTTGTGCAAAAGTAACGATGAAGTAATAAGCAAGGCCTTTTCCTTTAAGAAAGGAGAGCGCATTTGAAGATATTAAAAGTGTTAAATAACAACGCCGTTGTCTTTAAGGAAGGCGGAGTTGAAAAGATTGCGATGGGTCCCGGCATCGCTTTTCAAAAAGGTAAAAATGATCTTATTAATGCTACAAAAGTGGAGAAAGTCTTTGTCATGAAAGAAGAACAGGAAAAGTTTCAAGAACTATTAAAAAATCTTCCTGAAGAGCATATTCAAGTGGCGGAAGAAATCATTTCGTATGCTGAGCAGCAGCTTTCTGCTACGCTAAGTCATCATGTGCATATTGCTTTGAGCGATCATTTATCCTTTGCTGTCGAAAGGATAGCCCGCGGAATTTCCATCCAAAATAAATTGCTTAATGAAATTAAATCACTCTATCAGCCTGAGTATGCAATAGGAGTGTGGGCTCTTCAGCATATCAAAAAGAGGTTAGACATCACGATGCCGATTGATGAAGCGGGATATATTGCGCTTCATATTCATACGGCGAAACTGAATTCACCGGGAATGCAGCAGCTCATGATGAATACAACGATTATTAATGAAATGGTTACGATTATAAAAAAAGAGCTGAATATGGAGATTGATGAAAACAGCATGTCCTATCAGCGTCTGCTGACTCACTTGCGCTTTGCGTTAAATCGTTTAGCGCAAAATGAACCTTTTCATGAGATGGATGAAGAGATGCTCGACGTATTAAAAGTCAAATATAAAAAATCGTATCAGTGTGCTGAAACGATAAAGCAATTTGTCAAAGAGGAGTACGATATTAATTTTCCAGAAGCGGAGTTAGGCTACATCACGCTTCACATTTGCCGAATAGAGCAAAGAATATAGAAAAAAGCATTGACGAATATTGTTGTATTGAGTACAATGAAAGCGTATTAATTGAATAATCGGGATTGTGACTGGTAAAGCAGGCAAGACCTAGAATGCGCATAAAGGACAAGTGTGTCTTTTATAAGCGTGTTTTAGGTCTTGCTTTTTTTATGACATACAACAAGGAGGAAGTAAGATGGACGTAAAAGAAATTGCTAAAAAGCTTGTTCCGCTTTTGGGTGGAAAAGAAAATATTGCTAGTGCCCAGCACTGTGCTACGCGTTTGCGCCTCGTTATTCGAGATGAAAGCAAAATCGATCAAAAAGGTTTGGATGAAATAGAGGATGTAAAAGGGGCTTTTTCAAATTCAGGACAGTTTCAAATCATTTTTGGAACCGGTCTCGTTAATAAAATCCACGCTGCTTTTGTTAAAGAATTAGGCGCTGAAGAGGCTGCTGCCCCAGTAGATCACCAAGAAGAAATGAAGAAGAAGATGAACCCATTTGCCCGTTTTGCTCGCATGCTTTCCAATATTTTTGTTCCGATTATTCCAGCCATTGTAGCAAGCGGTTTATTAATGGGATTGCTCGGTATGATGAAAGCGTTCCACTGGGTCTCAGAAGATAGTGCGTTATTTGTTTTATTGGACATGTTCTCAGGAGCAGCATTTATCATTTTACCGATTTTAATCGGGTTTTCAGCTGCAAAAGAATTTGGTTCAAACCCTTATCTTGGAGCGGTTATCGGAGGGATTTTGACGCATCCGATGTTATTAAATCCATGGACATTAGCAGATGCTAAGCCAGAATATATGGATTTGTTTGGCTTAAGTATTCCGCTGATTGGCTATCAAGGTACGGTCGTTCCAATTTTATTAGCTATTTACGTGATGAGTAAAATTGAAAAGGGCCTGCGGAAAATTGTGCCGAATTCGGTTGATTTACTTGTTACGCCTTTTTTAACTGTTATTATCACGGGCTTTGTGTCACTTGTGTTTATTGGTCCTTTCGGCCGTTATATTGGAGATTTAATTTCCATTAGCCTTCAGTCTCTATACGATGTAGCCGGAGTGTTTGCAGGAATTTTGTTTGGTGGCTTATATTCAACCATTGTATTAACAGGCTTGCAGCATAGTTTTCATGCTATTGAAGCAGGGCTGCTTGCTAACCCGAAGATTGGTGTTAACTTCTTACTTCCTATTTGGGCCTGCGCGAATGTAGCGCAAGGAGGAGCAGGGCTGGCTGTTTACTTTAAGACGAAAAATGCCAAAACGAAGAAAATTGCGATTCCGGCGGCTATTTCTTCTTTCTTAGGAATTACAGAACCGATTATTTTTGGCGTCAACTTACGGCTTCGCAAGCCATTTATTGCTGCGGCTATAGGCGGGGCAGCCGGGGGAGGCTACGTTGTACTTATGCACGTAGTAGCCAATGCATACGGACTCACAGGTATTCCAATGATGGCAATCGCCGCACCGCTTGGTATGAGCAATTTAATTCACTATATCATCGGTATGATTATTTCTGTGGGTGTAGCATTCGGCGTTACGTGGTTCATGAAACTAAAAGAAGACTGAGAACCAGCGCTAAGCATACGAGAATAGAGAATGGGATTAGATTTGCTCATCATATTTTATGATGAGCAAATTTTGTGTCGTAAATATGAAACTTTTTAAAAAGTAATACGTAGAACAGTCAAAGAGATAAGTTGATGTTGTGTAACAGGAACGTAAATGCTACACTACATATATTGGATTGTACTATTATAGTCAGAAAGAGAGCTGGCACATGGAATTTTATCACGATCTTTTTCTATATGCGCCGTATTTATCTGCTTTCGTTTTATACATCCTTTGTTATTATATGCTTCGTGAAGCTAGGTTTACGGCTTTTCATGCGGAACCTGTCACTGACCATGTGAATGCAGGGATCGATCCTTCAGTATTAACGATATGGAAAAGACGAAATGTATTTATACATGTGTATAGAAAAACACCAGTTAAAGAGAAGAATAATGATGAAGAAGATCCTTTCCTTCTGAAAAACACTTCATACATTTAGTCATTATTAGGAGGAAAGAATATGAAAAGAAATAAAAAATTATTATTGCTTGGTTTAATGGGAGCGCTTCTTTTAGCTCTAGCCGGCTGTAGCAGTACAAAAACACCGGTTACGGCTACAAGTGGCGGATTCTGGGATCATTATTTTGTTTACCCTTTATCTATGGCATTAACGAAAATTGCTGAGTGGGCAGGCGGAAGCTATGGTCTGTCTATTATTATTGCAACGGTTATCATTCGTTTAGTTCTATTGCCACTTATTTTAAAACAGCAAAAGAGCACGATGGCTATGCAAGCACTTCGTCCAGAGATGGAAAAGATTCAAAAGAAATATGCTGGTAAAAAAGATCCGGAAACACAGCAAAAGCAGCAAAAAGAAATGATGCAGCTTTACCAAACGCATAAAATTAATCCGGTTGGCGGATGTTTGCCAATCTTTATTCAAATGCCTATTATTATCGCATTTTATAATGCCATTGCACGAACGCATGAAATTGCGCAGCATTCATTCTTATGGGTAAGTTTAGGAAAGCCAGATCCTTACTTCATTTTACCGGTAGTTGCAGCGATTACGACATTCTTACAAATTCGTGTAAGTATGACGGATGAAATTCAACCTCCAATGAAAATGATGATGAACATTATGCCAATCTTCATCTTAGTAGCGGGAATTTCACTTCCATCTGCTCTTGCACTATATTGGGTAATTGGTAACTTATTCGGAATTGGACAAGGTTACTACTTGAAAAAACGTATGAGTTTATTAAAAGAAAAAGATGCGGCTAATAATGCAGCACAAGCTAAAACAAAGCCATCACCAAAATCTAAGTCAAAATCATAATATACAAAAAGCGCAGCTATCCGCTGCGCTTTTTTATTTTTTCAAAAATGTGATGAGATGAGGAGATTTGTGTAACGCTATAAAAAAAGACAGGAGTGAACATGGTGAAAAAAATAGCGTTATGTCTGCTTTTTCTTATGTTGTTCCCTATGCAAATAAATGCTGCCAATACAGTGAAGGTCAGTTTTATACGGCAAGGAAACCTATGGGTATATGATAACGGTACCGAAAGGCAGTTATCCTATGCCCGTCATGCCTCTATGCCTCAATGGTCATCACATGGAGATATAGTTGCGTATGCAGAAAATGATTCTTTAATGATTGCACCGTTAAAAGGAAAACCGCTGCTTGTTGAACATGATGTGACTCATTATCAATGGTCACCGGTTGCCGAGGAGCTTGCGTATATTTCGAATGGAATCTTAGTATATTACAACGTTAAAACGCATGAAAAGAAGCGTGTAGCCATAGGAGTTGATCAGTTTTCATGGTTTCCGGAAGGAGATCGATTTTTAATTACGTCAGCTGCTGCGCTGGCGCCCACGGGATGGGGACCGGTAAAGCTATATACAGTGAGCAAATATGCAGGGTTAGATGTGAAAAAAGTAGAGGCTTTTACGACGCTGCCAGCAGAAAATGATTCATTTTTTGCGTATACAACAAGCAGCTTTAAATGGTCTCCTAACGGTCAATGGATTAGTTTTATCGCTATTCCAACGGCTTCGATGTCTGCAGATGCAAATAAGCTGTGCATCATTACAAAAGAAGGAAAAGCTTTTCAAGTGGTGGGAGATATGCTTAATGTACCCAATTGGTTTAAGTGGAGTAATGAAGAGCAAGTACTGGCATTTATTAATGGAGAAGGAAGATTTGCCACCGAAAATAAAAAGTTCACTTTAAAAGAGATGCCCGTTTTTAAAGAACATGTGTTTACGCCAAAAGGCTTCGCAGATTGGGATTTCACTTGGACAGAAAAAGATAACATCATCATTTCACGTGTGCCCGAAGCAGGGTGGTCGAATGATGAAAAAAAGAGGCCGCTGCCTTTTTTATATAGCATGAATGTAAAGACCAATAAGCAAAGTCAGTTCACATTTCCGCAAAAAGGCTTAGGCGATTACGCGCCTGTTTATCATAAAGCAACGAATCAAACGATGTGGATTCGTACAAATCGAAAACAAGCAAATCTTTTAACACGCGTAAAAGATACGAAAAATGACAAGGTACTCATTTCAGATTTAGACCTGCCGGGAAATTATTATGAGCTGTATCGGTGGAATGAAGTATTTAGCGTGTACAGTCCTTAATAGCTAATTAAAACATAAGAAACTAAGGTGAAAAGATGAATATACGATTGTTGGCAAAAGAAGACGCTGACGTGTACTTTGAACTCCGTCTTCGTGCTTTAAAAGATCATCCCGAAAGTTTTATTTTAAGTTATGAAGAAGAATATGAAAAAGAAATTGCTGATATCAGAAATTATTTTCCAAGCAGCCAATCAGAATTTGTAGTAGGAGCTTTTATGGAAAGCCAGCTTGTAGGGATTGTAGGGTTTCAGCAGCAAAAGCCTTTAAAAGTTCAGCATAAAGGAGATATTTGGGGCATGTACGTAGCCCCTGAAGCAAGGGGGAAAGGTCTTGGGAAGAAGCTGTTAAAAGCCGCTGTTGAACAAGCTTTTTCCAAAACGAATGTTTTGCAAATCTACCTAGCTGTCGCTGCTAAAAATGAAGGGGCAAAAGCCCTATACAAAAGCCTCGGTTTTACTTCTTATGCGTATGAAAAAAGAGCTCTTCAAGTAGATGGTGAATTTATTGATGAAGAGCATATGGTATTGTCTATAAAAAGCCTTTGACCATATCAAAGGCTTTTTTGTACGGGAAAAATTTAGCTGAAACGTATAGAGATGGAAGCACATTCCCCATAAATATGCTATGATTTAACATATAGGATTATGGAGAGGCGAGGCAGCGGATGGAAAAACTGATTGAATTAAAAAATGTTGCAAAAGTATACAAAAAACATACCGTATTAGAAAACATTCATACGACCCTTTATAAAGGAGAGACTGTTGCGATTGTTGGAAAAAACGGGGCGGGAAAAAGTACGTTTTTAAAGCTAATTGGCGGATTATCTAAACCGACTAAAGGAACAATTCACCTTGATAAAGAAACCGGTACGCCTGGATTTGTGGTAGAGCAATTTCCTCAGGAGCTGCGTTTTACCCTAGCAGGTTATTTGCAGCACATGGGACGAATTCAAGGATTGTCTAAGAAAAAGCGCAGCTCTAGAATTGAAGAGCTGCTCGAAACTTTCGAAATGGTAGAGTTTAGACATGAAGAAATCGTTTCTTTTTCAAAAGGAATGAAGCAAAAAGTCAACATGATGCAAGCACTGCTGAGTTCTTCTAAGCTGCTATTGCTTGATGAACCTCTATCAGGATTAGATGCGCGTGCTCAGCTAGAAGTAGAACGAATTTTTACAAAGCTAAAAGAACGAGGGATGACCATTGTATTTACGTGTCATGAAGAAAGGCTCATACATGCTGTAGCAGATCGTGTTATCACTATTGGGTCACAGCGCATTTTAAAAAATGAGCGCGTTCAACTCATTGAGCATTTAACGGTTATTGAGGCAAATGTGATTCTTAATAAGCCACTTCGTTTATTAAAAGAAAAGTGCACGAAAATTGAACAGCACGGAAACTACTGGATTTTTTATATAGATAAAAAATATGTAAACGAGTTTCTTGCAGAATTACTTGCTGTTCAAGGTGAAGTTGTAAAGCTATATCATATGGAAAGGGAAGAAATTTAAGATGGGTGCATTGATTCGCTATCATTTTATTACATATATTAAATCGTATCGATATATTCCGCCGCTTGCACTTTATATTATTTCGCTGTGTATGAACTATACATATAGACCGAACCCGGTGCTTGATAGCTTTTTTAATACGGCGCTTTTCCTCTTTTTTCTAACCACTTGGTTTACAATGTCGCTGTTTCACGCGGAAGATTCCAGTCAAGAAGTTATTACAAAACTTCATGTAGGGAAAAAGAACAAGTACTTTATAAGCAAGCTTATTAGCTGTATGCTGCTGTTTACGTTTTTATCAGCGGTTTCAATTGCCTATCCCGTGCTGCTTGATATGTTTGAAGTGGATATATCCACTAAGCAAATGGTGTTTGGGTTTATTATTCACTGGACGTTTAGTTTGCTTGGTATGAGCATAGGTCTTGTTTTCACAAGAGATGTTGTAAGAGAAGGCAGCTTATCGTGGTTTGGACCTCTATTTATTTTAATCGTTACGCTTGCAGCGGCAGGCGTTTCATTTCCGTATCAAGGAGGCGGACTGCTGCTGTATGTACTGCCGCCCGTATCTGCAATCATTCAATTTATTAACGAAGGATTAAATAAATTTTTGGTGTTTGGCTGGGCTTTGCTTTATGCCATAGCATTAATTAGCCTGTACTTGTGGCGAGCGAATAGAAGAGATGTATAAAAAATAAACACTTGCCGCGGCAAGTGTTTATTTTTTATGAAGCACGTTATAAAGACGATCCGGGTAATTAGTAAACATGCCGGTTACGCCCCACTCGATAAGTGTTCTCATTTGTTTTTCATCATTTACTGTATACGGGTGGACGTCTAAATCATACGAGCGAGCTTTTTGTACATATGGTTTTGTCAGCGTGCTTGCGTTAGGACCGATGCCGTTCGCGTATGTTTTAATTTGTCTGAACTGCTGATCTGTTAACATATTGGTTTGCTTGGAACGAATCAGTTGAATTAGTTTCATAGTAGGTCGGTATCGATGGACGGTTTTTAAGCTTTCAGGACTAAATGATTGTACAATGACGTGATTGGTATGAATGTTGTACTTAGCCATCAGCGTTAACAATTCTTTTTCCATACCTGGATATTCATGAGGAGATTTTGTTTCAATATAATAGTTTGTTCGATTGCCAAACTTACGGAATATTTCTTCTAAAGTTGGAATGACGGCTTTTTTAGGACCTTTTCCTGCGTTCAAACTCTGAAGCTGCTTCACTGTATACTGTTTTACATATCCTGTTCCATTTGTCGTGCGGTCAACTTTGTAGTCATGAATGGCTACAAGCTGCTGATCTTTAGACATGTGAAGATCAAGTTCAATGTAATCCGCTTTTTGCTGTACGGCAGCGAGATAAGATTGCATCGTATGCTCTGGCTCATATCCTGATGCGCCTCGATGAGCAATAATGGCTACTGTTTCTGCTTGAGTAGAAGCTGCCTGCGTATGTATAAACATAAAAATACCGCATAAACAAAAAGTGAGTGAGCTTACAAACCACCATTTTCGTCTCATATCAAAACTCCTTTTTATTGAGGGGTCGTGCATTAGTTTACCAGCGAGATGTTGTGTTCATATTAAGGCTGTGTAAATATTTAAATAAAACGAACCAGTGTGTAATTAAAAGTAATAAAGGCCGATGTTTAGTGAGAAACATCGGCTGTTTTTTCCGGGCGGAGGCTTGTATAAATAACGAGTCTGCGCTCATGAGTTTTCTGTTTATGATCAAATGTTCCCGTACAGGTGATTAAATTAAGCTGGTGTTGAAAAGTTGGACCAAAAATCTCTCTGATAGGAGCAGACTCTCGGGGGTAAGAAGCTTTATTGGTAACAACAAAGGCCAGCTGCTGACCTTGCTGATCGGTTACAAAAATTTCATCTCCTTTTGTGAGCTTGTCGAGATGATAGAAGATAGCGGGTCCTTTTTGGTCATCAACATGTCCTGCAATGACCGCATTTCCTTCCTCTCCGGGTCTTGCTCCAAGCTTAAACCATGCTACATCATGACCATTATCAGGAACGCTCATTTCACCTTGATTAGTAAGGCCCATTCCTTTTATAAAAGCCTTGATATGAAGCTTCGGAATAATAAGCTGAGATGGAAGAGGTGTAGAAGCGGTCCCTGAAGATTTCAAGGATTGAGCCGATTTTGTTTCAGCCATCTTCACAACAAAATCCGTCGAGCTGTTTGCAAATGCTGATTGGGCAAACCAGCTGCTCATGAATAGTATAAAAGAAAAGGTGAAAACCCCTCCTATCCATTTCATTCGCTTTCGTATCCTCTGTGACGACGAACAACAAATATAGCGACCGCTCCAATTCCCAATAAAGTAAGAACCGGCACAATTGAATTATAATTATCCTCTGAAGCACCGCCCATACCGGTTTTTGGCATTTCGGAAGGCATAGCGGTATTATCTTTTAATAACAGCGTTTCAAGGCTGTCGGCTTTGTTAATAGCGAGCACCGTGTAGACCGTGTTGGCTTCTAAATTAAGGTTTGGAATTTCCAGTATTTTTTTATTGTCTTGACTAGTTGCGATGGTTAAATCATAAGTTCCGGCATTTACTTCAGAATAATTTGTCATTTGTTTAAAAGCAGTGTCTTTAAACAAAGCAGGGCCGTGATTAATACCTACATTAACAGCGGGAGCATCTGGAGAAAAGTGAGCAATTCGGATTTTACTCTTTCCTTTAGCTACGTTCATATCATCTTGAGCTACTTTTAATTCTAAGTGTGCAACTTGGTTAATAGCAGCAAGGGTATAGGCTTTGTTTGCTTCGACGGTTACATTAGTGGAAATGACAGGTTTTTCTTTTCCTTTTGTACCTATAGCATATACCTCTACTTTATGAGACCCCGCAGGTACCTTAAGGTAATCTGTCACATCTTTAAACGATGCGCCGACTACGATGCTTTGATTGTCCACATATATATCTACTTCAGGTGCATCAGGTGATGCATGCACAACTCGTATCATTGCCTCCTGCACAGCTGCAGAAGTGAAATTATCTGAAAAAGCTAGCAATAAAACTGCGAGTAAAGAAGCAGCAATAATCTTTACACGGTTCATAACGTTTTACTCTCCTTTTAATCTAAGTTTGTCCTGTTAATCCCGTATGAAAAGTGGTCGGGGTGCATTCACTTTTGAACGTACTCGGGCATTTATTCACTTGTTATCATCTACAATTTTATCCAATATATGCATAATTTATTTCATTAGATGAAATTTTTGTAAAAGAGCAGATAAATAGTTTGAATTTTGTGATAATATTAAAATAGAGCGTTTAGTTAGTAATTGATGTCTCTATCACAAAAAGGAGGGGAAGTTATGTGCTGCAAACGAATCATGAAATAAAAAAGGTTGTTCATCGTTCGCTATCAGCTAAAATGATTGTAAAGCGTATGCTATTTATTTTAGTGGGGGCCCTTTTAATGGCCGTCGGGCTAGAATTTTTTCTTGTCCCTAATGAGGTTATTGACGGTGGAATTGTAGGTATATCTATTATTTTATCCCACTTAACGGATGTTCAAATCGGCTTTTATATCTTCGTATTAAATCTTCCATTCTTTTTTATTGGATACAAGCAAATTGGAAAAACATTTGCGCTATCTACGCTATTAGGTGTTATCATTCTATCCATTGCTACCTCTATTTTTCACGACTTGCCGGTCTTAACAGACGACCCTCTTTTAGCAACTGTGTTTGGCGGAATTGTTCTCGGTGTGGGAGTAGGAATTGTTATTCGATACGGAGGTTCTTTAGACGGAACCGAGATATTAGCTATTTTATTTAATAAGCGTACGCCGTTCTCCGTAGGTGAGACGATTATGTTTTTTAATTTATTTATTTTGGGAAGTGCCGGTTTTGTATTTGGCTGGGACCGCGCTATGTATTCTTTAATGGCTTACTTCATTGCTTTTAAAACGATTGACATTGTGATTCAAGGTTTAGATGAGTCCAAGTCAGCTTGGATTATTAGCGAACAATATGAACAAATTGGTGAAGCAATCCTTGCTCGTTTAGGGAGAGGTGTCACGTATTTAAACGGGGAAGGTGCGTATACGGGAGATGATAAAAAAGTGATTTTTTGTGTTATTACCAGGCTTGAAGAAGCAAAGTTAAAAGCAATTATCGATGAGATAGATCCATCTGCTTTTTTTGCTGTAGCAGCTATTGCTGAAGTCAGGGGAGGAAGGTTTAAGAAACGAGATATTCATTAATGAAGGTTGTCTGCTAATGAGACTGCCCCTTATTATAGCTTACAGCCGAATTTTTAGCTTTCTCTGCTTGATTGTTTGTAATGGTTTACGTTACTTTTGCTGCTTCATGCATATTGAGCCCCTCTTTTTTCTTGTATGTCTTTGAAACAAACATGTAAAATGTCTAAAAGATATAAAAAGAGTACATAGTAAAAAAACAGAAAGAGGGAGTGACATGAAAAAAACGTTAAAAATACTAGGAGTCAGTCTTGCCGTTCTTGTTGCAGTAACCGCGGCTTTTTTTGTTATATGGTCGGGTTTTGATTATGAACCTTCAAAACAGCTTCACTCACTGGTAGATGAGAAAAAAGTAGTGAAAAAAGACGATTATTACGTATTTAAGCCTCAAACGAACAAAGAGATAAAGGCCGGCTATATTATTTATCAAGGTGCTAAAGTAGAGCCGTTAGCATATGGCTATTATGCTCAGCAAATTGCAAATGAAGGATATCTTGTTGCTGTTGTAGATTCTCCGTTTAATATGAGCTTCTTTAGTCAAAATAAAGCGACGGATATTGTGAAGAGCTACCCGAAGATTGCCGCATGGTTTATCGGAGGGCATTCCCTTGGAGGAGTGAGTGCAGCGTCTTATGCGTATGATCATCAAAACTCAATAAAAGGCTTAGTTCTTTTAGCATCGTATCCGATGAATAAAAATGATTTTTCAACCTCCACTTACCCTATTTTGTCTTTAACCGGTGAGAAAGATGGTTTGTCGACCCCTGAAAAAATTAAAGAAACCAAGCATTTACTTTCAAAAAATACGGAGCTGGTCCAAGTAAAAGGAGCTAATCACGCACAGTTTGGAATGTACGGGAAACAAAAAGGCGACAACAAAGCCAGTATTTCTCCTAAAGAGCAGCAGGATGAGCTAGTAAAAAGAACGGTCAAGTGGTTAAACAGTCAAATGAAAAAGTCCGTCAGTAACTAACTGACGGACTTTTTTTCTTTTTTTGGAAATAATACTTGAAAAAATAACCAGTTAGTTATATAGTTAGTTACATGAGTAATGAACCACTTAAGTGAGGTAGTCAAAATGAAACAATCATTAGATCATCAGCGACCAATTTTTCAACAAATCAAAGAAACCATCGAAGAGAATATTTTAAATGATGCTTTTCCAGAAGAAGAAAGAGTACCGTCTACGAATGAATTTGCCAAAATGTATCGCATTAACCCTGCAACGGCAGCTAAAGGAATTAATCAGCTAGTTGACCACGGAATATTGTATAAAAAGAGAGGGATCGGGATGTTTGTATGTGCGGGTGCCAAAGAAGTGTTGCTTACACAAAGAAAAGAAGAATTTTATAACCGTTTTATCGTTCCGCTGAAAAAAGAAGCACAGCATTTAGGAATTACGGTAACCGAGTTAAAAGAGCTGTTAGACAAGGGGGAAATAGAATGAATATAGAAGCGCAGCTGTTAAATAAATGCTACGGATCTAAGCAAGTGTTAAAGGATATTTCACTTACGCTAGCACAAAATAAAATATACGGACTGCTAGGTAGAAACGGAGCGGGTAAAACGACTCTGATGCAAATTGTAGCCGGACATATTCCAGTTACAACAGGAGAGGTAAAAGTGGGAAATCAATCTCCGTTTGAAAACCGCTCTGTTCTACAAAACATCTGCTTAATTAACGAAAGCGGAAATTTCAAAAAAACATTAAAAGTCAAAGACGTGCTAAAAATTGCCTCCTTTTTTTATCCTTATTGGAGCCAGGAAGCTGCTGAGAGGCTTATGGAAGAGTTCGATTTAGATTGTAATAGGAAAGTGAAAGCATTGTCTAAAGGTATGGAATCAGCGTTAGGAATTATTGTTGGGTTATCTTCTCGCACAAGCATCACAATTTTTGATGAACCTTATATTGGACTTGATGCTGCGATGCGAGCCCGCTTTTATGAGCTTTTATTGGATGAATATGAAGAATATCCACGCACGTTCATTATTTCAACGCACTTAATTGATGAAGTAAGTAATTTGTTTGAAGAAGTACTTATTATGCAAAAAGGAAAGCTGATTCTTCAGGATACAGCAGAAAATTTGCAGCAGCGCTGTGTAAGTGTGAAAGGACCTAAAAGTCAAATTGAAGAATATGAAAAAGGAAAGCAAGTCATCCATGAACAAGTATTCGGGGGAGAGAAAAAAATAGTGCTGTTTAATGAAGATATTTATGCTGAAGAACTTGTCGACAGTTCGTTTCATGTAGAAGCCGTTCACATACAGGATATTATGATTTATCTTACAGCCAATCGTGGAGGTGTAGCGTAATGAAAGGACAGTTTGCAGCCATTAGTTATTCGCTCTACGTTGAACTAAAGTATTTAATGATTCGCTTTTGGACGATTCTGCTAGCTTTTGTTGCAGTAGATATTTTAGTGTTCAGTCAGGTGAATGAGCATCTTCTGTTAGTAACAAGTATGCCGCAGTATATCTTTTCAGGTATTGTCAGTTTTATTATCATTCGAAAAAGTTTTTCCTTTTGCTTAAAGTTAGGAGCTACTCGTAAAGCATATCTTTCAACGATGACCTGTGTTTTTGCTCTATTTGCAATTGTAATGTCTTTTATCAATGTTGTCATCATGAGCATTTCAATGAAGGTGATTAATAGTTTGAATTTAATGAATGTTCAGCTTTATTATGCAAGTGATTTTATCTTCCATGATCCTACTCTCGCTGTTCACTTTTTAACGGACGCTGTCTTTATCTTTTTTATTACAGCAGCCGCGTGTTTGCTTGGCAGCATTGTCTACAAATTCGGGCAAACAGGAGGGATGATCAGCGGTGCTGTTCTGGTGTTACTGTTCACAATTCCAGTAACAAAAGAGCCGATTATTCATTTTATAAAAAGCTTTTCGAGCGGGTCGTTATTGCTTACATTCGGAACAATGGTTATCGTAAGCTTCCTACTCTTTCTTATCAACTGGCTGTTTTTAAAAAAAGCGTCTCCTGTCCATCAAGCCTAATAAAAAAGCAATCATTCCTTTACTGAATGATTGCTTTTTTACTGTACTTTTTTTGAACAAGCTGCATCAATATCTAGAATCCAGTCGTGAAACTTTTGCTGAAGCAGTTGAAGAGAAGACTGATTGTTTGATACGATGTCCAGGCCGCGCTCGTCGTATAGGTGGAAGATGGTTTCTTTATTCAAATTCACAATGTAACACTCTTCTTCAATAGCCGGATGAATATGAAGATCACGGTTGGCAATTGATTGCAAAAGAAGCTTTTCTTTCACATCATTTGTTTTACAGGCAATAATATACTCAGCGTTATTTAATAATGCTACGGATTGAACTTCTTGTTTCTTCAGGCGAGAGCGGATGAATTTTTTAATAGCTGTTTCTTTTTTCTTTTTTAAAAGTAAATCATCCTGTGCAGCATTCGCTTTGAAAACAAGCAGCAGCTCATCATTTTTTTCATGGAGTGTCTCAAAAATTTCGTAAGCGCGTGCGTACACATTTTTCATGTATTCTCGTTCCCATACGCCTTTTTGATTGGTAAGCGTAAAGCGAATACCCGCGGGCGCGTTATAAAAAAGAGGTCTTTTCATTTGAACATTTGGAAACATTGTTGTTAAGTATGATTGAAGCCGCATTGTGGTCATACGCAACACCTCATTTAGTTTAGTCCTGACTTAATATGTTGAATTTAGTCTATCACGTGATTAGCTAAATTTGTAAAGAAGTAATGTTATTTAATCAAAAGGTAACCAAACTGTTATATTTTGTTGATTTTGCATTATTTCTTTACACAACCTTTGCGGATGAACAGGTTTTTTCATACGCCTGTCGTATTACTTAACGTAGTAACGACGTGAAGAAAGGGTGATAGACGGTGAAAAAACAGCTTGTTCTTATTTCAATTGTTACAGCTGCTTTCTTTGTGCTTATTTTTCACAAAACGATCTTTCAAGAAGGTAATCCTCTTCCCATTGCATGGAGTATTGTAAAATTAAAGTCTTCAGGTGAAGATGTTGTTCAAATATCTGATAAGCCTAAGAGGTACCTCATTCATTCAAATGACTATTTAACGTTTATTAAACAAATGAAAAAGAAAAAAGTGAATTTTCAATATCAAGACGATAAAAAGTTTTATTTTAATAACGATGATGAACGCCAGCTGTTCGTCAGCAAAAACTATACCGATAAGTTCACGATTATGGAACTAAAGAAAAAAGAGCTGACTGAAGCTGGCGTTGAGTAATAAGACTAATCTCTGCCCTGTGTACCAAAATCTTTAATTTGAACATCAATATGATAGTCGATGGTCGACTGGCTAAATATTTCATCCCATTCATGCTGATGTTTTTTCCAAAAATGAGGATGATGAATTCGTACGTAATCATGCAGGTCAATCACATCAGCTTTGTAATTATTTTGTAATAAGCGAAGTGTTTTTTTCGCGTCTTTTCGAATAATTTTTTCTATTTTTTTTTCGGTGTTCTTTACATTAGAGGCGGCAAGAGCCTGTTTTGAAGTCTCCCAATCTTCTGATAGCCTGCCGCTTGTTTGAACGTTGATGTCAAAATGAACGGAGTGATTTGAATCAATGCGGGCCTTCACATCTTGCTGAACATCTCCGATTTCATAGGAAAAGGGATATGGACCGTGTTTGCCGTAAATAATTCCGCCTTTAATATTCCCCGTTAACCACGTTAAAGCCTCTACTTGGTGCTGAGTTAAGATGAATTTTGCTTTTTTATCTTTTATAATTGCCGCGCCGTCTATTTCAACGCTGTTTTTTATTTTAGAAAGCCGCTGTATTAAAAAGCTTTGATCTGTTTTTAACTTAGCAGATAGCTCTCCCATAGTTAAGGGATTTAGAATTTTATTCGTTTTGAATTTATTGTAAACAAGCTCGTAAATTAAGTTGACTGGAGGCACAGACATTCCTTGAATCGTTAAAACGTTTTTAGCATCGCCTTTTGTAACAAACGCAAGGCTGCTGCGCCGTATCTCGTTATCACGTACAAACTGATTAATAAGCGCATCAAGAGGGATTGTCTTGCTCGCTTTTTCTCCTATTAAAAGTGCTCGCTGATGCTGGCTGTATATAGGGTCAGATTTCAGCGAAATATTTCGTGTGATTTCATGAATGGTAGGGCCGGCTGTTGTAATGTTTTTGTATGGAATGGAAGAAGACATATTTCCGGATTCCGTTTCGGTTAACGTTTGATGAGTCAGCACAAGCTGGTTTTTTCCTGTTTTTGGTTCGATTTTCGATGTAATATCCATTGCCACTCCTATAACAAGAGCAAGTTGTTCAATGTTTCGATGATTTGTACAGCCACACAATAAAAAAATGGTCATTATGACAGGAAGACATTTTTTCGTCATTTGAACACAACCTTTTTTATTTTCATTAACATGCTGAAAAAAAGAGGGATAACCAAAAATGTTACTAAAAATGCCCAGCCTAGAACAGTTGAATAATTCGACACGTCGCTTGCTGTTTTGGGCGCTAAAGAGCTCATAAATAAAACGGGTACAAGAAAGATAATATTAGTAGTTGACCGGTTTTTGAAAATCTTTTTAAATCCTGAAACAGCTAAAAAGAAATACATTACAAAAGTTAAAAAAAACTGAAGAAGCCAGACAATAAGTAAAAATAATTCAAGCCTCTCAAAGAAAATTCCTTTTACTTCATGTGTCTGAACAAATTCAATCGTAGGCCAGACGGTCGTTTTTACCTCCGGAACGGATAACGCGCCGACAACTAATACGTAAGTGATAATATATAAAAGCAAAGGAATGGAAAATCCGATGATAGAAACTTTTCGTAAATGATTTTTGTTTTTCATATGCTTTGGAAGAAAGACAATCGTTTCAATTCCTAAAAAAGAAACAGAGACGGTTGTAAAGGCAGAAAGAAGCGGGCTGAATCCATCGGCTAAAACGGGCTGTAAGTTTTTTAAATCGACCATTCCGATACTAAGAAGATATAAGATAAGAAGAATGATGACCGTTACAGGAAAACATAGCGCCATTACTTTTCCGATAGAATTGATACCGCCAGTGATTAGATAGACGCCTGTCAAAATAAACGAAAGGATAATTAACTCAATGGGCATCGTTTCCAGTAAATAAAAATGAATCATTTCTGCCATAGCTCTTACTTCAAAACTTGCTACAGATGTGAAATAAACGACTATGGCGAAGTTGAAGATATTTCCAATCAGCTTACCGGTTACTTCTTGCGTGAAATCAAACATACAGCTAATTGCAAAATACTTAACCATCCAGACTAAAAAAAGAACAATTCCAATAAACAAAAGGCCGTCCATAATAAGTACAATCCATCCGTCTGCATTATTTGTCTGGTTTGTAATGCTGCTTGGCAGTGTTAATAAACCGACGCCAAGCATGGTTGAAGAGATAATTGAAATGGCATAAAAGTCTGAAAGAAGCTTGCTTGATTGTGACTGTGATTGTTCCATATGGTCCTCCTTTTGTCAGTTTTATTTCGCTTTATTTTTAGACTGTTTTAGACTTTTGTTTGGCAGACGAATATAAGAGTCTTTCCACGCTTTTTTATTTAACGCAAAAAACGGTTTGAAGTAAGCCATACCAAAACTTTCGAGCTTGGTTAGATGAATGACAAGAACAAGGAAAAACATGGTAACTCCGTATAATCCAAAGATTGCTGCAATCATCATAGATACGAAACGCAAAATTCGAAACGAAAGGCCAATTCCGTACTGAGGAACAGTAAAGGACGCAATTGCCGATACGGATACAACAATAATCATCACAGAGCTAACGATATGGGCTTCCACCGCTGCTTGACCAATCACAACTCCGCCTACAAGTCCAACTGTTTGTCCGACAGGAGTAGGGAGACGCAGCCCGGCTTCGCGCAACAATTCAAGCGTCACTTCCATGACCACTGCTTCTATAAAAGGAGAAAAAGGAACGTTTTCTCGTGTAGCCGCAATAGTAATAGCTAGCTCCGTCGGAAGCAGACCTTGGTTAAACGAAACGAGTGAAATATAAATAGCTGAAAAGAATAGGGTAATAAAAATAGACAAGTACCTTAGTAATCTTAGCAATGAACCCGCTATCCATCTTTCGTAATAATCATCGGGTGATTTCATAATCATATCGAAAGTTGTAGGCACTAAAAGAGCAAAAGGAGAGCCATCTACTAAAATGGCTACTCGCCCTTCATTCACCGCGGCGAGAACCCGATCCGGTCTTTCTGTATTTTGCACTTGAGGGAACGGTGAGTAGGGTGCTTCTTCTAAAAATTCTTCAATCATTCCTGAGTCTTGAATGTTATCTAAAGGAATGTCTAATAATTTCTCTCGGACTTGATTCACGATGTGAGTTTGACAGTGTTTATTATGAAAAACGATACTTGTTCGATGTTCCTTTGTATTTCCAATGTAAATGTCTTCAATAACCATTTCTTCTTCGGTAGAACGCTGCCTTAAAAGACCAAGGTTTTCATCTAAGTTTTCGATAAGCGCAATTTTAGGGCCACGCACTACTTTTTCTGTTGTAGGTTCACTTAAAGAGCGCTGTTTGGTCATAGACATATTCAGCGAATATGCCGTGGTGCTTTCGCTAATGAACAGCAAGGGCTGACCTTTAAAAAAACATGAGATCGCTTGCTTGTATGTATAAACTTCTTTGTCTTTAATGACAGAAATAAACGAATCGATGTCATCGAGTGTTTGCGTTTCACTTTTTGCTTTGGTCTCAACAATATGCTGAGTGAGATTATCAAGTTTTTCTCCGTCGACTAATCCTTGGAGATAAATAATGCATATATATTTTGTGGGGGACAGCCATAATTTTTTGGAACCAACATCTGTATTTTGACCCACCAAATCTAGAAACGTTTGAACGGTGTAGTCTGCATTGGGCTGAAATTTTGAATCAAGCATAAATAAACTCACCGCCTGTTGTGTTAATGAGCTTAGTGTTTACGATGTAAAAACGAGTTATGCGAAAAATGTGGAAGAATAGAAAAGATATGTTATGGTAAAGAAAAGAGATGATGGCATGCTACATTCATTTACGTTAAAAACGAATAAGCGTGACGAAATAATCGACGTTACGAGTCAGGTACAAGCAGTAATAAGAACAAAAGGATTAAAAGAAGGGGCTGTAGTTGTTTACTGTCCTCATACAACCGCTGGTATAACAATTAATGAAAATGCGGATCCCGATGTAAAAACGGATATGATCCGACGCTTCGATGAAGTATATCCTTGGGAACATAAGTTAGATCTTCATATGGAAGGAAATACGGCGGCACATCTCAAAGCGAGCACGGTCGGCCCCTCTCAGCATATAATCATTCACGATGGGCAGCTGCTGCTAGGAACGTGGCAAGGAATTTATTTTTGTGAGTTTGATGGACCGAGGACTCGTACGTATTATGTGAAAATTTTATCCCTACAATAACTTTTTTTCATACGTCATTGTCCAACTTTCTTCTGAAAATTGTTATAAAACAAAGTTAGTTTAATATAAATGTTATATAACAGTTAAAGGGAGAGATTGAACAATGGAAAAGATAGGTGCAGAACAAGAAACAGTAAAAAAAGAAAACGAAAAAACAAATTTTACATGGGTGGAAGAATACCCAACTATTTTAGACATTGTCAACGAGTATTACAGTACGTGTCGGTAAAGTGAAGAGACTGAGACAAAATTATTTTAATTGAAAGAAGATCCGAATGAGTTAGATTCTTGCTGGAGAATCCAACGCATTCGGATTTTTTCATTGATATAGTGAACGTAGATTTTATGTATGTAGACGAGGAGGCTCATCAGCCTCCTGGGGAAAGCGAAGTCTTACAAGGAAATCAACAGCAACGTAACAAGCAGTTGAGATCATTTATCTCGTTTGTTCGTCTTTGGATTGGAATAATTTAGTTAGGTCTTAATATCTTTTTTATAAAAAAGATATAATAGTAGCAATTTTTCTAAAAGGTTTAATATAATAAATATTAGGGTACTGAATTGTATGAAATAAAGATAAAACGCATCGTTTCATACTATTTCCTTTTTTACCGCTAGTATAGCCTTGAAGAAAAAGTTTCATTTGATATACTAACTATACGCTTAGTCTTTAAGAGAAAGATGAAGATTCATTGTCATTGTTACACGCAGTGAATGAGCTGCCTTTGCTTGGCGAAAACGTCGTACAAACAAAGACAGATAGCGAATTGTTTTGGGTGCGTTCATTTAGTTCAAAACAGGGAGGCGATTAGTCTATGTTACTTGTACGTATGGCCATGATTGGTTTCTTTTCATTAACAGCCATATCATTGTTTTCTTTTCAGTCCGTTGAAATTATCCATGCCATTATGGACTTTTTTTCATCAGCTGATAAGTACTAAAAAACGATATCTTTTTTAAATAAAAAGCGGATAGCCCTTAGCGGGCTATCCGTCAAAAACCGCCCAAAAGGCGGTTTTTTTAGGCTTATAGCTGTGCTCACAAACGCACTGCATTCATTCTCTGATGACAAAGTCTACGTGTTTTTTTGATTAACATTCGTTAAAATAAGTATTTACGTACTGTTCAAACTGAAGCCAATCGTCCACGCGAGGAACATTTACTTCTTCGTTATACGGGTAGCTCATGGCAACAGCATGGCGGCCTGTAGCTTGAAAAGCCTTCAAATTATGAGGTGCATCATCAAATAGCAAGTCTCCGTATATTTTATCTTTTTGGTGTGTAAACACGATATTGTACTTTCCGATAAACGGAAGGTGTTTTTCAACCCACTGCTCTTTTTCTGTATAAGCATAGGTACGGCTGCTTGTGACAATTAAAATGGAAAACCTTTCATAAAGTCGTTTAAGAACCTCAACAGCATGAGGCAGAGGTTGTAAATGTAAAAAAAGCCCCGGCTGATCGAGGTAGTCATAAATCTTTGTGCCGCATTCCGGCTTTACATACTTTTCTGATTCCCAGCATTTTAACTTTTCAACCGATAAGCTGTCGCAATAATCTTTGTTATATTGGTTATGCCAATCCGTCATAAGATCACAAATGACAGAATCCATGTCAATTAAAAGGGTGTGCATTTATTCAACTTCCTTTACAGTATTCATCTACACGCTTGGTTTTGCAATGCGCTGCTTCTACTATACCAAATCTTTTACATGCAGAAAAAGAGCAAGCCGCATCAAAATCGCACAGCTTGCCCTTTTTATCGAAACTACATTCTTTTAGCACCTAAATAGCGTTTGCTCCAATAGCTCTCTTTTAGAGAAGAGATGCTCACACCTTTAGATGAAGAACAGTGAAGAAACTGGTTGTTTCCTAAATAAATTCCTGCATGAGAAGGCCCTTTTGTATAGGTTTGGAAGAACACAATATCTCCAGCTTTTGGACTTGAGACGCGCGTTCCTTTTTGATAAATCTGAGCTACTGTTCGAGGAAGCTGAACCCCGCCGCCATGTTTGAACGCATAGCCAATAAAACCGCTGCAGTCAAAGCCGCTTGGCGTTGTTCCGCCCCAGCGATAGCGAACGCCCATGTACTGTTTTCCTTTGTTAATCACTGCGTTAGGGTTATAGCGCGCTGAGCTAGAAGGCGATTTGCCCTTTGCTGAAACGCCTAGTTTAGCGTACGTTCCTTTTCCGACAATACCATCTGCTGCTAGTCCATTTTTGCGCTGAAATGATTTTACAGCAGAAGTTGTAACAGTCCCAAAGTATGTAGTCGTATTCCCTTTAAAATAACCTTTATTTTTCAACGTTTGTTGTAGTTGTTTAACATCTTGGTGATTCATGCCTTGGCGAAGCGTTTGGTCGCCTAGAGCCGCTTGGCTGACAATCGGGCTAGTAGAAACAATAACGCCAGCAAGCGTAAGAGCTGCTATTACTTTTTTCATAAAACTAGTACCCCCTGAAAATTTTTCCTGATTTGAGTAAATTCATCATATCATCTTTCGACAGTGTTCTACGTTACAATTTCATTACATATATGAAAAAAATGAAATATAAAGGTGAATATAGTCTTATAAAAGCTGTAATTAAAAGGGTTCTTTAGATGTGTAATATTGCTAGAAAAACTTTGAATATTTGACGGTAAATAACTAAAAGATATGAAAAAGTATGTACATTTAAAATTTAACAAAGAAATATGTTGTGAATTACTACACAAAAAGTTCGAACTCGGGTAAAATGTAGAACTATAATATAGTAGTCATATATGTGACTTTGATGAGGTGAAAGTAATGAAAAGAATAGGTGTATTAACAAGCGGCGGAGATTCTCCAGGTATGAATCCTGCGGTTCGTGCTGTTGTGCGTAAAGCAATTCATGAAGGTATGGAAGTTTATGGTATCTTCCAAGGATATCAAGGATTAATAGAAGGAAATATTAAAAAGCTAGAAGTTGGAGATGTTGGTGACATCATTCAACGCGGCGGAACGATGCTTTATTCTGCAAGATGTCCAGAATTCAAAACAGAAGAAGGGCGTTTAAAAGGTATTGAAAACCTTAAGAAGCACGGTATTGAAGGCTTAGTAGTTATTGGTGGAGACGGATCATATATGGGAGCTGTAAAACTAACAGAGCTTGGTTTCCCTTGTATCGGCATCCCAGGAACGATTGATAACGACATTCCAGGAACAGATTTTACATTAGGATTTGATACGGCTCTTCATACGGTTATCGATGCAATTGATAAAATCCGTGATACGGCGACTTCTCATGAGCGTACGTTTATTATTGAAGTTATGGGGCGTAATGCAGGAGACATTGCTCTTTGGTCAGGTCTTGCTGGCGGTGCGGAAACAATCCTTATCCCAGAAGCAAAAGATGAGTTCCAAGAAATGGTTGATCGTTTGAGAAAAGGACAAGAGCGCGGTAAAAAGCACAGCATTATCGTAGTAGCTGAAGGTGTAGCTAATGGTAATGAAGTAGCGAAGCAGCTTCATGAAGCTGCAGGTATTGAAACGCGTGTAACAGTATTAGGACACATTCAGCGCGGTGGTTCTCCAACTGCTCAAGATCGTGTGCTAGGAAGCCGTTTCGGCGGTCGCGCAGTCGAACTTCTACTAGAAGGTAAGGGCGGCCGTGCAATCGGTATCCGTAAAAATGAAATTGTAGATTATGATATTATGGAAATTTTAGGTGAACCTCACCATATCAATGCTGATATGTACCGTTTATCTAAAGAACTTTCAATTTAATCCCAGTGTTTCTGAGGCGAAGCTTCTTATATAGAAGGAGTTTCGTCTTTTTTTGATTGCATGCCTGTCCCTTCACAGTGTTTGCATGTTTTCATGTAACCGATACCAGGAATAACAGCTAGCTTTCCGAGCCCTTTGCAAAAAGTGCAAATTAATTCAAAACCAAACATTGGTTCATCCCCTCTGTACACGTTTTCTTTCAGTTTATCATAAAAGTAGACAAATAATTTTAAAAATTATAGAAATAATCAAAAAAATGATTACATTTGAACAGCGAGTGATATAGTAAAGAGAGAAGACCATTTTATAAAAGAGGAGAGGAAGCGTGATGTTTAAACGAATTTTACTTGCCTCAGATGGCTCAGAGCATGCAGCTAAAGCAACAGAAAAAGCCGTTCAGCTGGCTCAGCTTACGGAAAACAGTTTTATTCAAGTTATTTATGCAGTAGAAGGTGATTCAAGATTAAAATCACTTAGCCGCGACGAGGAACGGGAAAGTCGGATACATACAACGGATGAAATTTTAAAGCAAGGAAACGTGGAGTATGAGATTACCTTTATGCACGGAGACGCGGCTAAAACAGTGATTCAATTTGCTAATCAAAATTCATTTGACCTTGTAGTAATAGGAAGCAGAGGGTTAAATCCTGTAAAAGGCATGCTGCTTGGAAGCGTTAGTTCTAAGATAGCACAGCAAGTAACAATTCCTGTGCTAATTGTTAAATAGGAGAGAAATGCAATGTCAAACCAGTACAAAGAATTAAAACAGCTCATTGATAATGCTAAACACATTTGTTTTTTTACGGGAGCAGGAATGAGCACAGAGTCGGGCATACCTGACTTTCGCTCTCAAAATGGCTTATATCGCCAAAACAAAAGCTTTGTGGACATAGTAGCTGCTGACTTCTATGAACAGTATCCTCATGAATTTTGGCCGCTGTTTAAAGAAATTTTTCATATTAAAATGCTGCATCATTATAAAGCAAATACGGGCCATCGCTTTATTGCTGAACTAGAAGACGCCAAAACCGTGCATGTGATTACGCAAAATATCGATGGGCTGCACCAAGATGCAGGAAGCACGAACGTTTTTGAAATTCATGGTTCCATTAAGAGAGCTCATTGTCCGAGGTGTAAAAAAGAGTATGACTTAGCGTATTTAAATCAGTCAGCTCTTCCACAATGTACAGCGTGTGAGCGCCTTTTAAAGCCAAATGTTGTTCTCTTTGGAGATGCCATTCATCAGTTCGATGAAGCAGTTACAGCAGCGCTGTCATCTGATTTATTCATCGTGCTTGGTTCATCGCTTGAAGTAGCACCGATTAATCAGATTCCGCTGCTTGTGAGCCGGTACAATCGTACAAATATGGTGATCATTAATAAAGAACCTACGCATTACGATTATTTGTTTGATTTGGTTATCTATGATTCCATTGGACAAGTGGTTGCAAATTTATAAGCGTCTATGCATGGACATAGCGCTTTTTTAGCATTTAGTGATAAAGTGTAGGGATGTATCATATGGTGTAGTACATCATCCATTCGCTAATGGATAGAAGGGATGTTTTTGCATATGAGTGGAGGCCTGAGAGTTTGTCTTTTCATTGTTGGTATTGCACTCAAAGTGACAGCTGTTTTGACTTTGATTTTTGAAATGAATCTTGTCCCTATTCACGGAAGGAGTCTCACTTATTATGCTGAAGCGATAGGTATGAAACTCCCCATTATCTGTTTTGTCCTTGGTTTTTTTTGTGTAGCAGCAAGCTTTTATTTGCCTGCTAAAAATCGCCGCACCAGTAAATAGCAAGGGCAGGAGACTAACTAAAACGTTTGACTGCAAAGTTTTTAACATTTAAAATAAAGTCAATAAGTTTAAAAAGAAATAGGATAATTATTCCTGAATCTTTTTAGATATACGGAAATAGAGGTGATTGGATGGGGCAGTGTACCACGTTGGCGAAGTAGCATTATATGCACCAGTGTCAAAGCGTACAATACAGTATTATACAAACCTACATTTGCTTCACGCATATCGCTCTTTATCACATAATCGCTCTTTTAAGGCGTTAACAGACTTTAACTTTATAAAGATTGGAAACTACTAAATTTTTTATAAATGAATTGGAAGAGAGAATCAGCGCTGAAGCAACATCATGAAATGAAGCGATGTGAGCCATTGCTTCACATCTAGAACAGCAGAATAAAGAATGACCTGCTACATTAACGAGTGAAACGTGAGATAAGGAAGAAAGGCTGGCAGTTTTGCTCCATATAAAAATGTTTATACATTTATCATGTGATTCCTCCTTATATGCACTTTTCCAAGTGATCAGTACAGGGATAGAGTTCTTTATCCAAATTTTTTATTTTTTAGGAGGTGAGTCCTTACTCGTTTTTAAACGAGCTAAGGAACTTGATTGGACATATTTAACTTGATTTTACTAGCGGTACTGATTGCATTAACTGCTTTTTTCGTTGCTACCGAGTTTGCGATTATTCGCGTGAGGAGTTCCAAAGTGGATCAGCTTATAGCAGAAGGGAGCAGCAATGCAAAAGCTGCGAAGCAAGTTATTTCAAATTTAGATGAATACTTATCTGCGTGCCAGCTTGGTATTACGATTACTGCGCTGGGAATTGGTTGGTTAGGAGAGCCTACGCTTTCGCATCTCCTGTCACCATTACTTGATCAACTAGGGATAAGCGGAGCGTTAACAAAAGTACTATCTGTTGCGATTTCTTTTGCGGTTGTTACATTTATAAATGTTGTGGTCGGAGAGCTTGCTCCGAAAACATTTGCAATTCAAAAAGCAGAGAAAGTCACTTTATTATTTGTTCGTCCGCTTATACTCTTTTATAAAGTAACCTATCCTTTCATTTGGCTATTAAACAGTTCTTCTCGTTTAATAACAGGGTTATTTGGTCTAAAGCCTGCTTCAGAAAATGAGCTTGCACACAGTGAAGAAGAGCTTCGCATCTTGTTATCAGAAAGCTATAAAAGCGGTGAAATCAATCAATCGGAGTTTAAATATGTAAGTAAAATTTTTGACTTTGATGATCGCGTTGCCAAGGAGATTATGGTGCCGCGTACGGAAGTCGTTTCAATTGACCAGGAAGATACGGTCGAATACATCCTTGAGATGGTCCAAGAAGAACGGTTTACCCGCTATCCGGTCATCGATGGAGATAAAGACCATATTATTGGAATGGTCAATATGAAAGAAATTTTAACCGAGATTGTCATGAACAACAGCAAGGAAAAAATAGATTTAAAACAGTATATCCGTCCTGTTATTGAAGTAATTGAATCGATTCCTATTCATGATTTATTGCTTAAGATGCAGCGTGAACGCATCCATATGGCTATTTTAATTGATGAATACGGTGGAACAGCAGGGATTGTAACAGTAGAGGATATTTTAGAAGAAATTGTCGGTGAAATTCGTGATGAATTTGATGCGGATGAACTTCCATTAATTCAGAAAGTCAAACCCGATCATTATATTGTAGATGGAAAATTATTAGTAAGTGAGCTTAACGAGCTGCTTGGCACGACAATTGATGATACGGATGTTGATACAATTGGAGGCTGGGTCTTAACGGAAAAATATGACGTCAAACAAGGAGAAAGCCTTAGCTTTGATCAGTATGATTTTACCGTTACGAAAATGGAAGGCCATCACATTCAATATATTGATGTGATTAAAAAACGTCAGGTACATCAAAGTACGGATGAAGCGGTTAATGTGTCGGACATGAACCAGTCACAGGCTTTATCTTCATAATAAGAAGGCGCATTGCGAAAGAGCAGTGCGTCTTTTTTATAAAGAAAGTGTGGAGGGAAGATGACAAAGTCATATGATGGAACTATGGGATAATATTACCGCTATGAATCTTGAAATCAATTTGCTTTAATAAAAGTATGAAAACTCTATCAAAACTTTTATTAGTAACATTGTTGTCTGTCACTCTAGCTTTTGGTCTTAATAACACTGCGCAAGCAGCAACCGTACATACCGTTCAATCGGGAGATACGATGTGGAAAATAGCAGTAAAATATCAGGTGGGTGTTTCCGAGCTGATTGAAGCGAATTCTGCTATTAAAAACCCTAATTCGATCTATCCGGGACAAAAAATTACCATACCAACAGATAAAGCGGGAAGTTCATACGAAGAGCAAGTGGTTCAGCTAGTGAATCAAGAACGTGCTAAAGTAGGGCTTAAGCCTTTAAAGTCTAATTGGGAAGTAGCTCGCGTGGCTCGCTATAAATCGCAGGATATGATTGATAAAAATTATTTCAGTCATACATCGCCTACGTATGGAAGTCCGTTCGACATGATGAAAAAATTTGGCATTACATACAGTACAGCAGGTGAAAATATCGCTGCTGGACAAGCAACTCCAAAAGAAGTGGTTAACGCATGGATGAATAGCGAAGGTCACCGTAAAAACATACTATCAAGTCAATTTACCGAAATCGGAGTAGGTTACGCTAAAGGCGGAAGCTACGGTCATTACTGGACTCAAATGTTCATTTCAAACTAAAGAAGAAAGGAAAAAAAGCTGACTACTAAGTCAGCTTTTTTTAGCTTCGAGCACTTTCTAGAAATTCTTTTGGATTGCCAGAAAGCTTTCCGTCCTGCTCAACGATGAGTGTGCGCGTAGGGAAAGCAAATTCTACGCCTTCTTCTTCAAGAATGTCCATAATTTCGAAGTTTATATTTTCTTTTACATCTAAGTAATCAGCAAAAACGGTTGTATTTGTAAAGAAATACAGATAGATATTTAAACTAGATTCATAGAAACCGTCAAAATTTACAAGAATCGTTTCATTGTGAATTTCTTCGTGCTCAGTCAGCATCTTTTTAATTCTTGCCACTACGGTTTCTAACTTTTCTTTTGGTGTATTATAATTCAAGTTTAAATGAAAGGCAATTTGACGTTTCCCCATTTTAGCCCAGTTAATAATAGGTTCATTAGAAAGAGTAGCATTTGGAACCGTTACGACTGCTTGAGCGAACGTTCGAACTTTGGTGCTTCGAAATGTAATATCTTCTACAACGCCTTCAACACTTGGTGTTTTAATCCAATCTCCAATGGTAAAAGGCTTTTCAGTAATAATTACGATTCCGCCGAATAAATTACTAACGGTGTCTTTTGCGGCTAGGGCAAAAGCAAGACCACCTAAGCCAAGACCCGCTACAAAGCCGTTTACGTTAAAACCCCATTCTTCTGCGATGATGGAGATAGAAAGCATAACAACAACGATGCGGATAAACTTTTCAATAAAAGGAATAATGATTCGATCCACTTGGATATCAAAATTTTTGGCAAACGTTGCAAAAAATAAATTGGTAGAAGCAGCTAAATTATACAAGCCCCATCCTGCAAGGCCAACAGAAGCTGAACGAACTAAATGTCTTTCCGTGTCGGCTGTTAAAACATCAAAGGGAAGATAGGGAAGAGCAAGCTTGAAACCAATAATCACAAAAATCCAGCGCAGCGGCTTTTCAAAAGCTTCTAAAACGCTCGTAATTAAATTGATTTTTTTATTTTTGACAAAACCAATAATAAACTTAAACAAATAAGTCGTGAAAAGCTTGCGAAGAATTAAAAAGATCAAAAAGATCCCAATCGCAATCACGATTTTTTTCCAATCATCTAATGATGATAGAGACTTCAAAAAATCCATACAATCCTCCTAGTTACCAAAACTGTGCTACAGTCCATTTATATCCGTCAATTGAAAGCATTCCTATGTAGAGTGTTCTTTACCCTAAATTCATGCTTTTTAAAAGCTTCTTCCCTATTAAAATAGCACAAAAATACCTGTAAATCTATTTAAGTGATAATTATGAATATATCTCTTTTTAGTAAAAGAGACAGACAATAGTCTGAAAATAAGTTGTATAATAAATAGGTGATATTATAAACATTAATTTATCTTATTATTTATTTAAAACGTTCGTTGGAGGGAGAAAGCTTTGTTAAGTCAATTAAATAGAATGCTAGAAAAATTGATGCCGTTTATTACGCCGGTCAGCTTGCTCATAGGAGTTCTTATCGGTTCATCATTAAGTCAGTATACCTTCTTAATTCCATGGCTTTTTGCATTAATGACGTTTGCCGGAAGTTTGAATTCAAACTTTCACCAGTTAAATGCCACGATACACCGTCCATTTCCAATCATTATGGCTCTGTTTGTTTTACATATTTTTATGCCAGCATGGGCTTGGAGCGTTGGCCAAGTGATTTTTCCACATGATGTATTTACAAGCACGGGTCTTTTGCTAGCAGCAATTATTCCAACGGGAGTGACTAGTTTTATATGGGTCTCGATTTACAAAGGAAGCATTCCTCTTGCACTATCCATTATTTTAATTGATACTCTTTTAGCACCGCTTATCGTTCCTTATACGCTTTTATTGGTGGTTGGAGACACTGTGCATTTGGAAGCGCTAAAGTTAGTCAAAGATTTATGTTTTATGATTGTCCTTCCATCTCTGTTAGGCATGTGCTTAAATCAATATACAAAAGGAACAATTAAGCAGACCTTAGGACCAAAGCTGGCACCTGTTTCGAAAATAGGGTTAAGTGTGATGGTTATGGTAAACGGGGGAGTGATTGCACCTTATTTAAAACATATTGATAAAAAACTGCTGTTTATTATCGTGATCGTCTTTTTAATGAGTTCAGCTGGTTATTTCTTCAGCTGGATGATTGGCAAATGGCTAAGATGGGACCGAGCAAAAGTTGTGACGCTTACGTTTTGCGGAGGCATGAGAAATATTAGCGCCGGAGCCGTATTAGCCGTATCTTATTTTCCAGCTCCCGTTGCTGTACCGGTCGTATTAGGGATGTTATTTCAGCAGGTATTAGCTGCTTTATCAGGGCGTTTAGTTCAAAACTATTACCAGAAAAAAGACGCTGAATTTGCTTCATTAAAATAAATGAAAAAAGCAAGGGACGAACCACAGTAATCATAAAGTAAGCACTCTGTTTTAACGATCAGAGATAAGATACTTTTACACTTGCTGCGTTCAAGATAATGAGATGATTAGAAAAAGGTGCGGTGTGGCATACTAGAAAGAAAAAGGTCGGATATTTTTGCTTATCAATATAGCGCTGGCGTTTGTTTTACCTTGGATTTTTGGCACCCTCTATTTACATCCTAGAAATCGTCGTTTACTGCCTTTAGTAGGAACTGCTTTTTGCATTTTAGCAATCGTTATCAATGAATTAGGGAGCTATTATGGCTTTTGGAAACTCCGGACTTCTTTAGAAAATGAAGCATTAGAAGCGCTGCCTTTTAATTTAGGTGTTTATCCTGTATTGGCCAGCTATATGATTTTTTTAATCCAGCGAATCGGAAAGCCTCATTTTTTTATTTTTCTTATAGCGCTGTTTACAACATTTTTAGAAGGAACGTATATGTATATGGAAAGAGTTATATACGGAAACGGATGGAATCTCGGCTGGACATTTTTTTCCTACTGGATTCCGTACAGCGTAATTTATTTATACTATAGGTATTTGGTTAGTCTTAGACTGCTTCACTAGAAGAAAAAAAGAAGTAAATTTGCACAATAAAAAAAGCCGTGAATATTCACGGCTTTTTTTATTAGATCGCTTCTTTCGAGCTAGATTTATCTTTTGAATGATCCCATGCATCAATATTATCAAGTCCAGAAATGCTGTCTTGATAGAAGACAGGGTCTTTTCCAGCTTTCTTTTGGGCAAGATAATCTTTGAGTGCGGCAAAGGCTACTTTCGAGAGCAGGAGAATTGCGATTAAGTTGACTACTACCATAAAGCCCATAAACAGGTCTGCTAAGTCCCATACAAGCTGAATTTGAGAAATAGAACCGAACACGATCATTGCAAGCACAGCAACACGATAAGTCATCAGCCAAGCTTTATTTGTGTTCAAGAACTCAATATTTGTTTCTCCGTAGTAGTAGTTACCAATTAATGTACTAAACGCAAATAGGAAAATCATAATTGCAAGAGCACCTGTTGCCCAAGAACCAATATGAGTGCTTAAAGCAGCTTGTGTTAATTCAATACCGCTTAAATTTTTATTTGTATAAGCACCTGAAAGTAAAATGATAAAGGCAGTACTACTACAAATAATAAGCGTATCCGTTAATACACCAAAGGCTTGAATTAATCCTTGTTTTACCGGGTGGCTTGTTGTTGCAGCTGCGGCTGCGTTTGGCGCACTACCCATACCCGCTTCGTTTGAGAATAATCCGCGTTTAATTCCTTGCATAAGAGCTGCTCCAAGAGAACCGCCAGCAATTTGCTCGAAACCAAATGCATTTTTAACGATTAACGCAATAAGAGAGGGCATTTCTTGAATGTTCATAATAATAATGAAGAGTGCTACTGCAATGTAGGCAACAGCTAGTACCACAACAATGTATTCTGACATTTTTGCAATACGCTTAACTCCGCCAAAAATAATGGCAGCGAAAGCCACTGTCATAATAATTCCTAACACTAGACGATTCGTTCCGAACGCATTTTCAAACGCAAGGGTAATCGTGTTTGATTGTACAGCATTAAAAATTAAGCCGAAGGATAAAGTGATTAAGACAGCAAACAGTCCGCCCATCCAGCGCTTTTTTAACCCTTTTTCCATATAGTAAGCCGGTCCGCCTCGGAAGCCGCCGTCTTTGTCTTTTACTTTGTATATTTGTGCTAACGTACTTTCGACAAATGCTGAAGCTGAACCAATAACGGCAAGTACCCACATCCAAAATACAGCACCAGGTCCCCCTAAAGCGATCGCAATCGCAATACCTGTAATATTCCCCGTACCAACGCGGGCTGCCATACTGATACAAAACGCTTGGAATGGCGAAATTCCGTCTTTAGAAGAGCTGTCCGCACCTTCTTTTAATACACGAATCATTTCTCTTAATAACCGAATTTGTAAAAACTTTGACCTGAATGTAAAAAACAAACCAAATGCAATCAGCATCGCAATCAGTAAGTAGGACCAAAGAAATTCGTTGATTGAACTAACAAAACCTTGAACTACTTCTTGCATAGTTTCACCTCTTCATGAATTATAGTAGAATAATAATAAAAAACGTGAATTTATAGAATTTTCCCTCTATTTAGATAGATCTCCCTATTTCCCCGCTGTTTTTCTTCATTATCCTTGTCGAATCTTGTTGCTAAATCTGAACCTTATATATATAAAATAATAATTTTGGTCTTTTGTCAACTAACCTCACATGGAAAAATAGGGTGATATGACAAATGAAGCGGGTATGAAAAGGTGATAACAGCAGGGATGAAAGAAATTTCATTTTGTTTTACTTAATTGTTGCTAGAAAATAAAAGTTTTAGGCCAAGTACCCCAAAAACGGTTCCTTTTACATATTTTAATGTGTGCTGAAAGATACGGCTTCTTTTGACTTTTTTCCCAAGGCCAGAAGCAAATAGCGCAATAAGTGAAAAGATGATGAGCGTTTCGGCGATAAAGATGATCCCAAACAAAATCATCTGCAAACTTACATGTCCAAGAGACGAATTAACAAACTGCGGTAAGAACGTAATGAAGAAAATAGCTACTTTTGGATTGGTTAAGTTGCTAACAAATCCTTTTCTAAAGTGATGGTGGTGCTGAACGTTTTCTGTTAATTCCAACGGACCGCTTTTTTCGCGAAACGATTGGTAGGCTAAAAACAGAAGGTACAGAACACCTACAACCTTTAGAATCGTAAAGGCAATAATTGATTTTTGAAAGATAATAGATAGCCCCACTGCGGCTAAAAGAGTATGTACAAATGTTCCCGTAATGGATCCCAGTACGGTTTTGATGCCTGCTTTGACGCCTGAAGCAATACTTTGTGTCATTACAAAAATCATGTCTTGTCCTGGTATTAAGACAATGATAAGTGACACGGCTATGTAAGGTATAAGCCAAGAAAATGTCATGATAATTCCCTCCCAACAGAATTTTAACCATTTCGACAAAAAGTTCTCAAGAGTGTGTGCTAATGAATTAATGGTTTAATGGAGTAAAGCTAAGAAGGTATAAGAGCGTAAAAAGAGGTTATTCTCCTTAATAAAAATCAATAAAAGGTGTAGGAAAAAAATAGGTGGTGTTGTATAATAATTCGATATACTTAATTTTTATAGAAAGAAGGTAAAATTTATGAACTACTGTTTAGCACAGCCGGAGGACGCTGCTACAGTTCACGATCTTATGCTGCAAGCCTTCTCCGTCTATCGCGATTCTGTCCCACCTTCCAGTGCTCTTGATGAAACAACGGAATCTATTATGCAATCGTTAAAGCATGGAAAAGAAGCTGTCATTTTATACGTCGAAAATAAGCCCGTAGCGATGGCGCGCTTTACGCTAGAAGAAACGAGCTTATATTTTTACCGTCTGTCTGTTATTCCTGCTTTTCAAGGAAAAGGACTGGCTAAACGGCTTATTCAATGGTTAGAAACATACGCCAAAGAGTGTGGTAAGGAAAGTTTATCATGCAAGGTGAGAATGAGTGTTTCTCGTAATATAGCTTTATATGAATCAATCGGCTTTTACATAGAGGAAAAAGAAATCGTACATAGAGGGGGAGTGAATATTCCCGTAGTAAATATGAAAAAAGAGATTCTAAAAGGAGTAATGGCATGAATAAATTAACTCTTCCTTTACCGCCTCCTGTCTTTCTTTTAATCGGTGTATTAGCCGTTTCCTTTTCTTCTATTTTAATTAAATGGTCGGATGCGCCTGCTTCTATTTTAGGAATGTATAGACTGCTGTTTACCGTCCTTTTATTTTTACCGTTTTTACCATGGAGAAAAATGAAAATTCTTTTTAAAAACAGCACGGTAAAAGAATGGCTAATGCTAGCTGTATCAGGCGTGTTTTTAGGGCTTCACTTTCTGTTTTGGATGGAATCTTTTTCACATACAACAGTTGCTAGCGCTATGATTTTGACTGCGCTCGAGCCGGTCTTCGTAGTGATTGGAGCTTATTTTTTATTTAAAGAAAAAACAAGCAAAGTAGGAGTCATCAGTATTTTAATGGCTGTTAGCGGCTCGGTGATTATCGCATCGGGCGATATCGGAGTATCTAAAACGGCTCTTTACGGAGACTTACTTTCTGTTTTAGGTACAGTGGCCGTTTCTGTTCATATGCTGGCGGGGCAAGATCTATGCAGGAAAATGCCTCCAATCTTCTATAGCTTCGCCGTTTTTTTAATCGGTGGACTGGTTCTATTTGTCTACAATATTTGTACAAACGTATCGCTGACTCAGTATGACACAAAGGATTGGTGGATCTTTTTGCTTTTAGCGCTTATTCCTAATATTTTTGGTCACGCCTTATTTAACTGGCTGTTAAAGTATGTAGGTGCTACAACGATTTCGATGGCTATTTTAGGCGAGCCAATTGGTGCCATCATTCTCGCCTATTTCTTGCTTGGAGAAATGACAACCATTTCTCAGCTAGCGGGAGGAATGATTGTGATGATTAGTGTGATGATCTTCTTAAAGTACAAAGCAGCAGAGCCCGAAAAAGTTATAGCTTTTCAAGAAAAGTCGAATATCAGCTAATGGGATAGGCAAGCAGCACCGAGTATGATACAGTTTACTTATCATTATTTACCATTTAGTAAAGAGGTTTTTATTAAACTACATAAAGCAGGTGTAAATATGCTGAAAAAACTAACGGACCACGTTTATTACTTTCCTCATTCTGAAGAAACGGATCGGCCGGTGCTCGGGCTTATATGCGGGGAGAAGTATAGTTTCCTCGTAGATGCTGGGAATTCTCCTGCGCATGCATCATCATTTTTAGAAGAAGTGGAAAAAATGGGAGCCCCTCCAATCAAAGGAGTAGCTATTACGCATTGGCACTGGGATCATACATTTGGCATTCATGCAATGAACAAATATACAATCAGCCATCATTTGACGAAGAAAAAGCTGGCCTATTTAAAGACACTGCGCTGGGACGATGATTCCTTGGATAAACGCGTCCAGGAAGGGGAGGAAATCGAATTTTGCCGGGATATGATAAAGAAAGAAATGCCGTGTCGAGAGACGTTAATTTTACGGGAGCCGGACGTAACGTTTCATCATCATATGGAAGTTGACCTAGGTGGAATCACTTGTTGCATTCAGCATATTGGAGGGGTACACGCGCAGGACTCGTCCGTTGTCTACGTCCCAAAAGAAAAAGTACTGTTTTTAGGTGATTGTCTATGTCCAGATTTTTATAGCGGTGACTGGAGTTATGATAAAGAAGACCTTGAGCGGATTCAGAGAGAACTTAAAAAATATGATGCGCAGTATTATCTTTCATCTCATTTTGACCCTGAAACTTCTGAGGAACTTTGGAGAGATTTAAACCAATTGAGTGCGATTGGAGAAATTGTAGGAAATGAAGTCGATTTAGAAAAAGCATGTTTTCAGTTTGAATGTGAAACGTATAAGAAGCCAACAAATGAGCAAAAAGAGAGAATACAGTATTTTGTTAATGGAAATGTCAAACGTAAAAGCAGAGAACTATTTTGATAGTTTATGCATAGCCTAATGGTAAGTAAGCCCGCCTGTTCATACTATATTATGAGCAGGCGGGCTTATTTAATTGGTTATGCTGTGATATGAGTTTTAAGTTATGATAGTAAAATAAATAACTTGACGAAACAAAGTTATAAAAATATAATAAGTTACATAAAGTAAGTTAATTAAAAAATGATCTATTTAAAAGGAGAAATAATCATGAACTTTCACCGTGCACCCCATGTATTTGTTGGGAAAGTAAATTTAAAAGTAGAAAATTTAGAGCGTTCACTTGCTTTTTATCAGCAAATAATCGGGTTTAAACTTTTAGGGAGAAAAGAGAACAAAGCCTTGTTAACAGCTGATGGACGCACGGCGCTTTTATCGATTGAACAGCCGGAAAACGTTACAGCAAAACAGCCTCGTACAACAGGCTTATATCATTTTGCTCTATTGTTGCCGACTCGTTCTGATTTAGGAAGTATTCTGCAGCATCTGTTAAATAGCGGTTATCCGCTTCAAGGGGCGTCTGATCATCTAGTGAGTGAAGCGCTGTACTTGGCAGATCCAGATGGAAACGGCATAGAGATTTATCGAGATCGTCCGTCAAGTACATGGGAATGGAACGACAGTGAAGTAGTAATGGCTACAAAACCTTTAGACGCAGAAGCGATATTATCTGAAGGAAACGGTAAACCATGGACAGGATTACCTTCAGCTACCTTAATGGGACATATTCACCTTCACGTTTCTGAATTAGAGCAAACGGAAAACTTTTATCGAAATGGATTAGGTTTTGAGGTTGTCAGCAATTACCATAATCAAGCCTTGTTTATTTCAACTGGGCGCTATCATCATCATATCGGACTAAACGTTTGGAATGGAATTGGAGCGCCTAGTCCTCTTGAAAACAGCGTTGGTTTGGACTCATTTACACTTGTTTTTCCAGATGAAGAAGCAAGGGAGCAGGCAATAAATCAGCTTCGTGAAATTGGAGCAGCTGTGTCTAAAGAAAACCAAGATTTCATCACAAAAGATCCATCAGGAAATATAATTAGATTAGTCCTTTAACATAAAAGCTGCCGCAGTTGGCAGCTTTTATTTATCGCAATGTTCGTCAAAATAGGCAAGAAATGTACACTTTTTTCTCAAATAGTAAGATGATAATGGCGAAAATAGTGTTATTTTCAGGGAAATAAACGAAGAGTCTTATGCTTAAAAAAGTTTGTAAACAAGCGTGCGTGGGAATAAAATACATATCAAGCATCATTTCTTATCATTATTAAATCTTTATATAAAGTCTTTCCATATAAAACCTTGAAGGAAGGGAGCGGAAACCTGTGAGATATAAAGTGAAACATTGGCTTAGATTAACTTCAGACGAGCGCTATCTTGTATTGTTTGCTACTGCTGCTTTGCAAAAAGAAAAGCGATAAAAGAGTTGTTAATAGTAAGGAAAGTAGCTTTATATGCTAACGAAAAGGTAATAAAAGGCCTGAAAATAATATATTTATTTTCAGGCCTTTTATTGTTTTCAAACCTTGTTTAAGTCAACTGTTGAGAGATAGCTTCGGCCGTTTGTTTGCCGTTTGTTATACACGCTGCAATCCCCACTCCATAGTAAGAACAGCCGGCTAATGTAATAGCGGGGTGCTTGTCATACAATTTTTGAGTCAAGCTGCGTACGAGTTCACCGTGTTTAAGGTGATAGGTAGGCATCAATTTATCCCAATTTGTTACGTCGCTTTCAATGGGCTGCTCTTTGATCCCTAAGCTGTTTTTAATGTCCTTTTGTGCCACTGCTAGCAGCTCTTCTTTTGACATCGTCCGCAGGCTGTCAAAGTGGTGACTCGTGCTTTTATAAAACAGGCGAACTAACAAATTCCCTCGCTTAGAGGTGTGAGCCCATTTTTTGCTCGTCCACGTGCAGGCATTGGCGATTAAGTTGCTTGATTGAGAAGCAATAAACCCGGTGCCTTCAGCGGGAAGGTATTCGTCTGGAACGTCATAGCCGATGTACACGCTAATGAGAGAAGAATCTTTTAACTGCTCAAAGTCTTCGTTTAATTCGGGATCGTTCAACAGGTGCTGAGCAGCCGTGTGCGGTGTAGCTAACACCACGTAATCCGCTGAATGGGCTTGCCCCGGCGTACTGATTTGGTAGCGTTCACCGTTCCGTTTTATACTGGTGGTTGGCGTATCTTTTAAAATCGTTACATCAGAAAGCTCTTCTTCTAAGCGGTGAATAATCGTTGATAAACCTTGTTTAAACGAAATGAATTTTTTATTTCCTGCCGTTTTAAATTTTTTTTCATTGGCGCCCATTCCTTTGATGATGCTGCCGTACGTGTTTTTGTAGTCGAGCAGATACGGGAGAGTTGAAGAAATCGTGAGCTTGTCTAAATCGCCAGAGTAGACGCCCGATAAAATAGGTGCAATTTGCTTTTCTACTAGCTCTTCTCCTAAAAAATGTTTTAAAAAGAGTCCAATCGAGCTGTCTTTCGTAAACGTTGTATTTTTAGTAATTAAGTCTTTTAAAGCTGTAATTTTCGCTTTTGAAGAAATCAGCTCGCTTTTAAAAAGAGATTCCACGCTTGTTGGAATACCGAACATGGTATCTTCAGGAATTGGAAGCAGCTCATTAGCAGAGTAAATAAATGATTTGCCCGTTTCGTTATAGACTAAATCGTTTGTTAAGTACAGCTCTTCTAGCAGAGGCATAACGTTTTCTTTTCGAGCCACAATAGAATCCGCCCCTGTTTCCATAATAAATTCCCCAGCTTCACGCGTATTGATTTTCCCTCCTAGATGGGGATGTTTCTCTAGTAATAATAATTTAAGCGGAAGATTACGTTCTCGTTTTAGTTTCTGCAAATAGTACAGAGTGGTTAAGCCCGTAATTCCTCCTCCAATAACAGCGACCGTTTTCAAAATATTCACTCCTACATTTTCAACAATTAGTCTGTAATATACGAAAATCATACCACTATGACTAGGAAAAGTGTAATGAATTGATTGTGAACATAGTGTATGCAAACACGAAAAGAAATATTGAAACTATACGATTAGATATTTTGAAATTACATAAAATAAAAGCTCATACACGTAGAGAAAATGACTGAGACGCAGCAGTGAAGGAAGGAGGAAGCATCATGCTCGGCGGTTTTATGGAAACGCTGAAAAAAGACTGGCTCGCTTTAGTATTAATAAGTGTTCTTATATGCGGGATTACCTTAAATGTACGAGCTGAAGAGAAGAGCGGACGAAGCGGATACATCGAACCAAAGCTAGTTTTTCCTGTGATCAGTGATGTTCATATTAAGGAAACAGGAACGCTTGATTTGCGTACTTTTCAACATGCATTAACGCAATTAAATGAACAGGCACCGAAACAAGATGCATTTGTAGTCGTAGGAGATTTGGCCGACACAGGCGCGTTAAAAGAATACGATCGCTTTTTTTCTATTTATAATCAAAATAAACAGTCGCAGGCCGTGTCTCTTTTTACAATTGGCAACCATGAATACCGGGACAGTGTAACCAATCAGCAAGCGCAGCAGCGTTTTTTATCTAAAACCAAAATGAAGTCTCTTTACTTTCATCAAGTGATAAAAGGATATCATTTTATCATGCTTGGAACAGAAAGCCGTCTGACCGCCGGTGATTATTCAATCAAACAAATTAACTGGCTTGCTGAACAGTTGAAGATAGCAAAGCGAGACGATCCTAAAAAACCGATTTTTGTCTTTATTCATCAGCCTATTAACAATACATTGTACGGGAAAAACAGATGGGGGATAGAAGTGAATGAACAGCTTCTTTACAATACGTTAAAACCTTATCCGCAGGTCATTACGTTTTCTGGTCATACCCACCATCCGTTGGACGACCCTCGTACTATTTTTCAAAGAGATTTCACCTCTCTTGCAACGTCTTCTGTTCGGTATATATGGCCTGGTGCTGGATATTTACAAGGTGAACTTCCTCCTGGCTACCGAGATGTGAGTCAAGGTCTTCTTGTAGAGGTTTATAATCGAAAAGTAGTCGTTAAAAGGCGGGATTTTCACGCAAATAAGTGGACGGGAGAAGCGTGGGAAATTGACATACCTGCAGATACAAAAAAATTTCACTACACGAATGAGCGAGATTTAGTAAAACCGATTTTTCTTCCAAGCTCTACTATTTCTGTTATACAAGAAAAAGCTTCAGCAAATCAGCTTTATATCCAGTTTACGCAAGCGGTGGATAATCTGATGGTTCATTCTTATCGCATTACCGTCAAAAATAAAGAAACTGGAAAAGTGGTCAAAACATATAATGCATTTTCTCAATATTACAGCGATCCTGTTCCGGATGTTTTAAGTCTTCCGTTATCCGGTTTGCAGCCTCATACTGCGTATCAAATAGAAGTAGCGGCAGTGGATGCGTTTGATAATCAAAGCGATCAAAAATTAATGATTGAAGGCTCTACTAAATAGCTGAAAGAATCCTGATTTTTATTGATTCTTTTAGCTTTTTTTCATCTGTTTTTAATGTTATTTTCATTAGATTTTTAAGTGGAGTTGCTACACTGAAACTGTATTTAAAGTCATAATATGTAATTTTTATGAAAGTATCAAAATCAAAAGGAGTTTATATGAAAGGATCTTTTGTACGTTTTTTAGTAGTGGGACTGGTCAATACAGCAGTAGGTCTCTCCATTATGTATGTGTTGCTTCATATCTTTCATCATTACTGGATAGCGACGTTCGTTGGCAATGCAGCGGGGGCAGTCGTCAGCTACGTGTTAAATCGAATATTTACGTTTAAAAGCGGAGTTCATTTATCAAAAAGCATACTGCGTTTTATTTTAGTTATTGGCATTTGCTACGGCTTGTCTTACTATATTGGACTGCAGTTCTCCAGCTGGTTATTGCATCAACTTCCTGTTGCGGTGCATCCGTTCAAAAAAGACGTCGGTATATTAATTGGAACAGGTCTGTATACGCTTTTAAATTATACGGGTCAAAAATACTTTGTATTTAATACAAAAAAAGAAGCAGTCGTCCACGATTAGCTTTTAGTCATTATGAAATGGAAATAGGTGTTAACAGATGAAGAAAGAAACAGCTATGAATAAAGAAAAAACATTGCTTATTATCGCTTTCCTTTTGCTGCTTGCGTATGTATCTCCTATGTTTTTGCTTGGGGAAAATTCACATATACGCGTGCATGATAATTTAGACTCAAATATTACGTGGTATAAAGTTCTGCATCGAAGCGGAGAGCTGTTTGGCTCCAGTCATGCCGTATTACCTCAAATTATTAACGGATTGCCGAGGAATACGTTTGGAACAGAATTTAGCGGTATCCAGTGGCTGTATGGTGTATTCCCGACCATGCTTGCATACAGCCTGAGTCAAACGATCACGCGCGTATTTGCTTTAATTGGAATGTATTTATTATTAAAAAAGCATTTTATTAAAAGCAAGGATGCGTATGCGATTCGAGTGCTTGTATCGCTTGCTTTTGCACTTACGCCATTTTGGCCTTCGGGCATGCTGAGTACATTAGGACAGCCGCTGGCGCTGTGGGCGTTTTTAACCATTCGAAACCGCGAAGGAACGTGGAAGGAATGGCTTACACTTTTACTGCTCCCGTTTTACGCGAGCTTTGTGCTCGGGTTTTTCTTCTTTTTAGCAGCGATGGGGCTGCTATGGCTAAGAGACGTAGTAAAAAAACGAGCGTGGAATATTCCTTTTTTAAGCAGTATTGCAGCGATGACTGCTGTCTTTCTGCTCATTGAATACCGACTTGTTGATTCGCTTTTATTTCCGGAGGCCCCGACGAGTCGAAATGAATTTTTGAGCTCTACTCTAAGCTTTGGACATTCCGTTCGCCTTGCTTTGAAGAACTATACGCTCGGGCATACGCATGTAATGACGCTTCATACTTTTGTCATTTTACCGCTTTCTTTTGTCGTATTGTGGTTTGTTGCTCGAAATCGCAAGGAAAAGCTTGAAAAAACGTTTTTGCAGTTATTTATTCTTAATCTACTACTGTCGATTTGGTATGCGTTTTGGTTTTATAAAGGTTGGGAGCCGCTAAAAGAAAAATATCAGCTTTTTAATACGTTCAACTTTGCTAGATTTCACTTTTTACGCCCGCTCATTATTTATTTGATGTTTGCCGTTGGCAGCTATGTTTTATGGAAAAGGAGCAAGGCGTGGAAAAAGTTTGTGTGGGCATGTTTGATTTTACAGCTGCTTGTGTTATTTATAGCAAATCCTGAACTTTACTATCGCTACAATCACGAGCCTTCAGTCAAAGAATTTTATGCTGTGCATCAATTTGATGAAATAAGCAGATATATTGGAAAACCTAAATCATCTTATCGCGTAGCGAGCATAGGGCTTCATCCATCAATTGCTCAGTATAACGGCTTTTATACGCTAGATACGTATAACAACTTCTATCCATTAACATATAAACATGAGTTTCGCAAAATTATTGCCAAAGAGCTTGATAAAAATAAAAAACTAGAAAGCTACTATGATCATTGGGGCAATCGCTGCTATGTGTTTGTTAGCGAGCTAGGGAAAAAATATGATTACCGAAAAGACTCAACGAAAAAAATCCGTCATTTGCAGCTTAATATCAGCCAATTTAAGAAAATGGGCGGTCGCTATATTTTTTCAGCTGTGCCAATTGAAAATGCTGAAAGCGACGGTTTGCACTTTTTAAAAGCATTTAACGATAAACAGTCCGCTTGGAAAGTGTATGTATATGAAGCAAAGTAAGGGGGCAATAACATGAACAGACCTATTTTAACGATCGTGGTTCCATGCTACAACGAAGAAGAAGTATTCACAGAGACGTCTTTTCAATTAACTACTGTAGTAAAAGAACTAATTAATGAACGACTTGTATCAAGTGAAAGCACCATTTTATTTGTAGACGATGGAAGTAAAGACAGCACGTGGTCGCTTATTGAAAAAGAAAGCTGCAGCAATTTGTTTGTAAAAGGGTTAAAGTTAGCGCGAAATGTAGGACATCAAAATGCTTTGCTTGCAGGACTAGAAGTAGCTCATAAGCAATCTGACTGCGTCATTTCCATTGACGCGGATTTGCAAGATGATATCAGCGTCATTCGTACTTTTGTAGAGAAATATTGGCTTGGGTATGAAGTTGTATATGGCGTTCGAGACAGCAGAGAAACCGATACATTTTTCAAACGAACCACGGCAGTAGGGTTTTATCGTTTTATGAACAAGCTAGGAATTCAGCTCGTTCAAAATCACGCTGATTTTCGCCTTATGAGCAAACGTGCTCTTGGTGAACTCATGAAATATAAAGAAGGAAACGTCTTTTTGCGGGGCCTTGTACCATTAGTAGGATTTCGCTCCACGGAAGTCACATATGACCGCAAAGAACGGACGGCGGGTGAGTCAAAATATCCGCTAAAGAAAATGCTCGCTTTTGCATTTGACGGGATTACGTCTTTTAGCGTAGCACCTATACGCTTACTGACGCTGCTTGGAGGAGCTTCGTTTCTCTTTAGTATTTTGTTTGGCATTTATGCGCTGATTCAAAAATATTTAGATCATACACAAATTGGCTGGACGTCTCTTATTTTATCAATTTGGCTTGTAGGCGGCCTGCAGCTAATGGGAATAGGTCTTGTCGGAGAATACATTGGCAAGATTTTCAACGAAGTGAAACAGCGTCCTAAATATGCGATTGAAAGAGATTTATATACAAAACACTCGTTAGACACACAAAAAGATTTGCTGATGCATTAATTAAGAAGCTTCTCCTGAATGGAGAGGCTTTTTTGTTAAAGTGTTTATCATAATTTTTAAGGTAATAGGAGATGCTACTACTAAAATTTCTAAGGAGATCAAAATCTATGAAAAGACTACTTTATACAGTCAGCACTTTTTGTTTTGTTTGGCTTGCTTTTGCAACCATTCATGTCAGCGCTCTTTCGATTGAGAAACTTCCAATGAAGAAATCATCTGAACAATGGTCGGTCGAACTGACAAAAGCGAGCATGACGGGAGATAATCAGCTAAAGTGGAAAAATAACGTCTATCATACATATGGATTAACCGTTGAAAACATTGGAAAAGACGTAGAGCGTGTGCAGGTCCAAGCTTTTCGGCACGAAGGAAAAAATAAGGCGAAATACAGCTTGTTTTCTCCTATTGAAAGGTCTAACTTAAGCAAAAGCGGTCAGCGTTTTCGCTATGCCAATTTTGCTGTTCCTGGAAAAGCGGCAGGCTTAGACATCATGATTAACTGGACGGATGAACAAGGCAACCATCAAGAACATTTTGAATTTAAATAAAAGTCTTCGCTTAGGCGAAGACTTTTTTTTGCAGGAATTTATCTCTGTATGTGGAAAACGAACACGAAAGGAGAGATTGTGATGATTGCAAAAGCTACTGAAGAAGAAATACAGGAAATTCGGACGAAATCTGCTGATGCGCTGTTTGAAGGAACAACGCATCAGTTTCAACCGTCAACTGAACGCGTAAATGAACTAATTGATAATGCCCTTGAAAAAGGGTGTTATTATTTAGTATCTAGACAAGAAAATAAACTTGCAGGCTGGGTTTTTGTCGGTCCATCTGCCGACTTCTTTTCAAAAGCAGAAATTGGCTTTATCTACGAGTTATATGTTTTACCAGAATACCGCGGGCAAGGTCTAGCCAAGCCGTTAATGCAAAAAGCAATTGATGAATTGTCTATCAAAGGATACCCTGAAATCAGACTCAGCGTTCATGCTGGGAATTTTGCACAGCATGTGTACCGTGAACTTGGATTTGTAGATAAACAAATATCAATGAGCCTACAGGTGGCAAAACGTCCGTAATGTTGGTGAATGTCAGCGAGTCCATAAAACATAAGATGTTATACATGCGATGAGGTTCGGTAATGAAAGTAAAAGTAAATAAGTAGCCCAAACAGCGCCTTTATCTAGTACTTCAACAGCTCCTCTACCTGTATGATCTGAGGAGGGGGGATCTTCAAGTGCGTTCATAATCAAAGCCGCTGCTGCTAAAATAATCCCTCCAATGCTTCCGGTTGTTTTGACAATTGCAATATGGAAAGTAGATGAAAAAGCAATGCTGAGAAGCAGCAGCAAGCTTCCCAAAAAAGCAGATAACATATATCGTTTCATGTGCTCACCATCCTTTATGAAAGCATACCATATTTTACTTCTTTTTTCTTTTTATTGAAAAGCTATTGACATAACATATAAAACATATTAGAATAGTCAGAAATAATTTAAAAACGAAATATTCTTATCTAGAGAGGTGGAGGGACTGGCCCTTTGAAGCCTCAGCAACCACAATTATTGAATGGTGCTAATTCCAGCATAGCCTAGCTCTGACAGATAAGAAGAGGAATCTTTTTCTATGATGAAATCCTCTTCTTAGGAAGAAACATTTCGTATAGAAAAGGTGATGACATTGAAAAATACACAACAGGCGCTAAGCGTTGATGATTATTTAGATCTATACTTGTTAGCAAAAGAACTAAAAGACGAAACGTGGCAGCAGGAAATTTTAGCCGCGCTAAAAACGAAGCAAAATCGTTCATTTGAAGACAAACAATCCGCACTCGTTCAAGAAATATGGGAAGATTTTAAACAGTTAAATGAAGATATTTCTTTTACGTATCGCTTAATTCAAGAAGAGCCAACTAATGAACAGTTTCAAGTTAAATTAAGGAACTTGAGAGAACGGCGGATCACGCTGAGTCGTGAATTATATTTAGCTAAAAAACAGTATGTTGAACACACGCAGTAAAAGGATCCGCTTGATAAACAAGCGGTTTTTTTGCATGTAAATGTTAGAAGCGTTCTATTTCGGGTAGTAAATAGATAAGACAAAAAAAGGAGGGATAACAGTGGCCCAAGGTGTATTATGTGAAGTGAATGAGTGCATGTATTGGAAATCGGGAAATAAATGCAGTGCAGAGTCCATTTACGTTGTGAGTCCTGAAAGTAGTCACCATGTTTCTGAAACGGAAGAACCTGGCTGTAAAACTTTTGAACCCGCGAGATAACTGCTAGTTTTATAAAAAAGCATAAAATGAACGATGCGCTGACGGAGTTGAGTCGGCGTTTTTCTATTTTTTAAAAAATACTATTACTTAGGTGCGATAATAAATACATAGTAAAAAAGCAGTGTCTACGTCTAATTGTGCGTTTAAACAAAATGATACGATAATTTTTTTGTTTTTCGACAAAAGAAAAACGAGAGAAAGGTGATAGAATAAAAATATACAGCCTAGCTGACTTTTAGCATAAATTTATATGAAAGCGCTAACAAAAAAGCTGTATTCATCTCGTTTTGACAGATTGGAAAAAGGGGAGACGTTTATGCAGGGGAAAACTCAGGGGAAAGAATTGAAACGCGGGTTAGAAGAAAGACATGTGACGCTGATGTCCTTAGGAGCAGCCATAGGGGTAGGGCTGTTTCTTGGATCTGCATCTGCTATTAAATTAGCAGGGCCGGGAATATTATTGGCGTATGGATTTAGCGGAATGATTATGTTTTTTATTATGAGAGCACTTGGAGAAATGGCGATTCAAAAACCTGTTGCAGGTTCATTCAGCAAGTACGCGCGCGACTATTTAGGGCCCCTTGCTGGTTATCTAACAGGTTGGAACTACTGGTTTTTATGGGTTGTAACATGTATGGCTGAAATTACAGCCGTTGGTATTTATATGGGATATTGGTATCCGGATGTACCAAACTGGATTTGGGCGTTATCGGCGCTTGTTATCATGACAACAGTTAACTTCTTAGCTGTTAAGGCATATGGTGAACTGGAATTTTGGTTTGCACTTATTAAAATTTTAGCGATTGTGTTAATGATTGCCGTTGGATTATTAATGATTGTGTTTGGAATCGGGAACGGCGGCGTTGCGACGGGTATTAAAAACTTATGGGACAACGGCGGGCTGTTCCCGAACGGATTCAAAGGTATTTTACTGTCGCTGCAAATGGTTATGTTTGCATATTTAGGAATTGAAATGATCGGCGTTACCGCGGGAGAAGTGAAAAATCCAGAAAAATCTCTAGCAAGAGCGATTGATTCGGTCTTTTGGCGTATTCTTATTTTCTACGTTGGTGCATTATTTGTCATTATGTCGATTTATCCTTGGCAAGAAATTGGTTCACAGGGAAGCCCGTTTGTATTAACATTTGAAAAAATCGGGATTCCAGCAGCGGCAGGCATTATTAACTTTGTGGTGCTAACAGCAGCTCTTTCTTCTTGTAACAGCGGTATTTTTAGTACAGGCCGTATGCTGTTTAACTTAGCAGAGCACGGAGAAGCGCCAAAAGGATACGGTCAGCTGACAAAAGGCGGCGTACCTGGAAAAGCTGTTTTAGCATCAGCAGGTGCGTTATTAGTCGGAGTAGCGTTAAACTACATTGTGCCTGCCAAAGTATTTACGTGGGTAACAAGCATTGCAACATTCGGTGCGATTTGGACATGGGGAATTATTTTGCTTTCTCAAATTAAGTATCGCAAAACGCTAAAAAAAGGTGAAGAGGCAAAGTTAAAATACAAAATGCCTTTATTTCCGTTAACGTCTTATGTGTCACTTGCGTTCCTAGCGCTGGTGGTTGTTCTTATGGCGTACAATCCAGATACAAGAATTGCAGTTGTTATCGGACCACTATGGTTTATCGGTCTTATTATCGCGTACTACGCAAAAGGATTTCATAAACGAAGTCAAGGTTCAGCTGGGACTGAGCAAAAGCTAGTGAAGTAAACGAAAAGACCTCTTTCTTGGAAAGAGGTCTTTTTTCATTAGTTTATGTGCGAATGATTAGTTTTTTTGAAGGGATTATTGATACATATGAATAATGTAGAAAATATTCTATTTATTCTGTACTATTTAGTTAGAGAATTCATTAATGATTAAATGGCAATTGGAAGTGGATAAGTATGGTAGTTTTACGTTTTTTAACGCCACACAGTGCATCGAAAAGTTGGGAGGAAATAGGCAGAAATGATAGAAAGATTTAGTGAAAAAGACATAAAGGGTTTGCTAGTGCTATCTAAGTTGGAAAAATGGGATTATAGCGAAGCGGATTTACATACGATTTTTTCAACTGGAGACGTATTTGGACATAGAAATGAGAAAGGTGACATTGTATCAAGCGTAGCAGTAGTTTTATATGAAAATCAGTCAGCTTTTATAGGAATGGTAATTGTGAGAAAAGATTATCGAAAACAAGGGTTAGCCGGGCAGCTCATGAAGCACTGTTTGCAAATTCTTTCTCCTGAGGTGAATGCCTACTTAATTGCGACAAAAGAAGGTGAGCACTTATATAAAAAAGCAGGGTTCAAAACCGTGGACTATGTAAGTAAATATATAAGCAGTGAATACATACCAAGAGCATTTAAAGCTTCAGGGTTTTATACACGATCCTTAACGAGAAGGGACTTCAAAGAGGTTTTAAAGCTTGATGAAGCAGCATTTGGAGATAATAGAAAGCTATTTTTAAAAAGTAGAATTCAGCAAGCTGAAAAAGCAGTTGTCTTACAAAACGAACAAAATAAAATAATGGGTTATGGTTTAGCGGTTCGTACCCCGAGCAATATCGTGATTGGCCCCGTAGTTGCTCCACACGCTGAAGCAGCAATGCTAGTCATTGATGAACTAGCGAAGAGTTACAAAGAAAAGCTGAGAATTGACCTGTCTTCTCATGAGGAAACGTTAAAGAAACTTGTGGAAAATCACGGATTTCAGCTTCAAAATGAGCCTCCTGTTATGGCGTATGGCGTCAATTCCCTATCTGCTAGACAGGGCAACCTTTTTGCTATAGCAGCTCAGGCGTTTGGATAAAAAGAAAGGAGAAGCTCGTTTCTTCGCGTCTACCGAATTCTCCCAATTTTAAACCCATTATCAATCTGATGAAAGCCGACTTTTGGATAGTAGTTCATTGCAGAAGGAGCGGAAAGTAAAATGAGCGCGGCTTCTTCACCGATTTCTGATTGAACGTGCTTGATGAGCTGTGTGCCGATTCCTTGATTTTGATAGTCTTTTACGACAGCTAAATCCGATAAATAGCAGCAGTAGCTAAAATCTGTTAACGCTCTGGCTATGCCAATGAGTTCGCTGTCTTTCCAAGCGGTAATGGTAAGGGAAGAATGATCAAGCATTCTTTGAATTCGATCAAGATCTTGTGCCGGACGTTTAATACCTGAATGTACAAACACTTCAGCAGCTTGTTCGGCACGGATTGAGACGTTGGTTTTGTAAGTAATGGTCATTGTGTCATCTCCTTGATTTATAAGATATAGTCCAGTATATGAAGAATCTGAATTGAGAATAAGTGTCAGAAACAGTAAATTTAATAGTGTCAGTTAGAAAGGAAAGAACATCATGTTAGAGTTAATGCCTTTGCTCGATAAAAGAAAAGCAGATCCCTTATACATGCAGCTTTATACTTACATAAAAAAACAAATTCAAAAAGGCACCATTCCGCCTCATGAAAAACTGCCTTCTAAACGAAAGTTAGCTCTTCATTTAAGCATTAGCCAAAATACGGTTGAAGCGGCTTATGTACAGTTAGAAGCTGAAGGCTATATCGAGATACTAGCCAGGAAAGGAGCATTTGTAAAAGAGATAAAAAATGAAGTCGTGCTTCAAAAACAGCCTCCCGCCTATGTCTCTTTACCGCAAGAAGAAGGGAAATCAACTGTCATTGACTTTAGCCATGGAAAGGTAGACGTAGAAAAATTTCCGTATAACACGTGGAAAAAGCTAACGGTTCAAACAATTTATCATGATGAAAGCCAGCTTTTTTATAGCGGACATCCACAGGGCGAACTGCTTCTTCGTCAAGAAATTGCAGCGTATCTTTATCATTCAAGAGGAGTGCGCTGCACAGCGGAGCAAATTGTGATAGGTGCAGGTACACAGTACCTCATGTGGCTGCTTTCTGTCATTCTAGGAAAAGAAAAGATAATTGGGTTCGAAAACCCAGGCTTTCACCGAACGAGGCACGTTTTTCAAGAACAAGGCATGTCGGTCGTCCCTATTTCTCTTGATAGTTCTGGCTTGAAAGTGAAGGAACTGAAAGAAAGCGGAGCGGATGCGGTGTACATTACGCCGTCTCATCAATTTCCTGTTGGGATGGTCATGCCGATAGCAAGAAGACTTGAACTATTAGAGTGGGCGGCAGAAACGAATGGCTATATCATAGAGGATGACTATGACGGAGAATTTCGCTATAAAGGAAAACCGATTCCGGCCCTTCAAGGATTAGATCAAGACGATCGCGTTATTTATACGGGTACGTTTTCAAAATCGTTGATGCCTTCTCTTCGAATAAGTTATGCCGTGCTGCCACACCGGCTTCTTACAAGTTATATGAAACACTGTGGACTTTTTAAACAGCCTGTTTCAAGGCTTCATCAGCATACGCTTTTTCTGTTTATGAAAGAAGGGCACTGGGAACGTCACTTGAATAAAATGAGAACAGCATACCGTAAAAAACAAGCGCTGCTGCTAGATTGTTTGACTACTATTATGGGAGAACGTGTAGATGTTATTGGAGAACATTCTGGCTTGCATATTCTTCTTAAGGTAAAAAAAGGAATGAGTGAACAGAAACTAATTGAAGCAGCTGCCAAACAAGGGGTAACGATTTATCCAACATCTATTTATTATCATAGTGCGGGTGAAAACAACACGCCTTATGTATTGCTTGGATTTGCAGGACTGTCTGATGGAGAAATAAAAACAGGTGTAAACCTGCTGTTTAAAGCTTGGTTTGAACAGCAGGATTGAGAGGTACGCTGGGGGGATTTCTATGAAAGTAAAGCGAAAATTGTTTGGTTTATGGACAGGAGAGCTTACGGCAGCTTTACTGTTTGCTGCGCTGTGGATAGGGTACTTAAATGAGTTTTCTCATCTGGCTTTTTATTTAACAACGTTTTCAAGTGTGTATGCTTTTATTATACTTGAGTTTATCCTGTTTCAAGGAAGCTTGTACTGGTTTATGAAATGGAGGCGGGTGAGCCGAAAAGAAGATTCTCATTTGCCCTCCAGCTACATTCAGTTGTTTCTGCTTTTTAAAAAAATGAATAAAATTCTTCTTACGTTAGGTTTAGGTGTACTCATTTACCACTATATGCAGTTAGGGGTTAAGGGACTTGCTTTTTTTCTAGGCCTTTACGCGTTTGCTTGGATTGAATATATTAACTACTATGTGATTAGACTTTCTTATCAAAGTCCAAGTGAAATCAAAGAATTTTTTGAGCAAAAAGGCTTTAAACGATCTATTTTAGCGAGAGAAATAGATAAAAACCAGCGCGTTTGATTACACAGACTGCGCTGGTTTTTTTGTCTGGAAATCAAGGAATAAGGGAAGAGTCGATAAATTAGTGAACTTGAAGGTAAAGGAAAGTTTGATAGGAAGAAGATGCTTCTTGTAAGGAAGTAACAAATGTATAAAAAAGCGGTGTTACATTCATGCGGTTGTTTCTCGACCAGTCATGGTTTGCGAAAAATGATTTTCTTAGTTCGGCTGTGAGTTCAAGCTGCACTCCGGCTTTTAGCAGATTATCGTTCACAATGTTTTGTTCGCTTGTTCCCGCTATGTCAGAAGGAGCGTCACGGACGGTAAAGCCGTTTTTGCGCAGTGATTGCTTCATCAGCTCTTTATAAAGCTGATTTTTCCCACCTATATACATGATAGGCTGACTGCCGCTGTAGCCGTGAATCGTCAAAACGGACATGCTTTGCTGAGCCATTCCTCTAGCAATCGGTTCGTCAAAGTTTTCTGAGGTTATGTGCAGAACTCCATTGTTAGTGGACTTGATGCCTTCGAATAAATAATAAGAAGCAGAAAAGCGATCAGCGAGTTCTTTGGCAACTTCTGATGTACCTGGTTCAATTCCGCCGCCGTGAATGGCCATAATGGATAAATAGCTAAAGCGCTGCTCGTAGCGAATGTCGTAGTCTTGGTGAAAAATTTCGTGCTGCTGCAGTTCTGCATAGGAAGAGTAATAGTCACCGCTTGCATAAGAAGGAGGGGGAATCAAAAAGCAGTACATCAAACATAGCAAAATGCTTGTACTCCATTTGAATAAACGCTTCATTAATAATCACCTCTATCTATCCTATGATAAATAGAGGTGATTATTAATTTTTTCGCCCGATATAAAGTAAGTGAGAAGACAGTCCAAGGTGATACGGGTTCGATGCTTGTTGAATAAGGAGCTGAACGATGTTGTTCATTTCTTCAGAAGAAGTTTCCTGCCAGTACTTCCACTCTTTTGAATTAACTGACGAGGCAATCAGCTCGATGCATCGAAATCCATGCTTCTTTAAAAACGGAATAATATCCTCAATTTTAGTGTAATAAGCGTGAGTAAATCGCCTTTCTTCTGCATGATTAAAGCAGCCTGATTCATAAAAATCATGAAGCGCTTTTGCCGTGTTGTTTGGTTTTAAACGCTCCGGCGATGTTAAAGAAGAAATGACGTGCTGAACGCGCGGCATAAATGAAATAAAAACAGTTCCGCCTGGCTTTGTTACCCGATACAGCTCTCGAACGGCTTGAATACGGTCTTGTTTCTTCTGTAAATGATACATTGGTCCAAGCATTAATGCCGCATGAAATTGTTCATCTGAACAATAGTGAAGGTTTCGTGCATCTGCCACGTGAAAATTACGAAATACATTATATACTTGCTGTTCTAAAGCTTTTTCTTTGGCTTTTTCAACCAACTGCGGTGTCAAATCAGTTAAAGTTACTTCATAGCCGTTTTCTGCTAGTTTCAAGGCATATCTTCCCGGTCCGGCACCGTTATCTAAAATATGACCTCTAGGAGGAAGGTGTTTTTTTATAAAATGCCAGTTTACTTGAAACTCAATAGGCTCGCGTTCTAATCTCCCCCACTCATCAAATCTGCTGTAATAATCGATAACTTTATCCACTTTGATTAGCCTCCACTTTAAAAATTAGTTATAGTAAATTATAACAAAAATAGAAATAGTTAATAGGTGCATTTGTGAAAAAGTGAAGAGAAAGGAGGAGAAAGAATGACCGCAGCTTTTATTAGTCGTCTAGCCCTATCAGGTTTGTTAGGAGCTTTGGTTGGTTTAGAAAGAGAGTTTAGAGCTAAAGAAGCAGGGTTTCGCACTCATTTTTTAGTTGCTGTCGGTAGCACGCTGATTATGCTAATTTCGAAATATGGCTTTTCAGATGTGCTTCATCAAGATCATATGGCTCTTGATCCGAGCCGGGTGGCCGCACAAGTAGTAAGCGGTATTGGTTTTTTAGGAGCAGGTATGATTATTATTCAAAAGCATCATATTAGAGGGCTCACAACAGCCGCAGGCGTATGGGCAACGTCGGGAATTGGTTTAACCATTGGGGCCGGTATGTATACAGTCGGCATTAGCGCAACTATATTAGTGCTGATTGGCTTAGAAATATTGAACGTAATGTTTACATCTCTTTCTACTCATTCCATTTTAATTAAGTTTCGTGCAGCAAATCAAGAGGATATTTATGAGCTGCTTGATAAGATTGAAAAAGAAAATATTATGATTTCGTCTTACGAAATTCACCAAGATCATCATCAAGGTGAGCTGCTCTATTTTGTTGAAATAAAAGGAAAGGCAAAAAAGAAAGGGAATAAAGTAGAATTGATTAAATCGATTCACTCTATGGCTCACGTGTTATTTATTGAAATTGAATAAGCACTCATTTATTTTTTCAAAAGAGACTGGAAGAAACGTATTTTAGTTGGCGGAACAGGTGAGACCCCGCAGGAGCGTAAGCGACGAAGAGGCTCAGCGGCCGCCCGCGGAAAGCGAAGCCTTGCACGGGAATTAACCTCGGTGTTAAAAGTAATCCATACTAACTCATTTATCCAATTTGTTCTCTCTATCTTGCTTAAACCGTTTTGCTGTGTTTTATCATAGCAAAAAAAGGCTATTACCTAAATATAGAGAATTTTACTGGAGGTTATAAAATGAAAATTGGAGTTGTAGGTGCTACAGGAAAAGCAGGAAGTTTTATCGTGAAAGAAGCTTTAAATCGCGGACATGATGTAACGGCAATTGTACGTGATGCGAGCAAAGTAGAGGAACGAGATGTTCGTACACTGGAAAAAGACATTTTTGATATCACGGCAAAAGATATCGAAGGCTTGGATGCCGTGGTCAATGCGTTTGGAGCTCCCGAAGGAAAAGAACATCTGCATGTAGAAGCGGGGCAATCGTTAATTCATGTATTTAAACAAGCTCCGGACGTTCGTCTTCTTGTTGTAGGAGGAGCAGGAAGTTTGTTTGTAGATGAAGAGAAAACGACGCGTCTAGCAGATACGCCTGATTTTCCAAAAGAGTACAAAGCGACAGCTGACAACCAAGCCCAAAATTTAAAAGACTTAGAAAGTACAAGCGATATTAATTGGACGTTCATTAGCCCAGCAGCATTTTTTAATCCTTCAGGAAAACGAACGGATGCTTATAAAACAGGGAAAGATCATGTTATTTTAAACTCAGAAGGAAACAGCCATGTCAGCTATGCGGATTACGCCATTGCAGTTATTGATGAAATTGAGCGAGGAGAGCATGTAAACGAACGCTTTACCGTTGTATCCGACGCTAGATAAAGGAAAAGCCGCTTTATGCGGCTTTTTTTGTGCATGTTATACTATGGAAAAAGAAAAGGAGTCCAGCAGAAAATGGAGAATAAAGAAAACGTAGCACTAACGTTTTATAGTGAAGCCTACGAGTCATCTATACATAGCTATACGCTGCCTGAAGAGCAGCTCATTTACACGGCACTTCCCGCTGAAGCTATAGCTAAGTGTAAGCAGGAAAGAGATAGAAGGCCCGTTTTGATTTTGGCAGAAAACAAACTAGCCGGCTTTTTCGTGCTCGACGCAGGGGAAGCCGTTAAAGCATATACCGAGGGATCCGGCGCGCTTTTAATACGGTCTTATTCCATTCATCCTGATTATCAAGGAAAGGGAGTTGGCAAAAAGTCATTGAAACTTCTTCCTTCTTTTATCAACCATCACTTTCGCACTAAAAATAAAGTGGTGCTAGGCGTGAACCATAAAAACACGGCGGCGCAGCACCTATACAAACGATGCGGCTTTGTCGATACAGACCGGCATGTTTTTGGAAGCCAAGGAAAGCAGTTTGTTTATCAGATGAATATAAAAAAAGCTTGAACAAGAGTTCAAGCTTTTTTCTTATATAACAAGGAGAAAGCTAGAGCAAATAGGCAGCGCTACAAGGGACGTTTTTAATACGGGAGCAGGTACACGATTTGTAAATTTTGCTCCAATATATGAACCGACCATTGTGCCGACAACTACTTGAATCAACAGCGGGATATCTAAAAAGCCCTGCTGATAATAGCCCATTCCTCCGCCAATTGCAATCGGAATAATAACGAGCATCGTCGTTCCGGCCGACTGGCGAATAGACAAGCCTAACACCATCATAAGGCCAAGCTGGATAAATGGAGTTGAGCCAATTCCAAACATTCCGGACAGAGCGCCCGTAATTAAGCCGATTAGTAAAGAATAAACGACAAATTTAGCTCCTGTTGGAACAGTACGTTCTTTTTGCTGACGGGAAAATAAAAACATTCGCAGCCAAAGTAAAACACCAGATAATAAAAGCATGCCGGCTGTGAGCCATTTTAGCTCGCCTTCTGGGATAAAGGATGAAAGGTTAGACCCAATCCAAGCGCCTAATGCACCGAGGATACCAACAGAGATACCGGATTTTAAAGATACGTTACCTTCGCGATAATGACTGACGGCGCCAGATAAAGAAGAGAAAATCATTGCGGTAAGAGCCGTTGCGAGTGCAACGTGTACAGATACGCCGTACAGCAGCGTTAAAATTGAAATAATAAAACCTGATCCGCCTGCTCCGACAAATCCTAAGATCAGTCCGACGGCTAACATTGTTAAAATAATTGAAACATCCATAAACGAATTCCTTCTTTCAACACTTATTCTATGCAGACACATAACATTTTCGGCAAGTGCTACGTTCTTCATTTAAACATGAATTTTTTATGACGTCCAATGTATAATTTATATGAAATCGATAGTATTATGTAATAAGTAAAGGATGTGAAAAAAATGGAATGGCAGCAGCTCGAATATTTTAATGTTGTAGCTCAAACGGAACATTTCACAAAGGCAGCGGAACAATTATCAATTGCGCAGCCTACGCTCAGCCGCTCAATTTCTAAGTTAGAATCAGAGCTTGGCGTACCGCTATTTGAACGAAAAGGAAGGCAAGTTATTTTAAATCGATACGGAAGGCTTTTTTATGAACGAACGGCTAAAGTATTAAACGAAATGGAAGAAGCGAAACGTGAGCTTTCAGATTTGATTCATCCTCATCGCGGCAGCATTTCGTTTGCTTTTTTAAAATCATTAGGCGCTTCGTCCGTCCCGAAACTAGTTCATGCTTTTTTACAAGAGTATCCGAACGTTCAATTTCAAATTTTTGAGAACGCTACGAACATCATGCTCGATCAGCTTCAAACGGGAGAAATTGATTTTTGTATGTCTTCCGTAACGGAATCTAGGGCAGGAATTCAGTGGGAATATTTATGGAAAGACGAGCTGTACGCGTATGTCCCTGATACGCATTCTTTTGCCTCAAGACAAGTGCTTTCGATTTCAGAGTTGGCTCATGAATCGTTTATCGCGTTAAAAAAAGGATACGGAAGCCGAACAATTTTTGATCAGCTGTTCGAAGAAGCTGAAATTGTCCCAAATATTACGTTTGAAGGAGAAGAATTTTTGACGGTGATTGGTTTTGTAGCGGCTCATTTAGGGGTTGCCTTGCTTCCTGAAATAAAGGGAGTGGACTTGCGAGGCATTAAAAAAATAAAGCTCAAAGAAGACACAGCTTCAAGGGTAATTGGGATTGCGTGGAACAAGGATAAATACTTAACTCCTGTTGCGAAAAAGTTCCAGGAATTTTTAATTCAGTATTTCAAAGACCATCATACAGGAGGAAAACGATGAAGAAAATTGCTTGCCTGCACGCTCATCATTCGAACATCTCTTATATAGAAAAAGCGCTGCCGTTTGCGAACTGTATGCATTTCGTAGACCCCGGCCTTGTACATCGGGTAACAACCGACCCTAAGTTGGCAGCGGAATCAGCAGCTGTAAAAGTAGAGAAGCAGTTAAAGTGGATGGAAGAATGTTCAGCGGATGCCATTTTACTCACGTGTACGAACTACATTGCTCTTTTACCAGAAGCATTTACAAGTGATGTTCCAATTATTAAAATCGATGAGCCTTATTTTCGCCGAATATGTGAAATAGAAGAACCACAGCTTATCGTGTTTACAAATCCGGAGACCGTAGAAGGAACGATGAAGCGTCTAGACGAATTTGCATTTTATCAAAATGTAAAGATAAAAGTTCACCCTGTTGTGATAGAAGGTGCTTTTGAACTAGTAATGACTGGAAACATAGAGAAGTATAAACAGAAGGTGAAACATGTCTTAGATGAGCTAGTAAAAGATCATAACACTGTTGTTTCAGTGGCGCAGCTCTCGATGGTAGAAGCGGCTGAGGAGGTGAGCGACCGTATTATTACGCCTCTTCAACCGTTAGAGGAAGAAGTAAGAAAAACAATTATTAGGTCATAAGAAATGAAAATAAGGAAAAATAAATGGTAAAATATTCACTTTATTTTGACAAAAATTTCATTTCCTTATATGATAAGTAGTGTTATAGAAACCACTTATTATATAGGGGAGGCATCGTTTTGTGAAGAAAGCAAATGCACGCGATAAGATTTTAGAAACAGCATCGCGGCTTTTTCAGCTGCAAGGCTATCATGCAACGGGATTAAATCAAATTATTAAAGAGAGCGGGTCGCCAAAAGGGTCTCTTTATTATTATTTTCCAAAAGGGAAAGAAGAACTGGCGATTCACGCTGTTCAATATACGAATAAATACGTCCAAGTTCAAATTAAAGAAAGTTTAAATAAATCTTCTGACGCGGCACAGGCTATTCAGTATTTTATTGAAGAATTGTCCAAGCAGTTTGAACACGAAGAAAGTATTGCTGGTATGCCTGTTGGACTGATGGCTGGAGAAACGGCGCTTATTAATGAACCGCTTCGCGAAGTCTGCTATGCAGCGTTTCAAGATTGGGAAAAACTTTTTAGAGAAAAAATGATAGAGAGCGGATTTCAAGATAAGCAGGCAGGAGAGCTTGCAGTTGTGATTAACTGTATGATAGAAGGCGGTATTTTGCGTTCGTTAACAGAGAAAACAAGCGCTCCTTTGCAGCAGATTCAGCAGCAGATTCCGGTTCTGATTCGCAAATAAAAAAAGCTTTCCACTTTT